>JAUNUS010000031.1 GCA_030538055.1 Neisseria sp.
GTTTTGGATTTGAGTAATGTTGAGAGCAATGAAAACGAAACTCACGTAAACACTACCTAGATAGCTGCCTGAATGATGACCGTATGCTTTAGCTTCGCAGAAACTTCGTTTTAGGCAGCCTGCATCGCTTTGCAGAGGCTTTTTGAACGGCTTCAAGGGTTGGGGCTGATGCAATAAAGGTTTCTTTTGGTTCTTCAATAAAAGCAGGCAGCATCTTGATGATGCTGCCTGTTTGTTTTCCGGCGCAGGTGCCTCACCATGCGCCGGCGCGTTTCATTTGCATATAGCGGTTGATAAGGGCGGCGGACAGTTCGGCCGGCAGCACGTGCAGATGGGGGATTTTACCGACCGCCAGACGGGTAAGGGCGCGGCTTTCGGCGCGGCGGTAAAATTGCGCGCCCAGATAAGTTAAGGCCTCGTCGGGCGTGGTTAAGGTTTGCGCCTGAATATCGGCGGCAACCGTCTGCCGTAAATTGGCAAAAAGCACCAAATGGCGGCGGTGCAAACGGTTGAGAATGGCGATCATTTCGTCATCGGCATCATGCGACAAATGCGAGAGGATGATCACCAGCGAACGGCGGGTTTGTTGTTGCAGCAGACGCTCGGCGGCGTGTTCGAGGTCGGCGGCGGCGAAGGTCGGTTCGATGTCGTAAACGGTATCCACCAAACGGCCGATTTGCGCCATGCCGCGATGCGGCGGTAAGAAGCGTTCCGCGGCGGCGTTAAACGTCATCAGCCCGACCGCATCGTCGTGTTTGAGCGCGGTGTAGCTTAAAAGCAGCATGGCGTTTAAGGCGTGGTCAAAGTGGCTGAGCGTGCCGTCCACGGTCGCCATGTTGCGCGAACAATCCAGCAGAAAAATAATCCGGCGGTCGCGTTCGTCCTGAAAGGTGCGCACAATCGGTTTGCGCGTACGGGCGGTGGCTTTCCAGTCGATATGGCGCACATCGTCGCCGTCGGCAAAATCGCGCAATTGGAAAAATTCCTGCCCCGCACCACGGCGGCGGTTTTTCTTTGCCCCCATTAAATTCAACCAATGCTGAAAACCGACCAAGTCCGCGCCGAGAATGCGTGAAAAATCGGGCAATACTTTGACGGTTTGGCTTTCAGGCAGCCTGCGAATCATCCACCATAATCCCAAACGGCTCGGCACGGCGTAATCGATGCCGTTAAACGCGGTATCGCCGCGACGGTGGGCTTGGGCGATGTAACCGATTTCCACACCGCGCTTGGGCGGCAGTAATAAGGTCAATTCGGGCGTATCGCAACTCCAGTCGGGCGGCAGGCAGTCGGCAATCATCACCGGCATCGGCGCGCGCAGCTTTGGATCCGGACAGGAAACTTGCAGCCGAATCGGTATATCGCGCCCCAAGCTGATGTTTTCCGGCACGATGCGTTGTATTTTCAAGGGCAAGCTGCGCCGCGACAGCAGATAATCGAGCATGCACACGAGCGCGAACAGCACTAATCCCGCCGCCATCATCCGATTCAACACCGACGCCGATTCCGGCAGATACAGCCGCAACAGGCTGCCTGCAAGCGTACCGCTTAACAACAGAGCAAGGGCGATGAACAGGGGGCTGCGCGGTTTCATTGGCGCGGTGCTTCCGTCAGGGTCAGGATTTCGTTCAATACCGCATCGGTGCTTTGGCCTTCCATTTCCATTTCGACCGCGAGCCGTACCCGATGGCGCATCACCGGCAGCCACACGGTTTTGATGTCGTCGGGGGTGACGAAAGTTTTGCCGCCGATGAACGCCATCGCGCGCGCGCCGTTCACCAGTGCAATGCCGGCACGCGGCCCCGCGCCGACGGACAAACCGTGATGGTGACGGGTGGCGGCCACCAACCGCACCGCATAATCAATCACCTTGGCATCGGTGGTGATGCGTGCGCACATTTGCTGTAAACGGGCAATGTGTTGCGGCGATAAGGCTTGGTTCGGTGCATTGGCACTCAATAAGTCGTTGTTTTCGGTGGCGGTGACCGCGCTGACCAGTCGGATTTCGTCGTTCAGTTCGGGATAGTCGATCACGGTTTTGAACATAAAACGGTCTAATTGCGCTTCAGGCAGCGGATAAGTGCCTTCTTGTTCGATCGGGTTTTGCGTCGCCAGCACCATGAACGGGCGCGGTACGGCGTGGGTGTGGCCGTCCAAGGTAACGTTGTATTCCTGCATCACTTGCAGCAAAGCCGCCTGTGTCTTGGCGGGCGCGCGGTTGATTTCGTCCGCCAGCAGCAGATGGGTGAACACCGGCCCGCGCCGCAACTCGAATGATTGTTCCTTGGCGTTGTACCAATAGCTGCCGGTAACGTCCGACGGCATCAGATCGGGGGTGAATTGAATACGATTGAACTCGCCCGAAAACCCTTGGGCCAGTGCGCGCACGAGCAAGGTTTTGCCCGTGCCCGGCACGCCTTCGAGCAAGACGTGACCGCCCGCCAGCAATGCCGCCAGCACTTGGTCGATGACTTGCTGCTGCCCGATGACCAGCGAAGTGAGGTGGCGGCGCAAAAAATTCACCGCGCCCGCAGCTTGGGTAAAGGCTGCCTGAACGGCATCATCGTGGGTATTCATGAAAGATTCCTTATGCGTTGATGTGCGCGCAAATAGCGCAGCAGGTCGCGGCGGCGCACGGTTTCGGGTAGAGGTTGCAACCACAATGCGACATCGCTTTTGGCGATGCCGGTGAGGCGGTGAATCAGGTCGATTTTTTGGGCGGCACTGCCAAACCGGTAGCCGCTGAGTTTGCGCTGCCAGTCTTGCCATAATTCTTGCTGCAAGCCCGCCAGCAGCGCGTGTTGTTCGCGCATGCGTCCGATCAATTGTCCTTGGGCGACAAAGTGCGCCAAAAGCGGACGTTCCTGCCGTTCATCATAGCGGCGTTTGCCACCGAGCCGCAGCGCCTGATGCCAGATAATGCTCGCCAAAAGCAGCAAGATGATGGCGGCAAGCAGCGGCTCTTTTTTAATCAATTGCGCCCAAAAGGGCAACAGCGAAGGCGCATCACGGTTTTGCAGCGAATTCAGGATAAAAATCTGCGGCTTGTCTTGTGCCAGATAGGCGGCAAGATAAGCATTGTCGAAACGGTTAAGGTGCGCAGCGGAAAGGTTGGTCGGTGCTTCGGGGTGGGCAAACAGGTCACTGCCATTGCTTAAGGTAATGCTGCCTGCACCGTGGCGGACTTGCACCAGACTTGTGCCGTAAGCATTATCCGCCTGCATGATGATGGGCGATGCAGGGGCGGAGGTGTCGAATACCCAATTGGCATAGCCGGTATCATCAAACAGGAAATAATCACGGCCGGCTTGTTCAGGCAGCCTCAACACAGAGGTGACGAGCGCGCAGCGATGGTGCAATAAATCTTTGGGGCTTGGCGGTTGGGTGTCGCGAATATCGATCAGATCGGGGTAAAGACGCATCATCTCGGCGGTATGCCGTGTGCAGGCTGCCTGAACCTGCGGCCTTACTTTTGCCTCCAAACGACGGTCACGTACTTGGTGGGGCAAGATTTTTTCTTGTTCGGCGACGGCCTCGTCTTCTTTGCTGGGGCGTACCGGGAGCAAGGGCAGATTGAGTTCGGCAAAAATCGATCTTCCCTCATAAAGATACGGCGAAATCACCGTATGATTGCCTTGCGCCACCCAGTCGAGCAAGGCTTGCTGCGTGGCTTCGCTACTGCTGTCGGTTTCGGCAATAAACATCACTGCGTTGTGTGTGGGTTCTTGCGCGGTGAATTCGGAAAAGTCATGCAGGATGCGGACTTTCGCCTTGGGATAAAGCTTCTCCAAAAACACCGACAAACCGTAATAACGGCTGTAACGCCATGCTTGTCGGGAAGCATCGTCTTGCCATTGGCGGCGTGATTCGGTCACGATTTGCGGCGCAATCACCGCTGCCGCGATCAGCACGATGATGCCCAGTACTATCCACAGGCTGCGCTTCATAAGGCTTGCTCCTTGACCGTGGCGGGCGTTTCAAATCGGGCGGCATAAGCATCGCATAAAGCCTGCATGGTGGCGGTGTCGGGTGTGCGGTGCGCATAAGCCATGCGTACCCATGCGCGGGTAATGCCGCCGCTTAACTCGGTCAAATCGGGGCGTTCGCGCGTGACCAAACGCAGGATTTCGCCTTCGGTGCTGCTGTCGCGGAACAGCAAATGCTCACGTCGCAATAATTGCACCAGCAAGGCGCGATACAGCAGCGCGAGCGCGGCACGCGGATCACTGCCAAATAAGCTCATCGCGGTGGCGGCAACCGACGGCGGCAGGCTGTCTTCACGTACATCCAAGCCGAACATGCGTTCAGGCAGCGTCTCTTGCCCGTGCGACCATGTTGCCTGACGCTGCCACCGCCATAAAATATACAAGGCAACCGCCGCCGCACTTAAACCGAAAAACCAGTACAGAAACTGCTGCCACTGCGGCACCGAGATGCCTTTTGAAGGATTGAACGGCGCACTCGGCGCGGGTGCTTCGCAACGGCGAAAGCAATAACGCTTTTGGGTCACGGGGTGTACAAACGGCGGGCTGCCGACGGTTTGTTCGCGGATACGTTCCACTTGTGCGGCATCGGGCGGCGTGGCGGCGTGGCTTGGTGCAGAGAATAAAAGGCTGCCTGAAAGCCATATTGCGCCTAAAATCATGCTGATATTTTTACCCAAACGCTCCGCCAGCCGACGAAAAGCCAGACGAATGTCCCATGCTTCGGACTCGGTACGTGCTTGCACATACAGGGTAAAACCCATGGCGACAAAAAACGGCTGCCAGAACGACAATACCAGCAGATACAAAGCATTACACAAATGCCATAACCAGTTGCGCTCGTCACGCTTCAGCCACTCGATGTAATTCCCTAAAGAGCGCAGTTTCAGGTTGAATTCACCGGGCGGCGTCAGCTCGGAAGTCAGATCGCGCAGCAGCACCCAACCGATGATCATCAATAAGCCATAGAACAAAATCATTTCAAAATGCACGCCAAACAGCGTCAGCCAACCCGATTGCATGGAATTGTTGCGCCCGATTTCAAGGCGGCGGCGGGCGTGGTGCGCGCCTTTGACACGTTCCAACACAGTAATCGGCAAAATCACGCTGCGGCGCAACGATAACCTGCGCCAAGTCAGATCACCGATGATGCGCGGACGGATCATCAATTGCCACGTTTGTTTCAGGCTGCCTGAAAAATCAGGCGTTTCACCCAATACCTGCCGTGACAATACCATGACCAGACCCGCTTCAAACAAAGGTTTCAGCCACCACAAAGCATAAAAAGCATACAGCGGATTGTTCCAAAAAAGCAGTGTCACCACGAGGTACAGCGGCAGCATCGCCGCCAACCACAACGCCACATAAAACCCAAATCGCTCCGCAATCAGGCGCACGCCCAAATCCGCCGCTTCCCACGGCGTGCGGCGGCGAAAACGAAAACGGTTGGGTGTTTGCGTCATGTCTTATTCCGTCCCGCCAGCAGCAAATAACCATACACCGCCAACCACAAACATAAGGCGACTGCCATTTTGAAGGCAGGCGGCAACACCGACAGCGACGACCAAAAGGCTTCAATCACCGCCGCAATCAGCAACAACACAAATGCCGCGCCCATCAATAGACCCGCGCTTTTGCCTTGGATTTTCAAAGCATCGAGGCGCGAATAACCTTGCGGATTGATTAAGGCCAAACCGACGCGCAATCCTGCCGCGCCCGCCAGCACAATACCGGTGAGCTCAAACGCACCGTGCGCACCGACAAAGCCGAAAAACGCCGGAGCGGACGCCGAGTGCAGCATATAACCGGACGCACCGCCGATCATCATGCCGTTGGACACTAAGATCCACATCGTGCCGATGCCGAACAAAAAGCCGCCGCCCAAGGTTTGAAAAGCAATGCCGATGTTGTTCATCACGTAAAAACCGAACATCAGAACATCCAGCTCCGTTTCGCGTTTGAGGTTGAGCGCGGTTTGCTCGGTCAATTCGCGGTAGCTGGCTTCCAATTGCCAACTGGCGGAAATGCCGAAGACCTTATCGAATAAATCGGGGTGTAAGGCGCACAGCACAAAAAAGACTAAATACGGCGCGTAAAACAAGATATGTGACCATAGAACCACGGTTTTTTCGGCACGCACCGAGCGCGGCAGGCCGGTTTTCAGCCAGCCGACAAAACGACTGAAAGTATGTTCTTGATGACGGTAAAGCACGCGATGGGCGCGCTCGACGAGCTGTTGCAGGCTTTCGACCAAGCTGGGCGAGTAATCGCGTGTACCCGCCTGAGCCAGATGATTGCACACCATGCGGTAGCGACGCGCGAAATCCTGCGCGCCGATGCGGCGGCCTTTTTCCAGCAAGGTGACGTCTTGCTCGAACTCTGCCCAAAAAGTGCGATGGCGTGTTTCAAAGTCATATTGCTTCATGTCGCGCCTTTTGTTGGAAATCGTGTTGCTCACCCAGCAGGTATTTTGCCCATGCTTTAAGCACCGCAACCCGTTGCGGCGGCGGTACGTTGGAGCTTGCCAAAAGCTCGTCTGCCAACTCTTGCGCCCGTGCAGGCGATAACTGCGGCAAACGTTCGGCAAAAGTGACCACGGCGTAACGTTCATCACGCGATAAGGCAAAAGGCGGTGCCGCCGCCGTGACATTGGCCAAGGTTTTTTTGCGCACTTTTTCGCGGCGGTCGATGATATGAATCACGAGGCTGCCTGCAAGCATATCGCCCGCCCGTTTGAACTGCGGGTGCAGCAACATACATACCATACCGCCGCCGTAAGCAAAAGGCAGCATATCGATGGTACGCATCAGATTGCGGATCAAGGACGCGGTAAAGGTGATCGGCGTGCCGTTATCCTGCACCACGCGCAGTTTGAACAGCTTCTTACCCGGCGTTTGACCCTGCCACCACACTTCGAACAGCACGGGGTACAGCCAAACCACCGTGAATAAAACCAAATACAGCAGCCCGACCAGCACTCCGGTGGGGAAGTAGTCATCCAAACTGAATACCAGCAAAATCAAGGCAAACAGCAATAAAAAACGAATCAAACCGTCCACAAAAAACGCCCGTGCGCGCGGCACAATACCTGCCGGATGCAGCACGATGTCCACGGCTTCGGGCGATTGCGCGTGATAAAGGGTGTCGATTAACGGGCGATGATTCATGAATCAGGGCAGAGAAGGGCAATAATGTGCAGATTGTAGCGTAAAGCCTTTACGGTGTGTGGTGATTGCCGTAGAAGCTCCTTAACCCGCAGTCAATTTGGCACTGGCGAGCCGATTCATGCTGATGCCTTTTTCTGCCGCTTCAATCGCAAGAGAGCGATGAACCATCGGCGGAATGCGCACGCGGAATTCTCCGCTGTAGTGTTTTTCTGAAAAGGGCAGGGGAATGGACTCACCATGTTTTTCCATATCGGCGACCACTTCTGCGACCAGATCCATGATGCCGGTTAAAGCAGACGGTATATCGTCTGCCAACCATGACAACGAAGGGAACTCTGCGCACAAGCCGACGTGTTGTTCATCTTCGTCCGACCATGTAACGCGATAAGTATAATGTTTAATGTTCATTGCTATGCTCCAGATTGTTCAGTTTCTCAATCGCCAGTAAAACCTGCCTGACTTGATAAGCTTTTGCTTTCCCTTTTTCATTTTGAATGTTGACTCTCGGGTCGCCGCGCCACGGTGTTTTGAAGATTGCATGGCTGATTCCGGCCTGTCTGGCTTCTCCAAAATAAGCTTCGCAGACCTTATACAGTTCTTCATAACGAATGTTTTTGGGTTCGTTGTTCATTCGTTTCAAAATTTTATCTGCTTGAGACATATCGGTTGAAGTTGTCGAAAATAATGAAAATTATGGTATCAATAATGGAACCAAAATGTCAATGATATGGTTGGTTTTCAGGCAGCCTGAACGGGATAAAACAAGCATGTAGTTATAAAGAACTATTTAGACTCATTCTTTTGAACAGCTTGAACCCCTACTTTGCGGCGGTTTTGATGCGCTTTTGGTGCATGTTTTAACGATGGTGAAAAGGGTAAGCTGTTGGCTGGTCAAAAAAGGTTTTGAATCAGGGTGAGCAAGAAGTCTTGGGGCTTCATTCGAGAACCTTCCTGAAACACCCGCGCCACCACCAAAAAAGCGAGGAACACCATGAGCCATTTTCTGGACAGATTGAAATTTTTCACCAAAAAACAAGAAGCATTCGCCGACGGTCACGGAGTATTGACCGAGGAAGATCGTAAGTGGGAGAACGCGTACCGCAGCCGTTGGCAGCACGATAAAATCGTGCGTTCTACCCACGGCGTGAACTGTACCGGTTCATGCAGCTGGAAAGTGTACGTCAAAAACGGTTTGATCACTTGGGAAACCCAGCAAACCGACTATCCGCGTACCCGCCCCGATCTGCCCAACCATGAACCGCGCGGTTGTCCGCGTGGTGCGTCCTACAGCTGGTATGTGTATTCGGCGCAACGGGTGAAATACCCGATGTTGCGCGGCGTATTGGCAAAAATGTGGCGCGAAGCCCGCAAAACCCTATCGCCTACCGAGGCGTGGGCGCATATTGTGGAAAATCCCGAACGCGCCAAAGCGTATAAATCGCAGCGCGGTTTGGGCGGTTTTGTGCGGGCAAACTGGGACGAGGCGAACGAACTCATCGCCGCGGCCAATGCGTACACCACCAAAAATTACGGCCCGGACCGCGTGATCGGCTTTTCGCCGATTCCGGCGATGTCGATGGTCAGTTACGCCGCCGGCGCACGTTATCTGTCCTTGATGGGCGGCGTGTGTTTGTCGTTTTACGACTGGTACTGCGACTTGCCGCCGGCCAGCCCGCAAGTATGGGGCGAGCAGACCGACGTGGCGGAATCTGCCGACTGGTACAACAGCAATTACCTGATGGTGTGGGGCTCGAACGTACCGATGACGCGCACGCCCGATGCTCACTTTTACACCGAAGTACGCTACAAAGGCACGAAAACCGTGGCGGTTTCGTCCGATTTCGGCGAAATGGCGAAGTTCGGCGATATTTGGTTGGCACCGAAACAAGGCACGGACGCGGCTTTGGCAATGGCGATGGGACACGTGATTTTGAAAGAATTCCACGTGGAAAACCCGTCGCCGTATTTTACCGATTATGTGCGCCGCCTGACCGATATGCCGATGCTGGTGCGCTTGCAGCCGAACGAAAAAGGCTATGTGCCGGAGTATTTCCTGCGTGCATCGCAGTTGAACGGCAATCTGGGCGAAGAGCAAAACGCGGAATGGAAAACGCTGATCATTGACGAAGCCAGCGGACAGCTGGCAGTGCCGAATGGTTCGGTCGGTTTCCGCTGGGACGGCAGCAAAAAATGGAATCTGGAAACACGCGCCCAAGGCAGTGACGTTCAGGCAGCCTTAAGCCTGAAAGAACGTGCCGACGAAGTGGCTGCGGTCGGTTTCACCTATTTTGGCGGTGAGCACGATGAGTTGATTTACCGCAAAGTGCCGACCAAACGCATCACTTTAGCCGACGGCGAAAGCGTGTTGGTGGCAACCGTGTTTGATCTGATGCTGGCCAACTACGGCGTGGAGCACGGCTTGCAAGACGAAGCCTGTGCCCAAGATTATTTTGAAGACAAACCCTACACGCCGGCATGGCAGCAAAAACACACCGGCGTGAAACCGGAAATGGTGATTCGCGTTGCGCGTGAATTTGCCCAAAACGCCCACGACACCGAAGGTCGCAGCATGGTGATTGTCGGCGCGGGTTTGAACCACTGGTACCACATGGACATGACCTATCGCGGCATCATCAATATGCTGATGATGTGCGGCTGTATCGGTAAATCGGGCGGCGGTTGGTGTCACTATGTCGGTCAGGAAAAACTGCGTCCGCAAAGCGGTTGGGCACCGCTGGCGTTTGGTCTGGACTGGCATCGTCCGCCGCGTCAAATGAACGGCACATCCTTCTTCTATGCCCACACCGGTCAATGGCGTCATGAAAAACTGGGCGTAAACGAAATCCTTGCCCCGACTGCCAACGGCGAAATGGCAGAACTGTCTTTGATCGACTACAACGCCAAAGCCGAGCGCATGGGCTGGCTGCCTTCCGCGCCACAACTGTCCGCCAACCCGCTGGATATCGTGGACGCGGCACGTGCCGCCGGGGTTGATCCCACGCAATACGCCGTGGACAACATCAAAAGCGGCAAGCTGGATCTGGCGTGTAACGACCCCGATAATCCGCAAAACTTCCCGCGTAACCTGTTCGTGTGGCGTTCCAACCTGCTCGGTTCGTCGGGCAAAGGGCACGAGTATTTCCTGAAATACCTGCTGGGCACGCAAAACGCGGTGTTATGCGACGAAACCGATTGCATCAAACCCAGCGAAATCACGGTTCGTCCTGCGGTAGAAGGCAAGCTGGACTTGCTCACCGTACTGGACTTCCGCATGTCCACCACCTGCCTGTATGGCGACGTGGTGTTGCCGACGGCGACTTGGTACGAAAAAGACGACTTGAACACGTCCGACATGCATCCCTTTATCCACCCCTTGTCCGAAGCGGTGCAACCCTTGTGGCAAAGCAAAACAGACTGGGAAATTTACAAAGGCATCGCGCACAAATTTTCCGAAATCGGCAAAGACTACCTCGGCGTGCGCCAAGACTTGGTCTTGACCCCGCTGATGCACGACAGCCCGCAGGAAATGGGTCAGGCGTTTGATCCCAAAGACTGGAAACACGGCGAATGCGAACCGATTCCGGGCAAAACCATGCCGGCGATGAGCGTGGTGGAGCGCGATTACGGTGCGATTTACGAGAAATTCACCTCCATCGGGCCCTTGTTGGAAAAAGTCAATAATAACGGCAAGGGATTAGCTTGGCAGACCGGACATGAAGTCGATTTCCTGCGTCAGTTAAACGGCGTTAAGAGCGAAGGCCCTGCAAAAGGCCAGCCGAAAATCGACACCGCGATTGATGCGGCCGAGATGATTCTGACCTTAGCCCCCGAGACCAACGGTCATGTTGCGGTCAAAGCATGGGAAGCTTTGGAAAAAGCCACCGGACGCGAACACCGTCACTTGGCCACTGCCGCCGAGCATACCCAAATCCGCTTCCGCGACATTCAGGCGCAGCCGCGCAAAATCGTTTCTTCACCGATCTGGTCGGGCGTGGAAAGCGAAGACGTGTGCTACAACGCAGGCTACACCAACGTACACGAGCTGATTCCGTGGCGCACGATTACCGGCCGTCAGCAGTTTTACCAAGACCACTTGTGGATGCGCTCTTTCGGCGAACACCTGTGCGTGTACAAACCTGCGGTCGATTTGAAAACCACGGCGAAACTTCTGGGTAAACACCAAAACGGTAACCGCGAAATCACGCTGAACTTCATTACGCCGCACCAAAAATGGGGCATTCACAGTACCTACTCGGACAACCTGCGCATGCTGACCTTGTTCCGTGGCGGCCCGAACGTGTGGCTCAGCGAGAAAGATGCCAAAGCAGCAGGCATTGTCGATAACGACTGGGTCGAAGTGTTCAATGCCAACGGTACGCTGACGGCGCGTGCGGTGGTGAGCCAGCGCGTTCCCGAAACCATGATTTTGATGTACCACGCTCAGGAAAAAATCGTCAATGTTCCGGGCGCGGAAGTATCGGGCAAACGCGGCGGCATTCACAACTCGGTCACCCGCACCGTGTTGAAACCGACCCATATGATCGGCGGTTACGCCCAAATGGCTTACGGTTTCAACTACTACGGTACGGTCGGTTCGAACCGTGACGAGTGGGTGATTGTCCGCAAGATGGATAAAGTGGACTGGATGGACGAACCCGCTTAAGCATTCACCCGTACCGTTGCAGGTAGCCTGAAACTTCACTTAAGTGAGGCTGCCTGAAAGAAAAAAACAAGTTCAAAACTGAGGAATACACCATGAAAATCAGAGCACAAATCGGCATGGTACTGAATCTGGACAAGTGCATCGGCTGTCACACTTGTTCGGTGACCTGCAAAAACGTGTGGACAAGCCGTGACGGCGTTGAATACGCATGGTTCAACAACGTCGAAACCAAACCCGGCATCGGCTATCCGAAAAACTGGGAAAATCAAGACAAATGGCAAGGCGGCTGGACGCGCCGTCCCGACGGCAAACTGGTGCCGAAGCAAGGCGGTAAGCTGAAAATCCTGTCGAATATTTTTGCCAATCCTAACCTGCCGCAAATCGACGAATACTACGAACCGTTCACCTTTGATTACGAGCATTTGCAAAACGCGCCGTTGATGAAAACACCGCCCACCGCCCGTCCGGTATCGGTGCTCACCGGCAAAAAAATGGACAAAATCGAATGGGGTCCGAACTGGGAAGACGACTTGGGCGGCGAATTCGAAAAACGCGGCAAAGACGTCTTGTTCGAGGGCATTCAAAAAGAAATGCACGCGGCTTTTGAGCAGACCTTCATGATGTATCTGCCGCGCCTGTGCGAACACTGCCTGAACCCGACCTGTGTCGCCTCTTGCCCTTCAGGCAGCATCTACAAACGCGAAGACGACGGCATTGTGTTGATTGACCAAGATAAATGTCGCGGCTGGCGCATGTGTATTTCAGGCTGCCCCTACAAAAAGATTTACTACAATTGGACGAGCGGCAAAGCGGAAAAATGCGTGTTCTGCTATCCGCGCATCGAAAGCGGAGAGCCTACCGTTTGTTCGGAAACCTGTGTCGGCCGCATTCGCTATCTGGGCGTGCTGCTGTATGACGCCGACAAAATCGAACAAGCCGCTTCGGTGGAAAATCCACAAGATCTCTACGAAGAGCAACTGGGCTTGTTCCTGAATCCGCACGACCCCGAAGTGCAACGCGAAGCTTTGAAACAAGGCATCAGCCAAAGCTGGCTGGACGCTGCCAAAAAGTCGCCGGTGTACAAAATGGCGATGGAATGGAAAGTGGCGTTCCCGCTGCACCCCGAATACCGCACGCTGCCGATGGTGTGGTACATCCCGCCGCTGTCGCCGATTCAATCCGCGATCGAAAACGGCTTGGTCGGTGAAAACGGCATTATTCCGAGCGTGGACGAAATGCGTATTCCCTTGCGCTATCTGGCCAATCTGCTCACCGCCGGCAAAATCGAACCGATCAAAGCCGCGCTGGAACGCATGATTGCGATGCGCCGCTTCAAACGCGGGCAAGTGGTTCACGGCGAAAGCTTGGAACAAACCTTGGACGGCACAGGCTTAACGCCGGCGCAAGTCGAAGAAATGTACCAAGTGATGGCGATTGCCAATTACGAAGACCGTTTCGTGATTCCGACTTCGCATAAAGAGCTGGTCGAAAACAGCTTTGAAGACAAAGCCTCGTGCGGCTTCACCTTTGGCAACGGCTGCTCGGGCGGCGCATCGGACGAAAGTCTGTTTGGCAAACGCAAAGGCACGCCGATTATTTTTCACGACCGCCGCGAAGACATTGCCGAGAACCGTGAAAAAGGAGCACGCTGATGAACCGTGAATATCAATGGCTTTCCGCCTTGATGTGCTATCCGGAAGCCGAGCTGTTGGCAGCGTTGCCCGAGTTTCAGGCAGCCTTGCACGACACGCCGACGCTGATGGTGCAGCAAGAGGATTTGCAAGGTTTTCTGGATTATCTGGGTCGTCATGATTTGATTACCTTGCAAGAAAACTATGTCGCCACGTTTGACCGTAACCGCCACCACGCGCTGTACATTTTTGAACACGTGCACGGCGAAGACCGCGATCGCGGCTCGGCGATGGTGGATTTGCTGGAGGAATACCGCGCACACGGCTTTGAGTTGGGCGATGACGAACTGCCCGATTACCTGCCGGTACTGCTCGAATTTCTGGCGCAAATCGACACGTCGCACGCTCAAAAACTCTTGGGCGATGCGGTGCACGTGATCGAACACGTGCGCGCCAAGCTCGCCGCGAGCGAGTCGCCGTATGCGGCTTTGCTGGCGGCAGCGGTGGCGTTAAGTCCGGTCGCACCGCAGCCCTTGATTGAGCCGCCGGTGCGCGACATGGACGAAGCGATGGAAACTTTCGGGCCGGATATGGCGGGCATCGAACCCTTGCTGAAACCGAGCATCGAAACGGTCAAGTTTTACCCCAAAAATAACTTTCAGGCAGCCGGTAAAGGAGCACAAGCATGAATACCCTGCATCAATTTTTATTCGGTATTTTCCCATATATTGCACTGGCGATTTTCTTTTTCGGCAGTCTGGTACGCTTTGAACGCGAACAGTACTCGTGGAAAAGCGAATCCTCGCAAGTGCTCTATGCAGGACAACTGCGATTGGGAAATAACCTTTTCCACGTCGGCATCATCATGATTTTCTTCGGGCATTTGGTCGGTCTGCTCACCCCGATTTGGATTTGGGACATGCTCGGCATTTCGCACAGTGCCAAACAGATTTTCGCGATCGTGTTGGGCGGTGTGTTTGGGGTGCTGGCGATGATCGGCTTGATTCTGCTGCTGATGCGCCGCCTCAAATGCGACCGCCTGGCTGCCAATACCACGTGGCGTGACAAGCTGGTGCTGTTGTGGTTGATTGCTACGCTGGGCATGGGTTTACTGACCATTTTTGTCAGCTTGGGTCATCTGGACGGGCATGAAATGGTGAAATTCATGAGCTGGGCGCAACACATCGTGACTTTCCGCGGTAATGCCGCCGCGCAGATTGCTGATGTCAGCATTATCTTCAAAATCCATATGCTGATGGGCATGGGGCTGTTTGTGATTTTCCCGTTCACCCGTCTGGTACATATTTGGAGCGGTTTTGCCAGCGTGACTTATTTGACGCGGGCATGGCAGCTGGTACGCCGCCGCTGATCACTTGAAATAAAAAAAGGCTGCCTGAAAAGTTTTCAGGCAGCCTTTTTTTGCCGATGAGGACTTGTTTTCGAGCTTAAATCTTTATGCCGGAAGGGTTTTCACCAAGTTGTCATATTGTCCACAAATCATGTGGATAACTTCGTGGATAAGTGGTGGGTGTATCGAAAAAATGCCAATAAATCAAGCCTTGCCTAAGGACGATTAAAAAATAAGCTCCATGAAAAATTGATAAAAATCATCATCTTAAAATAATCTTATGCAAATCATCCGGCTAAAGGAGCCAGCCCGTTGCGATGAGCGGGTAAATGTGCATAAATTGATTTTGTCAAGGCAGTTGGTGTTTGTTTTAGGATTTTTTTATCAGGCGCTTGTCTTGATGCTCAGTCGAAAGAACTATTTTTATGCTGATTTGTGATTAGTCAAACCTGTGCTGATGATGTGCCGCCACAAGCCATCAAGCCAGATGGCAAGTGCGTCAAAGCGGTGTAACTTAATACAATCGCTTGCAAGATCAATAGGTGCGGAAACACAGCAAAAACAAGACATACGTTCTTGGGAGTCCGCTGATAACAATGATTTAAGGAAGGTAAAAAGCAGTATGGCATCAGAAGCTTATAAACGTTATTCGGTATTGTTCGTCAGTACTTTATCTTTTACCGTGTGTTTCATGATTTGGATGATGCTGGCGGTGGTGGGTATTCCGGTGAAAGAGGAGTTGGGCTTGTCCGAGACGCAGTTTGGTATTTTGGCGGCAACGCCGGTATTGTCCGGTTCGTTGATCCGCGTGCCGCTGGGTATTTGGACGGATCGATACGGCGGTCGTATCGTGTTGTTTATATTGATGCTGTTGTGCGTGCCGGCCATTTTCCTGATGTCGTATGCCAGCTCATTTTGGCATTTTTTGGCCATCGGTTTGGTGATGGGTTTGGCCGGCGGTTCGTTTTCGGTGGGCACGCCTTATGTGGCGCGCTGGTTTCCCAAAGACCAGCAAGGTCTGGCGATGGGCGTGTTCGGTGCGGGTAATGCCGGCTCGGCGGTGAATAAATTTTTGGCTCCGGCGTTGATTGCTTACGGCACATGGCATTTTGTGCCGACGGTGTATGCCGCGATCATGCTGGGCACGGCGATTTTGTTTTGGTTCATGAGTTACCATAATCCGCAGCACGTGGTGTCGTCCAATGTGACCTTAAAAGAACAATTGGCTCTGCTCAAAGACCCGGGCGTGTTGCGTTACAGCCAGTATTATTCGGTGGTGTTCGGCGGCTATGTGGCGTTGGCGTTGTGGATGACCAAATATTACGTCGGCGAATACGGTTTAACCCTGCAAACCGCAGCATTTCTGGCAGCGTGTTTTTCTTTGCCCGGCGGCGTATTGCGCGCGTTCGGTGGTTATTTGTCGGATAAATTCGGCGCGTATAAAGTCACATGGGCGGTGATGTGGATTTGCTGGGTGTGCTTTTTTATCTTGTCCTACCCGCAAACCGAGATGATTTTGCACACTAAAAACGGCCCGCTGGGCATCAACATCGGGCTCAATGTGGTGGTGTTCACCATCTTGATGTTCACCGTGGGCGTGGCGATGGCGGTGGGTAAGGCTTCGGTGTTCAAATTTGTGGCGGACGATTATTCGGACAATATCGGCGCGGTATCGGGTATTGTCGGTTTGGCAGGCGGCTTGGGCGGATTTTTGTTGCCGATTATGTTCGGCGTGCTGGAAGACGCGACCGGCATCCGTTCCACTTCGTTTATGTTGTTATATGGTACGGTGTGCGTGTCGCTGATTTGGATGCACTTTTCCTTTAAGGCAAAACGTCCTGCGGCATGATTTCAGGCAGCCTGAAAAGTTTTTTGGGCTGCGTGATCGTTTTATCGTGAAATAAAATAAGCGAGATACAAGGCGGCAAGCCGAAGACAGTACAAGCAGTACGGCAAGGCGCAGCCAACGCCGTAGACTTCTTGTTTTATTTCACGATATTGTTTCATAAACCCTTTCAGGCAGCCTTTGATGGTGCTGCACGGAGAAGAATATGGCTTATTTGATCGAACAGTGGCAACCGGAAGATAAAGACTTCTGGCAGAAAACCGGTAAGAAAATCGCCACGCGCAATCTGTGGATTTCCATTCCGGCATTATTGCTCGCCTTTGCCATCTGGCAGGTGTGGAGCGTGGCGGTGGTGAATCTGCCCAACATCGGTTTCAAATACACCGAAAACCAACTTTTCTGGCTGGCGGCCGTTCCGGCGCTCTCCGGTGCGACTTTGCGGATTTTCTACTCGTTTATGGTGCCGATTTTCGGCGGGCGCAAATGGACGGCGTTGTCCACCGCCAGTTTGCTGCTGCCTGCGATCGGTCTGGGTTATGCGGTGCAAAACCCCGACACCAGCTACACCGTCATGATGATTTTGGCTTTGTTGTGCGGCTTTGGCGGCGGTAACTTCTCCTCCAGCATGGCGAACATCAGCTTTTTCTTTCCCAAAGCGGAAAAAGGCACGGCACTGGGTTTGAACGCAGGTTTGGGTAATCTCGGCGTGTCGGCGGTGCAGTTTGTGGTGCCGTTAATCATCACCGCAGGCGTGTTCGGCGCGTTCGGCGGCGAAGCGCAAACATGGGTGAAAGGGGCGGAAAGCAAACAAATCTGGCTGCAAAACGCAGGCTTCGTCTGGGTGCCGTTTATTGTTCTGTCCACTTTGGCGGCGTGGTTCGGCATGAACGATTTGGCCAGTGCCAAAGCCAGCTTCAAAGACCAAGCGATTATTTTCAAGCGCAAACACAATTGGATCATGTGCATTCTGTATCTGGGCACGTTCGGCTCGTTCATCGGCTTTGCCGCAGGTTTTCCCTTGCTGACCAAAAGCCAATTTCCCGCGATTGATCCCGTGAAATACGCCTTTATCGGCCCTTTGCTCGGTGCTTTGGCGCGGCCTTTCGGCGGCTGGTTGGCGGATAAAATCGGCGGGGCGAAAGTCACCCAATTCGCCTTTATCGGTATGATTATTGCGGTTTTCGGCGTGATGTTTTTCTTGCCGAATGAAGGCGTCGGCGGTAATTTCTGGGGTTTCTTTGCCTGCTTCTTGGCACTGTTTGCCTTAACCGGCATCGGTAACGGCTCAACCTTTATGCAAATTCCGGTGATTTTCCTCAATATGCACCAAAAATTCGCCCAGCAAGGACTGGTGGGCGAAGAGCAGGCACGGCTGGATGCCACCAAAGAAGGCGCGGCGGTGATCGGCTTTACCGCAGCCTTTGCGGCCTACGGTGGATTCTTTATCCCGAAAAGCTACGGTACATCGATCAGTATGACCGGCAGCGTGACGGCGGCGTTGATCGGTTTTATTCTGTTTTATGTGCTGTGCACGGCTCTGAACTGGTGGTACTACGCGCGTAAAAACGCCGAAGCCAAATGCTAAGGAACTTCGTTTCAGAGGTTTCTAAAGCTTTGATATAAAATAAAACAGGCTGCCTGAAAGAGATAAAAATCTTTCAGGCAGCCTTTTTATGGGGGCTATTTTTTCTAGCGACTATTGCCCGTAATGATAGCGACACGCGGCAATCAGCAGCTCATTATTATCTACAGCATAAACCAGACGATGCTCTTCACTGATGCGCCGCGACCAGAAGCCGGCAAGATGATATTTAAGTGGTTCGGGTTTGCCGATGCCTGTGAACGGTGTGCGGCAAATATCTTTAATCGACTCATTGATTTTCTTGACATGGTTGCGATCATGGTTTTGCCAGTACAGATAATCCTCCCACGCATTTTCTGAGAAGACGATTTTCATTCGGCAAGAGCCCGTTCAATGCCTTTACCTGTCCGTAATTCGTCAATCGACTGCATCAGGCGACGGGCATTTTCAGGTGAACGCAGCAGGTAAGCAGTCTCTTCCAGCGATTGATATTCTTCCAAAGACATCAGTACGCATGAGGTATTGTTCTGGCGGGTAATCAGCACCGGCGCGCGCTCTTGCACCGTCTGCGTCATGGTAGAGGCAAGGTTTTGTCGGGCTTCGCTGTAAGTAATGGCTCTCATCCTTTTTCTCCTTAATCATCCATAAAAGACAAAACATTGTACAATGTTTAGGAGCAATATGACAAGTTAAGGAATCTCTGAACTTCGTTTTAGTGGCTTCTTAAGACTGCTGCAAACACCTCATTCTGTTAAAATCCCCGCTGTTTAATCCATTACGGAACATCATCACTGTGGACGCATCAACTTTTCAGACGGTTTTTCTGGTTTTTTTCGGCTTAAGCGTGGCGCTGCAGCTTTATTTATCATGGCGGCAGAGCAGGGCGGTGGCGGCGCATCGCCCGCGTGTGCCGACGGATTTTGCCGCCACGGTTTCATTGGAAGAGCATCGCAAGGCGGCGGATTACACCTTGGCGAAGCAACGCTTGGCGCGCTATGACATGGTGTTTCAGGCAGCCTTATTGTTATTGTTTACCTTGGGCGGCGGATTAAATGTGCTGGCAGCGGCGGCGCAGGACTTTTCAGGCAGCCCTTTGACGCAAGGCGTGGTGCTGATCGTATTGTTTTTGCTGGTGAATATGGTGCTGTCGCTGCCGTTTACGGTGTACCGCACGTTTAAGCTGGAAGCGGCGTTTGGGTTTAACCGCACCACGGCGGCGACGTTTATCGCCGATCAGGTCAAAGGCTTGTTGTTGGCGTTGCTGATCGGCGTGCCGCTGCTGTATGTGGTGCTGTACCTGATGGCGGCGATGGGCAATAACTGGTGGCTGTATGTGTGGTGCGTGTGGGTGGCGTTTTCGCTGGCGATGATGTGGATTTTCCCGACTTGGATTGCGCCGCTGTTTAACCGCTTCCAACCCTTGGCAGACGATGATCTGCGGCTGAAAATCGAAAATCTTTTGCAGCGCACCGGCTTTCACAGCAAAGGCGTGTTCGTGATGGACGGCTCAAAACGCTCCGGCCACGGCAATGCTTATTTCACCGGCTTGGGGCGCAATAAACGCATTGTTTTTTTCGATACCCTGCTTAACACCTTAAACCATGACGAGACCGAAGCGGTGCTGGCGCATGAATTGGGGCATTTCCGGCATCGGCATATTGTGCAGCAAATGGTGCTGAACTTTGCTTTAGGCTTGGGTTTGCTGTGGGTGCTGGGGCAGTTGTTGCCGCAGCCTGCGTTTTACCAAGGCTTAGGCGTGGTGTTCCCGTCGCATGCCATGGCATTATTGCTGTTTTTCTTGGTGCTGCCGGTGTTTGTGTTTGTGCTCTCACCCTTGCCAAGCATTATTTCGCGGCGCAACGAATATCAAGCCGACCGATTTGCGGCACAATATGCCGCAGCCGATCAATTGATTTCCGCACTGACCAAACTCTACCGCGATAACGCCGCCACGCTGGTGAGCGACGGCTGGTATTCGCGCTTTTACGACTCGCACCCCGATGCACGTGCGCGGATTAGCGCGTTAAAAAAAGCTTCAGGCAGCCTGTGAGTGCTTGTTGCGGCAATCTATAAATGTACTTATATCAATATTTGGGAACATATAAATTTTACTTTTTGAAAATTAATTTCAATAAAAATCATATAATTACCTACGTTAATAAAACTTGGCACAGATATTGCTCTATACCAAGCATAACGGAAGCGAATCCTCGCAACCGATAACCCACCCTCATGTAAACTAACTTAAGGAGTACACACATGAAAACCATGCAAAAAGGTTTTACCTTGATCGAGTTGATGATCGTTGTTGCCATTATCGCTATTTTGGCTGCGATCGCACTGCCTGCTTATACTGACTATACAGTTCGCGCTCGTGTATCTGAAGGTCTCGTTGCGGCAAGTGGTGCCAAAGCGACTATTTCTGAAAATGCTGCTGCGGGCGCTACCAACTTGGGCGCAGGTGTTGCTTCTTGGACTGCAACTAAAAACGTTAGCTCTGTAGCAGTAAACAATGCTAACGGCGTGATCAGTGTAACAATGACTTCAGCTGCTAGAAATGTGGCATTGACATTAACCCCGACGGCAAATGGTGCCAACTTAGTAGCGGGTACAGCTGCCGAAGGCAATATTGCTTGGACTTGTACGACCACTAGTGATACAAAATACGTTCCTGCTGAATGCCGTTAATCTGTATTCGAAGGATGATATAATCATAAACGGCTCTGTTCTCAGAGCCGTTTTCTTATTGTCATTTAGTAAGATTTGATGTTTGGAAAAGTCATTCTTACCGCGTTAAAGTCAAAGTTCCTAATAGTTGAAATAAAATCGGACATAAAAATCACGCCTAGAGAATAAAATGATCTTGAATAGCAAAACTTGCGAGAAAAAGTCATCCGGAATAGTTATGCTGGCAATGTTTTTTCTTATCTTATCTTATCTTATCCCTAATCTTACACAACCATGGTTAAGTTTTTACCGTGAATTATTTGCTTACGGCTTTGTATTTTCTTTGTATTGGGGCATGTCACCAAATTGGTCAAGAAGAGTCCCTGTGCCTCGGGTTTTGTGGATTATTGGATTTTGTTTAATAGTGGTGTTGATGCAATATGGATTTGGAAGAATTTTATTTTCCGGTGATTTGGCTGTTATTCTGCCATTTTTGCTTGGTATTGCCGTTGCATTTATGTGTGGGGCCTCCTTATATTCATCTGAATTTCATCGACAGGTTTTGGATATTTTTATTATCACATTATTATTAATTGCCTTATTTTCGGCATTTTTGTCAATTTATCAATGGTTTGGGATTGATATTTTGGGTGGTTGGAGTGTCTTTGTTTTAGAAGTGCCCTTAGGTGTACGAGTAATTGCAAATATGGGGCAGCCAAACCATCTTGCTACTTTATTGGTGATGGGTTTCGGTAGCGGATTATTTTTGTATCACCATGCAAAAATTCATCTTTTTTTATTCATACTGTGTATTACTGTATTGGCAATTGCGCAAATTTTGACAGAATCAAATACCGGATTATTATCTACATTGACGGTAGCACTATTTTATTTATTTTCTTCTTGCAAGAGCAAACAAATAGATAAAATTACTCAATGGCTGATATGTTATTGGTGTGGGTTGATATTAGTTGGTTTTTTATATTTAGGAGACATGAAACAAGTACTCTTATTAAGTGATACTGTACGTCAACTAGAATCTTCAACGGGCAGCCGCTTGTTAATTTATCAAAAAATATTATACGCGTTATCTTTGCATCCATGGACAGGTTATGGATGGTTAAATACGCTGACTGCGGTACATGATGCAACCGCTTATCTTTCCGGTAGTGAAGCCGCAACATATAGCCATAATTTATTTTTAGATATTTTAATCTGGAATGGTATTCCGGCTGGAGTAATCATTATGAGTGCTTTGCTATACTGGGGCGTCAGCCGGTATTTTTTTAGGATTAATGCAAATACTTTCCTAGTTTGCATCATTACCTTACCATTTTGGGTGCACTGCATGACTGAATTTCCGTTTGCTTTTGCTTATTTTACTTTTCCGATAGCTGTATTGTGTGGTTATATTGATGCGGCGAGTATACCGGCACAACGGAATTATTTATTTGTACTGAATAAAAAATTTATCAATATTATGATGTTGTGTGTAGCAGTATTTGGAGTTGTTGCGACGTATGCTTATATTGCAGCGGAAAAGCAGTTTTTACAGGTACGTTTGCTCAATACAAATATCCTGTTGAGCGAACCTTACCGGCACAAAAAAATCATTATTTTTAATCAGCTAGACGCTTTTACTCGTGCATCGCTAATTCTTCCAAGTAAGAATATCTCTGAAAGTGATATCTTACTATATCAAAACGTTATTCGACGCTTTCCTTCCCCATTGATTGAGTCACGTTATCTGTTGTCATTGATTTTCACGGGCCAGTATGAGCGATATCAAAAAGAGTTGATCGCAATCAGTAATATACATAGTGATCAATTTAGTTATGATTTTAATATGTCTGTTGATAGAAACCCTAATATTCCGGTGTCAGTCAAGAAAAAAACAGCAGAAATACTTAAATTGAAAATACATTCATACCTTCTTCAGAAAAATGGTAACCTAGATATGGAAATAACTAAGACACCCTCGGGAAACCCACCTAATCGTATAAAATAACCCCATATTCCAACATACTTGTTACCGACTCCTGCTATGGTTTAGATGGCTTTTGTCGAACCCGCAAACAAGGTTTCTGCGAAGCTAAAACACCCATAAGAAGCATAAAACACGACGAGAGAAATTCCTCGAGCGAATAGGCAAGTTGACTTCTTGGATGATTCTTGAATACCGCATCGTATGTGGAAACACTCGAGCATTTCCATATTGAGGGGTTTTCAGAGATTTCAATACTAAAACATGGTAAGATTCTCACCGTATTTTTATACAGACTTTTAAGTGACCAAGCAATGAAAAAAATTAATCTTGATGGCAATATTTTGTTGGCGTGGGCGGTTGGGCTGGCTTATGCTGCAGGTGCATTAAATACGCTTGTATTGGCACCAACAGGAACTTTTCTACCCAATACGGACAGCTTAATTGTGCTCAGTTTGGGATTAGGTTTGTCATTATGGTGGCGACCGGTTCGCTTGAGTTTAAATCTATCAGCGAAAACATGGCTGGCATTGATAGGTGTACTGCTGTTGCAGCTGGTGTTTTATCGGTTTGATTATGCCGACAGCTTATTTTTTGTGCTGGTTACGCTTGGCCTGATGTTATTACTGTCCGTTTATATCTATACAATTGATAATAAGCAGCTTTTTATGCGGCATTTGATGTACGGTATTTTACTGGTCGGCGTTATCAATGCGTCGATCCAGTATTTTCAGCTTTTTAATCCGGCAACAGATTTTTATCCGCTGATTCGCCCCTTAGCCTCGGGTAACACTCCGTACGGTAATGTCGCTCAGCGCAATGAGGCATCTTATATCAATGCGATGGCGTTGGTTGCCTTGTTGTATGTGACACATATTCATTATGCTGCAGCACACTTTAATAAGAAGTTTTTGCTCATCGGCTTTACAGTGTTGCTCTTTCTTCTTGGTGGTGCGTTGGGTATGGGCAGTAGCCGTATTGGTGCAATCTTACCGCTTGTTGCCATTCCTGGTTTTATGCTGATGCAGCAAGGTCTGATAAAGGATAAATTTTTTCGCTTATGCGCCGTGCTGGTTCTCTATTTGACAGCTTACTTTTTTGGCGTTTGGTTGCTGCAAGCCTATGGGCTACAGACAATTGCAGATCGGATTATCCATGGAGAGTTCAATACGCGCTGGTCCTTATGGCAGCAGTCGCTGATGATTTTTCTGGATTCTCCGTTACTGGGTAGCGGATGGGGTACGTATGCGCATGAAGGTATAGAGAAATCAGGAAATTTACTTTGGTTTGCATACAGCACCCATTCACACTTTTTGTTTTCGCAAATAGGAGCGGAGCTGGGTGTTTTGGGTCTGTTGGCTTTGATGCCTGCGGGATTAAGCGTGCTGCGTGCGACGCGCCTCAAACTTTCTTTAGAATATGCCGGTGCATGGTCAATCGCCGTGGTGACATTGCTTTATTCATGCACGGAATATCCGCTATGGTATGTGCGTTATCTGTGTATTTTTGTTGCAGTACTGGCTTTTTTGGATACCCGGACACAATCACAGGAGGATGTCGTAACCTCGGCAGCTTATCCGTTAGCACGATTATTGGGGCTGGTCAGTGTATTATTGTCCCTAACTGCAGTGTATTACCATATTCAGTATAGGCAAATTGCGAATGTTTTCCTTTATCTTCAGGCAAGCCAAACAAATACTGCTGAAGATTTTGAATTGTACGAAAAGCTGCCGAACCCTTATGGCTTGTCTTATGCGCAAGAAGTGTTTCTGTTTTCTATTTTGCCGACCAGTACGGATAAAATCGAAGAGAAAACCACGTTAGGCAAGCGGGTTAGCTCTCACATCCTGTCGCGTGAAATATTGTTCAAGCAAGGAGTGTTCCTAACTTTGAATCGGCAGCCGGAACAAGCTAACAATTACTTTAAAGCGTCCTGTGCGATTAATTATGGTAAAGAATGTGATCAAACACGGGCTGACTTACGACAGTTAAGTAATGACTACCCTGAAATTTTTCAAGCAGTCAAGCAATTATCTGAGCAATGGTAAAGTGTAGAAAACAGCAGCGTTGTTTACACAACGGGTTGAGAAAAATAAGCCTGCAG
>JAUNUS010000032.1 GCA_030538055.1 Neisseria sp.
GTCCCTTAGAGAGGCTCACCCTGAAAACAGCACCTTTTTTGTCCCTTACGCCGTACAATCATATAGTGCGTATCGCCTATAAATAAGACTGATTCAATCCTATACTTAAAGTACTGAAGTATAGAGGCATCGTCATTGAATACGCACAAGACCAAAATGGTATTCAAGATATCACGCCATCTCTTTATCAAATATGTTTCACACAACAAAAAACAGCCTAATCAATTGATTAAGCTGTTTTTAATGGTGGGTCCGGTGGGGTTCGAACCCACGACCAAGGGATTATGAGTCCCCTGCTCTAACCACTGAGCTACAGACCCGAACAGGGCGCGTATTGTACCACTGCATGGTGCAATACAGTACAGGGAAATGCCTGTCGTAACGAGACTATTGCATCAGTTTTTGCTGTCGGACGCTTCGAGGAAACTGCGCAGTACTTCGCTACGGGTCGGATGGCGCAGTTTACGCAGGGCTTTGGCTTCGATCTGGCGAATGCGCTCACGGGTTACGTCAAACTGACGGCCGACTTCTTCCAGCGTGTGGTCGGTGTTCATCTCGATGCCAAAACGCATACGCAATACTTTGGCTTCGCGCGGGGTGAGGCTTTCCAAAATTTCCTTGGTCACGTCGCGCAGGCTGGAATACATCGCGGCATCGGCCGGAGCGACGTTGTTCGAATCCTCGATAAAATCGCCCAAATGCGAGTCGTCGTCGTCGCCGATCGGGGTTTCCATGGAAATCGGCTCTTTGGCGATTTTCATGATTTTGCGGATTTTGTCTTCCGGCATTTCCATCAGTTCCGCCAGTTTCGCCGGCTCGGGATCAACGCCATTTTCCTGCAAATACTGGCGTGAGATACGGTTCATTTTGTTGATGGTTTCGATCATGTGCACCGGAATGCGGATGGTGCGCGCTTGGTCGGCAATCGAACGGGTAATCGCCTGACGAATCCACCACGTGGCATAGGTCGAAAATTTATAACCGCGACGGTATTCAAATTTATCCACCGCTTTCATCAAGCCGATATTGCCTTCCTGAATCAAATCCAAAAACTGCAAACCACGGTTGGTGTATTTTTTGGCAATCGAAATCACCAGCCGCAAGTTTGCTTGGATCATTTCTTGTTTGGCGCGTGCGGTTTCGCGTTCGCCGCGTGCCAATGCACGACTGACTTCTTTCAGTTCCACCACGCTTAGCAATGATTCGTCTTGGATACGGATCAGCTCGGTTTGTTTTTCGACAATCGCGTACTGGAAGCGGGTCAAGGCCTCGGTCCAATCGGCATTGGCAGCGATTTCGCGTTCAACCCACTCAAGGTCGGTCTGTGCACCGTTGAAGCTTTGATTGAAATGATCACCGTCCATCATCACTTGTTCGACGCAAATATCGCGGATATCGCGCTCCAAACGGCGTACATTGTCCACGCGCTCACGCAAGCTGCTGCACAGCAGTTCGATTTGCTTGGTGGTAAAGCGCACTTTGAACAACTCGTCGGCGATTTCGTCGCGCACTTTGAGGTAGTTTTTGTGTGAGCTGTCGTATTTTTTCAGCTGTTTGAGCAGGTTGGTATAGCTTTTTTTGATGCCGTCAAAGTGTGTTTGGGCGCGCTGCTTCAGCTCTTCCAGATTTTGCGCGGCAATGGCGGCGGCAGAATCTTCGCTTTCTTCTTCCTCTTCCACTTCGGCATCTTCATCGGCTTCGTCGGCATCTTTTTCGGTTTCGACTTTGTCCGCGCTTTCTTCTTCGTCTTCCGCCTGCGCTTCCGCCACTTCGGTAGGTTCGATGATGCCTTCAATCACTTCGTCCACGCGCAGTTCGTTGTTTTTGACGCGCTCCATCAGCTCGAGAATTTCGGCAATCGAGCTGGGGCAGGCACTGATTGCTTGAATCATGTTTTTCAGCGCGTTTTCGATTTTTTTGGCAATGATGATTTCGTCTTCACGGGTCAAGAGCTCGACTTGACCCATTTCGCGCATGTACATCCGCACCGGATCGGTGGTGCGCCCGAACTCGGAATCCACGCTGGATAATGCCGCTTCGGCCTCGGCTTCGGCATCTTCATCGGACACCGCCACCGCGTTATCGCTCATCAGCAGGCTTTCCGCATCGGGTGCTTCTTCCGTCACCTGAATACCCAAGCCGGTGATGGTTTTGATCAAATCGTCAATCTGCTCGGAATCGGTCACGTCTTCCGGCAAATGGTCGTTGATTTCGGCATAGGTGATGTAACCGCGCTCTTTACCCATCACCACCAGTCGGCGCAAACGCAAACGCTGCTCTTCGGCAGTCAGCGGGCGGTTGCTTTCAACTTCGTCGTCGTTGTCCTGAGTGTCGGGAGTATTGTTTGCCATATTGTCTCTCTTATCGTTAAGTAAAGGTTCAGGCTGCCTGAACGGTGTGTTGGTCGGTTTTAGCGTTGCGTCAAAAGGTTGCGTAACAGTTCGCTTTCGGCGGCGGTTAATGTTTGAATACGAGCCTTGTCGCTTAATTCGGTAATCTGCCGCGCACGAATTTCGCCGGCAAGCCGTACCATGCCTTGCCGGAACATTTCCTCGTCTTCTGCTGCGGCGGCGTCAAATTCTTCACTGATGCGGGTACTGTCTCGCCAGATGCGTTGCAGCATATCTTCATTGCGTGTGCCGCGTAAATGTTCCCACAATCGTGCCGTGCTCAGGCGGCCGCCATGCCGCCGAATCAATGCCGCCAACTCCGCCAATGCCGCGCAGTCTTCAGGCAGCACCAGATATTCAGGCAGCTTCACATATGCGGCCCATTGCGGATTTATCAATAACCATTTGATTTGTTTTTCCGCAAGGCTGTCGGGGCGAGGCTGCCTGAAGGTTTGCGCGGGCAATTGTGCGCGGCGGTAAGATTTTTGCTTGGGCGGGATGTTTTGCCCAAGCAAATAATGCAAATCGCTGACCTCTACCCCAACCGTTTTCGCCAGATTTTGCGTCAGCAGAAACTTTAACGCCGCCGCCGGAATCTGCGCCAAATGCGGTGCCGCCATGCGGATCAGCTCCGCTTTGCCTTCTTCGGTATCCAACCGCACGCGCCGCGACAGTTCGTCCAGCCAATATTTGGACAAAGCAAGCGCATCGTTTTTCAGCAAGCGCTCAAACGCCTCACGCCCATGCGCCCGAATATATGAGTCAGGATCATGCTCCGGCGGTAAAAACAGAAAAAACAATGCTTTATCATCTTGCAATTGCGGCAAGGCATTTTCCAAAGCACGCCATGCAGCACGTTGCCCCGCCGCATCGCCGTCAAAACAAAAATACACCGCATCGGTTTGCCGCAACAGCATACGCACGTGCTCGGGCGTGGTCGCCGTACCCAACGCCGCCACCGCATAATCCACGCCATGCTGCGCCAACGCCACCACGTCCATATAACCTTCCACCACCAAGGCTTTGGCGGCGTGCTTGATGCCGGCGCGCGCTTCGTAAAGTCCGTATAAGTGGCTGCCTTTATTGAATAAAGGCGTTTCGGGCGAATTCAAATACTTCGGTTCGCCCTTATCCAACACCCGCCCGCCAAAAGCAATGGTTTGCCCTTTGGCATCGCGAATCGGGAACATAATGCGGTCGCGAAAACGGTCGTATTGTCTGCCGTCTTTATCGGCAATCATGCCCGCTTCAATCAACTGCGGCGATGGATAATCGTCAAAAACCGCCTGCAAAGGCTGCCAACCGTCCGGCGCATAACCCAAGGCAAAACGCTCGACAATCTCGGCATTCAAACCGCGCCGCGTCAAATAATCGCGCGCACGCGGCGCAGCGGACAATTGCGCCGCATAAAAACGGGCGCATTCCTCAACCGTTTCTTCCAGCGTGCGCCGGTGTTCTTTTTTCGCCTCGCGCTCTTGCGGCGTTTCGCGGCTCGCGCTGCGCGGTACTTGCATCCCCACCCGTGCCGCCAATTTTTCCACCGCTTCGGGAAAGCTCAAATGCGCGTATTCCATCAGAAAACCGATGGCGCTGCCATTCGCGCCGCAACCGAAACAATGGTAAAACTGCTTATGCGGCGCCACGGTAAATGACGGCGTTTTTTCCTTATGAAACGGGCAGCACGCCATGTAATTCGCCCCGCCTTTTTTCAGCGGGACATATTCATCGATCACATCGACAATATCGACTTTGCTTAACAGCTCATCAATAAAATCGGATGGAATCATGGTCTGCAATATCCTTCAGGTACGGCTTCAGGCAGCCTTTTGCAAAGGTTTCAGGCTGCCTGAAACGGTCAATCAAATTTATCCTGCCAATGCCGCTTTCAATAAACGGCTGACCATGCCCATGTCGGCACGTCCTGCCAATTCGGTTTTCAATACTGCCATCACTTTACCCATATCCGCCATGCCGCTTGCACCGACGGCGGCAATCGCCTTGGTCACGGCTGCCTGAACTTCGTCTGCGCTCATTTGTTGCGGCAGATAAGCTTGCAGCACCGTGATTTCGGCGGCTTCTTTATCCGCCATGTCGGCGCGATGAGCCTCGCGGTAAATGCGTTCGGAATCTTGACGCTGTTTCACCATTTTGGTGATGACGGTGATGATGCGTGCGTCGTCCAGCTCGATGCGTTCGTCCACTTCCACTTGCTTCATCGCCGCGAGCAACATGCGGATCACCGACAAGCGCGCGCTGTCTTTGGCACGCATGGCGGTTTTCATGTCTTCGTTGATGTGGTTTTTTAAGCTCATGGCGTGTTCCTTGTTTAAGTGGTAATAACGGCTTTCAGGCTGATACCTTTGCAAAAATCCACCCTGCGGCGCATTTCTTTGAGTTGCGCTCCTCGGAATCTTGCCTATCCGCATGATATGTCTGCGCTTCTTGCGGTGCTATCTCTGTGAACCGCATCCACAGGACGGACTTTTGCAAAGGTCTCAGACTGCCTGAAAAATTGTGGAAATTCTACAACATTCCGCCCTGTTCAGGCAGCGGATTTTCAGCAGATTCAAGCGAAAAAAGCCGCAGAACAAAATCTGCGGCAATTCGTGCGGTCATTCACCGCAATTAAAACAGTTTCGGCGGCAATTGCTGGCTGCGCAAACGTTTTTGGGTACGTTTCACGGCAGCGGCTTTTTTGCGTTTGCGCTCGGTGGTCGGTTTTTCGTACGCTTCGCGCGCACGCAGTTCGGTTAACAGTCCGGTTTTTTCGACAGAGCGTTTGAAACGGCGCATGGCCACTTCGAAGGGTTCGTTTTCTTTGACGCGAATGCTTGGCATATCAGTCCTTTAATCAATTCAAAATTAAATAAAAAATGGTTTTTGGTTAATCGCGGCTGCTGTGCCCGTTGCGTCATCACCCCCTCAAAAGCAACGTGCATCGCCCCAAGCCGCAAGGCAAATGTTTTTTCGAATCGCGAATTATGCTTTTAATCGACTGATTTGTCAAGGAAGGTACTGTATAAAAATTCAATCTTGTCGGGAAAACGCCGCCGTCAGCTCACGTGTCAAATCATACGCCGACACTGCCTTGCAGCCGCTTGGGTTTTGTCCGCACCATAGCGGCGTGAAATCGGTGCTGCCCTGCGCTTCCGCCGCACGGCGTAATGCTCCGCTCGCGGTGGCGGCAAACGGAAACGGCATCACCTGCGGATGAATCAACCCGACCTCGCGCATCAGACGATTGATCAGCCCGCGCGCCGGTTTGCCCGAAAACACATTGGTCAATGCGGTGTCGCATTGCTCGGGGTGTCGGGCGACTTTTTCAATCGCGGCACGATGCAGCGCGCCAATGGTGCTTTCATCGCACAATAAATACGCCGTGCCCAACTGCACCGCTGCCGCGCCCAGCTGCAAGGCTGCCTGAATACCGGCGGTATCGGCAATACCGCCTGCCGCGATCACGGGAATGTTCAAAGCCTTGACCAACTGCGGCAGCAGCGCAAACGTACCAAGCTGTGCGGCAGGCTGATGCGCCAGAAACATACCGCGATGCCCGCCCGCCTCACTGCCTTGGGCAATCACCGCATCCGCACCATTTTCTTGCAACCACAAGCCTTCCGCCAGCGTGGTCGCCGAAGACAAAACCATTGCGCCGCTTGCTTTCACCGCGTCCAGTAAAGATTTTTCAGGCAGCCCGAAATGGAAACTCACCACCGCCGGACGGTACTTTTCCACCACCGCCAATTGGCTCTCGTCAAACGGACGGCGCAACACGCCTGCAGGCAGGCTGCCTGCATCAATGCCGAATTCGTCGAAAAAAGGCTGCAATAATTCGCGCCACGCCTGATCTTCCGCCGCGCCGACATCGGGTAAAGTGTGGGCGAAAAAATTCAGATTAAACGGCGCATCCACCGCTGCCTGAATGGTTTCGATTTGCTCCGCCAGCACGTCCGTGCTCAACATCGCCGCCGCCAAGGAACCCAAACCGCCGGCGCGGCACACCGCAATCGTCATCGCCGCATCTTGCGCACCGGCCAGCGGCGCCTGAATCAAAGGAAAACGTGAAGGCAGAAAAGATTTCATGGCAAAAGGCTTTCTTTTATCAAAGTTATTAAGAGCGTAAACGGTTGGATTAAACCCGATTGGGCAAACCGCAAGCAAGAAACTCGGCTTGATTTAAGCGTAAAACACGCAAATTCTGTCAGAAAAGGCGCGAAGCTGGTAAAATTTGCGCCATTTCATTTATAGCATGTTCAGGGAGCCTGAACGATTTTATCTTAAAGAAAGCACCATGGACAAAATTCTGATTCTCGATTTCGGCTCGCAAGTGAGCCAGTTGATTGCCCGCCGCGTGCGCGAAGCGCATGTTTACTGCGAAATGCACCCCTTCGATATGCCGCTGGAAGCGATTAAAGCCTTTGACCCTAAAGGGATTATTTTATCCGGCGGGCCGAACTCGGTGTACGCTTCGGACTTTGCCGCCGATGTCGGCATTTTCGATCTGGGTGTGCCGGTGTTGGGCATTTGCTACGGTATGCAATGGATGGCGCACAGCTTGGGCGGCGAAGTCGCCTCGGGCGAAGTGGGCGAATTTGGCTATGCCAAAGTTTTGACGGAAGATTCCGCATTCACGCGCGGCATTTATGACGATGCCAAGCCTGCCGCACTGGACGTATGGATGAGCCACGGCGATAAAGTATCGAGGCTGCCTGCAGGTTTTCGCGTGATCGGGCGCACGGACAACTGCCCGATTGCCATCATGGAGCACGCCGACAAACGTTTCTACGGCGTGCAATTTCACCCCGAAGTCACCCACACCGTACAAGGGCGCGCGCTGCTGGAACGCTTTGTGCTGACGATTTGCGGCGCAAACCCTAGCTGGACTATGCCCAATTATATTGATGACGCGATTGAAAAAATCCGCGCCCAAGTCGGCAGCGACGAAGTGATTTTGGGACTGTCGGGCGGCGTGGATTCGTCCGTGGCGGCGGCTTTGATTCACCGCGCCATCGGCGACCAGCTCACCTGCGTGTTTGTCGATCACGGCCTTTTGCGCCTGAACGAAGCCGAGCTGGTGATGGATATGTTTGCGCGCAATCTGGGCGTAAACGTGATTCATGTCGATGCTTCGGAAGATTTTATGCAAAAACTCGCAGGCGAAACCGATCCCGAGAAAAAACGCAAAATCATCGGCGCGGAATTTGTCGAAGTGTTCCAGCGCGAAGCAGGCAAACGCCATAACGCGCGCCATCTGGCACAAGGCACGATTTACCCCGACGTGATCGAATCCGCCGGTGCGAAAAGCGGCAAGGCCGCCGCCATCAAAAGCCACCACAACGTCGGCGGGCTGCCTGAAACCCTGAACCTGAAACTGCTCGAACCCTTGCGCGATTTATTCAAAGACGAAGTACGCGAACTGGGCGTGGCTTTAGGCTTGCCGCGTGAAATGGTGTACCGCCACCCCTTCCCCGGCCCGGGCTTGGGCGTGCGCATTTTGGGCGCGGTCAAACGCGAATACGCCGACCTCTTACGCCGCGCCGACGATATTTTTATCCACGAACTACGACACACCTTCGACGAAAACGGCGTCTCGTGGTACGATAAAATCAGCCAAGCCTTCGCCGTTTTCCTGCCGGTGAAATCCGTCGGCGTGATGGGTGACGGCCGCACCTACGAATACGTCGTCGCCCTGCGCGCCGTGATCACCAGCGACTTTATGACCGCCCACTGGGCGCATTTACCCTATGATTTGCTGGGCAAAGTCTCCAACCGCATCATCAACGAAGTACGCGGCATCAACCGCGTGGTGTACGACGTATCGGGCAAACCACCGGCTACGATTGAGTGGGAGTAAAATTAATTATAATATATTGATTTAATTATATTTATATAGAATAAATAACTATCCATTCTATATCATCAACGGTATTTTCCATGGCATGCCATGGAAGTGTCCCCGATACCATGACTAGCTACATGATGCTAGCATGGTATAGGGACAGTACATCAGCCACTCCTGCAGAGGTATGGGAAGCTTGCGTTTTTGTTACATCAAGATTTCAACCCACCTCATACATCACCTTGCATCCCATTGTCGCTTCAGAGAAATCAGTCTATCGTCGCTCTTTAATGCACTGCTTGCCTCTCCAATTTGTTTCAATATCTTTTCCATATCGTAGGGCCATACCAGCGCGTTATCTGGCAGAACGGCATAAAGTAGCGCTAGCGCCTGTTCTGGGTACCGATTTATGGTGTTGTCTTCGAGTCGATAAAGCTCAGGCCACATCAAATGGTTACACTCGATTTTGCCTAAGAGCGGCAAAATCAATGCGGTTATGGTCGGAAACTCATCGCCGCTGGAGAAAGCCAATTCGCAGAGGCAGGCTGACGTGTTAGGCGATCTGGCTGACAGTTGGCGCGGCCAAATCTGCAGCAGCTCGGAAAGCCGTCCTTCCCATCGCTCGTCTGAATTTTCGTGCTTTTCGTCAGACCATTTTTGAGCTTGCCGTAGTACCCGTAATCGAAACTCGTCATCGACGGTCAAAAGTAAGCTGCGCATCTCATTATTGGAGATACAACGCTCGCCGGTAGCGTTGTCGACAGTTCCCCACCCAGCAAGAATCATACCTGCGATGGCTTCACCATATGAGAGGCGCGATGGGGAAGGATTAGCGGCGAACCCCAGCATGTCGTTTTTCAATCGCATATAGAGCTCTCGATTTGGAATGTCCGCATCCCATAAGAAGCCCATCCATGCTGCCTCGCGGTCGCCTGTGTCGTTACCTTGAAGCGCAGGCAACAAGTATTGTTTCGTCCATTTTGGATCAACAGCGAAAAACCAGTTGAGGTTGTGAAACAAGATCACAATCGCATGTCTGCGCAAGTCATTTGGAAGCGCTAACAGGGCCTCTGCGTGCACAAGCCATTCGGAAGGAAGGCCTTGATTTCGATTGAGATTATCCTTGCGTGGATCGTTAAAAAGCGCCTGCACGATCTTACCCGTAGGAGAATTAATCGCTTCCATCGTCCAGTCTGGTTCCTCGGAGCTCCGAACAATACCCGAACGTCCCTCGTCCGGCGATTCACGGAGGATGTCAGCCAGCTTTCTCAAAATGCGGTCGAAAACAGGAAGGCAGTCTTTGCTTAGTTTCGCACTAATGTCTTTCAGCCAATCGGTTGCAGGGTAGAGAATCGTTGCAAGCTGCACATTTGGATAACGAGCTAGTCGTTCGGCAATCAGCCAGATTAGTCTTGCCTTATCATTCTTCCGTGCCTCTGAAGTAAGGAACCGTTGCCATGCCCAATTGGGAAAGTTTCCTCGTTTAGCTGCATAGGTCAACGCGGCAAAAGCGCGCGTAGGGCGTTGAGCAGCGAGACCGGAAAAAGGATCGTTCTCGACGAAAAAATCGTCTGATCGACCACTACGCTCCTTCGCTTGTAACAGTACTAGTGAAAGGGGCGTTTCCGCTAGCTCCTCATGACTGGTATTGGTTCTGATCCGCCCAACCCGAATCTCCAGTGACTCAGCAGCCTTCTCGCCATAATCCTCTTTCCAGTCGGGCACAGCAGCACGGAGCAGCTTCGCTTGTCTACGGGTGCCGGCAGAAAGCTTGCATCCTGAGTTTTGAAGCCACTGAATGCGATTTAGAATCGACCAAGCTCGCCTGCGTTCGAAGGCAGCTATCTTCTCGCGCCGCAATCGCTTTGGGCCTATCACCAGCTTTTCTTCGATTAGTTTGCGAGACTTACTGCTGAGTTTCTTCCATCGATTCGCGAGAACCAACAAAAGATCTCTTTGATGATAACTATTCCAGAATACGTCATTGCTCAAAGATGCTATAAATTTTCCGAAATCGTCATCTGAGACAATGCTTCGCTTTCCGGATGCCCATATTCGCAATCGCGCGAAAATGGTGCCATCGTCCGTAAGCCAAGACAAGTACTCGTGCTTAGCGGCAGCTCTGTTAGTTTTACTCAGCTGAGAGAAAAGTTCGGAAAATTGGATAACCGCTGCCGAAAGCCCGTGCGTTCGATGATAATCAGCACCTTCTATACTGTCCTGAACTATCGGACTTATATTGCCAAGGCCGTAACCTCCTATTTCGTGCTCAAGTTCAAGAGCCAGCTCAAGATTCTTCCGCAGGGCTTTAACGACAATTGCACACCACTCGTCCGGTACCGTAACTGCTTTATGCGCTTCAGGATATTTGACGTCCATCTGCAACAAGCGAGCGCGGTCCTCTCCATCTGGCACCAGTGTAGGCGGCTTTGAACCACCCCAGAAATACGGCCGCGCAGAAAGGCGAGGTCGAAACACCTCCCCAAGCCGCCGAATGACAGCGCTACTCCATCCGTCAGTCTTAATGACGGTTTGCAATGCGTACCAATCTTTGTAGAAGTCACCGACGTAGTTCCAAGCCTCAAAAAGAGATCTCCAAGCGCTGCGAATGTCCTTGTGGATGGAGCGATTGCTTTGCTTTAACTCCCATGAAATGCGTTCTTGAATGCTTCGATGAAGTGACGACTGATGAGCCGCCCACCACACAGCGGCAGGTTGGTCGCAGACCTTTGCAAGCCATACTCCCAACTGAGCTATCCGTGGAACAAGAAGTGGGGAATGGTTAGCCCAAGGCCCGCGAAGCGCAGCAAGATTTTCATCGCATATCTGTGATCGATCAAAACAATTAAGTTCGAAAGCATCCCACGCACTGGGTGGAGCCTCGCGCTTAGTATAATGCTCTTCAGGATTAGGTTTGCTGGGCGTGGAGTCTGAATCTAGGCCATATAGATCGAACGGATCAACATAAGATCCTTTACGACCCAATGAAATCGAGCTGCTCGGCTTTGCAAAGCGGCGATACTTGTCGAACACACAAAGCCATTCAGCAGGTGGAAGAACTTCGCCGACGCAGAATTTCTTTACGCCTTCATAGGTGGAAACGATATGAGCTACCTGACCTCGCACATACGGCTGAACTGCTGCTGGCCCTTCCTTGGATGCGTCAATAACCTTTACATACCAAGCATCTGGATCACGAGCACGCTCTGCCCAAGCCTCAAGGGATTGCCATAAAGCAGCATGCTCGTTATCAGGGCTATAGGGAATAGCTTCAACACCTTTGTGCTGCCATCGTGCAGCAGCGCTATCGTAGTCGCCAGACTGAAAAGCGTAAGCTTTCTCAAGTCTTCCGGAGGATTTTTGCAATGCTTCAAGGAGATATTGAACGGGCGGATCGTCAGCCGTATACCCAACGAATACAACGATATACTTACCAAGTATTTTACGAATGAATGTTGTTGCCCATCCATCTGATAGATATGCGCGACCAAATTCGGAGCTTGATAGAATAAACCCGTCACCCTCAGCACCGGTATAAGTTGGCGTGGATCGACCATGAAGATACACTACCCCATTGATCTCATTTTGTCGCAAAGGATCCGGCAACCTCGGCGGTTGCCATGTTTGAAGTTTTCTCCCGCAGTCGTCAAACAATCTGTCGAAGTTCGTCGTGACCAATTGTACAGCGCCCTCTGGTGTGGTCGCCAAGTCCAATAAAATATTGTGTGCCGTCAGGTCGCAATTCGCAGATGGTTTTAATGCAGATGCTACCGCCTCCTCGATATCGCGTGAAGCAAAGTCTCTTTCTAGAAGCCCGAAAACACGGTCAGCAGATATGACGCCAAGCATGCCAACACGCTGGTCAATTTCTCTAGCTTCTTGGATTAGTCTATAGGCAGGACTATTTTTGTCGACACCAAGCCTAGCAACAACTTGACTTGCTAAGCCAAAGAAATCAGGTAATTGAGCACGCGCTCGGGATACGCCCGCCCCACAAAAGAAAATTACTCGACCCTGATCCCTGGCAAGAAGGAGATCATCAGGGATTGATGGTCCGTCGGCTAAAAATCGCAAACCCGTTCCCTCTCACTCTACGGTTATGTTTAGGTATAGAAAATAACAGCGTCCTCATAGCTTTCGTACTTGCCACATCCGGAACGATTAAAATCATAATAATAACATCGATAACAGAGCGCTAAACCAAAACCGTCCCGAATGTTCGACACTCGGGACGATTGTTTATTCCGCACCCAAAAACAATCGGTACGCGGCGTTATCCGTTTCCTCGTGGCAGGTATAGCCCAAGTGCTGCAGGAATTCGGCGAAAGCGGCGTTGTCTTCGTCCGGCACGCTGATGCCGACCAGAATGCGTCCGTAGTCCGCACCGTGGTTGCGGTAGTGAAAAAGGGTAATTGTCCAACGCAGGCGCATCGCGCTGAGAAAGCGTGCCAGCGCGCCGGGGTGTTCGGGAAATTCAAAACTCAATACGCGTTCGTTTTGGACTTTATGCGTACGCCCGCCCACCATATAACGGATATGGATTTTCGCGGTTTCGTTGTCGGTCAAATCCAGCGCGGGCAGTTCGGCGCGTTGCAAGTCTTGTTTGATTTGCTCAAGGTCGGCGTAGCCTGCGGTTTGGATGCCGACGAAAATATGGGCATGGTGATCGTCGCCGTAACGGTAGTTAAATTCGGTGATGCTGCGGTTACCCAACACTTCGATAAACTTCAAAAAGCTACCGCGCCGTTCGGGAATGGTGACCGCAAAAATCGCTTCGCGCCGTTCGGATAATTCCGAACGTTCCGACACGTGGCGCAGGCGGTGAAAGTTCATGTTGGCACCGCTGGCAATCGCGATTAAGGTTTGCCCCTGCGCCTGTTCGCGCAAAGCGTAGGCTTTGAGTCCGGCCAGACTTAATGCGCCTGCCGGTTCGGTGATGCTGCGCGTGTCGTCAAAAATATCTTTGATCGCGGAGCAAATGTCGTCGGTGTTCACCAGAATGATTTCATCGAGCAAGTCACGGCACAAGGCGAAGGTTTCGTCGCCCACCCGCTTGACCGCGGTACCGTCGGAAAACAACCCGACTTCAGGCAGCGTCACCACTTCGCCTGCGTCCAAGGAGCGTTTCATGTCGTCCGAGTCGTCGGTTTGCACGCCGATGACTTTGATTTCGGGGCGTACGTTTTTGATGTACGCCGCCACGCCTGCCGCCAAACCGCCGCCGCCGATCGGCACAAACACCGCATCGATCGCACGCGGATGCTGGCGGATGATTTCCATGCCGATGGTGCCCTGCCCCGCAATCACGTACGGGTCGTCAAACGGCGGGATGTACACCATGCCGTTTTGCGCCGCCAGCTTCACTGCGTGATCATACGCATCGTTAAACGATTCGCCCGCCAGCACCACTTCGCCGCCGCGACTTTGCACCGCGTCGATTTTGATTTGCGGCGTGGTTTTGGGCATAACAATCACCGCACGGCAACCGAGCCGCTGCGCGCTCAAAGCAACGCCTTGCGCGTGATTGCCTGCCGAGGCGGTGATCACGCCGCGCTGCAACTCTTCGGCGGACAGCTGCGCCATTTTGTTGTACGCGCCGCGCAGTTTGAACGAAAACACGGGCTGTAAATCTTCGCGTTTGATGAAAATGCGGTTGCCCATGCGCGCGGAAAGGTTATGCGCCAAGTCCAGCGGGGTTTCGATGGCAACGTCATACACCGCGGCGGTGAGGATTTTTTGCAGATAATCGGAATGGGTATTCATGATGAACATAGCGGTTTTAAGTCAAGAGGAAGAACATAACCCAGTCGTTGCTGCAATGCAAGAATTTGTTAATAAAACTTGAAACGGTATTGTTTGTGAAGTTTACAGGCTGCCTGAAAAAACCATCAGTTTGATGGCATCAAAAACCCTTTCAGGCAGCCTGAAAGGATACAAGCCGTTTAATCGAATACATCAAGGCTGAGACCTTTGCAAAAGTCTGTCATGTGGATACAGTTCGCAGGAATAGCACCGCAGAAAGCGCAGACATATCATTAAGATAGGCAAGCTTTCGAGGAGCGCATTCCAAAGAAATGCACCGCAGGACGGATTTTTGCAAAGGTCTCAGGCTGCCTGAAACACCCCAGATATGCCGCCGCGGCGACTTAGGCTATAATTCGCCTCGTTTAACCGTCATATTAAGGAATATCCATGTCCGTACCTGCTTATCCGCACCCGATTATTGCCCGTGAGGGTTGGGGTTTTATTGCCGCTTTTGCCGCGGTTGCCATTGTGTTGAGTTTTGTCAGCGGCTGGTTGGCTGCACCGTTTTGGTTATTGACCGTGTTTGCGGTGCAATTTTTCCGCGATCCCGCGCGCGAATCCGGTTCGGACGACGAAAACGCCGTACTCGCCCCCGCTGACGGTCGAATCGTGGTGGTGGAAAAAACCCTTGACCCGTTTCGCAACCGCGAAGCCTTGAAAATCAGCGTGTTCATGAACGTGTTTAACGTGCATTCCAATCGCTCGCCTTTGAGCGGCACAGTACAAAAAACCGAATATTTTGCAGGCAGCTTTCTGAATGCCGCCGTGGACAAAGCCAGCACCCATAACGAACGCAACGCGGTTTTGCTGCAAACCGCCACCGGTACGGAAATCACCTTTGTGCAAATCGCAGGTTTGGTGGCGCGCCGTATTTTGTGCTACGCCAAATCAGGCGATCAACTGATGCGCGGCGAGCGTTACGGCTTGATCCGCTTCGGCTCGAGGGTTGATGTTTACTTACCGCCCGATGCCACGGCAAAAGTCGTGATTGGCGATAAAGTCAAAGCCACTTCCACCGTATTGGCACAATTGGCCGAATAAGCGTTCAGGCAGCCTCCGCAAAACGATCAAGCCCGTCACACTGATGACGGGCTTGATGGTTTTGAGATCGCTCTTATAAGAGTGTTTGCATGAATTTTGTTTTGAGCATTCTCAGCTTTGCTCAAATCCAAAACGTAACAACCAAAAGAAACGGTTATTTCATCCGCCCCAACCCCCTTGAAGCAGCCGTTAAACAAGGCGTTTTTGCGGAGAAAAGGGCTTGCATGTTTGAGTGGCGGCGCAGCCGGCACGAGTTCAAGCCCGCCGCACAAACGCCTTGTTTAACGGGAAGTTTTGGCAAAGCCAAAACCTGCGCCGTGGGGTCGTCTTTCTTTGCTTACTTTCTTTGACGAAGCAAAGAAAGTAAGTCGCCATCGCGCGGCGATAGAGCGCGAAGCAAACAGCTTCTGTAAAGCAATTCAGGCTGCCTGAACCCTACGGACATTATTCAGGCAGCCCTCTACGGTTTCCTACAGATAAGATCTGATCAAGCTTGGTGAAAAACCACCTAATTCCACATCACCACAAACTGCCAAATATTGTAGAGCACATACGCCATCATCATGATCAGGGCGGATAAAAAGGCTGCCTGCAAATCCACCACTTTAAAATGCGGCGTACCGTTCTGTTTCCTCACCGTCGCAGCCAAAAGCAGCATCAACACCGCATGCACGCACATCCACCATAAGGGATGCAACACATACAACTGCGCCAACGCCAACCGCACAAAATCAGCCATCCCGCCGCCAGACTGCCAGCGCACCAGCAGCAGCAAAATCAAATACGCCAAATGCTGCATCAAAGCGGCGACCGCCCAATAGCTCAACAGCGGCGTCACCGGCGGCAAGGCATAAAACGTGCGGCTGTCGCGCTGCCACTGCCACGCGCTGACAAAGAAAAAGAAGCTCGCCAACGTGATGTAAAAGTACGGCTGATACAGCCATGCGCCGCCACGCCAAATGCCCGGCAGCAAACGCGCGCCGATCAGGCCGAAACCCAGCCACAACACCACACTGCCCCACAGCCAATGCTTTTGCTGCGAGCGGATGACTTGATGAATAAACACCCCGATATACAGCGCGATCGCCGCCCACGTCACCATCATGCGGCACGCAATCCCATGATGCGCGCCAAGGTCGCACCCAACGCCGCGCCCATCATCGCGACATAAGTCGTCGGTGCATCCGGCGCGAAATAATTCGGATCAGGATGCCCGATCAACAGCACGCCCAGCGTCGTATCATGAAACCGCAACGGCAAATGCAGGAAACTTTCGCTTTCCGCATTTTCAGGCAGCCTTTTTTCCAAGCTTTTATGCAACAGGCGCGTGTCGCATTGCGGCGCGTGCAGTTTGCGTAACGCCCCGCGTGCGGCATGGTTTTCAGGCAGCATCAACGATGCGGGCATACGCAGTTTTTTGGCAGGCGTTTGCAGCAAAAACCAATCAAAATGCGGCAAAACAAAGTCCGCATTCAGGCTGTCGCGCAACGCCGTATCCACTTGCTGCAAGGTATTGCACGCCATCAGGCTTAAATTCAGCCGCGTCAGCTTATCCAGCATAGCGTGATTGTGTTCGGCGTTTTCGGTCATATCCGCCATATGGCGGGCGATGGTGTCGATTTTGCGATCGGCCGCCGCCAGTTTCGCCTCGCTAAAGGTACGCATTTTGCTCTCGCGCAGGCGAATGCCCAACTCATCGGCGTGTTCCGCCAAAAAATCGGGGTTATCGTGCAAAAACCGCAACACGTTTGCTTTTTTCATGAAAATCCCTGCTGTTATGGTGATCTTCCCGATTCGGAAGTAAAAATAAACGCTTATTTGTCGTCTTTTTTGCAGCTAAGGGTACAATAACGCCCTCTTTTGCGTGTACGTTCAATCAGCGTAAAACCGCAAGTACGGCAAAAAAGATTATGATAACGTAAACACGGAGCGGGTTAAAGCCGCTTCTCAATTAGGATAAAACATTACAGGAAGAACCATGCGCATCGAAAACAAAATGTACCGCCAAATCACCTCCCTGAACCGTTTCCCCGCCGCCGTACGCTTGCCTTTGGCGACTTTTATGATGGGGAAATTCGTACCGTTTCTGCGCACCGCCGGTACGCGCTTTGACAAATTGACCCGTGAAGAAGTGAAAGTCTCGGTCGATAACAAACGCCGCGTGCAAAACCACATCGGCGGCGTTCACGCCTGCGTCATGGCGTTGCTTGCGGAAACCGCCAGCGGCTTTGTGTTTGGCATGAACACGCCGGACGACAAGCTGATGCTGCTCAAAAGCATGCAGATGAATTACGTCAAACGCAGCGTCGGCAATATGTACGCCGTGGCCAGTTTGAGCGAACAAGACGCCGAGCTGATTCAGCGCGAGGAGCGCGGCAACATCATCGTCCCCGTAAAAATTTACGACGAAAGCGACGAGCCGCCGGTGGAAGCGGAAATGACGTGGGCGTGGGTATTGAAAAAACCTCAGGCGTAAACGTTAAGAAATCCGTAACCGTTCAGGCTGCCTGAAAATATGATTATAATGTACAAGGAAACCTCTAAAAAACTCATGGCGGCGGCTTTAACTGCTCTTTCTTCGTCATACTGCGTCGCATATTTAGGGCAATAGAACCACTATTGTCCTAAATATGCTCCTTGTCTGCCAAAAAAATAGCAGCCAAATCCACTCGCCAGAGCTTTTCAGAGGTTCCCAAGCATTTTTTATTTTCAGGCAGCCTTAGCGTATGGGTTGATGCCTTAATCATCTTTCAGGCAGCCTTTTATCCTTAAATCCAAAGCCATGAGCACAGACCTTAACCCTTATCGCCTTTCCCGCCGCAGCTTATTGCGCGCCGGTGCGGGCGCGATGTTGCTTGGTGCCGCGCCGCAGGTGTTTGCCGGCGCACAAAAAGAAGAAACCCTCGCGGACAATGTCGCCACCGCCATGCGCAACTCCATCGACAACGTCAATCCGCCCTACTTGGTTTTTTCCCGGAAAAAACACGGCGAGCAATGGCTGGCGGAAATGTCGCAACGCCTGACCCGTTACGTCAAAAGCGAATACGAGCGCGAGAAAATTTTGATCAATATGCAGTACGAATCCGTCCGCGCCGGACTCGATCCGCAGCTGGTGCTCGGCCTGATGCAGGTGGAAAGCGGTTTTCGCCGTTACGCCATTTCCGGCGCCGGCGCACGCGGTTTGATGCAGGTAATGCCGTTTTGGGTGCGTTCCATCGGCACGCCCGAGCATAATCTGTTCGACGTGCGCACCAATTTACGCTACGGCTGCACCATTTTGCGCCATTACCTGAACATGGAAAACGGCGATTTATACCTTGCCTTAGGCCGTTACAACGGCAGCCGCGGGCAGCCGCAATATCCCAACGCGGTGTTTGCCGCCCATAAAAGCCGCTGGCTGTACGACGGCCCGTTGTAACCTGAACCGCCTGATGTCGATTCGATGAAAAAAAATTACCGCACGCATTACGACAACCTCAAACTGACGCCATCAGCCAGCGCAGGGCAAATTCGCACCGCTTACCGCCGCCTCTCCAAAAAATACCACCCCGACCGTAATCCCGATCCCGATGCCATGCGCGTGATGCAGTTGATTAACCGCGCTTACGCCGTATTATCCGACCCCGAAGCGCGGCGCGAACATGACGAATGGATTGCCGAACAGGAAAAAGCCGAAAAAATGCGCCAGATTCCTGTGGTGTACGGTGCGATTCCCGAAATACCCGAACTGCCGGAAAGCCGTTTCAGGCTGCCTGCAATGGCGTATTATCTGCTGGCGGCGGTGTTGCTGGTATCGCTGACCGCAGGCCTTACGCTGTGGTTAAGCGGTAAAAAAACCACCGCACCGACTACGCTGTACACCATTTACCCCACCGCGCCCAACGGCAGCGACTGGCCGCTGCGCGCAGGCTATGTGCAAGGTTATCCGCAATTGCAGCAACAAGGCGAACACGCCTTGGAATTGGATAATCCGCACCCGACCTCCGCCGTCTTCGCCCAACTTTACACCGTGTCCGACAATGCCGCCGGTGCGCTGCGCACGGTGTTTATCCCCGCCCGCTCCGCCTTCAAAATCGAAGCCCTGCCCGCAGGGCGTTATCTGGTGCGCTATATGCGCTTGGACAGCGGCAGTTGGCAACAAGCCGCACCGCTGGAAATCACCCAAAAGAAACAATCGATTACCTTGCCTTAATGCGATAAGAACCTTTCAGGCAGCCTGCGGTGATGCTTATTTGAGTTTTTAGGCTTCAGGCATTGCAAAAAACCACAACGTCAAAACCCAAAGAAACGGCTATTTTATCCTCCCCTCCCCCTTGAAGCAGCCGTTCAATCAACTGTTTTAGCGGAGAAAAGGGCTTGCCTGTTTGAGCATTTGCCAAGCAAATGCGAGTTCAAGCCCGCCGATAAAACAGCTGATTGAGCGGGAAGTTTTGGCGCAGCCAAAACCTGCGCCGTGGGGTCGTCTTTCTTTGCCCACTTTCTTTGACGAAGCAAAGAAAGTGGGTCGCCATCGCGCGGCGATAGAGCGCGAAGTGGACAGCTTCGGTAACGTTAAGGAACTTCTGAGAAACCCATGACAGCGGCTTTAACCGCCCTTTCTTCGTCATACTGCGTCCCACATTTAGGGTAATAGAACCACTATTACCCTAAATATGCTCCTTGCCTGCCAAAAAAATAGCAGCCAAATCCACTCGCCAGAGTTTCTCAGAGGTTCCTTAAGATAAAAAGATGAGCTTTTATCGAACGTTCACTGTCACTTAATCAATCATTTAGGCTGCCTGAAACCATAACTCCGCCTGCAAACCATACGCTTGTCACACAGCTTCTGCTATGATATTTCATTCAATCTGCCCACCCCATTACCCTCGGAGTCACCATGAAAATTGCCGCATCTGCCGGAGTTGAATTTGCCTTTGTTGCCAATCATCGCGTTATGAATATCGACATGACCGATTTCACCAATGTGTGTGCGGTGGTGGTGACGGTTGAAGATTTGCCCGAGGTGTGGGCGGAGCTGGAGCGCATCGGCTTCAATATTCCGATTTTTGCGGCGGTCAAATACGGCGAAACCGTACCGGCGCATTGGCTGCCTGAACTCTACGGCGTGATCGAGCTGGCGGACGAATTGAAATACTACAACGGACAATTGATCAACGCCGCCGCGTCCGACTACATCGACTCGCTCGATCCGCCTTTTTTCCAAGCCTTAAAAAATTACACCGATTACGGCAATGCGGCGTTTGATTGTCCGGGGCATCAGGGCGGGCAGTTTTTCCGTAAACACCCGTCGGGGCGGCGGTTTTTTCTGTATTTCGGCGAAACCCTGTTTCGCGCCGATTCCTGCAATGCCGACGTACGATTGGGTGACCTGCTGATTCACGAAGGCCCTGCGTTTGAAGCGCAAGCCCATGCGGCACGGGTGTACAACGCCGACAAAACCTATTTTGTCTTGGGCGGAACGTCTGCCGCGAACAAAATCGCCATCGGCGCACTGGTGGCAAAAGACGATTTGGTGCTGTTTGACCGCAACAACCATAAATCGGTGCATCAGGGTGCCTTAACCTTGTGCGGGGCGAAGCCGATTTATCTCGAGACCTCGCGCAATGCCTACGGCTTTATCGGCGGCATTGCGTCGCATTGTTTTGACGAAGCGGACATTCGCGCGCAAATCGCCAAAGTCGCGCCCGAACGCGCCGACGCAGCGCGCCCGTTCCGGTTGGCGGTGATTCAGCTGGGGACTTACGACGGCACGATTTACAACGCGCGCCAAGTGGTCGATCGCATCGGGCATTTGTGCGATTACATTTTGTTCGATTCGGCGTGGGTGGGTTATGAGCAATTTATCCCGATGATGCGCGACTGCTCACCCTTGCTGCTGGAATTGAACGAAAACGATCCGGGCATCTTGGTGACGCAATCCGTGCACAAACAGCAGGCAGGCTTTTCCCAAGCCTCGCAAATCCATAAAAAAGACAACCACATCCACACACAGGCAAGGTATTGCAATCACAAACGTTTTAACAACGCTTTCATGATGCACGGCTCGACCAGCCCGTTTTACCCGATTTTCGCCTCGCTGGACGTGAACGCCAAAATGCACGAGGGCAAAGCGGGCAAACGCATGTGGCACGAATGCGTGTTAAGCGGCATCGAAGCGCGCAAAATGCTGCTGCAAACCTGCCGCCTGATTCGCCCGTTTGTGCCGCCGACGATCAACGGCAAACCGTGGCAAGACTACGACAGCGAAGACATGGCGCAAGATGTGCGCTTTTTCCGCTTTGAAGAAGGCGCGTGCTGGCATGATTTTGCAGCCTACCGCGAAGGGCAATATTTCATCGACCCGTGCAAGCTGCTTTTGACCACGCCCGGCATCGACACGGAAAGCGGCGAATACGCAGACTTCGGCATTCCCGCCGCGATTTTGGCGCACTACCTGCGCGAACGCTTGGTGATTCCGGAAAAAGCCGATTTGAACTCGATTTTATTCCTGCTCACGCCGGCGGAAAACATGGCGAAATTCCAACATTTGGTCGCCACCATTGCCCGTTTTGAAGAACATATCGAAGCGGACAGCAAAGTCGGCGAAATCCTGCCCACCTTGGCACGCACCCAACCGCAATACGCCAAAATGCCGATTCGCCAACTGTGCCAAAAAATGCACGATTTTTACAAAAAGCACCGCCTGAACCACTTGCAACGCCAAATGTTTCTGCGCGAACGCCTGCCGCAAGTCGCCATCAGCGCACTGGATGCGCACAACGCCTTTATCCGCAATCAGATCGAACTCGTACCCTTAGCTAAGATTCGCGGTCGCATCGCCGCCGAAGGCGCACTGCCCTATCCGCCGGGCGTATTGTGCATCGTCCCGGGCGAAGTGTGGGACGGCGCGGTACTGGACTATTTCCTTGCACTGGAAGAAGGCATCAACGAACTGCCCGGCTTCGAACCTGAAATCCAAGGCGTGTATCTGGAAGAGGACACCAACGGACGCAAACAGGCATTTGCGTATGTGGTGAAAGAAGAGGCCTAATCACCAAGTTTCAGGCTGCCTGAAGGCTTAAAACCTACTTGTTAAAAAAAACATCATTGAATAAATGGCTTGAAACCATGACCAAACCATCTCCATTACCAACACCTGCCGATAAGCCCTCGTATCTAACGTATACCTTGGTACATCTTTTTTTCAGTATTCCTTTGACATTATTACTGATATTTATTGGTATAGGATTATTCTCGAGTTGGAATGATGCCGGATGGATGATTTGGGGTGTTTTGATTGTGCCGGTGATGACGATTCCTGCCAGTGTACTTTTTATATGCTTGGGGTATTGCGCCAAAAAATTACAACTTAGGCGCAATTGGCAGGGAATCTTATCTTCTATCCTACTGACTGCATTGGCTTATATTATCGGTAATTTTATTTTTTATATAATATGGTTGATTTCGGGCAATGCCGATGCGAATGATTTCGGATTCGCGATGATCATCGGTATGTTTTTTGCCGCCGCCAGCATTATACCTTCATGCTTATTGGCTTTAGCACTGCCCAAAGAATGCCCATTATCTGAACAAGAAAGTATCAAAAAACAAAAAAATCCGTATCGGGCTTATATCCTGAACCATGTTTTTTTTAGCTTTCCTCTACTGATTTTAATGTATTTCATTACTCAATCTGTTTTAAGCGGATTTTCTTTTGCTGGTGTTTGGTCTTCTATGGGTCATAAATTGTTTAGAATGCCTGTATGGATTGCCTCCATTGCCTTATTGGTAACCTTGGCTTATTGGGCAAAAAAACTGGAATTAAAAAGAAATCGAGCCGATATTTTGATTTCCTCCCTGATTGTCGCTATTTTGTATACCATTGCTTTTTTGATTGGATCCGCAGTAAACTTTATTCATCTATCGTCTTTTTTAGGTCAAAAAGCTTTATCTGTTTTAAACGCATCGTACTATCTCAGTATATTGGCATTCAGTATTAAAATGGGTTTCTATGGCGGCTTAAGTTCTTTAATCTTATCGCAATCTTTACCGACAGAGGAATAGAAACATATCCATCAATCAAAGATAGTCTATTTAGGCGTAAGGGACAAAAAAGGTGCTGTTTTCAGGGTGAGCCTCTCTAAGGGACATTTTAGGTGCTGTTTTACTGTTTTTTAGAGAAATAATCCTTAATAAACCTAATCTTATTGTCTTTTCTCATACCCTGATGACAGCATAATTTCTGCTTCATATCCCCAAAGCGACCTTCCAATAAATTGCTTGTTTTCGGGATGTGAAGCTCAGGAAACCGCTCAAAGGTAAACAGATAGTCCATGTTCCGTTTCAGGCTGTTGTAAGCACTTCTGAGTCGCTTATGCGTATAGTGTGACTTGCCTGTTTCGGTGTGCACCGTACGTTCATTTAAGAAGTCTTTATGCTTTTCAAACCAGCCGTTCAATGTGTTTTCAGGGGTAAGGGACAAAAAAGGTGCTAAAAATCGCTGAAATGCTTATGCTGTAAG
>JAUNUS010000033.1 GCA_030538055.1 Neisseria sp.
GATGGTGCCAACGTTTACGTGCGGCTTCGTCCGCGCGAATTTTTCTTTTGCCATGAGGCTGTTTCCTTAAAGTAAAGATCAGAAAGAACAAGGCTGCCTGAAAAATAATGATCTTTTCAGGCTGCCTGAAGGGTTATTTACGGCTTTCAATCACTTGCTGGGCAACGTGTGACGGTGCTTCAGCGTATTGTTTGAATTCCATGCTGTAGGTAGCGCGACCTTGGGTGGCGGAACGCAAGTCGGTAGCGTAACCGAACATCTCTGCCAACGGCACTTCGGCGCGGATTTTCTTGCCGCCGATACCGTCGTCATCCATGCCTTGGACAATACCGCGACGACGGTTCAGGTCACCCATCACGTCGCCCATATAGTCTTCGGGGGTTTCGACTTCGACTGCCATCATCGGCTCAAGCAGTACCGGGCTGGCTTTACGCATACCGTCTTTGAACGCCATGGAAGCGGCCAATTCAAACGCCAGTTGCGAGGAGTCCACATCGTGGTACGAACCGAAAATCAAACGTGCGCGCACGTCCACCACAGGGTAACCTGCCAACACACCGTTTTGCAGCGTATCGCGGATACCTTTGTCGCAAGACGGAATAAATTCACGCGGAATCACGCCGCCTTTGATTTCGTCCACGAATTCGTAACCGGCGCCACCGGGTTCCATCGGCTCAAGTTTGAGCACGACGTGACCGTACTGGCCTTTACCGCCGGACTGTTTAACGTGTTTGTATTCGGTTTCGATTTCTTTGCGAATGGTCTCGCGATAAGCCACTTGCGGCGCACCGACGTTCGCTTCTACGCTGAATTCGCGCTTCATGCGGTCAACGATGATCTCCAAGTGCAGCTCGCCCATGCCGGAAATAATGGTTTGACCGGATTCTTCGTCGGTACGCACGCGGAACGACGGGTCTTCTTTGGCCAAACGGTTCAAGGCAATGCCCATTTTTTCTTGGTCGGCTTTGGTTTTCGGCTCAACCGCAACGTGAATCACGGGCTCGGGGAATTCCATGCGTTCCAAAATAATCGGCGCATCTTCCGCACACAAGGTTTCACCGGTGGTCACATCTTTCAGACCGATGGCGGCAGCGATGTCGCCTGCGCGCACTTCTTCGATCTCGTCGCGGTCATTGGCTTTCATCTGTACCAGACGACCAATGCGCTCGCGCGTGCCTTTGACCGAGTTGATCACGGTGTCACCCGACTTCAACACGCCGGAATAAACACGGATAAAGGTCAATTGACCGACGTATTTGTCGTTCATCAGTTTGAACGCCAAGGCGGAGAATTTCTCGTTATCGTCGGCTTTACGATGAATAGGCTCACCTTTGAGGTCATGGCCGTCCATCGGCGGAATGTCGGTCGGCGCGGGCAGGTATTCAATAACCGCGTCCAACATACGTTGCACGCCTTTGTTTTTGAACGCAGAACCGCACAAAACGGGTTGGATTTCGTTGGCCAAGGTGCGGGCGCGCAATGCTTTGACGATTTCTTCTTCGCTCAAAGTTTCGCCGCCCAAGTATTTGTCCATCAACTCTTCGCTGGCTTCAGCCGCAGCTTCGACCATTTTTTCGCGCCATTCTTCAGCAGTTGCCACCAAGTCGGCAGGAATCTCGCCGTAGTCGAATTTCAGACCTTGCGAGGCTTCGTCCCAAATGATGGCTTTCATTTTTAACAAATCGACCACGCCGACGAAGTTTTCTTCGGCACCGATCGGCACCACCACCGGTACGGGGTTGGCGCGCAAACGGGTTTTCATTTGCTCGACGGCACGGAAGAAGTTGGCACCTTGACGGTCCATTTTATTGACAAAGGCCAAGCGCGGCACTTTGTATTTGTTGGCTTGACGCCATACGGTTTCCGATTGCGGCTGTACGCCGCCGACCGCGCAATACACCATGACCGCACCGTCCAGTACACGCATGGAACGCTCCACTTCAACCGTGAAGTCCACGTGTCCCGGGGTGTCGATGATGTTCAGGCGATGCTCGGGAAACTGCCCGCCCATGCCTTTCCAGAAAGTGGTTACGGCAGCCGAGGTAATGGTGATGCCGCGTTCCTGCTCCTGTTCCATCCAGTCGGTGGTGGCAGAACCGTCATGGGTTTCACCCAGTTTGTGGTTCATGCCGGTGTAAAACAAAATGCGCTCGGACGTGGTGGTTTTACCGGCGTCAATGTGCGCGCTGATACCGATGTTGCGGTACAGATTAATGGGGGTTTTACGAGCCACTTTAATTCGCCTTATTCAAGATTAGAAACGGAAATGCGAGAACGCGCGGTTGGCTTCTGCCATACGGTGAACTTCTTCACGTTTTCTCAACGCACCGCCGCGACCTTCTGCGGCATCCATCAGTTCGCCGGCAAGGCGCAACTCCATGGATTTTTCACCGCGTTTACGGGCGGCATCGCGCAACCAGCGCATCGACAAAGCCAAACGGCGCGAAGGGCGAACTTCAACGGGAACTTGATAGTTAGCACCGCCCACACGGCGGCTTTTGACTTCGACCAACGGTTTGGCATTATCGATGGCGGCATCGAATACTTCAATCGGCGATTTGCCGGTTTTTTTCTCGATTTGCTCCAATGCACCGTACACGATGTGCTCGGCAACGGATTTTTTACCGCTGACCATCAGCACGTTTACAAATTTGGAAAGATCGGTACTGCCGAATTTCGGATCGGGCAATACTTCACGTTTCGGGACTTCTCTGCGTCTAGGCATGATGTGATTCCTTAAGTCTATTCAGTTGAGTGGATTTACTCTCGAGCAGCCATCCGGACTGCTCACTTACTCGGCAGGCAAGCCTACCGACGTGCCGCCAAACAAAATCGTTTAAGATTTTATTTCGGGCGTTTCGCGCCGTATTTGGAGCGCGATTGTTTCCGGTCTTTAACCCCTGCGGTATCCAAAGAACCGCGTACGGTGTGGTAGCGCACACCCGGCAAGTCCGGCACACGTCCGCCGCGCACCAATACCACACTGTGCTCTTGCAGGTTATGGCCTTCACCGCCGATGTACGAAATCACTTCGTAACCGCTGGTCAATTTCACTTTACATACTTTACGCAAAGCGGAGTTCGGTTTTTTCGGCGTGGTGGTGTACACGCGGGTGCACACGCCGCGGCGCTGGGGGCATTGCTCCAGAGCCGGTACCTTGTTTGCATAAACAGGTACTTTTCGTCCTTTACGAACGAGTTGGTTGATTGTAGGCATATATCAAGTTCCCAGTTTTAACGTCAAAAAATCTTATCGACGCACCTCGCGCCGATAATGAAAGCTGATGATTTTAACCGCAGAATAAATCAGAAGTCAATGGAAATCATGAAAAAACAGCGGGCTTTATCTTGATGACACCGAGCAGGCGGCGAATAACACACCATCGTCGCTCGGCATGGCAGGTGTGCGGTATGGTTTATTCAGGCTGCCTGAAAAACAGGCTGTCTGGAATCCGCAACAGTTGAGATTAAAATTTCAGGCAGCCTCAAGACACAATAAAAAGGCTGAGACCTTTGCAAAAATCCATCCTGTGGCGCATTTCTTTGAGATGTGCTCCTCGGAATCTTGCCTATCTGCATGATATGTCTGCGCTTCCTGCGGTGCTATCTCTTCGAACTGCATCCACATTACGGACTTTTGCAAAGGCCTCAGGCTGCCTGAAAGACTTTTTTCAATAAAATAAACCCGACGATTTATGCGCTCAGCTGCATCAATAACTGCGCCTGATGCTCCGCCAGCAGTGCCGCACTCAATTCGCTCAAATCGCCATCCATCACAAAATCCAGCTTATACAAAGTCAGGTTAATGCGGTGATCGGTGACACGTCCTTGCGGAAAATTGTAGGTGCGGATGCGCTCGCTGCGGTCGCCGCTGCCGATCAGGCTTTTGCGCTCGGCGGCTTCTTTGGCTTGCGCTTCGTGTTTTTGCTTGTCGTTCAGGCGCGCGGCAAGCACTTTCATCGCCTGCGCTTTATTGCTGTGCTGACTGCGCCCGTCTTGGCACTCCACCACCAAACCCGTGGGCAAATGGGTGATGCGCACCGCCGAGTCGGTTTTGTTGATGTGCTGACCGCCCGCGCCTGATGCGCGAAACGTATCAATGCGTAAATCGTTCGGGTTCAATTCGACGGCGTCTAATTCGTCCGCCTCCGGCATCACCGCCACCGTGCAGGCGGAAGTATGCACCCTGCCTTGGCTTTCGGTTTCCGGCACACGCTGCACGCGGTGTCCGCCCGATTCAAATTTCAGCTTGCCGTACACGCCGTTACCGGCAATGCGCACAATGACTTCTTTATACCCGCCCAAGTCCGACTCGTGCGCGGAAACGATTTCGCTTTGCCAACGGTGACGCTCGGCAAAACGCATGTACATGCGCAACAAATCGCCCGCAAACAATGCCGCCTCTTCGCCGCCCGTACCGGCGCGCACTTCGAGAAAAATGTTTTTGTCGTCGTCTTCGTCTTTCGGCAGCAGCAACACTTGCAGTTCTTGTTCCAAAGACTCAATCCGTGCGGAGGCTGCCTGCATTTCTTCTTCGGCCAATTCGCGCATTTCCGCGTCGGCACGCATTTCCTCGGCATCGCGCTTATCTTGTTGCGCCTGCAAATACGCTTGGAAGGTTTCCGCCAACGGCGTTAATTCCGCGTGTTCGCGGCTTAAACGGCGGAAATTGTCCATATCGTCGGCAATATTTTCACCGGCCAACAAATGAGTGACTTCTTCCAGCCGCTCGCTCAGCCGCTGCAGTTTTTCGAGTAAAGACGGTTTCATAGGGGGTAATGTACAAAGAAAAACCGCAGCATGGCGGTTGAACAGTTTTCGGCCGTGCTTTCAGGCAGCCTTAAATCGACTCATCGGAATCTGCTTGATCCAAATGATAAATACGGGCAACGGCATCCACCAATTCACGGTCAGGTGCTTGCCCTTGATTCAGTGCCTTGGTCGGCGCGTGCAAGAGTTTATTGGTCAGTTGCACCGACAGCCGTTCCAGCACTTCTTCCGGCGGCATACCGCCTGCCAATCGGCGCAGGGCATTGGCCAAAACATAACGCCGCGCCCGTTCGCCGTCATCGCGCAAATGGCGAATCAACGGCACGGTTTCGCGTGATTTTTGCCATTCCAGAAAATCCACCACGCGCTCTTCAATCATGCTTTCCGCCTGTGCGGCGGCTTTTTGGCGCGATTCTTTGCCGGTATTGACGATGTCGGTCATATCGTCCACGGTGTACAAAAACGCATCGGACAAATCGCTCACTTGCGGTTCAATGTCACGCGGCACCGCCAAATCCAACAGAAACATCGGCTTATTGCGGCGACGTTTTAAGGCAGCCTCAATCACGCCCTTACCCACAATCGGCAGTTGGCTGGCGGTGGAAGACACCACCACGTCATAAGCGTGCATGATGTCGGGCAATGCCGACAGTAAAGCCGCATCGGCATTACTGCCGAGCTTGGTCGAGAGCTCTTGCGCACGCGCCAAGGTGCGATTGGCCACCGTCATGCGGCGCGGCGCACGGGCGGCAAAATACGTCGCCACGAGTTCAATCATCTCGCCCGCGCCGATGAACAATACATTTAAGTCTTCAATATTCGGAAAAATCTGTTCCGCGAGCTTGACCGAAGCCGCCGCCATCGACACCGACTGCTCACCGACGGCGGTGTGGGTGCGCACGTCTTTCGCCACCGCCAAGGTGCGTTGGAACAGCATATTGAGCGTGGAATCCAGCGTGCCGCTTTCTTGCGCCACCCGTACCGCATCTTTGAGCTGCCCCAGAATTTGCGGTTCGCCCAACACCATCGAGTCCAAACCGCAAGAAACGCGAAACGCATGGCGCACGGTTTGCGCGTCGTTTTGAATATAAAGATAAGGCAGGATTTCCTGCGTCGGAATCTGATGAAAACGCGCCAGCCAATCAACCACCGCATCCGCCTCCCCGACCGCATAAATTTCGGTGCGGTTACAGGTGGACAAAATCAATGCTTCGTTAATCTGCGCTTCATCGGCAAGCGACTGCACCGCTTGCGGCAACACTTGCGCCGCAAACGCCAATTTCTCGCGAATGCTCACCGGTGCGGTTTGATGATTTAAGCCGACAGAAGTCAAAGACATGATAACGGGCGGAAGAAATAAAACACGTGATTATAACCCAAAGCCTGTTGCATGACATCACACAACGGCATGATGGCAAAAACATTCTTACTGTGTCACAACACGCTCAATGCGGTCAAAGCCTTGCTGCGCTGCCCGTTTTGCGGTGCAATGGTGTGTTGCGGCAATTCCAAGGTGTAGCGTTGGCGGTTTTGCTCCGCCAACAAAACACGCCGACACAGATAACCGGCCAAAACATCACGCGAAGCGACCCCGACATAATCGCGATAGGAAATCACGTCCGGCGCAACGCTGGCTTCTTCTTCCATTTGTTTACTCAAAAGCTTGCCGCTTTTGGCGTATTGTTTCCACGCGACCTGTTTGAGCGGATCGCCCGCTTGATACGGCGACAGATACGCCACATCGTCACGCCCTTGCCGGGTCACGCTTTCGCCCTCGCCGCTGCCGACCGCCGCCGCCACAAACGCCCCTTCCAAGGGCGCAGGGTACACCGTCACCCGCCACGGCGTGCGCAAAAACGCCTCAACCGATAACAAGGCAAACGGCGCATGGGTATAAATCTGCACAATCGGCACCGGCACCATGCCGCGACGCGGCACCGGAAAATGCAACACCACTTGCTGCGCTTCGTCTCGGGTATCCAATAATTGCATTTCAGGCTGCCTGAAATCCTCATCGCCGTTATCGGGCAAAACAAAACGCAAATACAGCCGCCGCTCGCGCAGGTTTTTACCCTGTACCGCCACGGTCACGGCGGCTTGCTCGCCGGCAAAACATTCCGCGCTGGCCACGCGCTGCGGCACGCTGCCGTAAAGCTGCAACACCGCCTGCAACATCGCCCACAGCGCAAACGCCAAAATCCAAAACGCCAAACCGTAGGCGAGGTTCACCGAATAATTCAAAGCCATCACCCACGATGCCGCCGCCACCGCCATCATGCCGATGCCCAGCCCCGTCGGGCGAATGCGCAAATGCCGCCAGCGGATCGACTCGCCCTCCGCCAGCGGCGTTTCAGGCAGCCTGAATTTATCCGACCGCGACATGACGCATCATTTCCTGCAACACCGGCGCGCTGTTGCTGCCTTGCTGCAAAGTACGCAAACGGTGCGCCGCCACCGCCACAAACACCGCCTGCACATCTTCAGGCAGCACCACGTCGCGCCCTTCCAGCACCGCCCACGCTTTAGCCGCCTGCCCCAAAGCCAAACCGGCACGCGGGCTCAAACCCTGCACAAACGCCCCTTCGGCACGGGTCATCGCCACCAAGCGGTAAATGTAATCGACCAAAGCCGCCGACAAAGGCATGGCGGCAACGGTTTGTTGCAACTGCATCAAACGCTCGGCATTGAAGGCTGCCTGAATGCTTTTCAAAGCAGTGCGGCGATCACCGTGGGTGTATAAATATTTTTCCGCTTTTTCGATCGGATACCCCATCGATACCCGCATCAAAAAGCGGTCAAGCTGCGATTCGGGCAAAGGAAACGTCCCGATTTGCTCGCTCGGGTTTTGCGTCGCAATCACCATAAAGGGTTGCGGCAGAGCATAGGTTTTACCGTCCACCGACACTTGCCGCTCTTCCATCGCTTCGAGCAATGCGGACTGCACCTTGGGCGAAGCGCGGTTGATTTCGTCCGCCAGCAAAAAACGATGAAACACCGGCCCGGGCTGAAACACAAACTTCGCCTCCGCCGGATGAAACACGGTCACTCCGAGCAAATCCGCAGGCAGCATATCGTTGGTAAACTGCACCCGTCGATAATCCAGCCCCAAGCCCACCGCCAAACCATGTGCCAAAGTGGTCTTGCCCACGCCCGGCACGTCTTCCAGCAGCAAATGCCCGCGCGCCAGCACACACGCCACCGCCAGCTTCACCACCTCCGCCTTGCCCAAAATCAAAGTGTTTAACTGCTTAAACAGCAGGTTTAATTCATTCATAAAATGATGTTCTTCCGTTCGTTAAGGGCTTATAAAACGCTGCCTGAAAATAATGTTGCGATGTGCGGCAAATCTTCTTTATCGGTCAAATCCACCGTCAGCGGCGTCACCGTCACAAAACCCTCTTCCGCTGCCAGAAAATCCGTGCCGCTGCCGACATTGGCGGAGCGTCCGATGGCACCGATCCAATACACCGGTTCGCCGTGCGGATTTTTCGCCGCCATCACGCTTTGCCCGTGGTGACGACGACCCAGACGGGTGACTTTCACCCCTTGCAAAGCATCGGGCGCAACGCGCGGAATATTGACGTTCCATAAACACGGCGCGGCAGGCTGGTATTCGGTGATGAAGCGAATCAGGGGAAACAGGGCTTTTTCGGCGGTGTCCCAGTAGCGGTTGCTTTTATCGTCCAGCGAAAACGCCACCGACGGCACGCCCAACAAATAACCTTCGGTCGCCGCCGCCACCGTGCCGGAATACAAAGTATCGTCACCCATGTTTGCACCGTGATTCACCCCTGAAAACACCCAGTCGGGGCGAAAATCTTCCATCACGTGCAAAGCCAGATGCACGCAATCGGTCGGCGTGCCATTGACATAATAAAAACCGTTGGCCGCCTGCCGTATCGTCATCGGGCGATCCAGCGTCAGCGAATTGCTCACCGCGCTGCGATCACGGTCGGGCGCCACCACGCGCACATTGGCAAATTCGGCGGCGATCCGCGCCAGCAAAGCAATACCGTAAGACTGATAACCGTCGTCATTGCAAATCAAAATATTCATGTTGTTCCTTATGCTGCGCGCCGTACGGTATAGGTCACGGCACGTGATGTTAAAAGGCTGAGATTTTTGTAAAATTTCTCTCCTGCAAACTGCAGCAGGCTGCCCGAATAATGTATCTATGCTTCAGGCAGCCTGTATTGCTTTGCAGAAGCTGTGTACTTTGTGCTTCATTGCCGCACGGGCAACTTACTTTCTTTGCTTCGTCAAAGAAAGTAAGCAAAGAAAGACGACCCCACGGCGCAGGTTTGGCTGCGCCAAACTTCCCGTTCAAAAAGCCGCTTTTGCGGCGGGCTTGAACTCGTGTCGGCTGCGCCGCCACTCAAACAGGCAAGCCCTTTTCTCCGCAAAACCGCCTTGTTTAACGGCTGCTTCAAGGGGATGGGCGGATGAAATAAAGGTTTCTGCTGATTCCTACGTTTTTAATTTTCGCAATACCAGAAAACCTAAAAACAGAACGCACGTCAATACTTCTTAGAACCGCATCTATATTAGGAATTTTTACCAAGGTTTCAGGCAGCCTTAATCTTACGCGGCAGATTGCAATAAATGCACCATTGCATCCGCCATTTTTTCAGACGCACCGGCATGACGGGCGATAAAGCCGCGCGCACGACCGACTACGGAATGCCGTGCCGCGTCATTGCCCAGCCACGAATGGCACACTTGCGCCCATTCCTCGGCGGTATGCACTTGCCGCGCCGCACCCGTTTCCGCCGCAGCGGCGCAGGCGGCGGCGAAATTATAAGTGGAAAAACCAAACAATGTCGGCACGCCGCAGGCAATCGGCTCAATCACGTTCTGGCAGCCGGTATCCACCAGCGAACCGCCGACAAAAGCAATGTCCGCACACAGATAATACGCGAAAAGCTCACCCATGCTGTCGCCGATCCACACTTGGGTGTCCGCCGCCACCGGCGCGTTATCGCTGCGTTTTTGCGCTGTGAATCCTGCCTGTTGCGCCGCCTCAAAGGCTGCCTGAAAGCGTTCCGGATGACGCGGCACGATCACGAGCAGCGCATGACCCGCATCGTGTTGCCGCCATGCGTCCAATAATAATTGCGCTTCGTCCGTACCGTTTTTCTCGCGCGTGCTGCCGCACACCACCACCGGCCGTTGCCCGATACGCTGCCTGAAAAGCTCCGCCGTCGCCTGTGCGGCGGCATTCGGCGGCAAATCGTATTTGCTGTTGCCCGACACCGCGACCAAACGTGCGCCTGCCGTTTCCAAACGCGTTTTGTCCGCTTCGGTTTGCGCCAAAACCAAACTCAACGCGGCAAACGCAGGGCGGAACAAACCGGCCGCCCGCACATAACCGCGTAAAGATTTTTCCGACAAACGCGCATTGGCGAGCACGGTCGGAATCCGGCGTTGCGCGCACGCGTGCAGCAGATTCGCCCAGATTTCGGTTTCCATAAAAACGCCGATGCGCGGCGCGTGTTCGTCTAAAAATTGACGCACGTATTCGGGCTTGTCGTACGGCAGGTAACGGCATTGTGCTTCGGGGAAAAGCCGCTGCGCGGTGTCGCGTCCGGTCGGGGTCATTTGCGTGATCAGAAAACGGCTTTCAGGCAGCCTTGTTTGCAAAGCACGCACAATCGGCAAGGCGGCGTTGGTTTCCCCTACCGACACCGCGTGAATCCAAATCACATCACGCCACACATCCGCTTTCGGCACGCCGAAACGCTCGTCCCAATGCTCCAGATACGCCGCATTGCCCCGCGCACGCCGACGCAAATAACGCCGGATCACGGGCGGCGCAAACCACCATAACACACGGTATAAACCTCGCCACATCATAGCGACACCTGAGAACCCATTTCCACCACGCGATTACTCGGAATATTGAAATAATCGGTCGCCCGTGCGCTGTTTTTGTTCAACCACAGAAAAAGCGCGGCACGCAAACGGTTCATCTTACCGTTCCGCGCCCAAGTCAGCGTATTGTGCGAAAGAAAAAACGATGTTTCCATCAATTCAAAACCCAATCCTTGGCGATTGGCCAAATGTAAAATCTGCAACATATCCGGCGACTCCTGAAAACCGTAAGCCGCCGTCATCACCGTAAACCTTGCGTTCAAATGACGCACGCTCAAGCGTTGCTCCTCATCCACGCGCGGCACGCTTTGCGTGGCGATGGTCAGCAGCACATTGTGCTGATGCAGGATTTTATTGTGTTTCAGGTTATGCAGCAAAGCCTTGGGGGCGAAGGTGGCATCATGCACCAAGAAAATGGCATTACCGGCAACGGTTTGCGGCGGGAAAGCGGCCAGATTGTCCGCCAAATCCTGCATCAAGACCGACTCCGAACGCAAACGTGCCAATTCCAAGCGCTTACCCTGCCGCCATGTGGTGAAAATCAACACCACCACCGCCGCCACCAACACCGGCAGCCAGCCGCCATGAGCGATTTTCAACAGATTCGCGCTGAAAAAAACCAAGTCGAAACATAAAAACACTGCGGTTAACGGCAACACCAGCCACGGCGACCAATGCCAATTTTTCAGCATGACTACGGCAAACATCAAAGAAGTCAAAATCATCGTACCCGTGACCGCAATGCCGTACGCCGCCGCCAAATGCGCCGAATCCCGAAACAGCACGATCACCAGCAGCACCGCCATCATCAACAAGCCATTGACCGCCGGCAGGTAAATTTGCCCGATTTCCGCCGCATTGGTATGCACGACCTTCATGCGCGGGGCAAAACCCAGCTGAATGGCCTGCCGCGTCAAAGAGTAGGTTCCCGAAATCACGGCCTGACTGGCGATAATCGTCGCTGCCGCCGCAATCGGGATCAGCGGTAACAGCGCCCATGACGGCGCACTCAAGAAAAACGGATTGCTGATCGCAGCAGGCTGCTGCATCAGCAAGGCACCCTGTCCGAAATAATTCAACGCCAAAGCAGGCAGCACCACGCTGAACCATGCGGTTTGGATCGACTGACGCCCGAAGTGCCCCATGTCCGCATACAAAGCTTCCGCACCGGTCAAGGCCAGCACCACCGCGCCCAAGCCGATGAAACCACCCCAACCGTGATGCAACACAAAAGACAGCGCATAATGCGGGCTGAGCGCACCCAGAATCGCAGGGTACTGTACCATACGGTAAAGACCGATCGCCGCCAGCAGCAAAAACCACAGCAACATCACCGGCCCGAACAACATGCCGACGGTTTGCGTGCCGCGCTTTTGGATCACAAACAGCATCACCAGCACGGTCATGGCCAAGGGAATCACGAAATGCTCGAAGTGCGGGCTGACCACGGTCAGACCTTCCATCGCCGAGAGCACCGAAATCGCCGGGGTAATGATGGCGTCGCCGTAAAACAGCGCGCCGCCCGTCAGCCCCAACATCATCACCAGCCAGCCGGGCTTGCCGTGCATGAATTTTAAAGCCTGCTGCATCAGCACCATCACGCCGCCTTCGCCTTTATTGTCGGCACGCAGCACAAACAGGACGTATTTCAGGGTCACCACCAGCACAATTGACCAAAAAATCAACGACACAAAGCCAAACACATTCACTTGATTGACCGTGATGTGTGAAGCGGCAAAACATTCTTTTAACGTGTACAACGGGCTGGTGCCAATATCGCCGTACACCACGCCCAATGCGGCAAGCATCGCCACATGCATCGGTTTGTCCGCACTCATGATGCCGCCTCCGCTGTGTGAAGCATATTTGCAGGCAGCCGGAAGCACCTTCGGGCAAACAGGTGACGGACATTTTTGGGCAATACCTCACGACAATACGTATACGGCAGCATCATGCTTCACCACGCTAAGGAAAATCGCAGTCTAAGACCGATTTTTAGGAAAAACAAGAGTGATGCCGTACAAGCCCTGAGCGGCAGCGTGATCGGTGGTTTTTAAGGTTTATTGTGCATCGCCCATCGAAATTAAAGAGGCTGCCTGACATCAACCGCCACTTCTGAACACGCTTCAATCGCCTTTTACCCGCACGGCGGTTTCGCGTACAATGATCGGTTTAATTTTCAACCGCGAGTTTCTCCCATGATTGAATCCGAAAAAATCAACCACCTCAACCACGTGCTGGACGACCTTGCCGAGCGCAACGGTGATATTCGGAGGTATCTTTGACTACGACGGCAAAAAAGACCGTCTGCAAGAAGTCATCGGCTTATCCGAAGACCCCGAGCTGTGGAATGACCCCAAACGCGCCCAAGACATCGGCAAAGAGCGCAAAATGCTCGAAGGCGTGGTGCTGACCGTCGATACCGTCAGTACCGGCATCGACGATAACCGCCTGCTCTTGGAAATGGCGGCGGACGAAGACGACGAAGCCGCACTTGCCGCCGTCGAAGAAGACATTCTCGCGCTGGAAAAACGCATTGCCGACTTGGAATTCAAGCGCATGTTCAATCAGCCCGCCGATGCCAATAACTGCTTTATCGACATCACCGCCGGCGCGGGCGGCACGGAAGCGGAAGACTGGGCGGGCATGCTGTTGCGCATGTATTGCCGCTACGCCGAACGGCGCGGCTTTAAGGTCGAAGTGCTGGAGGAAGACGAAGGCGATGTCGCGGGCATTAACCGCGCCACCATCAAAATCGAAGGCGAATACGCCTACGGCTTGCTGCGCACCGAAACCGGCATTCACCGCTTGGTGCGCTGTTCACCTTTTGATTCGGCCAACAAACGCCACACTTCGTTCACATCGGTATTTGTCTATCCGGAAGTGGACGAAAGCTTTGATATTGAAATCAATCCGGCGGATTTACGCACCGACACCTACCGCGCATCGGGCGCGGGCGGTCAGCACATCAACAAAACCGACTCCGCCGTGCGCATCACCCACGAACCGACCGGCATCGTGGTGCAATGCCAAAACGACCGCAGCCAACACCGCAACCGCGACGAAGCGATGAATATGCTGCGCGCCAAACTGTTTGAACTGGAAATGCGCAAACGCAACGAGGCCAAACAAAGTCTGGAAGATTCAAAATCCGACGTCGGCTGGGGACATCAGATTCGCTCGTATGTATTTGACCAATCAAGGATTAAAGATTTACGCACCGGCTTTGAAGTGGGCAACATCAAATCGGTGATGGACGGCGATTTGGACGACTTTATCGAAGCCAGCCTGAAAGAAGGCGTGTAAGGAATCTCTGAAACGAAGTTCCTAAGTTTCATCGCCATCAAAAAAGGCTGCCTGAAAGGTTTTCAGGCAGCCTTTTTTTAGGAGCCTCTGAAAGACTCTGGCGAGTGGATTTGACTGCTATTTTTTTGGCAGACAAGGAGCATATTTAGGGCAATAGTGGTTCTATTGCCCTAAATATGCGACGCAGGATGACGAAGAAAGAGCAGTTAAAGCCGCCGTCACGAGTTTCTCAGAGGTTCCTTATATAAAACAGTATCTTAGTGATGCATGCTGTGATCCATGTCCGCCGTGCTCATGTCGGTGATTTTACCGTTGTTCACGTCAATGGTAACGGTTTGTTGCGGTGCGTTTTTGAATTTCAAGGTCATCGGGTAAGTGTCGTTCAGTTTCAAAGGCTGTTTCAAGTCAATCAGCATAATGTGCAAACCGCCCGGTTGCAGCACCACGGTTTTACCGGCGGGCAGCGCAATACCGTCTTTGCTTTCGCGCATTTTCATCACGCCATGCTCGTCGATCACGGTGTGGTGCAGTTCGACTTTTTTCGCCACCGGCGTGCTGCCGCTTAACAGCACATCGTCTTGCGTGCCATGGTTGGTGATTTCCATAAACGCCGCGCCCATTTTTACGGTCGGTGCAGTGATGCGCGAATAAGGATTGGAGACATGCAACGCATTATCCTGAGCCCAAGCCGGAGCACTCAATGCCACCGCAGCGGCAGCAACACACAACAGTTTTTTCATGGTTTTTCCTTTATCTAAAGTAATGGTTGGTGAATCATTTCAGAGATAGCGATGCCACAATGCGATCAGCCACAGCACGAACAATAACAATAAAGTCAGGTATTGCGCCGCCGAACCGACGTCTTTCGCCCGCTTCGCCAAATCGCTTTTTTCGAGCGAAGTGTGATCGACCGCTGCTTCAATGCCGGTATTGAACAACTCGACAATCAACGTCCCGACCGACACCGTCAGCAACAGCATTTTTACCGCCAATTCAAAATCCAGAAAATACAACAACGGTAAAGAAACGGCATTCAGCAACAACAACTGGCGAAAACCCGACTCTTCGCAGGCAGCCTTAATTCCGTCTGCCGAATAATACAAAGCATTGATGATGCGGCGGATACCGGTTTTGCCTTTCATCTGTTCGGCGTAACTTTCGATGTGTTCGTGGTAATACTCTTGAATCTTATCGTAAGTTTGACGGGCATAGTCTTCCGTGCTTTCCGGCTTTCTCGGCGGCGGCGATGGGTCGTGATCACGCATGGTGCATCCTGTTACAGGGGGTAGTTTAAGCGGCGAAATGCCGCACAGCAAGGATTGGCGGTGCGGCATATTGTCGCATGACGAAGTGTGATGTCAATCTTTCAGGCTGAGACCTTTGCAAAAATCCGTCCTGTGGCGCATTTCTTTGGAATGCGCTCCTCGAAAGCGCAGCCTATCGATAAGATATGTCTGCGCTTTCTGCGGTGCTATTCCTGCGAACTGCATCCACATTACAGACTTTTGCAAAGGTATCAGGCTGCCTGAAACGGTTTCAATCGTGATGAAACATCAAAAAATTGATTTCCTATACGACGAACGGTTTCAAAACCGGTATCCCAATTCCAGCCAGACGGAACGACCTATTTCATAGGTGGGCGTTGTTGAGCCGTCTGTTGCCGACAAGACGGCGGAACCGACATTGCTTTTATTCAGCACGTTAAACACATCGATGTTGAAAAACAGCTTATTGTTTTGATGCACTGTGTATTCCGCCCCCAAGCGCACGTCCCATGTGAATGACGAAGGCAGTTTTTGGGTTTTATAAACCGTTACTTCGTCTTGTTTGATGCCGAAATCCGCACCGGTCTTTTTCCATTTATTGTTGCTCACGGTGGCTTGATAACCTTGGCGGAAGCTGAACAGGTTGTTCAAAGCCCATGTGCCGCCCAGCATATCCCATTCATGCCGGGTATTGAGTTTCAGGCTGTACGGACGGACAAAATTATCCGCAGGACGCTCGCTGTACCGCACCAGTTCGTTGTTCCACAAAACAAAATCATCACGCAATTCCGTTGTGGTCATATTGGTGGTGTAGTTGGCTTTATTGCGCTTCACATTCGTCCAGTCAAATGCCAAGGAAAAGGTGCTGTTGATGCCTTTGAATGCCCAGGGTTGGCGATTGCTCAATTCAAAGATCAGCACATCGGTTTTGGATTTTCCGGCGTTGGTGTAGATGAAATAATTTTCGACGTAGCCTTTTTTGCCGTCCAGTCCTGCATAGTCACGACGGGCTCTGACCACCTCATCACGACCGTTGCGGCGGATGTATTTGCCCATTAGATGAAACATACCCATTTGCTGGCTGAAGCCGAACATGAATTCGTCCGAATAGGGGACTTTCAATGCGGTCAAGCGTGAATTTTCTTCGCTCGTGGTGCGGCAGTCAGTGTCTGCGCCTTCGATGCGTACGCCGTTTTTGTAATGGTAATATACTGATTTTCCGTTGATTTTTTCCGATTGTCGTGGTTCGCAAGTTCGGGTGGGCACATCCTTCCAGTCGATGGAAGGATCGGAGCGGTAAAGATTGCTGGATAGGCTTTGTATGCCGTCGTTCAAGGCATAGGCATACATATTGCGTGCGTAGTAGCGGTTGTAGCCCGCGGTCAGGTGGGTGGCGTATTCGGGGCGGGTGTCGTTCCATGAAAATCCATAATCGGCCATGAAACGCGGCGCCCAATTGCGGTTGCCGGTGTAACTGTCGTAATCGAAGCGAATGCCCGGGCGCAACGACAGCGTACCGTAACCGCCCAAGGTCATGCGCATGTCGTCCTCCAGAAACAGGGATAATTGATCGTTGCTGACAGAAATCTTTTTGCCTCCCTGATACAGCGAGATGCTTTTGAAATATTGACCATACTGCCAATAGGGAATGTTGCGCGTGGTTCCCGACGGCAAGACCCACGGATAGGCAATGACATTCACGCCGTCAATCTTTTCAAATTTACGCGGATCGTATGCCGGAGCTATATCGCACCATTGCCCGTCGGTTTTCAGGCAGCGTTCACGCTGCTCTTGGGTCATGAAGGTCGAGCTTTTGATCGCCATGGGCATATCGCGGGTGTATTGGAAATCGGCACGGGTTCGCGCCCATTCAAAACCGGTCAGTAGGCGATGTTCGACACCGCCCCAGTGAAACGGCTTGAACTCCTGCGTCAGTTTATTGCTCAGGGTTGTTTGATTAGCTTGCGAGGGCGCATGACCGCCTTCGCGCACCCATGTTGCCCAGTTGCTCCAAATTTTGTTTTCCGAAGCCTGCCAATATTTCACCGCATCATAGCCGTATGTTTTGCGTTCATCGGTCAAATAGGCGTAACCCAAAGTGTTGGTGAGCTTGCCCCAAGGATTGCTCCATTGGGTTTCAAAATTGACGGTATGGCCGCCATGCGTGTCGTCGTAGTAATCATCCACCGTACCGACCATGTATTCACGACCATAATCAGGCGCATAGGTATAGCCCAAGGAAAAGCCCAAATCCGGCGTGGGATCAAAATACGCCTTCAAAAAATACTGATCGCTGCCGCGCTTTTGGTTTTGTTTGACGCTCCCTGAATTTTCAGGGTCGATGGGCGTGCCTTGGGAGTTGCCCGATGTGCCCAAATAGCTGTCCTCAGAACGGCGCAAGGGAATGGTGCTGCGGGTTCTCGTCCATGCACCAATCACGCCCCATTCATCATTGATTTGCGATTCCATGCTCATGCGCGTGATGTATTTGCGAAATTCAGGCTGCATGTTTTTGTCATACGATTGGCGGAATTTCTCTACATCTTTCGGATCGCCATGCAGATGGTATCGGGTCAGGCTGTGGGGAAACGAGCGGTCGATATTGCCGTTGGTCATTTGGTAAGAATATTGAAACCCGAAAGGCTTGGCAGGACGCTTGGTTTGGGCTTCGACCACGCCACCGCCGAAACCGCCATAAGCGGCGCTGACGTTGGAATCCATCACGGTGATTTTATCCAGCAGGGAAGTATCGATGGCCAAGCCCTGACTGCGACCTTCAGGCAGCCCGCCCCATTGGTTGCTGTTTAATATCGCAGGGTTGAGGTCGTTGTTCATCGACATGCCGTCGAGCAAAAACAGGTTTTGATACGGCTGACCGCCCGAAATGGAAATTTCCGCAGGCGCAATCTCGCCCGGAGTTTTGCTGCTGTTTTGCGCCCTGTCGAATTGCACATTGGGCAGATGCCGTAACGCAGAGCCGATGTCGCCGTTGCCCGAAGCCGAATGCTGCAAGCTTTTGGCATTGACCACATATTCATAACGGGCTGCAGGTGATTGGGGTTTGGCTGTTGCGGTCACGGTGACATCTTCCACCTGCCGTTCAGGCAGCGTATCTTGTGCCGTACCGTCCGCCCAAGCAACAGAGCCAAAAACCATGTGCAGCGCACACACCAAAAGCTTCAGACGATGTTCCGACATCATTCATTCCCTTTAAAAAACAACAAGTAGAAATATCCTCTCTGATGTGCCGACGATATAAAGCCGCCGTCACGAACTCTTCAGAGACTCCCAAATATTCCAACGTTAAAAGGACATGATTTTAGGAAATTAAGACCATCAACAACAATAAAAAAGGTGTGACATATCGTCACACCCTTAATAGAAGAATTACCTAAGCCATTCACGCTTCACGCATTACAGGCTGCCTGAAGCGCATCAACAAACACCGCCGCCACATCGCAATCGGTCTGCGCGGCGATTTCCTGAAAACCGGTCGGGCTGGTGACGTTTACCTCGGTCAGGTAGTCGCCGATGATGTCCAAACCCGCCAGCAAAATACCGCGCCGCTGCAATTCGGGCGCAAGGTTTTCGGCGATTTCGCGGTCGCGCGCGCTCAAAGGCTGCGCCACCCCGCGCCCGCCTGCGGCAAGATTACCGCGCGTTTCGCCTTGCTGCGGAATGCGTGCCAACGCATACGGTATCACCTCGCCGCCAATCACCAGCACCCGTTTGTCGCCCGCGCTGATTTCGGGAATATAACGCTGCGCCATAATCGTGCGCGTGTCCAAACGCATCAACGTTTCCAAAATACTGCCGATATTCGGGTCTTGCGCGGTCAGGCGGAAAATGCCCGCCCCGCCCATACCGTCCAAAGGTTTGATAATAATGTCGCCCTGCTCCGCCAGAAAATCGCGCACCGTCTGCGCCCGCGTGGTAACCACGGTCGGGGCGATCCATTCGGAGAAGTTCAAAATCGCCAGTTTCTCGTTAAAATCACGCATCGCCTGCCCGCTGTTGAACACCCGCGCCCCCTGCGCTTCGGCCAAGGTCAAAAGCTGGGTGGCATACAAATACTGCAAGTCAAACGGCGGATCGGTACGCATGATCACCGCGTCAAAAGTGCTTAAGGCTGCCTGAACACTTTCGCCCGCCACAAACCAATCCCCGCCGGACGGCGGCGTACCCTCCGCACCGCCCCACGTCCACGGCTTATACCACACCGCACGGTCGGACGACGGCGCAGCAGCAAAACGCACCGCCGAAGCGTGGGCAAACACCGTGCCGTTTTGCACCGAAAGCTGATCGCTTAAAGTATGCGATAACGACCAGCCACGCGCCGCCATTTCGCGCATCATGGCGTAAGTGGTGTCTTTATAGGTTTTGAAACCGGCCAAAGGATCGGCAATAAAGAGAATGTTCATGATTACTCCCGTTTTAATTGTTTCAGGCAGCCTTCAAGCTACCCCAAACGTCGCACGCCCAACGCATCGCGCACCTGATCCAGCAATAGTCGCGCTTCGGCGCGTGCTTTGCTTGCGCCTGCCTGCAAAATCGCTTCGATTTTTTCCGGTGCGGCGATCAGTTCGTTGTAGCGTTCGCGTAAGGGAGCGAGTTCGGCGTTAATGGTTTGGGCGACGATTTTTTTCGCTTCGCCCCATGCCAGACCGTCCGCCAATTGGGCGGTGAATTCGGCGACCGCCGCTTCGTCGGCAAAGGCTTGGTAAATTTCAAACAGCGGGCTTTCGTCGGGGGTTTTAGGTTCGCCCGGTTCTTTGAGGTTGGTGACGATTTTATTCACCGATTTTTGCAGTTTTTTCTCGGTTTCAAAGAGCGGAATGGTGTTGCCGTAGCTTTTGCTCATTTTGCGCCCGTCCAGTCCGGTGAGAATCGCTTCTTCGCCCACCACCGCTTCAGGCAGCACAAAAAGTTCGCGGAAACGGTGATTAAACCGTCCGGCAATATCGCGCGTCATTTCCAGATGCTGCACCTGGTCGCGCCCCACGGGTACGTCGTGGGCGTTGAACATCAGAATATCCGCCGCCATCAGCACGGGATAGCAGTACAGCCCCATTTCGATGCCGTGGTCGGGGTCGTCGATGCCTTTGTCGGTGTTTTCCTGTACGGCGGCTTTGTACGCATGGGCGCGGTTCATCAGGCCTTTGGCGCAGGTGCAGGTCAGTATCCAGTTTAATTCCAGAATTTCGGGAATGTCGGACTGGCGGTAAAACGTCACCTGCTCGGGGTCAAGCCCGCACGCCAGCCATGTGGCCGCCACCGCCAGCGTAGAGGCGTGGATTTGTTCGGGATCGTGGCATTTGATGATGCCGTGGTAATCCGCCAGAAAGAAAAACGACTCGCTGTCGGGTTGGCGTGAAGCGGCAATCGCGGGGCGGATCGCGCCGACATAATTGCCCAAATGGGGAATACCGGTGGTGGTCACGCCGGTTAAAACACGTTTTTTCATGGACTTAAAACTCATGCTGATGAATAAAGAAAACGGAGTCGGACTCCGCAGGATTTATTTTAAAAAAGCCTTTCAGGCTGCCTGAACGCCTTATCCAACATTGGCTGGCGGTGCAGATTCAAGCGTTGCCGCGGCTTCGGCCGGCATTTTGTAACGGTTGTAACTGAACAGATACTGCGTCGGAAAACGGCGAATCAAGGCTTCGACATTGTGGTTAATGGTTTGAGCATCGGCGGCGGCTTGCTTAATCAGGCTGCCTGCAAACGGCACGATGTGCAGCACAAAACCTCGCCCGTAGGGTAAACGTTCCCCGACAAAAAACAGCGGCGTGACATTGTCCATACTGCCCAAACGCGCCGCCAACGTCATGGTGTACGCAGGGCGGTCAAAAAACGTCACCACCACGCCCTCGCCCGCCTGCGGCACTTGGTCGGGCAGCACAATCACCGCTTCGCGTTGGCGCAATGCCCGCACCACTTGGCGCACACCCTGCGCATTCGCCGGTGCGGTGCGCCCTTTGCCGCGCTGCCGTCCGGCATTCATCACCGGTTCGAGGTATGGTTTTTTCGGCGGACGGTACATCGCGGTCAGCGGGAACGGTAATTTTTCCGAAATCATGCGCCCTGCCAAATCATAACTGCCCAAATGCGGTGTAATCAGCAGCAAGCCTTGCTTGGCAGCCATCGCCGCTTCTACATGCTCCCAACCGTGAATTTCCCGAAACAAGCCCACCATGTCGTCAGGCGAGCGCGTCCACGCAATCGCCAGCTCCAAACCGCCTTTAATCGACTCACGCGCCACCTGCCGCACGGTGCGCGAGTCTGCTATAATCCCCGCCTGCCGCAAATGCTCCGCAATCCGCCGCCGCAGCTTCGGCGCAAGAAAATACGCAGCCGTACCCGCCACATAAGCGATGGCGTGCAGCACGGGTAAAGGCAGTAAACCGAAAACGCGGAAAATACATTGCAGCAGAAAAGACATAAGCACAGGCTGCCTGAAAAGAAAAAAGCATTGTAACAAAGTGCCGCGGCAAACGAAAATTTCACGCGCATGAAAACGCAGCCATGTGAAGCTGCTTTCAGGCTGCCTGAATTCTTAAGGAATCTCTGAAAACTCTGGCGAGTGGATTTGACCGCTATTTTTTTGGCAGGCAAGGAGCATATTTAGGGCAATAGTGGTTCTATTACCCTAAATGTGGACGCAGTATGACGAAGAAAGAGCAGTTAAAGCCGCCGTCATGAGTTTCTCAGAGCTTCCTTAACATTAACCCTTTTGAAAAAACTTTTTGAAAAACATGAGCGAATATTTATTTACTTCCGAGTCCGTTTCCGAAGGACATCCCGACAAAGTCGCCGACCAAATTTCCGATGCCGTGCTGGACGCGGTGCTGGCGCAAGACCCGCAAGCGCGGGTGGCCGCCGAAACCTTGGTCAATACCGGCTTATGCGTTTTGGCAGGGGAAATCACCACCACCGCGCACGTCGATTACATCAAAACCGTGCGCCAAGCGATCAAACACATCGGCTACAACTCCTCCGAAATGGGTTTTGACGCCGACGGTTGCGCGGTCATGGTGTGCTACGACCAGCAATCGCCCGACATCGCGCAAGGCGTGAACGAAGGCGAAGGCTTGGATTTGGAACAAGGCGCGGGCGATCAGGGCTTGATGTTCGGCTTCGCCTGTGACGAAACCCCGACCTTGATGCCGTTTGCGATTTATTACGCGCACCGCCTGATGCAACGCCAAAGCGAACTGCGTAAAGACGGCCGTCTGCCGTGGTTGCGCCCCGATGCCAAAGCACAACTGACCGTGATTTACGACGACAAAACCGGCAAACCCGTCGGCATCGACACCGTGGTTTTATCGACGCAACACGACCCCGACATCGGCTACGACAGACTGAAAGAAGCGGTGATCGAAGAAATCGTCAAACCCGTGCTGCCGCCCGAAATGCTGCGCGACACCACCAAATATCTGATCAACCCCACCGGACGCTTTGTGATCGGCGGCCCGCAAGGCGACTGCGGCCTGACCGGACGCAAAATCATCGTCGATACCTACGGCGGCGCATCTCCGCACGGCGGCGGCGCGTTTTCGGGCAAAGACCCGACCAAGGTGGACCGTTCCGCCGCTTATGCCGGACGTTATGTGGCGAAAAACATTGTCGGCGCGGGCTTGGCGGATATGTGCCAGATTCAGGTTTCTTACGCCATCGGTATTGCCGAGCCGACCTCGATTGCCATCGACACGTTTGGCACGGGTAAGCTGCCTGAAAAAGATTTGATTGCTCTGGTGCGCGAAAACTTCGACCTGCGCCCGAAAGGCATTATCCGTATGTTGGATTTACAACGCCCGATTTACCAAAAAACCGCCGCCTACGGACACTTCGGACGCGAAGAACCCGAATTCACATGGGAAATGCTGGATAAAGTCCCCGTACTGCGCGCGGCTTTGTAAATCTATACTCCGCGTACCGCAGTCATCATCGTATGCGGATTTGACAGGCAGCATCGCTCACACCGATGCTGCCGTTTATACCTATTGATGCCATCAAAACACGTCCTCATCAAACCGACATGAACACCGCCAGCCCAAGCCAAACCGGCCAAGTGCTTAAAAAAACAAGCACTCACCGCCTGTGCGTCGCGCCCATGTTGGATTGGACGGAT
>JAUNUS010000034.1 GCA_030538055.1 Neisseria sp.
TTTCAGGGTTCAGGCTGCCTGAAGCTTGGTTTTCTGTAATCGGTATTTCGTTGTCGGGTGCTGGTGTTTCATGATTCAGGCTGCCTGAAGCTTGGTTTTCTGCAATCGGTTTTTCGTCGTCAAGAGTTGATGCTTCATGATTTAGGCTGCCTGAAACATGGTTTTCTGCAATCGGTTTTTCGTTGTCGGGAGCAGATATTTCATGATTCAGGCTGCCTGAAACGTGGTTTTCCGTAATCGGTGTTTCGTTGTCAGGAGTTAATGTTTCAGGGCTTAGGCTGCCTGAAACCTGATGTTCCGTGATAATGTTTTCCGTGGACGCAAGCACCGTTTGAGTCAGGCTGCCTGCACGGGAATGTGGTGCTTCGCCCCCGCCGTTTACGACAGGGGCAGGGCTTTTGGGTCGGCGAGCTCCGTGCCGTCGATGCGGCTGTCCGCAGGGTGGGTTTGCGCCGCCAGCGGTGCAAACGACAACATGCGCAGCACCGTCATCAAAAAGCCCGAATACTCATCGGGTGCCAACGGTAAGTCCTGTTTGCCGCGCAAAGCGCATTGATAATAAAGCTGGATTTCCTCGGCGGATAATTGCCGTGCCAGCGCGCTTAATGCCGCGTGTTCGGGATGGTTGTCATCGCTTGCCGCCGGTACGGCTTGAATCAATGCCAGTTCTTGCAGCAACACCGCCAGCTCCGCCAGCACGGTGTCAAATCCGACCGAACGCGCCGCCATTTCGCGCACGCCTTGCCACACCGCCACGCTGTCTTGCGCTGCCACGGCGTGCAATAAATCGAACAAATACTGACGATCGACCACGCCGAGCATTTGGCGCACGTTTTCTTCGGAAACATTGCCCGAGCCTAAGGCGATGGATTGATCCAGCAGACTTAAAGCGTCGCGCATCGAACCGGCGGCGGCGCGGCCGAGCAGGTGCAGGGCTTTGTCTTCAAAAGCGATGTTTTCCTGCTGCAATACATGGCGCAAATGACCGGACACCTGCTCGATGGTGAGGTTACGCAACACGAATTGCAGGCAGCGGCTTAACACCGTCACCGGCACTTTATGCGGGTCGGTGGTGGCGAGAATGAATTTAACGTGTTCGGGCGGCTCTTCCAGCGTTTTGAGCATGGCGTTGAAGGCGGATTTCGACAGCATATGCACTTCGTCGATGATGTAAACCTTGTATTTGCCGGCGGTGGGTGCGTATTGTGCGTTTTCCAGCACGTCGCGGATATTGTCGATGCCGGTGTTGGAGGCGGCGTCGATTTCCAGCAAATCGACAAAACGCCCGCTGTCAATCTGGGTGCAGGCGGAGCATTGTCCGCACGGTTCGCCGTCGCTGACCTGCTCGCAGTTAAGGCTTTTGGCAAGAATGCGCGCAATCGTGGTTTTACCCACGCCGCGTGTGCCGGTGAGCAGATAAGCATGATGCAGCCGCCCTTGTTTCAAGGCGTTGACGAGCGCGCCGATGACATGGGTTTGCCCGACCAAATCGGCAAAACGCCGTGGTCGCCATTTTCTTGCCAAAACCTGATAAGCCATGGTTTTATCCTGATTAAACAAACAGAGTGAAATAAATCATTATCGTGAAATAAAATAAGCTGCCTGAAAATCTTATCAAGGTTTCAGGCGGCCTGCACGTATCCCTTCGGCAATCTGCGTCACCGCTTCCACATACAGGCGGCTGTGATTGTACTGCCAAATCGCGTAAAAATTGTTTAAGCCCAAAGCGTAGTGATATTCGTCCGGCGCGGTTTCCAGACGGTACAGCACCGCCGCTTCGTGCGCGCCGACGGAGGACGGAACATTCACCCCCATGCGTCGAAAATCGCCTGCGGTGCGGGTCATGGCGGTTTTTTGTTCCGCCAGCGCGTTCAGTTCGGGCGTGGGGTTTAGGCTTACCGCCACGCGGATGGCACCGCCGCTTTGCCAGCCGTGGATTTTCAAGTAATGGGCAATCGACGCCAAGGCATCGGCTTTGCTCTGCCAAATATCGGCAAAGCCGTCACCGTCGCCGTCCGCCGCCCATTTGCGGTAACTGGAAGGCATAAACTGTGGCATGCCCATTGCCCCCGCATAGCTGCCGGTAAACTGAAACGGATCGCGTCCCAACTCGCGGCTCATGTGCCAAAATTCGCGCAGCTCGCTTTGGAAAAATTCGGCGCGTTTCGGGTAGGCAAATGCCAACGTGCTTAAAACGTCCGCGACGCGAAACGAGCCGGTGTTCCGCCCGTAACGGGTTTCGATGCCGAGCACCGCTACCAGCACTTCGCCCGGTACGCCGTAGCGTTGCGCGATTTTTTCCACCAGCGCACGGTTTTCCTGATAAAAAGCGATGCCTTCGTCGATTTGCCCGCCGGCAACATTATTGGCGCGAAACGCATACCACGGACGCGAGGTGCCGGGGCGGTTCATGATGCGAATGATATTGTCGCGGTATTGGGTTTGTGCGAAAAAGCTTTCCCACTCGGCACGTAAAGCAGGATCTCCCGCGCTTTCCCGTTCGATAAAACACGCCATATCGGGGCAAACCGCCGTCGTGGGTGATGGAGCGGCATGGGCGGCAAGAGTGAACATGCTTGCCAGCATCAGGAGTAAGGATTTCATCATAAGACAGATCAACAACTGAAGATTTTAAAAGGTTTTGAAACGTGGTGCAGTGTACCAAAATTTACGCAGAACTTCACTTTGACAGGACGACGAGAAAATGGAATACTGCAGGCAAAACGTACTGTCATCAACACATAAGTCATTACTTAATTGGAGGAAATTATGAAAATCTTGGGTATAATAGTTTTTTTATTTGGTACGGCGGTGATCGGTTTTGATTTGCTCGGCTATGCGCCCGAGGCGCTCAATTGGATGGATCAATGGGGTAAGAGCGTCGATTGGGGCATCAAAGTCACGGTGGTGATTGTCGGTGCGGCCTTGTATTTGGTGGGCGGTCAGTTAGAAGGTTGAGTATTAATCATTTAAATTGTTGTTTTATTGGTATTTTTCATTCTTTTCAAGCTTGTTGTGCGGTGGGTGACGGAATATGTTGTCTTGCCCACGCGCACACCAGATCATACACTTCCTTACGGTAAATCAAAGCAGTGTGCGATAAATGCACCAAGCGGTGCGCGCTCATTTCCACGCACAGGGTTTCGCGTACCGTGACCGTGCCGTCGTTGGCTTCGTCCTGATCGAAAATCCGACATAAATTGCCCACGCCCAGCGCGTGTGTACCGGCAATGCTCAATAAAGGAATTTCCTGTGCCAAAGCCGGCGCATTCCCGTCTAAACCCTGCTCCCACGCCGAACCGACAATAAACGGATGCCAGCACTGGGTAACGTTTGCCACGCGCGAGCCTGCGTGCGGCGTGCCCAAAGTCACCACGCAGCCGCGTGTCAGCAAATGCGGCGCTTGCGCGTACAGATGGCGGATCAACAAACCGCCCAAACTATGCCCGACAAAGCAGGCAGCCTCACCGGCGACAAAATCTTCAATCTGCTCCACCAGCATGGCGGCATTATGCGCCAGCGAATACTGATGCGACGGATAGCTCAAATTCAAACACTCAAACCCTTGCCGCCGCAGGTAATCCGCCATCGGCGACATCACCACGCCATGCATAAAAATACCGTGCAGCAAAACGATTTTGCGGGAAAAGGGTTCCATACGTCATCCAAAGCGACCAAAGCCGTGGATTTTAACGGAATATGGCATGCGGCGGGGTGAAGTTTTTCAAGCAGAAAATAAGTTTGTGTGCAAAGGCTGTCTGAAATACGGTCGGCCTCGAGTCATCATGCGGGTTCAGAAATAATATCGGGCAGAGCCTTGGTCTCCGCCCGAATCATTGATGATGCAGAAGCTTGGGAACCTCTGAGAAACTCGTCATGAGTTTTTCAGAGGTTCCCTTGGCTTACAACAGATTGTTAATCACGTAGCGCGCGGTTTCTGCGATGGCTTGCTCCGATGCGGCGGCAAAGTCTGCGATTTCACCACCGTGCGTTTTTCGGGCAGCTTCGGCAGCGGCAGGGTCGGAGAATGCGTGTTTGCTTACCGGCGACATCACGCGGGGCAAGTTGCTGCCCAGTAAATACGTGGCGTTTTTGGCATCGGTCAGCGGTTTGATGTCGTTGCCCGAGCCAAAGTCGGCGGCGTAGATTTTTTTGAATTTGCGGCGGCGCTCTTTAACCATGCACTGTGCGGCGCAGGTGATGGAGCAGGTGGCGTGTACAGTGTTGTCGCCGTAGTGCAGCAGATGGCGCGTGGCATGGAAACGGCTGCGATCCATATTGCACAAGACGCAGCGCGGGTATTTTTCCAGCTCGTTATCCAAGGGGTTGGAGTCCTCGATTTCGCGGGGAATATTGTCCATCATGCCGCAGTCGCAGCATTTGCTTTCCACCACTTGGGTTTTGGCGGCCGCCATACCGGCCAAAGGCAGCAATAACGCACCGCCGATCAGTTTTCTTCTGTCCATTGCACATTTCCTTCAGGGAGGGTTGGGAATCAATATTTACCGCGTAAAGTCAATACGACACTGCGCGGCTCGCCATACATGTTTTTGACATTGCGATTGCCGACGGAACTGTAATATTTCTTGTCAAACAGATTGCCGACATCCACTGCCAAAGAGTAGTTTTTGTTCAAGCGATAGGCTATTTGCGCATTAACCACGGCGTAGCCCGAGTTGGGAATTTCCTCGCGTTGGTTAGCGCTTTGCGTGTTGCTGTTGGCCAGTACGCCCATGCCTAAACTCAATCCGGATAAAGCGGATGCGTTATTAAAGCGGTATTGCGTCCACAGTTTGAATTGATGTTTCGGCGTGCCGGCGGAGAAGTTTTGACCTTCTCTGCTATTGTCTTTCAGGTAGCGTGTTTTTAAATAGGTATAGCCGGCAACGATGTCCCAACCCGGATAGGGCGAGCCCGTGATCTCGGCTTCCCAACCGCTGCTTTTAACTTCTCCCGCATTCAAATAAAAGCGGGCGGCAGGCGGGTGATCGGGGTCTAAATAAGCACGGTTGCGGTCGCGTATGTCAAACCATGCCAAGGAGGCATTGAGGCGTTCATCAAGCCAAGTGCTTTTGGCGCCCAGCTCGAATTGGCGCCCGATACGCGGATCAATCATGCTGCCATCGGCTCTTTTTTGAGCTTGAGGGACGAAAATATCGGCGTAACTGCCGTAAAAAGAGACGCGATCGTTCAGTGTGTAAACCGCGGCGGCATAAGGCGTGAAGTGTTTCTTGGCTCGGGGACCGTTTTGCCAATCGGTCGGCTTACTCGGAGCGATGTTGCGGGTCGAACGGGTAAAACGGCTGCTGCGTCCGCCTAAGACAATATGCAAGGAATCGGTTGCCTGAAAGTGCAGTTGCGAGTAAAAGCCGTGTTGGCGTACTTTTCCCTGCATGCCCGAAGTATAAGGAATCTCCGGCTCCGGCATTTGGGAAGTGTCGCCAAACGGAACGCCGGTAAAGGAGGAGTTGCCGCCGCTTTTGCCACGGTAGTCGTATTCATCCAGATTGGTACCGATCAACAGGCTGTGTTCGCGCCCGAACCAGCGAAACGGTGCGGTTAAAGATAAGTCCGCGCCGTCTCGGGTGTAATCGTAGTCGCCCACGGTATTGCGGAAATTCAAAGTGCCGGTGTCGGGATTGACGCCGGTCGACGGCATGGCAGATTTGTAATACAGCTTTTGCAGGCGGTGGTTAAGCTTTAATTTGGCCATCCAGCCGTTATCAAAGCGGTGCTCTCCGCTGAAGGAAGTCTCGGCGGTACGGTAGCGGGTGGCGTTCCAGTCGGGGACATAGTTGGTGGAGCGCGCGACATTGAGTTGCGGGTAAATGCCCTCGGCGTTTTTCTTCGTACCGGTCGGTAAGCCGCGCCAAACGGCATCCACATCCTGATTTTGAACGGTGTGGGATAAAGACAAAGTGGTGTTGGGCGTGGGGTCGTATTCCAGCGCGAGCATGCCCAGCCATTTTTTGCTGTGGGTGTCGCGGTAGAAATAACGACGGTCTTCCGCCATGAGCACCACTCGCCCGCGTAAGCTGCCGTCTTGATTTAAGGCTGAGCTGATGTCGCCTTCGGCACGATAGTGATCCCACGAACCGGCACTGAGACGCCAGGTCGCGGCAAAGTCTTTTTGCGGGCGTTTTTTGACAAAATGAATCACTCCGCCGGGCTCGCCCGAACCGCGCAGCACACCTTCAGGCCCTCGCAGCACTTCGATGCGCTCGTAAATCGGCAGATCAAACTGATGAGACTGCTGCATGCCGTCATGCGAGGCGACACCGTCAAACATGCCACCTGCGTTAAATCCGCGGATTTTATAGTTGCTTTCTAAAGAGTTCTCAACCTCCGCCTGCACGCCGGTGACGTAACGCAAAGCGTCTTCTGCGGTATTGAGGTTTTGATCATCCATTTGTGCACGGCTCATCACCGAAACCGAATGCGGGACATCACGCCATGCTTGCGGCGTTTTGCCGGCGATGCCGATTTTACCTGCGATGTACTGGCTCATGCGTGTGGCGGAAACGACCACATCGTCAATAGGGTTTTCGGGTGGTGCGTCCGCATCGCGGGCAAGGGTGGGGGTGGAGAGGCAAGTCATGCTTGCTGTGAGCGCAATGGCGCATAAATGTCGGTAAGCGTTCATTTTTCCCTGATTGTTCATTATTTTTTTATCAAAATCAGGGGTATTTTAATCATTGCGCCCATAATAAAACATGCGACAAATTGTCGCATGTGTGTTGGTGGGGTGTTTCAGGCAGCCTCTGGACTTCGCTACAGAGATTTTCTTGGTTCCTTAAAGATAATGGCATCCTGAATATCAATGCGCAGCGGTAAATCGTTACCGGGCTGATGGCAGGCATTGGCGGCGGCGCGGAAGGTGAAGTTTTGTCCGTCGGGCGTGGCGACGGTGTAACGCCAGTATTCGCCGAGAAAGTCACGGCTGAGCAAACGTACTTGAGCGGAAGAGGTGCCGTCGATGCTCACGTCATCAGGGCGGATCAGTACGCGCACGGCGTCGTTTTCCTGCCATCCGTCGGCATTAACCGGCAAAGCGGCGAAGCCTAAATCCGCTTGCAGGCTGCCTGCAATGCGGCGCACGGTGGCGTTGAGCAGCGTGCCTTCGGCGATGAATTCGGCAACATACGGCGTGGCGGGTTGTTGATACAGCGTGGCGGGATCGGCCCATTGTTGCAGGCAGCCTTGATGCAGCACGCCGATTTTATCGGCGGTGGCGAAGGCTTCTTGTTTGTCATGCGTCACCAAAATCGCGCTGGCACCTTGATCTTTAAGCAAGCGGCGCACTTCTTGCGACAGGTTTTGCCGCAACTGCACATCCAGATTGGAAAAAGGTTCGTCCAGCAAAATCAAATCGGGCTGCGGTGCGAGCGCACGGGCAAGCGCGACGCGTTGTTGCTGTCCGCCGGAGAGTTCGTGCGGATAATGTTCGCCGTAACCGGACAAGCCGATCAGCTCCAGCATTTCTGCGGTGCGTCTTTGTTTATCGGCATGGTTTTTCAGGCCGAAGGCAATATTGCGCGCAATCGTCAAATGCGGAAACAAAGCGTAGTCTTGAAACACCATGCCGATGCGGCGCAAATGCGTCGGCATATGGACGTGCGCATCATTTAAGACGCGATCCGCCAGCACAATCCGCCCGTGTCGCGGTTTTTCAAAACCGGCAATGGTACGCAAGGCCGTGGTTTTGCCGCAACCGGACGCACCGAGCAGGCAGCCGATTTCGCCGGATTCCAAGGTTAAAGAAAGTTTGTCCAATACCGGCAAACTGCCGTAGGAAACGGATAAAGATTCAATCGTTAGTCTTGACATTATTTTTCTGTTTTGGAAAATAAAATAACGGGTAACAAACCTGAGGCCACCAACAGCAGCGCAGGCAGGGCGGCTGCCTGATAATGGCCTTCGGCGGTGAAATTGTAAATCCGCACCGCCAGCGTATCCCAATCAAAAGGGCGCATCATCAGGGTAATCGGCATTTCTTTCATCACATCGACGAGCACCATGAGCATACCTGTGCCCAATGCGCCTTTCAATTGCGGCAGATAAACGCGCCATAACACGGCAAAGCCCGCAATGCCGAGCGAACGCGCGGCTTCTTCTTGTGCAGGGGAAATCCGCTCCAGTCCCGCATCGGTCGCGGCAAACGACACCGCCAGAAAACGCAGCACATACACCCACACCAGCACCGTCACCGAGCCTTTCAGAATCGACGCCGTGCCTTCTTCCCATGAGAAATGCTGCAACAGCCAAGTATCCGCCGCGGCGGTCGGGATAAAAATGCCGACCGCCAGCACCGCCCCCGGAATGCCGTAACCCAAAGTGGCGATGCCGACGGCGGCACGGGCAAAACGGCTGTTACTCAGACGGCGTTTGCTCCACGCCAACAACAAAGCCGCTGCGCCCGCACACACGGCTGCCATCATGCCCAGCAGCAAGGAGTTGAGCGTGTGTTCCCACAGGTTTTGGTTGAATTCGTCGCCAAAAGATTGCCACGCCCAGTACAGCAATTGCGCCAGCGGAATCAGCACCGCCAAAGACAAAATTGCCAGACAATACACCGTCGCCGCGTATTTTTTCCAACCGTTCAAGGTTTTGCGCTGTTGCGGCGCATCACGCCCGCCTGCGGTGTAACGTTGGCGCAAACGCGAACGCTGCTCCAGCACCATCAGCACAAACACAAACACAATCAATAACGATGCCAGTTGCTGCGCGGTTTCAATCGAGTAAAAACCATACCACGCCTGATAAATCGCGGTGGTAAAGGTGTCGTAATTGAACACCGACACCGTGCCGAAATCCGCCAAGGTTTCCATCAATGCCAGCATCAGACCTAAAGCAATCCACGGGCGCGCCATCGGCAGGGCGATGCGGAAAAACGATGCAAACGGCGATACGCCCAAGGACGCTCCCACCTCGGTCGCACGTGTACCCATGCGCGAAAAAGCATTGCGCGCCAGTAAATACACATAGGGATAAAACGCCAGACTCAGCACAATCAGCGTGCCGTAAACATTGCGTATGTCCGGCAACCCGCGCTCAAAGCCCAAGTTCTCGCGCAACCATACATTGACCACACCGCCATAATCGAACACGCCCAACAGCGAAAAAGCGGTGACATAGGCCGGTATCGCCAGAGGCAGCATCAACGCCCAAAAAAACCATCGCCGCAGCGGAAAATCATACATCGCGGTCAGCCACGCCGTGGAAATGCCCAACAACAACACGCCCGCGCTCACGCCCAGCACCATGTACAGCGTATGCTGCAACAACAAGGGTAATTGATATTCCCACAGATGCGCCCACAGTTCGCGGTCGATGTCGGCGAAAGACAGCAGTAGCACCGACAAAGGCAATACCACCATCAGGGCGGCAAACGCCAGCCACAGGCGGTGCGGCAGTAAAGAAAGATTAGGTTTGGGCATGATCAATCATCATCATTAAAACGTTCAGGCAGCCTGAAACCTTTGCAAAAACCCGTCCTGCGGCGCATTTCTTTGAGATGCGCTCCTCGGAATCTTGCCTATCTGCATGATATGTCTGCGCTTCCTGCGGTGCTATCTCTGCGAACTGCATCCACATGACAGACTTTTGCAAAGGTCTCAGTCTATATGGTTTTACAGAAGCTGTTCACTTTGTGCTTCATTGCCGCACGGGCAACTTACTTTCTTTGCTTCGTCAAAGAAAGTAAGCAAAGAAAGACGACCCCACGGCGCAGGTTTTGGCTTTGCCAAAACTTCCCGTTCAAAAAGCCGTTTTTGCGGCGGGCTTGAACTCGTGTCGGCTGCGCCGCCACTCAAACATGCAAGCCCTTTCTCCGCAAAAACGGCTTTTTGAACGGCTGCTTCAAGGGGGTTGGGCGGATGAAATAAAGGTTTCTTCCGGTTTTACGTTCTGGGCTTGAGTAATGCTGGGAATACTCAAAACAAAACTCACATAGATACTATCTAAGTAGGGTTCCAACCTTGATAAACGAATTTCGGCAGGCAGTATCAACACAAAAAGACGCATGATAAACCATGCGTCTCTTATCGTGCTCTTAAAAAATCAACGATACCCTGCTTTATTCATCAGCATCACCGCTTCGCGCTGTTTCACGCCGGTGTTGGAAACGTTCAGCGTGTCCGCTTTGAACGTGCCCCATGCGGCGACGGCGGGGTCGGGTTTAATCGCAGGGTTGGCGGGGAATTCCATGTTTAGGTCGGCAAACAGGTTTTGCGCTTCTGCACCCGAGAGCCATTCCAGAAACTTCACTGCGGCCTCGCGATGCGGCGCATAACGGGTCACGCCTGCGCCCGAAACATTCACGTGCACGCCGGTATTGTTTTGATTTGCCCAGAAAATACCGATGGGCAAATGAGCATTTTCTTTTTGCTTCATCAGGCGGCCATAATAATAAGTGTTGGAAATGCCGATATCGCAACGCCCGTCGCCGATGGCTTTGAGCATTTCGGTGTCGTTGGCAAAAGGTGCTTGCGCCAGATTATTCACCCAGCCTTTAACCGTTTTTTCGGTGTTTTTTGCGCCGTCATGGCTGATCATCATTGCGACCAATGATTGGTTGTACACCGCTTTGGACGTGCGTACGCACAGCTTGCCTTTCCATTTGTCCGAGGCAAGGTCTTGATAAGTCGATAATTGTGACGGTTTGACTTTAGTGGTGTTGTAAAAAATGGTACGCGCACGCACCGAAAAACCAAACCATTGACCTTTCGGGTCACGCAAATGGGTGGGAATGTTTTTGTTCAATACGGCGGAATTGACGGGTTGCAGCACGCCGCGTTGCGTCGCCTGCCACAGATTGCCGCCGTCCACCGTGATCAAAATGTCCGCAGGCGAGCTTTTGCCTTCCGCTTGCAGTTTGGCAATCAAAGGTTCGGCTTTATCGCTGACGAGTTTGATTTTGATGCCGGTTTGCGCGGTGTATTTTTCGATGATCGGCTTGATCAAATGTTCGCCGCGTGAAGAATAAATCACCAAATCGTCTGCCAGAGTAGGCGTTGCCGTGACGGCGGCAAGCAGACCGCAGGTTAATAAAAGTTTTTTCATGGATGTCCTCGGGGGTGTTTTCGGGTATGACAAGCGCATTGTATAGTAACTAAGATTCGTTATCAATACTAAATGTAAAAAAATTACTCAGCCGGTGAGTATGCATAATTTTCTTGCAATACAGTGCGTTATGGTATTTAAAGGTTTTTTGTGGTGCGCCGGTTTCATCATATTGCTGAAATGAAACGGTAAAAAGCACGTTTTTTAAGCTTTAAGCCATTTCATATCGGGCAAAGGTGTGGTCATGGTTTGACGTGCAGGGTGTTTTCCCGAAACGGGCAAAATCCGTTAAAATCCGTCTTTTTGTTGGAAATCCCATCTTCAGGCAGCCTGAACCGCTTGCCGTTTCCGCCCGCTATACAGGATCTTGATGTTTATTTATGCGCCTAAGCCAGATTAAACTTTCCGGTTTCAAATCTTTTGCCGATGCCACGGTGATTCGTGTGCCGGGGCAGCGCGTGGGCGTGGTCGGACCGAACGGTTGCGGCAAAAGCAATGTGATTGACGCGGTGCGGTGGGTGTTGGGCGAAGCTTCGGCCAAGCAGTTGCGCGGCGAAAGTATGCAGGACGTGATTTTTAACGGGGCAAGCACCCGCACGGCGGCCTCGCGTGCGGCGGTGGAATTAGTATTCGATAACAGCGATTTTGCCTTATCCGGTGCGTGGGGGCAGTTTAGCGAAGTGGCGATCAAACGCACCCTGAACCGCAACGGCGATTCGGCGTATTTCATCAATAATCAACAAGTCCGCCGCCGCGACATCACCGATTTATTCCTCGGCACGGGCGTGGGTGCGCGCGGCTATGCGGTGATTGAGCAGGGCATGATTTCGCGCATCATCGAGGCGAAGCCGGAGGAATTACGCGGTTTTATCGAAGAAGCGGCAGGGGTGTCGAAATACAAAGAACGCCGCCGCGAAACCGAAAATCGTTTGAAAGAAACCACGGCGAATCTGGCGCGGCTGGCGGATTTGCAAAGCGAGCTGGATCGCCAAGCGGAAAAATTACAACGGCAAGCGCAAACCGCCGCGCGTTATCAAAGCATCAAAGCGGAGCTGAATCTGGCGCAGAACCGTTTGGATTATCTGTTGTGGCAAAACGCGCTGGACGAAGCGGACGCGCACATGCAGCAGCATAATCAGGCGCAGGCAGCGGTCGATACGCTGGAAAAAGAACAAACCGTCATCAACGAGCAGATTTACCGCCTGCAACTTGAAGAATACGACAGCCGCGAACGTGAAACGCAATGGACGCAACAGCGCGCGGTGGTGCGCGAAGAAGCGGCGCGGCTGGAAGAGCAAATCCGTCATCAGGTGAATTTGCGCCAACGGCGCGAGCGCGAACAAATGTTGGCGCAAACCGAAATCGACCAAATCGCGCAACGTTTGCTGGCCTTGCAGGAGCAGGCGCAAACCTTGGCGGAAGAAGTCGAACACAAACAATTTTTTGCGGAAGAAACCCGCCTGCGCTGCGAGCAAGTGGCGGAAGCATTGCCGCAATTGCGCGAACGCGCAGACGCGATCGCCCGCAGCCACGACGAGCACAAAACCCGCGTGATGCAGCTGCAACAAACCTTAGCCCTGCATCGTCAAAACCACGCGCGCAATCAAAGCGAACGGCAGCGTTTACAGCAGAGGCTGCCTGAAAGCACAGGCGAAACGACGCTGCCTGATTTTGCGGCGGCGGAAAGTCAAGTGGCGTTATTGCAATTGCGCCACGAAACCATGCAGCAGCGGATTGAGGAAGAAGAAGCACAGCTGGCCGGCATTCAGGCAGCCTTAAACGATGCGCGCGCGCAACAACAGGCGATGGAAAAGCAACGCGCCGTTTGGGCAGCGGAGCACGCGGCATTGAGTGCGATGCTGCCTGAAGGCGAAGCGGCGAACGATGATTTCTGGCAGCATTTTCCGCAAGTGCAAACGGCGGCGTTATGGCAGCAGATCGAGGTGGAAATCACATGGCAGCACGCTTTGAGCGTGGCGTTGGCGGAGCGGTTGCACGCACGTTGCGCGCCGGATTTTGCGCCGAATGAACTGCCCGCAGGCCGTGCCGCATGGGTGAACCGCACTCCGGAAAGGCTGCCTGAAAACCTGCCCGACAATGCCTTGCTCAAGCAAGTGCTGCACGTGGACGAATCGTTTCAGGCAGCCTTAAATTATTGGTTAAGCGATGCTTTGTGCGCGGACAGCGTGGCGGCGGCATTGCAGGCACAGCATGATTTGCGTGGCGGGCAATATTTTCTCACGCCCGAAGGACACCGCATTGATCGCGTCGGCGTGACCTTATACGGCGCATACGATGCCGCGCCGTTATTGGCACGGCAGGCGCGGATTAAAGAATTGGCGGCGGCGCAAGAGGCGGCGCAAGCGGGCGAAACCGAAGCGGCGGCGCACAGCGACAGTTTGCAAGACAAGCTGGAACGCTTGCAGGAAAACCTCGAACAAGAACGGCGTTTGGCGCACAGTCTGGCGACGCAATGGCGCAGCGCGGCGGATGAACTGTTCAAAAACCGCACCGCCGCCGAAGCGCAGCAACAACGTTTGCTGGAAAAGCAGCAGGAAAGCGCGCGTCTGCAAGCGGATATGGCGGCTTTGGACGAGGACGACGAACAGCTGGCGCAACAGATTGAAGAAGCCGAAATCCAACTGTTTGCGGCGGAAGACGACATCATGGCGAGCGAGGAAACGCTGACCCGCGCCCGTTTGCAGTGGGAGCAAGCGCAGGAAAAAGTCTTGGTCGAAGAGCGGCAGGCGAATCAAGCTGAAATGGCGGCGCGTCACAGTGTACAGCAACTGGCCACGCTCACTCAGGAGCAAAATATGCTGCAAGCGCGGCGCGAAGCCTTACGCCACAAGCAGGACGAATTGTCCCTGCACGAAGAGGAAACCGATGACGACGAAACCCAACGTAACCGTCGCTTGGCGACATTAGGCGAACAGGAAGCCGAATTGGCGCAAACCTTGAACACGCTCAACCAGCAGCAAAAACAATTAAAAAACAGCTTGGACGCTGCACAACGCCAAGCGCAGCAATTGTCCGCAAGGCTGCCTGAAACACGCCAGCAACAACAAACCGCCGCTTTGGCCGCACAGCAGGCGCAATTAACCGGCGAACATCATCGCAACAATTTACAGGAACGCGGCGCGGATTTGGCGGCGTTGAGCGCGAACAGCACGCACGGGCAGGATGCGGCGGCTTTGAACCAAACCATCACCGACACCGCGCGCCGCTTGAATAATCTGGGCGCGGTCAATCTGGCGGCTTTGGACGAGCTGGCGGAAACCGAAGAGCGGCGCGCTTATCTGCAAGCGCAACGCGAAGATGTGCACAATGCCATGACCATGCTGCAAGAGGCGATTGCCCAAATCGACAACGAAAGCAAAAAACTGTTCAAGCAAACCTTTGATGCGGTCAATCAGCATATGCAGCGATATTTTCCGGTGCTGTTCGGCGGCGGCGAAGCCGCCTTGACCCTGACCGACAGCGATTTGTTGCAAACAGGCATCAGCATCACCGCGCGTCCGCCGGGCAAGAAAAACAGCACGATCCATCTGCTCTCCGGCGGTGAAAAAGCCCTGACCGCGATGAGTCTGGTGTTTTCCTTGTTCAGCTTGAATCCTGCGCCGTTTTGTCTGCTGGACGAAGTGGACGCGCCGCTGGACGATGCGAATACGGGGCGTTTTTGCAAACTGGTGACCGAAATGTCCGAGCACACGCAGTTTCTGTATATTTCGCACAACCGCCTCACCATGGAAATGGCGGAGCAGCTCATCGGCGTGACCATGCAGGAAAAAGGCGTGTCGCGCATTGTTTCGGTGGATGTTCAGGCAGCCTTGGCGATGGCGGAGGCGTGATGCGGGAGCAATGCATTGGTCCCGAATGTGCACGGCAGGTCGATTTGTGACGCGGCAATCGGTAGTTGTCATATTACTGCAATATTTCTTTCTTAAACTGACGATGTTTTGCAGTTCAATCATCTAACCTTAATTAAGGAATAAAACATGCGTATCAAACTTCTTGCTCTGTTGGTTTCAAGTGCCGTCGTGTTGGCTGCCTGCTCCGGAGGCAATCAATCCACAGGTAATGCCAACGAAACCGCTTCGACTGCCGCTCCGGCGCAAACCACGCCGAACGCGCAAACCGTGACCGGTGCCGGCGCGTCTTTCCCGCAGCCGATTTATGCCCAGTGGGCGCAAGCTTATCAACAAAGCACCGGCAACCAAATCAACTATCAGTCCATTGGTTCTTCCGGCGGCATCAAACAAATCATTGCCAAAACCGTTGATTTCGGCGCGACCGACGCGCCTTTGTCCAAAGAGAATTTGGATAAAGACGGTTTGATTCAATTCCCGACCGTAGTCGGCGGCGTGGTACCGGTGGTGAACGTTGACGGCGTCGCTCCGGGGCAATTGAAACTCTCCGGCACCGTGCTGGCGGACATTTATTTGGGCAAAATCAAAAAATGGAACGACCCTGCAATCACTGCTTTGAACGAAGGCGTGAGCTTGCCTGACGCGGCGATCACCACCGTTTTCCGTTCGGACGGTTCCGGCACCAGCTTTAACTTCACCAATTACTTAAGCCAAGTGTCGCCCGAATGGGAAAAAACCGTCGGCGCGGCCAACTCGGTCAAATGGCCGACCGCTACCGACGGTACCGGTGCGGCAGGTAAAGGTAACGAGGGCGTTTCCGCGACCGTGGGTAAAGTGAAAAACTCCATCGGTTACGTCGAGTACGCTTATGCCAAACAAAACAATATGTCGCACACTGCACTGATGAATAAAGCCGGCAATGTGGTACAACCGTCGCAAGAAAGCTTTGCCGCGGCTGCGGATACCGATTGGCAATCCGCTCCGGGCTATCAACTGGTGCTGACTAACCAAGGCAGCGACCAAGCATGGCCGATCGCCTCGGCAACCTTTATCGTGGTGCACACCAAACCGGATAATCCCGAGCGCGTGAAAGCCGCTTTGGCATTCTTTGACTGGGCGTACAAAAACGGTGACGAAGCCGCCGCCAAACTGGACTACGTGCCCTTGACCGACAACACCAAACAGCTGATGCGTGACAGCTGGAAGCAAGTGGTCGGTGCTGATGGTCAGCCGGTTTACACCTCGGCACAATAAGCAGCATCGCACTCGAAGGGCGGCAACGCCCTTTGTTTTTAAGCGGTGAATTAAAGGAATCTCTGAGAAACTCTGGCGAGTGGATTTGACTGCTATTTTTTTGGCAGGCAAGGAGCGCATTTAGGGCAATAGTGGTTCTATTACCCTAAATGTGCGACGCAGTATGACGAAGAAAGAGCAGTTAAAGCCGCCGTCACGAGTTTCTCAGAGGTTCCTATAGTTTCAGGTAGCCTGAGACCTTTCAGGCAGCCTGAAAACTTTTGATCTTTCAAACAAAACCTCCGTTGTTTATTTTTTAATCGGAACAAACATGCAAGCATCACCCTTAGCCAAAAAGTTGGCCAACCAGCGTAAGTTGGATTGGTTGTTTGTCAACGGTACGCGCTTTTTTGCGTTTTTGGTGCTGATTTCGCTCACCGGCATCATGATTTCACTGTTCATCGGCTCGCTACCGGCGATGAAAGCCTTTGGTTTCGGCTTTTTGACTTCGTCGGATTGGGATCCGGTCAATGGCAGCTACGGCGCGCTCGCGCCGGTGTACGGTACGGTGGTGACATCGGTGATTGCCTTATTGTTGGCGGTGCCGATCAGTTTCGGCATTGCGATTTTCCTGACCGAACTGTGTCCGGTTTGGCTGCGTAAGCCGATCGGTATTGCGGTGGAGTTATTGGCCGGCGTACCGTCGATTATTTACGGTATGTGGGGTCTGTTTATTTTCGCACCGTGGTTCAGCGAAAACGTGCAGCCGACCTTGATTAAACTCTTTGACGGCATTCCCGTTTTGCAAAGCATTTTCGGCGGTATGCCGATGGGCATCGGTATGTTTACTGCGGGGATTATTCTGGCGGTGATGATTATTCCGTCGATCGCCTCGGTGATGCGCGATGTGTTTGAAGTCGTGCCGACGCTATTGAAAGAATCGGCGTACGGCTTGGGCGCGACCACGTGGGAAGTGGTGCGTAAAGTGGTGTTGCCTTATACCAAAGTGGGCGTGGTCGGCGGGATTATCCTCGGACTGGGACGCGCTTTGGGCGAAACCATGGCGGTGACCTTTGTCATCGGCAATATTTACAACATCAGCAGCAAGCTGTTTAACCCCGGGGTGTCGATTACTTCGTCGCTGGCCAATGAATTTGCCGAAGCGGTGGATACTTTGCACCTGTCGTCGTTATTGTATTTGGGGCTGTTGCTGTTTCTCATTACGTTTATCGTGTTGTGTATTTCTAAATTGTTGCTGCTGCGGGTCGAGCGCAACCAAGGTCGTTAAGAAAAGGAAATGGATATGGATGCAGCCGTTTATCGCCGCCGCCGTATGATGAATATGTTCAGCTTGGCTTTGTCGTGGTTTGCCACCGGTCTTGGTTTGCTGTTTCTCGGTTTGATTTTGTACACCTTGTTTGTCAAAGGCTTCGGTGGTTTGTCGATGGCGGTTTTCACGCAAGACATGCCGCCGCCGATGATGGAAGGCGGGATTCGCAACGCGATTGTCGGCTCGTTGCTGGTGACGTTTTTCGGCTTGCTCATCGGTACGCCGATCGGTATTTTGTGTGGGGTGTATCTGGCGGAATTCGGCGGCAACAGTAAATTCGCCTCCGCCACGCGCTTTATGAACGATATTTTATTGTCCGCGCCGTCGATCATCATCGGGGTGTTTATTTGGGAATTGGTGGTGTTTCGCCAAGGGCACTTTTCGGGTTGGGCCGGCTCGCTGGCCTTGGCCCTGCTGGTGATTCCGGTGGTGGTGCGCACCACGGAAAACATGCTGAAGCTGATTCCGAACAGCCTGCGCGAAGCGGCTTACGCCTTGGGCGCGCCCAAATGGAAACTGGTGATGATGGTTACCCTGCGCGCTGCCAAAGCAGGGGTGATCACCGGCGTGATTTTGGCGTTTGCACGGATTTCGGGCGAGACCGCACCGCTGCTCTTTACCGCGTTTTCCAACAACTTCTTCACTACCGACATGAATCAGCCCATCGGCAACCTGCCGAAAATGATTCTGGATTTTGCCATGAGCCCTTACAGCAATTGGCATGAACTGGCATGGGCAGGGGCGTTGTTGATTACGCTGACGGTATTGTTTGCCAATATTCTGGCGCGTTACGTCGGCAGTTCGAGCAAAGCGCAACATTAAACCTTTCAGGCAGCCTGAATCGATTATTCCAATAACACAAACGGATTTCTTATGAGCACCAAAATTTCAGTCAATCATTTGAATTTTTACTACGGCACGTTTCACGCCTTAAAAGACATCAATCTGGAAATTAAAGAAAAAAAAGTCACCGCCTTCATCGGCCCGTCCGGTTGCGGTAAATCGACACTGCTGCGCGTGTTCAACCGTATGTACGACCTTTATCCCGGTATGCGCGCCGAGGGCGAAATCATGCTTGACGGGAAAAATATTCTGGACAAAGGCCAAGACATCAACCTGCTGCGCGCCAAAGTCGGCATGGTGTTTCAAAAGCCCACCCCGTTTCCGATGTCGATTTACGATAACGTGACTTTCGGGGTCAAACTCTACGAAAAACTCTCGCGCAGCGACATGGACGACCGCGTCGAATGGGCTTTGAAAAAAGCCGCCCTGTGGAATGAAGTCAAAGACAAACTGAAGCAATCGGGCAACTCTCTTTCCGGCGGACAACAACAACGCCTGTGCATCGCCCGTGCGGTCGCCTCTAAACCCGAAGTGGTGCTGCTGGACGAACCGACTTCCGCGCTCGACCCGATTTCCACCGCACACATTGAAGAGCTGGTGAGCGAGCTGAAAAAAGACTACACCATCGCCATCGTCACCCACAATATGCAGCAAGCGGCACGGGTGTCCGACACCACCGCCTATATGTATCTGGGCGAACTCGTGGAAGTGGGCGACACCAAAGCCATGTTTACCGCACCGAAGAAAAAAGAAACCGAAGATTACATTACCGGAAAATTCGGTTAAGGAGCCTCTGAAAAGCTCTGGCGCGTGGATTTGGCTGCTATTTTTTTGGCAGGCAAGGAGCATATTTAGGGCAATAGTGGTTCTATTGCCCTCAATGTGGGACGCAGTATAACGAAGAAAGAGCGGTTAAAGCCGCTGCCATGAGTTTCTCAGAGGCTCCTCAAATCTTTTCAGGCAGCCTGAACACAAAAAACGGACTTTGCAAAAAGTCCGTTTTTTTGTTGGAAGCATCCCCTGTGTAGAAAATGGTCGGGTTGTTTACACTTTTTTGTACTAGCTCGCTTTTGCTTCCTGCTTGTGGGAGTTTAAGTGGATTTAGTAGATTATCAAGAACTACGCGGCTTCGCCGTGCCTTACGGCATTCTTGACAACCCACTAAACCCACTTTTTGTGGTCAACAAGCACTAAGCAAAAGTGTAAACAACGCTGTTGTTTTCTACACCCTTAAACGGACGCTGGGGCGACGAAACGTTAATTGGCGGTACGGGCAACGACCGCTTGCAAGGCGGATTGGGCAGCGATGCCTATGTCTTTGCCAAAGGCGACGGACAAGACAAAATTTACGATCTCGGCGGTGATAACGATGTGATTCGATTCAGCGATTTGACCGCGGGCGATTTATGGTTCAGCCGTTCAGGCAGCCATTTGGAAATTCAAGTCATCGGCAGCGAAGATCGCATCACCGTCGAAAACCACCATTTATGGTTCTTCGGCAAACCCAATCAAATCGAGCAGATTCACACTGCTGACGGCAAACAGATCAATGCGGAACAGTTGGATCGTCTGATCGAAAAAATGGCAACCTTCAAACCGCAGGACAATGCCGCCGAAAGCGTGAGCACGCAGATGCAAAACTACGCCCAACAAACGGCGATGGAAGAGTACTGGACGGCAGCGGGAAGTGCTGCGATTATTTAGGCTGTAGATTGAGACAAAGAAAAACGGACTTTGGATAAAGTCCGTTTTTTATTGTCTAGTCACCATTTCCCTTAATCATGTGAGCGCACTACAGGCTGCCTGAAGCTATTCACGCCACGATCAAGGCATAAGGGAAAAGCTTTATGCAAAAAAATAACGCCGTGACGGCGTTGTTTTTTCAGTAGGGTGAATCAACGTTCCGAGCTGTGTTGCTCGGGGCGAACGACTTCTTTTTGCGGCAAATAAGCACGACGCTTGGCTGCCTGAAAAATATGTTGTCTGCGACGATGAGGCATGGTTTTTCTCCTTAAATCTAATCAACCGTACGCATTGTAGTCGGGATAAGTGACGGTTTTATGACAAAAAATGACGATGGTTGTGACACCATCGCCATTAATATAGTGCCCTTATTCGATTTTTTCAAGCCCCTTGGCGCAGTAATTTGGCAACATCCGGCGCAAAATAAGTCAAAATGCCGTCTGCACCGGCGCGCTTAAACGCCAATAAACTCTCCATCATCACTGCATCTTTATCCAGCCAGCCGTTTTGTGCGGCCGCCTGAATCATCGCATATTCGCCCGACACTTGATAAGCAAAAGTCGGTACGCCGAATTCGTCTTTAACACGGCGGATGATGTCCAGATAAGGCATGCCCGGTTTCACCATCACCATGTCCGCGCCTTCGGCAATGTCCAGTGCGACTTCATGCAAAGCTTCATTGCTGTTGGCAGGGTCCATCTGATAGGTGTATTTATTGCCCTTGCCCAGATTGCCCGCGCTGCCCACCGCCTCACGGAAGGGGCCGTAGAAAGACGAAGCGTATTTGGCAGAGTACGCCATGATGCGGGTGTGAATATGGCCGGCATCTTCTAATGCCTCGCGAATCGCACCGATGCGTCCGTCCATCATGTCAGAGGGAGAAATCACCTGCGCGCCTGCTTCGGCATGACATAAGGCTTGTTCAATCAAAACCTCAATCGTCTCGTCATTCAGTACATAACCGGTTGCATCGATCAAACCGTCCTGTCCGTGCGTGGTGTAAGGGTCTAACGCTACATCGGTCATGATGCCCAGTTCGGGAAATTCCGCGCGTAAGGCGCGTACGGCACGCGGAATCAAACCGTCAGGATTAGCGGCTTCCGCACCGTCTTCCGATTTGCGCGACACATCGGCAGCAAATAAATCTAGCGCCGGAATGCCGAGCTTGACGGCTTCTTCCGCCGTTTTTAAGAGCAGGTCAATGCTTTGGCGTTTCACCCCCGGCATGGCGGACACGGCTTCTTCGCGCCGATTGCCTTCCAAAACAAATACGGGATAAATCAAATCATCGACACTCAAGCTGCTCTCGCGCATCAGACGGCGCGAAAAATCATCACGGCGCATACGGCGCATACGGGTAGCATCAAAGAAGCGGGGCGGGAAATTCATGTTGATATACCTTATAGGGAATGAAAACGAACGTAATGATACGCTGAAAAAGGACTTCAGACAGCCTGTTTAAGGCTGCCTGTAAGGGATTTGCAGTGATTGTTTGCTGTTGTGGTATTTTTTGTTGATATTAAATTTCTTTAAGAATCTGTGATTTGTTATAAAAGTGATATTTTTTTGTTAAAACTGTTTGACAGATTTCTGGGGAGTGCGTATAGTTCGAT
>JAUNUS010000035.1 GCA_030538055.1 Neisseria sp.
ATGTCCCTTAGAGAGACTCGACCCTGAAAACAGCACCTTTTTTGTCCCTTACGCCCAAAAGTCTGTAATGTGGATGCAGTTCAAAGGAATAGCACCGCAGAAAGCGCAGACATAGTTTAAGCTAGGCAAGCTTTCGAGGAGCGCATTCCAAAGAAATGCGCCACAGGACGGATTTTTGCAAAGGTCTCAGGCTGCCTGAAAGATTTCTTAACCACCAAACCGTTTCATCAGCGCATCACCATAGAAAAACACCACCAGTCCAAATATCATCAGCAGCAAGCCGATGATTTTGCTTAAAGAAACCGGACGAAGCGGCATGTTGAGCCAACCGAAATGATCGATCAACATACCGCTGATCAATTGCCCGATCAAAATCAATAACAGCATATTGGCGATGCCGAGTTTGGGCGCGAGCAAAACGGTGGTGAACACCACGAACGCGCCCAAAAAACCGCCGATAAACTGCCACCAAGGCTGCAAGGGCATATTGGCGATGCTGGAAAATTGTAGCTGACCGAAGCTTTTGGCCAGCACCAATAAGACCACCGTGCCCACCGCAAACGAGATCAAAGCCGCCAAAATCGGCTGCTGCCCCAGACTGGTGCTTAATTGACTGTTGATGGCGGATTGCCCGCCCAGAAACAACCCTGCGCACAAGGCCATGACCCAGAAAAAGTACAGCATGATTTTCCTCCGTTTTATGTTGTTTTGCGTGCAGACAGGCTGCCTGCAACCCCGACGAGGGTAATGATGACAATGCCCGCCCATTCTTGCCATTGCAAAATCTCGCCGAACACCAAGAGGCCGAACAGCACCGAAAACACCACTGTAAAATACGACAATGAAGCCACCACGAATTTTTGTCCGACCTTATACGCACGGGTCAGGCACAATTGGGCAATCAGCGCAAAAAAGCCGATGCCGATCAAATCGGGCACATGATTGCGGCTGATGCCATGCCAACCGGCGGCAAAACCCCATAATGCGCAACATAAGGCGGCAATCAGCGAAAACGACCATACCACTTTCCATTCCGGCTCGTTCAGACGGGTCAATTCGCGCACCTGCAAATACGCCCAACCGCCTGCTGCGCCGGACAACAGGGCAATCACGGCCGCCGCTTCCTGTCCGCTGTTTAAGCTGGGGCGCAGCAGCACCACAATGCCGATAAAACCGCATAGCAACATCCACACCACGTTGCGCGATAAACGTTCACGCAAAAACACCACCGATAACACCGCCAACCATAAAGGCGAGGTGTAGTTAAGCGTGACCGCAGTGGCGAGAGGCAAATGCACCACCGCATAAAAATACAGCACCAAGCCGAGCGTGCCGGCCAAACCGCGCCAGACATGGGCAAAAACGTGCGGCGTGGCAAATTGCCGCTGCTGCATCAATGCCAAAACGGTCAAAACCACCACGGCGAATGCGGTGCGGTAAAACACCAATTCGTAAAAAGCAAAATGGCTGCCGGCACGTTTGACGAACACACCCATCAGCGCGAACGACACGGTTGCCGCCAGCATCCACAATGAACCTGCCGCAGGGGAGTGTTTCATTGTTCACCGCCGGTCGGGCGATATTTTTTGGCACGGCGATACCATGCCCACACCGCATGTTTGGGCGGATCATCGGTGCGGTAACGCAAGGCGATGTATTCTTCAATCAGGCTTTGCAGCGCAGGATTCAGGCTGCCTGAAAGCCGTAAGTGCGCAAGCAAATCTTGCGGCCCAAGCGCGGTAAGCATTTCTTCGTCGCTGATCAGTCTTCGTTTCAACAGCATAAAACCATCGGATAAAGGGTGGCTTTGGCGGCGCAGATGCACGCGCCACCAAGCGAACATCGGCAATAAAGCCAAGGCACCGCCCAACACCAAAATTGTCAGCACCGAAGAGACGCTGACTTTTCCCAGCCCCAGTTTCTTGAACAATGCGTTTTGCCGTCCCGCGTCAAAGTCCACCACCCATTTTTGCCAGTAAAACTGACTTTCGGCGGCAAAACGTTTCGCCCACAGCGGTATGCGCGAGCCGCCGAGCGATTCGCCGGCGGGCAAAGCCGCTTCGATACCGCTTTCGCTGCGTGCCGAAATCACGGCGGTGGGGTCGATGCGCAGCCAGCTTTGGCGCTCTTCCAACCATACTTCCGCCCACGCGTGCGCGTCTTTGCTGCGCACTTGCCAGAATTGCGCGTCTGCATTGTATTCGCCGCCTTGATAGCCCGTCACTACCCGTGCAGGCAGCCCCGCGGCACGCATCATCACCACGTAGGCGGAGGCGTAATGTCCGCAAAAACCTTGTTGGGCATCAAACATAAAGGTGTCCACTTCATGCGTCTCGTCCGCCATGCGCGGCGGATTTAAAGTGTAGCTGAAACCTTGTTCGGCAAAATACGCCAAGGAACGACGGGCGAAAGCTTCGTCGTTTGCGCTTTGTCGGCGCAGGTTTTGTGCCAGCATCACCGTGCGCGGATTACGCTGTGGCGGCAAAGCAAGATAACGTCTGCGCTCATGCGCATACAGGCGATCAGGCAGCCTGTCGCTTAGGGCGGACGTGATTTCCACACGCCGCAACTGTGCATAACTGCGCTTGGCCATCACGGTGCGCGTACTGAACAGCCACGCATGGCGGTCGGTCTCTATCGGATAATCCAACGCGGGAATATGTCCTTTCCAATCTTTCAAAATCAGCTCGTAACGCACTTTAGCGTGTTGGCGTAACGGATGATCATCAGGGCTCACTCGTTGAATCGGAGACTGTTGCCGCCAAGTGTGCCCGTCAAAATCGGGCATGATCAAAGTTCGCCAGTAAAGTTGATTATTCTGCGGCACAAAACCATCGGCAAACACCGCATTGAAAGCCAACTCGTCGCTTAACACCATTTCGCTGAAGGTGCTGGCCTGCATGGTATCGGACAAGCCGCTTTTCGCTTGTTCGCTCGGCGTGGGCAAAAGGCGGATCAAAGGTTCAGGCAGCCTTGGCACGGCGATGAACAACACCATCGCCGGCAATAAAGAAAACGCCATGCCGCGCGCCGCCTGCCGCCATGCGCCGCGCCAATGCCCGCCGTCCAATAAATTCAGACAAAACAACACCGCAAACAGGCAAAACACCGCCCACGCCGCGTTCACAATGCCTTGCGAAAACAGCAGCGAACCGACGGTCAGAAACAATGCCGAGAGCAGCAGCACCTGCCAATCGCGGATGCGGCGGCTCTCGAACGATTTGAGCAGCGCCATCATCAGCAAAAACGCCACGCCGCCGTCACGCCCCCATAAGGATTTCAGCTGGGTCAGCACCACCGCGCCGCACAACAGCAACAGCACCAGCAAAGCAACGGTTTTCAGCGGCGCGATACCGAACTTCACCATCGCCAAACGAACACACCACAACAGCACGAACATTGCCGTGACCACGGTCGAGAGCTGCCACAATAAGGGCAGGGCAATCACCGCCAGCACCACCATCGCCGCGTATTGGGCGAAAATCGGTGCGGGCAGATCAGTGAACTCGGCGCGTAAAGTTTTCATCAATATTCAATTTAATTTCAAATAGTTATAAAATTTTTCGCTTTTTTTCAAACTTTTTCGGAACTAACATCCAAAGGCGCAGTCTGATTGACCGTTGCTTCTCTCCAAAGCAAACAAGTAGTGAGTAAGACGTTTTCCCTGCAATGTGTTGTGCCGTCGGTATTTTCTCCCTTTAATACTGACGGCATTTTTTTATGCTTTTTCAGGCTTTTTGGCGGAAAACAAAGCCGTACCGGCCAATACATCGTATAAAAACTGCCGCTCGCGATTCAACAAAGCCCAACCCCACGGCAAAATCCACCACAACATCCCCAGCACCAAGGCACTTTTGGGCTCATGACCATAATGGCGTGCCACCAAATACACCGCAGACGGAATCAGCAGCAGCAACAAAGTCGCCCAGATAAACCGCAGATTGAGCTGTTTGCGTGAGGCGCGTTGCCCGTTGGCACTTTTCAAGACGATGTTCCATGTTTTCATGGCCAAAGTTTGTTCTTTTTTGCGCCATGCGCCGACAAAATACCAACGCCACGCCCACAATAAAATCAAGGCAATCAATGTACTGCTGAATACAGGCCATTCGCGCAGTACAAAGGCAAACGGCGCGGCCACCACCAGCCCGACAAAAGTGACCGCCGCCACGAGCAGGCTTTCGTAAATCATGGCAATCAGCCGTGCTTTGAGTGATGCGTAAGCGTTATTCATGTTCTTGGCTTTCAAATAAAGCGGCAATCGCCGCGGGAATGCGCACCACTTTCATGCCGTCGCGTTGCAACAGACACCAGCGGGTTTGCGCTTGCACAATACGCTGACCGTCGTTGTCGCGCGTGATTTCATAATGGCGCGTGCTCAATGCGCCGCGACATTCGCCGACAAAAGTGCGGATGGTCAGGCTTTCGCCCAAAAATGCGCTCGCCAGATAGTCCAGCTCATGCCGCCGTGCCACCCACAGATAATTTTCGCGCACGGTTGCGTCCGACAGCAGCTTCCAATGCGCAATCGCCGCTTCTTGCAGCCGATACAGATAGCGCACATTGTTCATGTGGCCGGTCTCGTCCAAATCGTCGTTATCGACGGTAAAGCTTGCGGTGTAAAGATGAGGTGTCATGGTGATCCGAAAAAAATTTTAGTGATGCAGAAACGGTGTCTTAGGCTGCCTGAAATAAGGTTTTTGTTGTGATTGTTTTGTTTGCAACAGTGGTTTACATTGCGCTTCATCGCCGCGCGGCGACTTACTTTCTTTGCTTCGCCAAAGAAAGTAAGCAAAGAAAGGCGACCCCGCTAAGCAGGTTTGGCTATCGCCAAACTTCCCGTCAAAAAAAGTATTTTAACGGCGGGCTTGAACTCGCGGCGGCTATGCCGCCACTCAAACAAGCAAGCCCTTTTCCCCGTTAAAATATTTTTTTTGACGGCTGCTTAAAGGGGAATGACAGTTTCCATCAAACCTTACTGTCCATTTGTCGTTCAGGCAGCCTAAGCGTATTTCTTTGCTTCAGGCAGCCTTACCGTGCATAAACGTCCAAAGCACGGCGCAAGCCGTCGCCGATCATCACCAGCAGCAACATCACGGTCAAAACGGCGAATGTCGGCAGGGCGATCCACCATGCGTCGAGGTTGTCTTTGCCTTGCGCCAACAAATCGCCCAAACCGGCACGGTCGCCCGGTACGCCCAAGCCGAGAAAATCCAAGCTGGTCAAAGCCAATACCGCGCCCGAAATGCGAAACGGCAAAAACGCCAGCACCGGCGTCAAGCTGTTTGGCAGGATATGCCGCCACATGATGCGCGCATTGCCCACGCCCATGCTGCGCGCCGCCAACACGTAATCCGCCTGACGGTTTTTCAAAAACTCGGCGCGTACATAGTCCGCCAGCCCCATCCATGAAAATAAAGTCAATAAAATCAACAATATCCACAGGCTCGGAGTGAAAAACGAAGACAGAATAATCAACAAATACAGTTCAGGCAGCCCGCCCCAGATTTCGGTGAAACGTTGCATGACGAGATCGGTTTTGCCGCCGAAAAAACCTTGCACCGCGCCGAAAAAAATCCCCAGCGCGGTCGCCACCACCGTCAGCGCAAGCGCGAACAGTACCGAGTTGCGAAAGCCGTACACTAAACGTGCCACCATATCGCGCCCCACGTCATCGGTGCCCAGCCAATGAACAGGACTCGGTGCGGCAGGGTTCGGTTGCGCGGCAAATTCGTTTAAGGTGCGGTCATTGTAAGGATTCGGCAGATACATCGCACGGTTGCCGTCGGTGGTGATTTTTTGGCGGATATACGGGTCAAGGTAATCGGTGGGGGTGTCAAAATCACCGCCGAATACGGTTTCGTTGTGTTCGCTCACTAAGGGAAAATACGTTTTCCCCTGATAGTGCACCCACAGCGGTTTATCGTTGCTCCATAAGGGTGCGAGCAAAGACAGTGCAAACAGCAACACAAACAAACGCAATGCCCACAACGCGCTTTTTTGCCGCCGGAACGCCTGCCAATAACGCTGCTTGAAACCTTGTTTCATGAAGCGTCCTTATCGAAATGAATGCGCGGATCCACCCACATATAAGATAAATCCGACAGCAGTTTCGCCAGCAAGCCGAGCAGGGTGAACACAAACAGCGTGCCCATCACCACCGGATAATCGCGCTTGAGCACCGACTGATAGGACAATAATCCCAAACCGTCCAAGGAAAACAAGGTTTCGATCAACAGGCTGCCGGTAAAAAACGCGCCGATAAAGGCTGCCGGAAAGCCGGTAATCAGCGGAATCATGGCATTGCGCAACACATGGCGCAGCAGGATTTTGCGTTCAGGCAGCCCTTTGGCGCGAGCGGTGTAAACATACTGGCGGCGGATTTCTTCCAGAAACACGTTTTTGGTCAGCACCGTCATCACTGCCAGATTGCCCGCCACCGAAGCGGTGATCGGCAAGGCGATGTGCCACAGGTAATCGGTGATTTTGTGCCACGTCGAAAAGCTCGCCCAGTCGTCGCTGGTCAAGCCCGACAGCGGAAACCATGCCAGAAAGCTGCCGCCGCCGAACAATACCAACAGCAAAACCCCCAGCACAAAAGACGGAATCGAATAGCCGATTAAAATCACCACGCTGCTGACGGCATCAAAGCGCGAACCATGCCGCACCGCTTTGGCAATGCCCAAGGGAATGCAAATCAGATAAGTCAGGAAAAAAGTCCACAGCCCGAGCGACATCGACACCGGCAGTTTTTCTTTGACCAGTTGCAGTACGGTTTGGTGATGAAAAAAGCTCGTTCCCAAATCAAAACGCGCAAAGCGCGTCAGCATATCGACATAACGCGTCAGCGGCGGTTTGTCGAAACCATACAAAGCATTGAGTGTGGCCATGTCTTCCGCCGAGATTTTGGCACGCGCTTCGCCGGTGAGCATGCTTTGTCCGGGTTGCGCTTGGGTGAGTTGCTGCACCATTTGTTCCACCGGCCCGCCCGGCACGAACTGCACGATGACAAAAGTAATCGTGACGATGCCCCACAACGTGGGAATCAGGAGCAGCAATCGTTTCAGAACATAACGCCACATGTCTAGGCACTCAAGAGATTCAGGCAGCCTTTTTGATTAAAGCAGGCTGCCTGAAAAGATTTTACGCATTGGCGGTCAGATACACGACTTCGCCGCTTCTGCCGCGTGAAGCTTCGCTCATCCAGTACACAAAATCAGGCAAAATCGCGGCAATCGGCGTGCGCTCGGCCGAGCTTTCGCCCGGGTGGGTTTTTTCGCGTTGCGGCGAATTGACCACGCCCGGAATCAGCACATTGGCACGGAAACCCGCGAAACGTTCGTATTCGTCCGCCAGCGAACCGCACAGATAGTTCAACGCCGCTTTACTGGCACCGAAACCCGCCCAGTAAGCCTGCGGCGTTTCGCTGTGGCTTTCGCTGACAAAAATCACCGAGGTGTCATCGTTGCGTTTGAAGAGTGGCAAAAAGGCGCGGGTCAGGGCAAAGGGCGCGATCGCATTGATACGGTATTGATTGACCCATTCGTCAATGGTTTGAAACTCCAGCGGTGACAGGGCGTAAAAATATGCCGCACAATGCACAATACCATCCAAGCGTTTGGTTTCGCTGAAAATCTGCTCCGCCAGCGTGTTGAACTCCGCCTCTTCCGCTTTCAATAAATCAAACGAAATCGCATACGGTTCAGGCAGCCCTTGTGCGGTGATGCGGTCGTAAACCTGCTCCAGCTTGCGTCGGTTGCGCCCCAACAGCACCACGGTCGCGCCTTCTTGCGCGTAGGCAAACGCCACTTCCGCGCCGATGCCTTGTGATGCGCCGGTGATTAAAATAACTTTTCCGTCCAGTTTTTTTTCGCTCATGGATTGACTCGATAATGATGTTGCAACAATGGGTTAATTGGTTTTCAGGCTGCCTGAAGATGATGCATTCAGGCTTTTCGCTGTGCGATGGCGCGGACACATTCGTGAATCAAGGGCGGGCCTTGATACACCATCGCGCTGTACAGCTGCACCGCCCGCGCGCCTTTGTCCAGCTTGGCGACGGCATCCGCGCCCGAGGCAATGCCGCCTGCGCCGATGATCGGAATCTCTTCCTCGCCGCTCGGATTCAGGCAGCCGGATAAGGTTTGCAGCACCGCATCGGCTTTCTCGCGCAGCGGTTTGCCCGACAGTCCGCCGGCTTCTTGTGCCAAGGGGTGATTGCCCAAGGAGGATTTGTCGATCGTGGTGTTGGTGGCGATCACGCCGTCGATTTTGCACGCGCGAATCACGTTCGCCGCTGCGGCAATCTGGCTTTCGTCCAAATCCGGCGCGATTTTGACCGCCAGCGGCACGTAACGTCCGTGTTGGTCAGCCAGCTCGTTTTGTTTGTTTTTCAGCACCGACAGCAAGGCGGACAGTTCGTCTTCTTGCTGCAAAGAACGCAGGTTTTGCGTATTGGGCGAAGAAATATTCACCGTGATGTAGGAGGCGTGCGCATAAGCTTTTTCCAGACAAATCACGTAGTCGTCCACCGCACGCTCGATCGGCGTGATCGCGTTTTTGCCGATGTTGATGCCGAGGATGCCGCGGTATTTGGCTTTTTTGACATTGGCAATCAGCGCGTCAATGCCGTGGTTATTGAATCCCATGCGATTGATCACGGCTTGTTGTTCGGGAATGCGGAACAGGCGCGGTTTCGGGTTACCTGCCTGCGGTTTGGGCGTGACCGTGCCGACTTCGAGAAAGCCGAAACCCAGTGCAGACAAGGCGTCGATGTATTCGCCGTTTTTGTCCAAACCGGCTGCCAGTCCGACAGGATTGGGCAAATCCAAACCCATGACGCGGCACGGCGCGGATAAGGGCGCAGGCGCGGCGATTTTGTCCAGACCAAGACAATGCGCTGCCGCCAGACTTTTTAAGGCAGCCTTATGCGCTTTTTCGGCATCGAGGGAAAACAGGATTTTTTGGAAAAATGAATACATAGGAAACTCACGTTGTCAGAACACGGTTTAAGGTGGCCTATGATACCGTAATTTGGTGTGGGCTGCGGCGTTCAGGCTGCCTGAAACGCGCAGGATGACAAAGGGTAGTGAGCAAAGATCGCTATCGGTGAGGGTTTTGCCTAAAAACCGTTTTCCATCAGAATCTGCCCGGGCAGTTTATTGCGGTGCATGGCGAAACCTAAATCCAGCAAGGCTTTGAACGTGTCGCGCACCATCGTGGGATTACCGCAAATCATAAAGCGCGTATCTTGCGGCGTGAACGTCATTCGGGCGGCACGCGCCAGTTCGCCGTTAAGCAACAGTTCAGGCAGCCTGCGGTGCAAAGCCTCAGGCGTGGTGTCGCGGGTGGTGACGGGCAGGTAAGTCAGCTGCGAAAAATATTCCCCGACCAAAGGGTGTTCCGCCAGCGCGGCAATATCATGATTAAAAATCAACTCGTCCGCATGGCTGACGCAATGGGTCAAAACCAGCCGCCGGAAGCGCTGCCATAATTCGGGCTGTTGCAATTGCGATAAAAACGGCGCAATGCCCGAACCGGTGGACAGCATCACCAGATCGCGCCCGTCGGCAAAACGTTCCGGCAGCAAAAAGCCGGTAGCGGTTTTATCCAGCAAAATCGTATCGCCCGCCTGCATGGCGGCAAAATGCGCACTCATCGGCCCTTGCGGAATCAGCACCGCGACATAGTGCAAATCGTCGGCGTACTCGGGCGAAATCACCGAATAAGCACGCCATACAAACCCTGACCCTTCACGAAAACCCAAGCGCGAAAACTGTCCGGCGGTAAAGCGGTAACTTTCCGGACGCGAAATGGCAAAGGTCATCAGCTTGGGCGTGTGATGTTTGACCCAAAGCACGGTTTCTTCGGTAAATTTTTCTTGATTCATGGTGTGCAGCTTGCTGATTTTCAGACAATAAAAAACCGCCGCCGAAAGTCAGCAGCGGTGGAGATGAAAAAGCTTATTTGCCTTCGCTTTCGGCGCGCTTGAGGATTTCGTACAATTGGTCTTTCAGGCGCAGTTTTTGACGTTTCAAGTCATCGATCTGGTCCAGTCCGCCGGTGACGGGGTTGCTTTCCAAGCGGATGATTTGATGGTCTAAATCATTATGCTCTTCAAATAAACGGGCAAAGCGCGCGTCTTCGTTTTTCAGGCGGCTGATTAAATCGCGGTATTCGGGAAACATGTCGAACCTTTCGTGTGCAAAAGTAGGGAGGATAAACGGCAAAAACCGTTCATAAAAAGATGCGTCGATTATAACTGCTTTCCGTCGCTTGTGCGGCATCGCCTGCAAAAAATACCGCCGACGCAGATGCTCGGGTAAAATGATATTTTTTGCATGACGGAAAAACATTAAAAACATGAATCAAATCATCGAACTCATCACCTCACACCGCACTTATCGCCATTTTGACGAAAACCACACATTGAGTGCAGAAGAAGTTGCTGCCATTCTGGCGGCGGCGCAGCAAGCTCCGTCGTGGATGAACGGGCAGCATTACAGCATTATCCGCTTGACGGACCGCACTTTGCGGGCGGAGTTTGGCGCATTGTTTCCGGCAAATCCGCAATTGGTGAGCGCATCGGAATGCTGGGTATTCGTCGGTGATTTGCATCGCATGAAACTGGCATCGCAAGCTTACGGCGGCAGTTTTGACGGCGCGGCCTCAACCGAGAGCACGCTGGTGATGAGCATTGATGCGGCATTGGCGGCGCAAAACGCCGCTTTGGCAGCGGAAAGCCTCGGTTACGGTACGTGTTTTGTCGGGGCGATGCGCCAGCAGGTGAAGAGCTTGATTGAGCTTTTGAAATTGCCGCACCACACCTTTCCGTTGTTTGCCTTGTGCATCGGTAAGCCGTCGATTGAAATGCAGCGCAAACCGCGTCTGCCTGCCCATGTCGTGTGTTGTGAAAATGCTTACCGTGCCGATGTGGACGCAGATTTGGCGGCGTATGAGAAAGTCATGACAGCTTTTGGTGAAGCGCGCGAGAAATTCCCGTGGCGGGATAAATTCAGCCGTTATTACCATCAGGTATCGCTGCCTGAAAACGATAAGATTTGGCAGGAACAAGGTTTAAAAAAGAAATAACCATAAAATAAAGCCTAAGGAACCTCTGAGAAACTCATGACGGCGGCTTTAGCCGCTCTTTCTTCGTCATACTGCGTCCCACATTTAGGGCAATAGAACCACTATTGCCCTAAATATGCTCCTTGTCTGCCAAAAAAATAGCAGTCAAATCCACGCACCAGAGTTTCTCAGAGCTCCCTAACGGACGCGACTTTAAGCGTCCGTTTTTTTAGCTGTGCAGAAACTTTGTTTCAGGTGATGTTTGTGTGCGTTTTGTTTTGAGTATTTTCAATATTACTCAAACCCAAACCGTAAAACCAGAAGAAACCTTTATTTCATCCGCCCCAATCCCCTTGAAGCAGCCGTTCAAAAAGGCGTTTTTGCGGAGAAAAGGGCTTGCATGTTTGAGTGGCGGCAAAGCCGACACGAGTTCAAGCCCGCCGCACAAACGGCTTTTTGAACGGGAAGTTTGGCGCAGCCAAACCTGCGCCGTGGGGTCGTCTTTCTTTGCTTACTTTCTTTGACGAAGCAAAGAAAGTAAGTCGCCATCGCGCGGCGATAGAGCGCGAAGCAAACAGCTTGTACAAAGTAATACAGGCTGCCTGAATCATACTGACATTATTCAGGCAGCCTGAAAGATATTCAATACCGCCGTAACTTCTTCAATGGTTCGACACGGGCGGATTTGCTGCAGCAGGGCAGCGAAGAATGGATGCGCCTCGCACAATAAAGGCAGCCATTGCTTTAAGCGTGACGGTGCATATTGACCGTGCGGATCATGCGCGCAACATAAATCGAAAAACTGCCGTATCACCGATAAAAGTTCCGCTTCGGCATACGCGATCACTTCTTGCCCATGCAGATAAGCCTGAATTTGCCGTGCCAGATCGGGACGCATCAATGCGCCGCGCCCGAGCATAATGCCGGCGGGCGTGCAATAAGTTTGCAGGCGGATAAAATCTTGCAGCGAAAAAATATCGCCATTGGCAATCAAAGGAATATCAATCGCTGCCTGAAGCGGTGCGAACCATTGCCATTGCGCACTGGGCGCGTAAGCTTGGATTTTGGTGCGGGCGTGGACGGTTAAAGATTGCGCACCGCCCACGGCAATGGCACGGGCACAGTCGATTGCCAAATCGGTGTGGTCAAAGCCCAGCCGCATTTTGGCGGAAAGTTCGATGGGATCGGGCAGTGCGATACGCACCGCGCGGACAATCGCTTCCAGCCGATGCGGCGTTTGCAGCAACACCGCGCCGCCCTGATGCTGGTTCACCGTGGGCGCAGGGCAGCCGAAATTCAGATCAATTTTCTTGGCGCCGCATTGCACGGCCAGCACGGCGTTTTCCGCCATTTTTTCCGCGTCCGATCCCAGCAGCTGCACCGTGCACGGTGTTCCTGCACTCGTGGCTGCGCCTTGCGCCAGCTCGGGCACATTTTTAAGCCATGTTTTGGGCGAATGCAGGGTATGGGTGATGCGTACAAATTCGCTCACCACTTCGTCAAAACCGCCGACAGTGCTGAGTAAATGCCGCATGACGCTGTCGGCATAACCGTGCATCGGCGCGAGGATGATTTTCATGGCTCAGGATAATGTGGAAAGCGTCCATAAAAATAGAGACACCGCTGTGTCTCTATTTGCATGAAGATGCGTATTGGCTGTTTATGCCAAAAAGTCTTCGAGTTTTTTACCGGCTTTCAGTGCGTCCACCACCCAGAACGGTTGGCGGCCGCGACCCGACCAGCTTTCACCGGTTTCAGGGTTGAGGTATTTATTGCGCGTTTTAACATGCGCTTTCAACTCTTCTAAGGTAATGCCTTCTTTTTCCATTTTGGCGGCAATCGCACGAATGGTAATGCTGCGACGGTTTCTCAATTGCGCGATTTCCGAAGCAATCCGTTGCTGCTGTTTTTTCAACTCTTCAATGCGTTTTTGGGCTTTAGCATCCACGAATATTATCCTTAAATTTGGGGTTTGAAAATAAAGCTTCGTCATTATAAACCGATGTATTTTATTTTTGCAAACATTACACCCATAACGGATTAATCTATTTGTTGATTGACCGTCTATTAAGCTTTCAGGGAGCCTTGAGTGTTTAATTAAATCAAGGAATCTCTGAGAGGCTCCTTAATAAAAAACCGCCGTCATGTGCATGGCGGCAGTCTGTTTTTTCTCAAAGATTCCTTAGGGTTTTCCTTGATTCTTAACCCTTCAGTGCCGATAAAACGGCGGTTTTAACCGTATCGACGCTTTGTGTGCCGTCGATTTTGACGTATTGCGGTTTGCCGGCAGATTGCGCGAGTTTGCCGTAGAAATCAATCAATACTTCGGTTTGCTCATGATAAACTTCCAGCCGTTTTTTCACCGTTTCTTCTTTATCATCGTCACGTTGGATCAACTCTTCGCCGGTGAGATCGTCTTGACCGGCGACTTTAGGCGGGTTGTACTGCAAATGATAAGTGCGCCCCGAAGATAAATGCACGCGGCGGCCGGACATGCGTTCGACAATCACCGCATCGGGTACGTCGATTTCCACCACGGCGTCCAGTTCTACGCCTGCTTCACGCATGGCTTCGGCTTGCGCCAGCGTGCGCGGAAAGCCGTCAAACAAAAAACCGTTGGCGCAATCAGCCTGTGCAATGCGTTCTTTCACCAAACCGATAATAATGTCGTCACGCACCAAACCGCCCGCGTCCATGATTTTTTTGGCTTCAACGCCCAGCGGTGTGCCGGCTTTGACTGCGGCGCGCAACATGTCGCCGGTGGAAATTTGCGGCACGGAAAATGCCTCGGTGATGAATTGCGCCTGTGTGCCTTTACCGGCTCCGGGTGCGCCCAGCAGTAATACTTTCATAGTTATCTCCGTTAAGTTTTCATTAAGTGTTTTCAGGCAGCCTGAAAACGGCAGTGAGTACAGTAGACTCAATAAATCAACGCGACAATTGTACCGCAATTGTCGCGTTCGATTAAACAGAATATTAAGGAGCCTCTGAACTTCGTTTCGGAGCTTCCTTAACAGCAGCGCGAACCTGAACCGCCTAAACGCCGCTTATGGCAATAATCGTAAAACTGGCGTTTGCTCATCACCGGCGCGTGCGGATTATGGCGGCGGGTTTGCGCGACATAGTTGTCATAGTCGTGCACGCCCACCATCAAACGTCCTGTCGCACAAGCGGTACGCCAAGCTTTTTTCAGGCTGCCTGTAAGTTTAACGATCATCGGCGGCGGCTCCTTTTGCATAGAGCGCAGGCACTTCTTTGGCGGTCGGGAAGGCGGTTTTATAAGCTTTCCAAGCAACACGTGCACCGAATATCGCCACCATCACCACCACCGATAAGAAAAGCACGGTCAGGCCGGTATTGACGTAGTCGTTCACAATAATCTGCTGCATTTGGTCAAGGGTTTTGGCCGGCGCGAGGATTTCGCCCTTAGCCAATGCCGCGCTGTATTTGTCGGCATGCGCCAAAAAGCCGATGGCGGGTTTGCTGTGAAAGATTTTTTGCAAACCGGCGGTGGTGGTGATCGCCAATAATGCCAACGCAGGCACCAAAGACACCCACACATAACGCTCGCGCTTCATTTTGACCAAAATCACCGACACCGCAATCAAGGCCATGCCCGCCAACATTTGGTTACCGATGCCGAACAGCGGCCATAGCGAGTTAATCCCACCCAAGGGGTCGGTCACGCCGATGTAGAGGAAATAACCCCACAGACTCACGGCGAGCAAAGTACCGATCAGGTTGGCAGGCAGCGATTCGGTATTGGCAAACGGCTTGATGAATACGCCGATCAGCTCTTGGATCATAAAGCGGCATACGCGCGTACCGGCATCAACCGCCGTCAGAATAAACAAAGCCTCAAACAAGATCGCGAAATGATACCAAAACGCCATCATCTCTTTACCGCCGACAAACTGATGCATGATGTAAGCCATACCTACCGCCAGCGTCGGCGCGCCGCCGGCACGCGACAGAATGGTGGTTTCGCCGACATCAACCGCCATTTGCTGGATGGCTTCAGGCGTGACCGCAAAACCCATCTGGGTAATGACTTGTGCCGCCTGATGGACATCGGTGCTCAATACCGCAGCAGGGCTGTTCATCGCAAAGTAAATGCCAGGATCCAGCACGCACGCAGCAGCCAAAGCCATGATGGCAACGAAGCTTTCCATCAGCATGCCGCCGTAGCCGATCAAAGGAACATGGGTTTCGTTTTCGATCATTTTCGGCGTGGTGCCGGAAGAAATCAGCGCATGGAAACCCGACACCGCACCACAAGCAATGGTGATGAACAAAAACGGGAAAATATCCCCCGAGAACACCGGCCCCGTGCCGTCGATAAAACGGGTCAGCGCAGGCATTTGCAAGGTCGGGCCGACCACCAAAATACCGATGGCCAGCGCCACAATCGTGCCGATTTTCAGGAAAGTGGACAAATAATCGCGCGGGGTTAAAAGCAGCCACACCGGCAACACCGCCGCCACAAAACCGTAAATCACCAGAGCCCAAGTCAATTGCACGCCGCTTAAAGTAAACCAGCTTGCGTAATCGCTTTGCGCGATTTTGCCGCCGAAGTGAATCGCCAGCATCAACAGCACAAAACCCACCACGGAAATTTCACCGATTTTGCCCGGGCGGATATAACGCGTGTAAATGCCCATAAAAAGCGCGATCGGAATCGTCATCGCGATCGTGAACACCCCCCACGGGCTGTTGGTCAGTGCTTTGACCACCACCAAGGCCAGCACCGCGAGGATAATCACCATGATCATCAAAATACCGACCGAAGCGATCACCCCGGGCACCGTGCCCATTTCCTGCTTGATGATGTCGCCCAGCGAACGCCCGTCGCGGCGCATGGACACAAACAGCACCAGCATATCCTGCACCGCACCGGCGAAGACGACACCGAAAATAATCCACAGCGTCCCCGGCAAATAACCCATTTGCGCCGCCAACACCGGCCCGACCAAGGGGCCCGCACCGGCAATCGCCGCGAAATGGTGTCCGAACAGCACTTTTTTATCGGTCGGCACATAGTCCAAACCGTCGTTATGACGCACGGCGGGGGTTAAACGTCCCGACTCCAGCTGCATCACGTTTTTGGCAATGTACAGGCTGTAAAAGCGGTAAGCGATGCAATACACCGCCACCGCTGCGACCACCATCCAAGTGGCGGTGATCGGCTCGCCGCGGTCAATGGCCAAAGTGGCGAATGCCGCCACGCCTGCCAGCACCACTAAGCCCCAAATAAGATAAGTTTTCAAAAGCTTCATCAGCTTCTCCTCGTTCAATAAAATCAGCAAATTTTCTCAACGGTAAGTTTGAGAGGTCAAGAAAGTACACGCGCTGCTTATAACTGTCAAAACATAAAAATGTTGCTGTGCAGCATTTTTATTGTTATGAATGATTCAGGCTGCCTGAAAACTTTTTCAAAATATTCTATTGAATAAATATCGATGAGCGTGAATGTTTAATTTATTATTTAAGAGGTTAATAAAATGTATTTCGGAGGCTGCCTGAAGATATTTTCAGGCAGCTTCATGCTTTTTGCACAGTTTTTATGCCGTCGGGTATGATGCGATGTTATCTAACGTTACGGAAATTGACTTTAATGGCTTTATTTTCTTCCCGCTCACGCAAAAATGCTGTTCAGGCAGCCTCCAATACGCCGCAAACCACCGTGCATTTGTTTTCGGGTTTTCTCGGCACGGGCAAAACCACCTTGATCAAAAGCCTGATGGCGCAGAAAGACCCTGCCGAAAAATGGGTGATTATCGTCAATGAATTCGGCGAAATCGGTATTGACGGCGCGGTGTTGTCGGACAGCGGCGTGCCGGTGGCGGAGGTGGCGGGTGGTTGTTTGTGCTGTACTGCCGGTGCGCAAATGAGCGATACCGTGCGCAAAATGCTGCGCGAAAAACCGCAGCGCATGTTGATCGAGGCCAGCGGTTTGGCGCATGCGGCAGGGGTGATTGATGATTTGCGCGCGCTGCCTGAAAAAAATGATTTGACCATCGGCGCGACTTTTACCTTGGTTGATCCGCGTCAGTTTACCGACGATGCTTATGCCAAGCAGCCGCTGTACCGCGACCAAGTGAGCGTGGCGGATGTGCTGGTGACGGCCAAAAGCGATTTATGCGATGAGGGCTGCCTGAAAGCCTTTCACGTGCAAGCCGCCGCGCTGTTTCCGCCCAAGTCTATGATTGTCGCCACCGCTGGCGGCAAGGGCGAGATCGCATGGTTGGACGCGCCCGTGACCGCGAAAAGCCGCTACCGCGTGGCGGAGCTGCCGGACAACAGCATGGGGTTTCGTACGCAAGGCTATACTTTTCCTGCGGAAACGCAATTTGACGGCGATAAAATCACGTCTTTTTTCAATGACTTGCCGCAGTTGTGCGAGGGTTTGGTGCGCGCCAAGGGCGTGTTTCGCGTTTTGGACACTTGGGTGTGGCTTAACTGGACCGACGGGCAATGGGGCGCGAGCCAAGTGGCATGGCGGCGCGATAACCGTTTTGAGCTGATCGCCAAAGATTTTGATGAAGAAAACATCGCGCAACGTTTACAGGCAGCCTGCGAATAGGTTCTTAAAAGCAATGTTCTCTAAAAAGGCACAATCACGCAAGGTTAATGTGATTTATTGGAAGATATTGCATAATAAAGCTTTATTCTTGAAATAAAATCAATTTTATCGGGCTTTATTTGACATAAAACCGTAAAATATTTCCGAATTGTTTCACCGTCGGCAGGGCGATGAGCACGAAAAAAAGCGGTAAATCGCCTATAATTCACGCCTTATTGGTCTTCTTCATTGTTGATAAAGGAATCCGCCATGAAATCCATGATTCGCCTGTTTGCCGCCGCCACGCTCGGCGCCGGTTTGCTCGCTGCCTGCAATCCTGAGGCACAACAAGACACCGCGGCATCCGCTGCCGCCGCGCCGACCGTGAAAAAAGTCGCGATCACCGCGCTGGTGGAACACCCCGCGCTGGATTCGGTACGCAAAGGCGTGATTGACGAATTGGCGGCGCAAGGTTTCAAAGACGGCGAAAACATCAAAATCAATTTCCAAAGCGCGCAGGGCAATACCGGCACCGCCGCGCAGATTGCCAAACAGTTTGTCGGCGATAAACCGGACGTGATTGTCGGCATCGCCACGCCGAGCGCGCAAGCCGTCGCCGCCGTGACCGACAGCATTCCCTTGGTGTTTTCTGCCGTGACCGATCCTGTCGCCGCCAAGCTTGTCCCGTCATGGGAAGCTTCGGGCACCAACGTCACCGGCGTATCGGATTTGCTGCCCTTGGATCCGCAAATCGACCTGATGCAAAAAATCATTCCGAACCTCAAAAGCGTCGGTTATGTGTACAGCCCGGGCGAAGTGAATTCCACCATTGTGTTGAAAGAACTGGAAGAAAAACTGCCTGCGCGCGGGATTAAAGTCGAAGCGGTGCCGGCACAACGCACCACCGATATTCCGATGGCGACCAAAAGCCTGCAAGGCAAAGTGGATTTGATTTACACCTCGCTGGACAATAACGTGGTGTCGGCGTATGAATCCATGTATCAGGCGGCGACCGAAGTGCAAATTCCGCTGGTGGCATCCGATACCGATTCGGTCAAACGCGGTGCGGTAGCGGCGCTGGGCGTGAACTACTATGACTTGGGACGTGAAACCGGCAAAGTGGTGGTGCAGATTCTCAACGGTAAAAAACCGGGAGAGATTCCGCCGCAAGTCGTAAGCACCTTGGACTTGTACGTCAGCCCCGCCAATGCCGAAGCGCAAGGCATCACGCTGCCTGAAGAAGTGGTGAAATCCGCCAAAGAAGTGGTCGGCGCAGCGGCGCAAAAATAAACAACGGCAGTCATCAGGCAAAGACGCAGCGGTTGCGTCTTTGTTTGTTTGGAAAGGGGCGGTCAAATCTGCATCGGGCTTGATGCACAACCTTTTCAGGCAGCCTGAATAAAGCCGGCAACTATTCCTTTAACCTCAATATTTCTTTTTTATTGATAAGCTTATGTCTTTAATAGCTCTTTTCGGTGCGATCGAATCCGGTTTGATTTACGGGCTGGTTGCGCTCGGCGTGTTGATTTCTTTTCGGATTTTGGATTTTCCCGATTTGACTTCCGACGGTAGTTTTCCCTTAGGCGGTGCGGTGTGCGCGGTGTGCATGGTCAACGGCATGAATCCGTGGCTGGCGACTTTGTGCGGTATGGCGGCAGGGGCGTGTGCCGGCATGGTCACCGCGTGGCTGAATGTTTCGTTGAAAATCCTGCACTTGCTGGCCAGCATTCTGGTGATGGTTGCGCTGTATTCGGTGAATTTGCGCATCATGGGCGCGCCCAACGTGCCTCTGCTCGGGCAGGAAACCGTATTCACCCCGTTTGTCACCGCAGCCAATTCTTTTTGGATGAAATCGCTGGTGATTTTATGCGTGGTGATCGCCGCCAAGCTCTTGCTGGACTGGTTTTTTTCCACCGAAATCGGCTTGTCGTTGCGCGCCACCGGCGCCAATTTACGCATGGCGCAGGCGCAAGGTGTGGCGACTTCGAAAATGATCATGTTCGGCATGGCTCTGTCCAATGCCTTGATTGCCTTGGGTGGCGCGCTTTTTGTGCAAATTTACGGCGGGGCGGATATTTCCATCGGCATCGGTACGATTGTGGTGGGTTTGGCAGCGGTCATCATCGGCGAGACTTTGATTCCGGCCAAACGAATGTTCTGGGTCACGGTGGCGGTGATCGTCGGCTCGCTCTTGTACAAACTCTTTATCCAAATGGCACTGGGCAGCGAAACCTTGCGCGAAATCGGTTTCCGCTCGCAAGACGTGAATCTGGTCACGGCGGCTTTAGTGGTGATTGCCCTGATTTTGCCGCAGATGAAAGCAGGACTTTTCAAAAGGAAACCATCGGTATGATGCACGCGGAAAATTTATACCTGACGTTTAATCGCGGCACGCCGATCGAAAACCCCGCTTTGCGCGGCATGAGTTTGCATATTGCGGCGGGCGAGTTTGTCACCGTCATCGGCAGTAACGGCGCGGGCAAATCGACTTTTCTCAATGCGGTCAGCGGCAATCAGCGCGTGGACAGCGGCAAGGTCATCATCAACGGGATGGATGTCACCCGCCAAAGTGCGCACCAACGCGCCCATTTGGTGGCGCGCGTGTTTCAAGACCCGATGGCGGGTACGTGCGAAGCCTTGAGCATCGAAGAAAACCTCGCCTTGGCCTATCGCCGTGGCGAAAAACGCGGTTTCAGACTGGCATTGAACAAAGAAAAACGCGAACTTTTCCGCGAAAAATTGGCGATCCTCAAGCTCGGCTTGGAAAACCGCCTCACCGACCGCATGGGTTTGCTCTCCGGCGGACAACGCCAAGCGGTGAGTTTGCTGATGGCATCGTTGCGCCCGTCCAAAATTCTGCTGCTGGACGAACACACCGCTGCGCTCGACCCGAAAACCGCCGCGTTTGTGCTGGAGCTGACCGACCGCATTATTCACGAAAACCAACTGACGGTGATGATGGTCACCCATTCCATGCGTCAGGCATTAGACCACGGCACGCGCACGGTGATGCTGCATCAGGGCAAAGTGGTGCTGGACGTATCGGGTGAAAAACGTGCCCAAATGGACGTACCCGATTTATTGCATCTGTTTGAAAAAACGCGCGGCGAAGAACTGGACGATGATGCTTTGTTGTTGGGGTAAATCGGAAAAAATGCAGGCTGCCTGAAAGGGCTGCTATCTTTTCAGGCAGCCTGAGACCTTTGCAAAAGTCCGTAATGTGGATGCAGTTCGCAGAGATAGTTGCAGAAGCTGTTGACTTTGTGCTTCATTGCCGCACGGGCAACTTACTTTCTTT
>JAUNUS010000036.1 GCA_030538055.1 Neisseria sp.
TCGCGAAGGCGGACGTACGGTTGGCGCCGGCGTTGTATCGCAAGTCATTGCCTAAACCAAGTCATCGGTAAAAGGTTTACAGGCCAGTAGCTCAATTGGTAGAGTATCGGTCTCCAAAACCGAGGGTTGGGGGTTCGAGACCCTCCTGGCCTGCCAAAAACAGACTAATCGGCGCCAACCGCCGATTAGTTTTTTTGTTTGAAAGTGATTATGACCAAAGACTATACAAAACCGAGCGTGCCGCGCAAAGCCATGTCGAAATCCGCCGAAGCCAAAGTGCGGCAAAAAGAAGAACAGAAGCGCAATCGCACCTTGGATAAGGTGAAGCTCGTGCTGGCACTGCTGCTGGTGGCGGCGGGCGTTTTTGCTTATTACTTTTTTGCAACCCTGCCCAACTATGTGCGGGTGCTGTTTCCGGTGCTCGGCGTGGCAGCGGCAATCGTCATTGTCTTCTTTTTCTGTGCTTTCGGGCGCGACTTGGTGACGTATATCCGCGAAGCGGCGCAAGAAATGCGTAAAGTAGTGTGGCCGGATAAGCCGACCACCCTGCGCATGACGCTGACCGTTGTTGCTTTTGTGGCGGTGCTGGCGTTGTTCATGTTGTTGGCAGACAGCCTGATTTCGTGGGTGTTGTTCGATCTGCTGTTAAAGAGAGGATAAGCGATGAGCAAACAATGGTATGTGGTTCACGCCTATTCGGGTTTTGAAAAAAACGTACAGAAAACCCTGCTTGAGCGGATTAAGCGCGAAAGCATGGAAGATATGTTCGGGCAAATTCTGGTACCGACCGAAGAAGTGGTCGATATCAAAAACGGACGCAAAACCGTTAGCGAGCGTAAATTTTTCCCCGGCTATCTTTTGGTAGAAATGGAAATGTCCGACGCCAGTTGGCATTTGGTGAAAAGCACGCCGCGTGTGACCGGTTTTATCGGTGGTACGGCCAACCGTCCTTTGCCGATTCCGCAGCGTGAAGTTGATGTTATTTTGCGACAAGTGCAAAGCGGCGGGGAAAAACCCCGTCCCAAAGTGGAATTTGTGCCGGGTCAAAACGTACGGGTCATCGAAGGGCCGTTTGCCGACTTCAACGGCATGGTGGAAGAAGTGAATTATGAGCGCAACAAACTGCGCGTTTCGGTACAGATTTTCGGGCGTGAAACGCCGGTTGAGCTGGATTTTATTCAAGTCGAGAAAGTTTAAGCATTATTTCTTGCATCAAGCCAAATAATATCTTATAATATTTGGCTTGACTTTTTTGGGGAGCAGGCGTCACCCTGCGTTATACCCGTTTTCTTGGAGCTAAAAGTGGCTAAAAAAATCGTAGGTTACATCAAATTGCAAATCCCTGCGGGGAAAGCAAATCCTTCGCCTCCGGTCGGCCCTGCGCTGGGTCAGCGCGGTCTGAACATCATGGAGTTTTGTAAAGCATTCAATGCTGCAACCCAAGGCATGGAGCCGGGTTTGCCGGTGCCGGTGGTGATTACTGCTTTTGCCGACAAGTCTTTCACCTTTGTGATGAAAACCCCGCCGGCGACCATTTTGCTGAAAAAAGCAGCCGGCATTCAAAAAGGCAGTGCCCGTCCGCATACCGATAAGGTAGGCAAAGTGACGCGTGCGCAACTGGAAGAAATTGCCAAGAGCAAAGAGCCGGATTTGAATGCGGCCGATTTGGATGCTGCGGTACGCATCATCGCAGGTTCGGCGCGTTCCATGGGTATTGAGACGGAGGGCGTGTAATGGCTAAATTATCCAAACGTATGGCGGCATTGCGTGCCGACTTTGATCGCAATAAATTGTATGTACTCGACGAAGCTTTGGCTTTGGTTAAAAAAACCGCCACTGCGAAATTTGACGAGTCGATTGACGTTGCCGTGAATCTGGGCGTTGATCCGCGTAAATCCGACCAAGTGATTCGCGGTTCGGTAGTCTTGCCGCGCGGCACGGGTAAAACCACCCGTGTGGCCGTATTCACCCAAGGTGCAAACGCTGAGGCGGCTAAAGCTGCCGGTGCGGATATCGTCGGTTTTGAAGATTTGGCCGAAGCGGTGAAAGGCGGTCAAATGGATTTTGACGTGGTGATTGCTTCACCTGACGCGATGCGCGTGGTGGGTCAGTTGGGCACGATTCTCGGCCCGCGCGGCTTGATGCCGAATCCGAAAGTCGGCACGGTGACTCCGAATGTGGCTGAGGCAGTAAAAAATGCCAAAGCCGGTCAGGTGCAATACCGTACCGACAAAGCAGGTATTATCCACGCCACCATCGGCCGTGCTTCTTTTGAAGAGGCGGCTTTGCGTGAAAACTTTGACGCGCTGCTGGATGCTTTGGTGAAAGCCAAACCTGCGGCCGCCAAAGGTCAGTATCTGAAAAAAGTGGCCATCTCCAGCACCATGGGTCTGGGTGTGGCGGTTGATACGGCCAGTATCAACAAATAAGATTCAGGCAGCCTGAAGTCTGTTTTCTCAGGAAAATAAGGCTTTCAGGCAGCCTGTAAGGGCTGCCTGCGTCAGCGGTAAAACACACCGTGACACGCAGGCAGATTGTCCAAGACCGTAGGGGTCGCTTGCGATTTAATATGTTTTCACCCTACGCAGACGGTATCCCGAAAAAGCATTTCACAAGTTTACTGCTTGTTAAACGTCTGATTTGGTTGCCGTGCTGAACGAAATGTCGCTGATCCGATATGTGGATAAAGCACATTTCAGTCTGATTAACAGCAGGAGGTTGACCTTGAGTCTCAATATTGAAAGCAAAAAGGCTACCGTGGAGGAAATCGGCAAAGGTATTGCCGCTGCCCAAACCATGGTGATTGCCGAATATCGCGGTGTCAATGTAGACAGCATGACCAAACTGCGCGCCAATGCACGTAAAGAAAACGTTTACTTGCACGTGTTGAAAAACACCTTGGCCCGCCGTGCGGTTGAAGGAACTTCGTTTGCCGCATTGGCTGACCAAATGGTCGGTCCGCTGGTTTATGCCGCATCTGAAGACCCGGTTGCTGCCGCAAAGGTATTGCATCAATTTTCCAAACAAAACGACAAAATCGTCATCAAAGCCGGTTCGTACAACGGAGATTTGCTGGACGCTGCCAAAGTGGCAGAGCTGGCTGCCATCCCGAGCCGCGATGAGTTGTTGGCAAAATTGTTGGGCATCATGCAGGCACCGGTTTCCGGATTTGCCCGCGCATTGGCAGCTTTGGCAGAGAAAAAACAAGCCGAAGCCGCATAAGTTTTTTGATTACTTAAATTTCAGGAGTTTTTAACATGGCAATTACAAAAGAAGACATTTTGGAAGCAGTAGGCAATTTGACCGTAATGGAACTGAACGATCTGGTCAAAGCATTTGAAGAAAAATTCGGCGTATCGGCTGCAGCTTTGGCTGTTGCAGGCGGTGGTGCAGCCGGCGGCGGTGCAGCTGCTGCTGAAGAAGAAAAAACCGAATTTGACGTGATTTTGACTGCTGCCGGTGACCAAAAAGTCGGCGTGATCAAAGTGGTGCGTGCAGTGACCGGCTTGGGCTTGAAAGAAGCCAAAGACTTGGTAGACGGCGCACCCAAAGCCATCAAAGAAGGCGTTGCCAAAGCAGAAGCCGAGGACATCGTCAAACAGCTTACCGAAGCCGGTGCAAAAGCCGAGCTCAAATAAAGCCGTTTTCGACACACGGGCTGGTAGTTTTTCTACCGGCCTTGTTGTGTTTGTACGCTGCAGAAGAGCGTGTATATTTCTCGCTGCCCGGCTTCAGGCAGCCTGAAGAAGTTGTACCAATACGGCGAAACCGGTTTGGTTTTGCGTAAACGAAGCATTTAGCAGTCATCTAAACAGGCATTTCGAATGCCGATTGCTCAGCAGATTGTCTGTTCATTTTTGTCGGTAGCGGCATTAAAGTGGGCAGCAAACCGTCAGTCTGTTCAGTCATCGACACTCAACCCAACACCTCACCGTGGAGCGATTCAATGAGCTATTCCGTCACCGAAAAAAAGCGCATCCGTAAAAGTTTTGCCAAACGCACCAATGTCTTAGACGTACCTTTCCTGCTTGCGATGCAGCTGGATTCTTACTCGGACTTCTTGCAATACAATGTTCCTTTCGATAAGCGAGCCGAACAAGGCTTGCAGGCAGCCTTCCAAGCGGTATTTCCGATCATCAGCCACAACACTCATGCGCGACTGGAGTTTGTACATTATGTGTTGGGCGAATCTGCGTTTGATATTCAAGAATGCCAGCTGCGCGGCATCACTTATGCCGCCCCGTTGCGTGCGCGCATCCGTTTGGTGATCATGGACAAAGAATCCAGCAAACCGACGATCAAAGAAGTGCGCGAAAACGAAGTGTACATGGGTGAAATTCCGCTGATGACCCCGTCCGGTTCGTTCGTCATCAATGGCACTGAGCGCGTGGTGGTGTCGCAGCTGCACCGCTCGCCCGGCGTGTTTTTCGAGCATGACCGCGGCAAAACCCACTCCTCGGGCAAATTATTGTTCTCGGCGCGGATCATTCCTTATCGCGGCTCGTGGTTGGATCTGGAGTTTGATCCGAAAGATTTGATTTACTTCCGCATTGACCGTCGCCGTAAAATGCCGGTCACCATTTTGCTCAAAGCTTTGGGCTATACGGTTGAGCAAATTCTGGACATGTTCTATGAGCATGAAGACTATTTCCTCAACAAAGACGGCGTGAAAACCGAGCTGGTGCTGTCGCGCTTGCGCGGTGAGGTGGCGCGCTTTGATATTGTCGATAAAGCCGGCACGGTGATGGTCGAAAAAGGCAAACGCATCACCGCCAAAAACGTGCGCGACATCGAAGCGGCAAAAATCAACCGCATTGACGTCGATGTGGACAGTCTGTTGGGCAAAATCTTGGCGCATGACGTCATCAACCCCGAAACCGGTGAAGTGCTGGCAGCGGCCAACAGCGAAATCACCGAGGAATTGTGGGCGCAGCTGGATTTGCACGGCATCAAGAAAATCTCGACCCTGTTCGTGAACGAACTGGATCAGGGAGCGTACATTGCCAATACCTTGCGCGTGGACGAAACCGTGGATAAAGAAACCGCCCGCGTGGCGATTTACCGCATGATGCGCCCGGGCGAACCGCCGACCGAAGATTCGGTCGAGCAGCTGTTCCAGCGTCTTTTCTTCAGCGAAGACAGCTATGATTTGTCGCGTGTGGGACGCATGAAATTCAACACCCGCACCTACGAACACAAAATGGATGACAAAGCCGGTGCATGGTTTGTGCGTCTGATGACCGAAACCTTCAAAGACGCTGCCAACGAAGGCGGTATGGTATTGTCGGTGCCGGACATTGTGGCAACGGTGGCGACTTTGGTCGAACTGCGTAACGGTCACGGCGAGGTGGACGATATTGACCACTTGGGCAACCGTCGCGTGCGCTCGGTGGGCGAGCTGGCGGAAAATCAATTCCGCAGCGGTTTGGCGCGGGTTGAGCGCGCGGTCAAAGAACGTTTGAACCAAGCCGAATCCGACAACCTGATGCCGCATGATTTGATCAATGCCAAACCGGTATCGGCTGCGGTCAGAGAGTTTTTCGGTTCGAGCCAATTGTCGCAGTTTATGGATCAAACCAACCCCCTGTCCGAAGTGACGCACAAACGCCGTGTTTCGGCCTTGGGTCCGGGCGGTTTGACCCGCGAGCGTGCCGGTTTTGAGGTACGTGACGTACACCCGACCCATTACGGACGCGTGTGCCCGATTGAAACGCCGGAAGGCCCGAACATCGGCCTGATCAACTCCTTGTCGGTGTACGCCCGTACCAACGAATACGGCTTTTTGGAAACCCCGTATCGCCGTGTGGTGAACGGTAAAGTCACCAACGACATCGATTATTTGTCGGCGATCGAAGAAGGTCGTTATGTGATTGCACAAGCTAACTCGGAGCTGGACGCCAAAGGCAAATTGACCGGTGAAATCGTCACCTGCCGCGAGCAGGGCGAAACCATTTTGACCACGCCGGATCGCGTACAGTACATGGACGTGGCGACCGGACAAGTGGTGTCGGTGGCGGCTTCCTTGATTCCGTTTCTGGAGCATGACGACGCGAACCGTGCCTTGATGGGCGCGAACATGCAACGTCAGGCCGTACCCTGCCTGCGCCCCGAAAAACCTTTGGTCGGTACCGGTATCGAGCGTGAAGTGGCGACGGACTCTGCGACGGCAGTGGTGGCGCGTCGCGGCGGCGTGGTCGATTATGTCGATGCCGGCCGCGTGGTGGTGCGGGTGCATGATGATGAAACCGTTGCCGGTGAAGTGGGTGTGGATATTTACAATCTGATCAAATTCACCCGCTCCAACCAAAGCACCAACATTAACCAACGTCCGGTGGTTGCCGTGGGCGACATCTTGGAAAAAGGCGACGTGGTGGCCGACGGTGCGTCCACCGACTTGGGCGAATTGGCTTTGGGTCAGAACATGACCATCGCCTTTATGCCGTGGAACGGTTACAACTTCGAGGACTCGATTTTGATTTCCGAGCGCGTGGTTGCCAATGACCGCTACACCTCGATTCACATTGAAGAATTGAACGTGGTGGCGCGCGACACCAAACTGGGCGCGGAAGACATCACACGCGACATCCCCAACCTCTCCGAGCGTATGCAAAACCGTCTGGATGAATCCGGCATTGTGTACATCGGCGCGGAAGTGGAAGCAGGCGATGTGTTGGTGGGTAAAGTGACACCGAAAGGTGAAACCCAGCTGACACCGGAAGAAAAACTGCTGCGTGCGATTTTTGGTGAAAAAGCTTCGGACGTGAAAGACACCTCGCTGCGTATGCCCACCGGCATGAGCGGTACGGTGATTGACGTGCAAGTGTTCACCCGCGAAGGTATTCAGCGCGACAAACGCGCGCAGTCGATTATCGATGTGGAATTGCGCCGCTACCGCCAAGACTTGTCTGACCAATTGCGGATTTTCAACAATGACGCCTTCGACCGTATCGAACGCATGATTGTCGGACAAAAAGTCAATGGCGGGCCGAAAAAACTGGCCAAAGGTAAAGAAGTCACCAAGGAATATCTGGAAAGCCTGCCGTCGCGTCACGACTGGTTCGACATTCGCATGGCGGACGAAGATTTGGCGCGCCAGTTGGAGCTGATCAAAGACAGCTTGCAACAAAAACACGAAGAAGCCGACGCACTGTACGAGATCAAAAAGAAAAAACTGACCCAAGGCGACGAATTGCAGCCGGGCGTGCAAAAAATGGTCAAAGTTTTTGTTGCGATCAAACGCCGCTTGCAGGCAGGCGACAAAATGGCAGGCCGCCATGGTAACAAAGGCGTGGTCTCGAAAATCATGCCGGTGGAAGACATGCCCTACATGGCAGACGGCCGTCCCGTGGACATCGTGCTCAACCCCTTGGGCGTTCCCTCGCGGATGAACATCGGGCAAATTCTCGAAGTGCATTTGGGCTGGGCTGCCAAAGGTATTGGCGAGCGCATCGGCGCGATGCTGACGGAAGAGAAAAAAGCCAAAGACATGCGTCAATTCTTGGAAAAACTCTACAACAGCAGCGGGCACAAAGAAAACCTTAAAGCATTGAACGATAAAGAAATCATGCAGTTAGCACAGCACTTGTCCAAAGGCGCGACTTTCGCTTCACCGGTGTTTGACGGTGCGGAAGAGAACGAAATCCGCGAGATGCTGAACTTGGCTTATCCCGATGACGATCCGCAAACCGCCAAATTGGGCTTTAACGACAGCAAAACGCAAATGACGCTGTATGACGGACGTTCCGGCGAAGCCTTTGACCGCAAAGTCACGGTGGGCGTGATGCATTACCTGAAGCTGCACCACTTGGTGGACGAGAAAATGCACGCGCGTTCGACCGGTCCTTACAGCTTGGTGACGCAGCAGCCCTTGGGCGGTAAAGCGCAGTTCGGTGGTCAGCGTTTCGGTGAGATGGAGGTGTGGGCGCTGGAGGCTTACGGCGCGTCTTATACCTTGCAGGAAATGCTGACGGTGAAATCGGACGACGTGGGCGGACGCACCAAAATGTACGAGAACATCGTCAAAGGCGATCACCGCATCGAAGCGGGCATGCCCGAGTCGTTCAACGTACTGGTGAAAGAAATCCGTTCGCTGGGTTTGAACATCGATTTGGAACGCCACTAAACATCAATAAAGGCTGCCTGAAAGCATTTTCAGGCAGCCTGCAAGCCAAAATACGGAGCTGATTGCCATGAATTTTTTGAGAAACCTGACCAATCCCCTGCAAACCCCGAATGACGAGGAATTTGACGCGATCAAAATCGGCATCGCCTCGCCGGAAACCATTCGCCGCTGGTCGCATGGTGAAGTCAAAAAACCCGAAACCATTAACTACCGCACTTTCCGTCCTGAGCGCGACGGTTTGTTCTGTGCCAAGATTTTCGGCCCGGTCAAAGACTATGAATGCTTGTGCGGCAAATACAAACGCTTGAAATTCAACGGCGTGACCTGCGAAAAATGCGGAGTGGAAGTTACTTTGTCCAAAGTGCGCCGCGAACGCATGGGACACATCGAACTGGCCGCGCCGATTGCCCACATCTGGTTTTTGAAATCGCTGCCGTCACGTTTGGGCATGGTATTGGACATGACCCTGCGCGACATCGAGCGCGTGCTGTACTTTGAAGCGTTTGTGGTGGTTGAGCCGGGCATGACCGGACTGCAACGCCGCCAACTGCTGACGGAAGAAGACTATTACACCAAGCTGGACGAGCACGGCGAAGAATTTGAAGCCAAAATGGGTGCGGAAGGCATTCGCGACTTGTTGCGCACGCTCAACATCGAAAAAGAAGTCGAAATCCTGCGCCAAGAGCTCGAAGCCACCGGTTCGGACGCGAAAATCAAAAAAATCGCCAAACGTTTGAAAGTATTGGAAGCCTTCCAACGCTCGGGCATGAAGCTCGAATGGATGATCATGGACGTGCTGCCGGTATTGCCGCCGGATTTGCGTCCCTTGGTACCGCTGGACGGCGGACGTTTTGCCACCTCGGACTTGAACGATTTGTACCGCCGCGTGATCAACCGCAACAACCGCTTGAAACGCTTGCTGGAACTGCACGCGCCCGACATCATCGTGCGCAACGAAAAACGCATGTTGCAAGAAGCGGTGGATTCCTTGCTGGATAACGGTCGCCGCGGCAAAGCCATGACCGGCGCGAACAAACGCCCGTTGAAATCCTTGGCCGATATGATCAAAGGTAAAGGCGGTCGCTTCCGTCAAAACCTGTTGGGTAAACGCGTGGACTATTCCGGTCGTTCCGTGATCACGGTGGGTCCTTACCTGCGTCTGCACCAATGCGGTTTGCCCAAAAAAATGGCGCTGGAGCTTTTCAAACCGTTTATTTACAACAAACTGGAACTGCAAGGGCACGCCGGCACGATCAAAGCCGCCAAAAAAATGGTGGAGCAGGAAGAAGCCGTGGTGTGGGATATGCTGGAAGAAGTCATCCGCGAACATCCGATTTTGCTTAACCGTGCGCCGACCTTGCACCGTTTGGGGATTCAGGCGTTTGAGCCGATCTTGATCGAAGGCAAGGCGATCCAGCTGCACCCCTTGGTGTGTGCGGCGTTTAACGCCGACTTTGACGGTGACCAAATGGCGGTACACGTACCGTTGAGCTTGGAAGCGCAAATGGAAGCGCGCACCCTGATGCTGGCGTCGAACAACGTGCTGTCTCCTGCCAACGGCGAACCGATCATCGTGCCGTCGCAAGACATCGTATTGGGTCTGTACTACATGACCCGCGACAAAATCAACGCCAAAGGCGAAGGCAGCCTGTTTGCCGACGTGAAAGAAGTGCATCGCGCTTACGGCACACGCCAAGTGGAACTGTCGGCACGCATCACGGTGCGCATCAAAGAGTGGGAAAAAGACGAATACGGCGAACTGAAAGAAGTGGTCAATCGTTACGAAACCACGGTCGGCCGTGCTTTGCTGTCGGAGATTATGCCCAAAGGCCTGCCGTTCGAGTACGTGAACAAGGCGATGAAAAAGAAAGAGATTTCCCGCCTGATCAATGCTTCGTTCCGTCTGTGCGGCCTGCGCGACACGGTGATTTTTGCCGACCATCTGATGTACACCGGTTTTGCTTATTCCACCCGCGGCGGCATTTCGATTTGCGTGGACGACATGGAAGTGCCGAAACAAAAAACCGCCCTGCTGGCGGAAGCGCAAAACGAAGTCAAAGAGATCGAAGAGCAATACCGTCAAGGTCTGGTGACTTATGGCGAGCGCTACAACAAAGTGGTCGATATCTGGGGTCGCACCGGTGACAAAATCGCCAAGGCGATGATGGACAGCTTGGCGGTGGATAAAGTCACCGACAAAAACGGTAAAAAAGTCGATCAGGAATCGTTCAACTCGATTTACATGATGGCGGACTCGGGCGCGCGCGGTTCGGCGGCACAGATCAAACAGCTCTCCGGTATGCGTGGTTTGATGGCGAAACCGGACGGTTCGATTATCGAAACCCCGATTACCTCGAACTTCCGCGAAGGTCTGACCGTATTGCAATACTTTATTGCGACCCACGGTGCGCGTAAAGGTCTGGCGGATACCGCCTTGAAAACGGCAAACTCGGGTTACCTGACCCGCCGTCTGGTGGACGTGACCCAAGACTTGGTGGTGATCGAGGACGACTGCGGCACCAGCGACGGCTTTATCATGAAAGCGGTGGTGCAGGGCGGTGACGTGATCGAGCCGCTGCGCGATCGTATTCTCGGACGTGTGGTCGCGACCGACGTGGTGGATCCCGTCAGCGGAGAAACCGTGGTCGAAGCGGGCACGATGTTGAGCGAAGCCGAAGTCGATTTGATTGATAACTCGGGAATTGACGAAGTTAAAGTGCGCACCCCGATCACGTGCCAGACCCGTTACGGCTTGTGCGCAAAATGTTACGGACGCGACTTGGCACGCGGCAAAATCGTCGATTCCGGCGAGGCGGTCGGTGTGATTGCGGCGCAGTCCATCGGTGAGCCGGGTACCCAGCTGACCATGCGTACCTTCCACATCGGTGGTGCGGCTTCGCGTTCGGCGGCGGCCAGCCAAGTGGAAGTGAAAACCAACGGCGTGGTGCGTTTCTCCAGCCAAATGCGCTATGTGGCCAACAATAAAGGCGGCTTGATCGTGATCGGCCGCTCCAGCGAAATCGTGATTCACGATGACATCGGCCGTGAGCGCGAACGTCACCGCGTACCGTATGGCGCGTCCTTGCTGGTGCAAGACGGCGAAAACGTCAAAGCCGGTCAAACCTTGGCCACTTGGGACCCGCATACCCGTCCGATGATTACCGAGTATGCCGGTCGCATCCGCTTTGAAAACATGGAAGAAGGCGTGACCGTTGCCAAACAAACCGATGACGTGACCGGTTTGTCCACCTTGGTGGTGATTGACGGCAAACGCCGCGCCGGTACGCAGTCCAAACTGTTGCGCCCCACGGTCAAACTGATTGACGACAGCGGCAACGAAGTATGCCATCCGGGTTCGGAAACCGCGATTGCGATGACCTTCCCCGTGGGTGCGGTGATCACCGTGCGCGAAGGGCAGGAAGTCGGCAAAGGTGACGTGTTGGCACGTATCCCGCAGGCAACCACCAAAACCCGCGACATTACGGGCGGTCTGCCGCGCGTGGCGGAGCTCTTCGAAGCACGCGTCCCCAAAGATGCCGGTTTGCTGGCGGAAGTCACCGGTACGGCTTCTTTCGGTAAAGAAACCAAAGGCAAACAACGTCTGGTGATCACCGATGCCGACGGCGTGGCTTACGAGACTTTGATTCCGAAAGAAAAACAAGTATTGGTGCATGACGGTCAAGTGGTCAACCAAGGCGAGCTGGTGGTGGACGGCGCGACCGATCCTCACGATATTCTGCGCTTAAAAGGCATCGAAGCTTTGACGCGCTATATTGTGCAGGAAGTGCAAGAGGTTTACCGACTGCAAGGCGTGAAGATTTCGGACAAACACATCGAAGTCATCATTCGTCAGATGCTGCGTCGCGTGAACATTGCCGATGCGGGCGATTCCGACTTCATCACCGGTGAGCAGGTCGAACGCGCCGAAGTGATGATGGCGAACGAAGCCTTGGTTGCCGAAGGCAAACAGCCGGCACGCTTTGATAATGTCCTGCTGGGCATCACTAAAGCGTCCTTGTCCACCGACTCGTTTATCTCTGCGGCGTCGTTCCAAGAGACCACCCGCGTCTTGACCGAAGCGGCGATCATGGGCAAAAAAGACGAATTGCGCGGTCTGAAAGAAAACGTAATCGTCGGTCGTCTGATTCCTGCCGGTACGGGCTTGACTTACCATCGCACACGCGGCAACGATATTCAGGCAGCCTTTGCCGAAGAAAAGGTCGGCAACAGCGACGGCGAATAAAACCCGCACCACTAAAAACGCACGCGACACATCAGTGTCGCGTGCGTTTTGTTATGGGAAACCTCTAAAAACCTGCAGGAGCATCGGGTTGCACGCGGAAACCGGCCGCCTTTGTCAAAGGTGATGATTTTATTTTTTATATTATTGTTCATCATCAAGCACTTCAGGCAGCATGAGCATACGTGGTGAGGGTTTGCTCGAGATTCGGGATTGCCTGCACAGCCGCTTTCGCTTAAAATAACGCGCTTATTGCAGCGATTCCGCCCGAAATCGGCGCGGACTGTGAAAGCACGTCGAATGGTGAATGAACACCATGCGCGTGTTTTTTTTTAGCCGTAAGTAAGGGAGCTTCTAAAACGAAGTTTCCAAGAGATTTTTAATGAAATCGGCTGCCTGAAACCTTCACCACAGTTCTTCAGGCAGCCGATGCCGAAAGGCACACGATTTTTATTCCTAAACGATTCAAAAGCATAAACAGGATATTTTATGAGCACCCCCGCAATTTTGGTTTTGGCAGACGGCAGTATTTTTCACGGCATTTCGATCGGCGCGGACGGCAGCACCGTCGGCGAAGTGGTGTTCAACACCTCGATGACCGGTTATCAGGAAATCCTCACCGACCCGTCCTACGCCCGTCAAATCGTCACCTTGACCTATCCGCACATCGGCAACAGCGGCATTAACGTTGAGGACACCGAAAGCCGCGCATTGTTTGCCGCCGGATTGGTGATTCGCGATTTGCCGCTTTTAGAGAGTAATTTCCGCAGCACGCAAAGCCTCGGCGATTATCTGCGCGCCAATCATACGGTGGCGATTGCCGAAATCGACACGCGCCGTTTGACCCGTATTTTGCGTAACAAAGGCGCGCAGGCAGGCTGCATCATGACGGGTGCGAATGCCGATGCCAAAGCGGCGCAAGCGGCTGCACAGGCGTTCGGTTCGATGGCGGGTAAAGATTTGGCGCAAGAAGTCACTTGCGATGCCGCTTATGACTGGACAGAAGGCGAATGGCGCTTGGGCGAAGGTTTCAGGCAGCCTGAAAGCCAGCCGTACCATGTGGTGGCGTATGACTTCGGGGTGAAGCGCAATATTTTGCGCATGTTGGCCGAGCGCGGTTGCCGTTTGACCGTCGTGCCGGCGCAAACCTCTGCCGCCGACGTGTTGGCGATGAATCCCGACGGTATTTTCTTATCCAACGGCCCGGGCGACCCCGAGCCGTGTACTTACGCCGTGAACGCTTTGCGTGAACTCTTGGCGAGCAAAAAACCGATGTTCGGCATTTGCCTCGGACACCAGCTTTTGGGTTTGGCGGTGGGCGGCAAAACCCGCAAAATGGCGTTCGGCCATCACGGGGCGAATCACCCCGTGCAGGATTTATCCGGCGGCCAAGTGATGATCACCAGTCAAAACCACGGCTTTGAAGTGGACGCGGCAACGCTGCCTGAAAATGTCCGCATCACGCACAAATCATTGTTTGACGGCTCGCTGCAAGGCATGGAGCTGACCGACTGTCCCGCGTTTTCTTTCCAAGGGCACCCTGAAGCCAGCGGCGGCCCGAACGACGTGGCGTATTTGTTTGAAAAATTTATTGAGAACATGAAACAGACCAAGGCTGCCTGAAATAAGGTGGCGGGTATTGGCTTGCCGTAGCTTGGTGCGGGGGTGAAGTGAGCGCGGATAAAGGGCGCAATCATATTTCTCAACTTTTTAAGGCATGGTATTGACACTCAATTTTGTATTTTTATTTTTAACATAAAAGAACAGCCATATAAGGAGCGTTACTTAAATCAAAGGAAAGCCATGCGTTTCAAGATCGAAGTATTGGATGTCCCAAAAGTACCGCGGCCTCAAGAGGACTTTGATCCGGCTCTATTCCATGATCCTTTGGCGCGGCAAATCGACTGGGAACCGCTGGGTCAGGCAGACGGTGACTATCGTTTGGTGCAAACCGATGACCATCGTTTGGAGGGGAAAAGCGTATTGTGGGTGAAGGTCTTTGTTTGGGTTTTTATGCTGGCCGGTTTTTATATGATCATTCCCGGCATATTGATGCTTAACTTGATGGCTTTCTTACCTGGATTGATTTGTTTGGGGATTGGCTGGTGGTTTAAGCGTCTTTCTTCCGCCCCCTTGGTCTTCGATAAACAAACCATGCGCTTTTCGCGCGGCCGCGATCCGGAAGAGGGTGTTGATGCCTGTGATTTATCTCAAGTCCGAGCCCTGCAGATCGTGCGCTATTGTTATCAAGACAGCGATAACGATGAGGTTGAAAAGTGTGAATTGAACTTGGTGTGTGACGATGGACATCGCGTGAATGTGAGCGATTTTAATCCGGAAAACATCCAAAGCAATGCCCGTTTGTTGGCGGCGTTTTTGCAGCTGCCCGTGTGGGATAACAGCGGCTTGATGCGTCGGCAGGAGGAAAAAGCGCAGAGCTTGGAGGAAGTGCACGAAGAAATCAATGCGCCGATTCCTTTTCCGTGGTTTATGCTGATCGTGCCCAATGTGATTTTGCTTTTCGGCGTACTGTGGGCGAAGTGGGATGTGGCGCAGGTGGTTTGGCTGATGTTTATTGAGGCTGCTGCCATCGTGATGATGGAATTGATTCGGGCGGCTTTGACGCAGGGTGTGAAGGGTTTTTGGTCGGTATTGCTCTTTTTTATCGCTCTGATTCCGTTTTATGCGCCCTCTGTAGGGATGACGTATGCGGCGCTGCATATACCCGATTTCTTTAAAGAGCGTGGGGCGGTTGTATTGCCATTTCCCGAAACATCGTGGTTTGTGTGGATGCTGGGTCTTTTTTTATTCGCGCGGCTTGTTGAAATGGGACTGGAATACCTGCAATTGCACCGGCTGCGTCAAGATGAGACTGGGAAGGGCATGATAAATACGATGGTATGGCTGTTTTTGGTCGCTTGGTTGGGGGTGATGCTGTCGGGTTCTTTGGGTCTTGGCTCGGTCGGTTTGGGTTTTGTATTCGCCATTGTGGTATTGCGTGTTGTGATGACATTGGCAGGTTACGTTTTTGCGCGTTGGCGGAAAACAGGTTTGGTATGAGGGTATCGACTTAAAATGTTCGGCATTACCGATTTAAGCACCTACATTATCGGCACGATCGCGATTATTTTATTGCCGGGGCCCAATTCCATGTTTTGCCTTACCGCCGCTTCGCAATTTGGCGTGAAGGCAGGTTATCGCGCTGCGGCGGCGATTTTTGTCGGGGACAGTTTATTGATGCTGGCGACCGCTTTGGGCGCAGGGTCGGCATTGAAAGCGCATCCGACTTTGTTTTTAATCATGAAAGTCGGCGGCGGATTGTATCTGGCGTACATCGGCGCGCAATTGTTGTGGGCGGCGGCGAAAAAATGGGTACAAAAGCAGCCTGAAACCACGGTGGAAATCCGCTTAAAGTCCTCGCAGCATATTTTTACCCGCGCTCTGACGTTGAGCCTGTCGAATCCTAAGGCGATTTTGTTTTACCTGTCGTTTTTTGTGCAGTTTGTCGATGTGACTTATCCGCAGCCGCTGCTGACCTTTCTGGCTTTGGGCGTGATTTTGCAAATCATCAGTATGCTTTATCTGACCATGCTGATTTTCGCCGGCATCGGCTTGGTGCACCTCTTCCGCCGTTACCACCATGTGGCGGCTGCGGCGACCGGTACGGTGGGCGTGGCGTTTATGGGTTTTGCGCTGAAAATGTGGGCGGCGAGCGGGGTATGAATGGCGTTATTCCTTAATCCTCAAGTGGCACAACATTACCGCAGTCTGTCGCAAAAGGCGCGCGCCATGACAGAAGCATGGCTGGCTGAAAACGGTTACTGCGCCAACTGCGGAGCGGCGATTCAGTCCTGTGATAACAATGATCATGGCGTGATTGAATTTATAGGGCGCGGTCAATATCGGGTGGTGAAAGGGTTTCAGGCAGCCTGAAACATTCATCATGGAGAAAAAGATGGCGGTTTTATCGGGTGCGGCTCTTTATATCCCGTTTATGTGATGATATTGAACAGGGTGCACAGCAGCTGACTTGGGCGCAATACGGTGCAGAAGGCGCGCAAAAAAGACTGTACAGAATGAATGTGGTCACGGTCTTGCCTGAACAATCAACGCGGCAACACTGGATGAGTCTGTGTCGAAGCAGGGCTTTTGACTTCTTGATTTGGTTGGTGGCGTTGTGCTATGCGTGGTGGCAGTTTCATTCCATCATCGCCGTTGCGGTATTGGGTGCTTGTTGTGTATTGAGGTTTTTTATTGTTTACCGCATCCATGCTTATTTATGGCGGGAAGTCGATAAGCATTGGACGTGGAACTTAGCTGCCAATACTTTGCATTGCACGAATGGCTGGGATGCCGTTCATACTGTGGTTTTGGATCAAAACCACAGACTGTGTGTTCACTATGCCGATATCGCATTGTTTGACAAGCACCAATATTGCTTTTCCTTGTATTTGCGGGAGCGTTATGAAGATGTGGGCACGCTTTTATTCGATTACCGCATCACTGAAGAGTGTCAGGCATTGCGGCAGCGATGGGATACGGCATTGAGTGTGTTGTGCGAACGGCAAAATATCCGTCGCAGTGAATATTGATTTGAAATAACGGTTTCAGGTTGCCTGAAACCTATTGATACCTAAATTGAATGAAAAATTGAAATAACAGAAAGAAAATCATGCCAAAACGTACCGACTTAAAATCCATTTTGATTATTGGCGCAGGCCCGATTGTGATCGGCCAAGCCTGTGAATTTGACTATTCCGGCGCGCAAGCGTGTAAAGCGTTGCGCGAGGAAGGTTATAAAGTCATCTTGGTCAATTCCAATCCCGCCACGATCATGACCGACCCCGAAATGGCGGATGTGACCTATATCGAGCCGATTTTGTGGCAGACGGTAGAAAAGATTATTGCCAAGGAACGTCCCGATGCGGTGTTGCCGACCATGGGCGGGCAGACGGCGTTGAACTGCGCTTTGGATTTGGCGCGCCACGGCGTGTTGGAAAAATACGGCGTGGAGCTGATCGGCGCGAGTGAAGATGCGATCGACAAAGCCGAAGACCGCGGCCGTTTCAAAGAGGCGATGGCGAGCATCGGGCTGTCCTGCCCGAAATCCAGCGTGTGCCACACCATGGAAGAAGCACTGGCGGCGCAATTGGAAGTCGGTTTCCCGACCTTGATCCGTCCTTCGTTCACCATGGGCGGTTCGGGCGGCGGCATTGCCTACAATAAAGACGAGTTTATGGCGATTTGCGAGCGTGGTTTTGACGCATCGCCCACGCATGAACTCTTGATCGAACAATCGGTACTCGGCTGGAAAGAGTACGAAATGGAAGTGGTGCGCGACCGCAACGATAACTGCATCATTATCTGCTCGATTGAAAACTTCGACCCGATGGGCGTGCACACCGGCGACTCGATCACGGTCGCGCCCGCGCAAACCTTGACCGACAAGGAATACCAAATCATGCGCAATGCGTCTTTGGCGGTGTTGCGCGAAATCGGCGTGGACACGGGCGGCTCGAACGTGCAGTTTGCGGTGAACCCTGCCAACGGCGAATTGATCGTGATCGAGATGAATCCGCGCGTGTCGCGCTCGTCCGCCTTGGCGTCGAAAGCCACCGGTTTTCCGATTGCGAAAATCGCGGCGAAACTGGCGGTCGGTTATACCTTGGATGAATTGAAAAACGACATCACCGGCGGACGCACGCCGGCATCGTTTGAGCCGACGATTGATTATGTCGTGACCAAAGTGCCGCGTTTTGCCTTTGAAAAATTCCCGGCCGCCGACGACCGCCTAACCACGCAGATGAAATCGGTGGGCGAAGTGATGGCGATCGGCCGCACCTTGCAAGAATCCATGCAAAAAGCCTTACGCGGTTTGGAAACCGGACTGTGCGGCTTTAATCCGCAAAGCGAAGACGCGGCGGAAATTCGCAGCGAATTGGCCAACCCCGGCCCGAACCGTATTTTGTACGTGGCGGATGCGTTTCGCATCGGCATGACCTTGCAGGAAGTTCAGCAGATTTCCGCGATTGATCCGTGGTTTTTGGCGCAGATCGAAGACATTGTGCGCGAAGAAAATACCGTGGCTGCAGGCAGCCTGAAAGATTTGGATCACGCCGTTTTGCGCCGTTTGAAACGCAAAGGTTTTTCCGATAAACGTTTGGCGCAGCTCTTGAGGCTGCCTGAAAGCGACGTTCGCACGCACCGTTATGCCTTGAATCTGCATCCGGTTTACAAACGGGTGGACACCTGCGCGGCGGAATTTGACACCGACACCGCCTATTTGTATTCGACTTACGAAGAAGAATGCGAAGCGCGTCCGAGCGATCGCAAAAAAATCATGATTCTCGGCGGTGGGCCTAACCGCATCGGTCAGGGCATCGAGTTTGACTACTGCTGCGTGCACGCGGCTTTGGCTCTGCGCGAATCGGGTTGGGAAACGATTATGGTCAATTGCAATCCCGAGACCGTTTCGACCGACTTCGACACCTCCGACCGCCTGTATTTCGAGCCCTTGACCTTGGAAGACGTGCTGGAAATCGTGCGCACCGAGCAGCCTTACGGCGTGATTGTGCATTACGGCGGACAAACGCCGCTGAAACTGGCGAACGATTTGGTCGCCAACGGCGTGAACATCATCGGTACGTCTGCCGATTCGATTGACGCGGCGGAAGACCGCGAACGCTTCCAAAAAGTCCTGAACGATTTGGGCTTGAAACAACCGCCCAACCGCATTGCGCACCACGAAGACGAAGCACTCGCGCTGGCGGAAGAAATCGGCTATCCCTTGGTGGTGCGCCCGTCTTACGTTTTGGGCGGCCGCGCCATGCAAATCGTGCATTCGCCCGCCGAATTGAAAACCTATATGCGCGAAGCGGTGCAAGTGTCCGAAGACAGCCCCGTGCTGCTGGATTTTTTCTTGAACAATGCGATTGAGGTCGATGTCGATTGCGTGTGCGACGGCAAAGAAGCCGTGATCGGCGGCATCATGCAGCACATCGAGCAGGCAGGCGTGCACAGCGGCGACTCCGCGTGTTCGATTCCGGCGTATTCCCTGAGCGCGGACATTCAAGACGAAATCCGCCGCCAGACCAAAGCCATGGCGTTTGCCCTGAATGTGGTCGGCTTGATGAACGTGCAGTTTGCGGTGCAAGACGGCGTGGTGTACGTGCTGGAAGTCAATCCGCGCGCCAGCCGCACCGTGCCCTTTGTCTCCAAAGCCACGGGCGTGTCGCTGGCGAAAATCGCCGCACGGGTGATGGCGGGCGAATCTTTGCAAGCGCAAGGCTTTACCCACGAAGTGATTCCCGATTTTTACGCGGTGAAAGAAGCCGTTTTCCCCTTTATCAAATTCCCCGGCGTGGACACCATTCTCGGGCCCGAAATGCGCTCCACCGGCGAAGTCATGGGTGTGGGCGAAACCTTCTCCGAGGCGTATCTCAAAGCTCAGTTGGGCGCGGGCGAGCGCATTCCCCACGGCGGAAAAGTGTTTATGTCCGTGCGCAATGCAGATAAAGGCTGCCTGAAAGCCACTGCGCGCAAGTTTGTCGAGGCAGGTTATGAGCTGATTGCCACGCGCGGCACGGCGGCTTTTTTACAAGAGAACGGCATGGATTGCGCGGTGATCAATAAAGTGCGCGAAGGCCGTCCGCATATTGTGGACGCGATCAAAAACGGCGAAATCGTGATGGTGATCAACACCGTGAACAGCGATGCGCAATCGATTCAAGACAGCCACTCGATTCGCCGCAGCGCACTGACCATGCGCGTGCCGCTGTATACGACGATTGCCGGTGGCGACGCCATGAGCGAGGGCGTGAAAAGCCTGTCGCACACCGAAGTGTACAGCGTGCAGGAACTGCACCAACGCATTCGGAAGTTGCAGGGCTGATTGATGTCATTGACGCGAAAAAATCCGTCTGGAAGTGGACGCGCTTTGTGCTAAACTGCGCGTTCCGCAAGTGGGTCAGACAGTCGCCGCGTGTCTTTGGGCACGGGGAGGAAAGTCCGGGCTCCGCAGGGCGCAATGCCGGCTAACGGCCGGGCACCGCGAGGTGACGGAAAGTGGCACAGAAAAGATACCGCCTGCCATGCAGGTAAGGGTGAAATGGTGCGGTAAGAGCGCACCGCGTCTTCGGTAACGGAGGCGGCAGGCCAAACCCCATTGGGAGCAAGACCAAACAGAACGTTATGATGCGGCCCGCATCGCGTTCGGGTAGGTTGCTGGAGCGCGTCGGTAACGGCGCGTCTAGATGAATGACTGTCCGCGACAGAACCCGGCTTACCGACCGACTTGCGGTCTTTTTTAAGTGCATCAGCCGACTGATGCACTAGCGGTTAAAGCGATCAGTGGCAATGAAAGCTTTCAGATGGTTTTAAGGTTTACCAATGTTTCAGGCAGCCTGAAGAACTTGGTAGAAGCGGTTTACTTTGTGCTTCATTGCCGCACGGGCAACTTACTTTCTTTGCTTCGTCA
>JAUNUS010000003.1 GCA_030538055.1 Neisseria sp.
CGCAGAAGTTACCGCTTTGGCTGCAGGTTTTGCAGCGGTTTTCGGCGCGGCAGTTGCGGTTTTGGTCGCAGGTTTAGCTGCCGTTTTCGGTACCGCAGTTGCGCTCTTGGCTGCTGATTGGGCAGCCGCTTTGGGTGTGGTAACCGAGGTTGTTGCTGCATTATCTGCCGCCTCGGTCGCAGATGAGGTGATTTTCAGCCAAGACTTCATCACCACCATGGTCCACGGCAAGCCGCTTTTGGGGTCGATAAACAGGGTACGCCATAAAGTAAACATCACTCGCTCCTCATCGCTTGAGTCCATCAGAATGAAATTAAGATAAATCAATCTACTGCCTGCGGCACAGCAACATTGATTCAATGATCTTATCGTGCACAGAAAGCGTTGTACACACTGCCTGAACGGCTGGAAAGTCAGACCCGCCACACCTCTGGGCAAAGCTGCAACGTCATTCTTGCACTGCAAACTATAAACATACTGATTTTCAAGCATTTACGCAAGGAAATCGTTAAATTTTTTGGCCCGACGCCGATTTGGACGCGCTAACGCCTGTTGACACCGTATAAAAAAACAGCCCGCTATTGCGAGCTGCTTGCCATCTATCCATCGTCATTTAAAACGAATAGGTCACATTCAGGCGGTTTTGCCAGAAAGGATCATCCGTACCTTGGCGTTTTTGTGCACCAATATGATTGCTGATGCTTAAGCCTTTGAGTTTGCCTTGAAAACGATAGCTGGCAAAGGCCAAGTATTCGGTCATTTTGGTGTGTTCGCGCCCGCTCACGGTGGAAGCGCGCACATGGGTCAGACGGCCGCCAGCGGTCAAACTTGCATTGATATTGGCAGAAAGTTCGGTCGAAAACGCATTGCCTGCGCCTAAGTTCTGCGTGCTGGTGAAAAACGGCTGCGCAAAAATCGGGCCGGAGGAAGTGTTGTGCGCGTAAGGCGTGGGCAATGAGCCGTTACGCCACGCATCGCCATCGCTGAACATATGGTTGTAGGCGATTTTCCAATTGATTTTATCGGTCGGTTTGAGTTTTGCCTGAATGCCGACGATTTTGCCATTCACCTTACCCAGCAAAGCATCTTCGCGCTCCGTGCCATAAATGGCCTGTACGCCGATTTCCGGTTTCCACGCTACGTTGTTCATGCCATACAGCACGTCGCCGTAATAAATATCCAGCAAATTATGATAACGCTCCGCCCACAGCTGGCCTTTCACATAGTGCTCGCCCAGCTGGATTTTTTTGCCCGCGCCCAGAGCCAACATACCGTTGGTTTCGTGTTTAAAGCCCGAAAACGGGTCGTCTTTCAAGCGCGAACCTTGGTTAAATTCACTGGTGGCGTAACTTTTGTATTTGTGAACTTTAGTAGCGCGCACAAAGGTGTCGTTATCGCCATATTTCATATCAACCCCTTGATACAAAAAGGGTAATACGCGGAAATTGGCATAATCGCCGACAAACGGCAGGTTCAAGCGTTGATTACCGACCGTGACCGCAAATTTGCCGCGCTGCCATTTGACATAAGCTTCGCTCAAACCGAATTCGTGGTCATGCAATTCGCCGACGGCGTGCGCACCTTCAGCCAAACGGCGTTGCCCTTCAATCCCGACCGCTGCCTGAAAACCGTAAAACGGCGCGGTTTTATACGTGGCATAACCACCGATGGAAGTGGTGTCTTGGCTGGTATTGCCGAAATAAGCATTGTTCAAGGAATAAGAGTTCAGACGGATGCTGCCGTCAATGCTGCCGCAGGCAAACATTTCGCCCACCGTGCCCACTTGATCGGCTTTACAGCCTTCGGCTTGCGACAAAGGAAACGCCCATGCCGCCGAAGCGCATAAGGTTAAACTCAAAGCCATCACTGTTTTTTTCATGTTCATCAACCGCTCCCTTAGCGTTATTGAAAAAAGACTATAGTTAAGATTGTTAAGAATTTCCCTTTTACTGTCAACGCTCTTTTCATATTTAAGTCATATTTGTTCGAATAACGCAGACAATACGCAACAGGCTGCCTGAAAACTCTTTTCAGGCAGCCTGTTATTGAATATTAACACTATAAGCAACCTCTGAAACTGAAGTTCAGAGATTCCTTAATCGTTTTTATCCAAGGTCAAATGCGGCAAATGCAAATAATCTTCCGACTGCATTTCCTGCATACGGCTGACAGTACGGGTAAACTCCTCGGCAAAATCGCCCTCGGTGTAAATTTCTTCAGGCAGCACATCAAACGTGGCGCACCATTTGACACGGTAATCGTAAAAAACATCAATCAGCCAAGTCAGTCGCCGCGCTTCGCTGCGCTCAGACGGACTTAATTTTTGAATGCCCGACACCAGCACAAACCGATAATTTTCCGCCAAATACAGATAATCCTGCTGCGAGCGCGGCGTAAAACACAGCGTGTGAAAATCAAACCACACCACTTCCGCCGTGCGCGCTTTCACCGGCAAAGTTCGCCCGAGGATTTCCAAAGGTTCAGGCAGCCTGCTTTGCTGTCCGGTCAGCTTGTCGAACACCGCCGCCAGTTTGTCTTCATTCGCCTGATTCGCGGGATGAAAATACACATCGGCACGGGTCAAGGTACGCAGGCGATAATCTTCACCGCTGTCCACGTTCAATACGGTTAATTTGGTTTCGATCAAGGCGATCGTCGGCAGAAAGCTGCTGCGGTTTTGCCCTTGCGGATACAAATCTTGCGGCGCGTAATTCGACGTCGCCACCAGCACCACGCCGTGGGCGAATAAGCCGTCCAGCAAACGCCCCAGAATCATCGCATCGGCAATATCGCTCACGTGAAATTCGTCAAAGCACAGCACGCGCACTTCTTTGGCGATTTCCGCCGCCACCGCCGCCAACGGGTTTTCCGCATGTTTCAGCTCACGCATCCGACGATGAATGTCCGCCATAAACGCATGAAAATGCACCCGCCGTTTGCGCACATACGGCAGACAACCAAAAAAAGCATCCATCAAAAAACTCTTGCCGCGCCCGACGCCGCCCCACAAATACAAACCGCGCGGCGACACCGGCGAACGCAGCGAACGGCCGAGAAAGCGGTTACGTTTTTGTTTGAAATCAATCAACTGCTCCCACAATTGATCCAACATTTCCACCGCCTGCTCTTGCGCAGCATCACGAATAAAACCCGCCCGCGCCGCCGCTTCGTGATACCAACTTAACGGGCTGTGATTTTCGTAGGACGGTGCTTGAAAAGAAATATTTTTTGTCATGTTATTGCTGTGTTTTAAATGTTTCAGGCTGCCTGAAAATCATTCGAATTCGGTAATTTGGACATCTGAATAATAGAATTCATTAGGCGAATGTCTTAATTCAACATAATAGTGATAATCCATCAAGTAATAACCCGTCAACAACCGCCTATATTCATCGCCACGATAATGGCATTGAATTTCCTTTGCTTGCCCTTTGATGTTTTGATGCAATTTTTTGGCTGGCAATTCTTGAGTAATCTTACAATCGTATTCTCTTTTTATTTCTTTCAAACCAAACATGGTGGTTGCATTTGTGACATTGGTTTGGTACTCAAAAGCTGTGCCGACCGGTGCGTTTTGCCATATCGCACTTTGTTGATATTTCATAAGAATATCGCTATCATATGATATATTGTTTAATAAAAAATCGGTGTACGAACTTAACTCTACCCAACCCAAAAAAGTAAATGCGGCATGGGTGTAACTACTTTTTTCATTAATGTAAAAAATATTGGGTGTGTCGGTTGCCTGAATGTGTATTGTTGTGCTAAAGGGTTCACTTTTATTCTTATAGACATTTTTTCCTGAAACTGTGATTTTATGAACGGTATATTTGGGTGTTCCTATTTGATATGGAGCAACCAGTTTTTTTAAATCTTCACTTAATTGGGGTGCTTCAATAGCTGGTTCAGGCTGCCATTGCTCTGGAAATGTATATTTTGGCAATTTTTTCGCCACATTCGGCTGACAAACTGCCGCAAGCACATTTTGTGCTAGTGGATAAGGCTGCATCAACAGTAAAAAACCTACATCTGAAACCTGATTGCGATACACATCATAACCCTGAACAATGACTGACTGTTGACGGTCACAAGCAACAATCAATTTTTCTGCTTTAAATTCATAGGGATTATTGTAGGGAATATCGCGCAAAACGCTTGCTTGGGGGTGAAAAATCGTTGCTTCCACAGCATTCTCGTGAAAGTTTTTCGCTGGTTTTAAGCTGTTGATGTCAATAACCACCTTGCCTGCCAAACGATAATCGGGACGGCTTTGGCAAGCTGCTTGAATTTCAGGCGATTGTAATAATTTTGTTGCCCGAGTAGACGCAATATTTTGTGGCGGCGCATATTCGTTTTTTTGATTAGGGTAGTAATGCTTACCGTTTATGGCCACAAAGTTCAGCGATAATTGATTGGTTTCGCATTGATAAGCCAGTTGTGCAAAACCATCTATTAAGCCGCCAACCGTAAAATTAACGGTGCTTTGACTTTTTACCAAGCCATATGGAAGTATAAAACCCGCACTGAAATCTTTGTTTATCATGGCGTTCAATGCGCTGTTATCAGCGTAAGCAGGTGAAATCAACGCCAGTATGGTTAATGCAAAAAGATGATGTTTCATTTTTCCTAAACCCCTAACAGAAAACTTATTGCACTTTTGTGTGTTCAATCCCGCCCGTGATTTGCCCGTAAACTTCGGTTTTACCGCTGCCGTTTGCACTGGCACAAGCATTGAGCGTGAATAAAATACCGCACAACAGCATGATTTTTAAAGATTTCATGATTGTCTCCTTATAAGAGATAAGTTAAATGCAGCTTAAGGCTGCCTGAAAAATTATTCGCTCTCGCCGCGCATTACCGCCACGGCTTCCGCCACCGAACTCACCCCATGCAAAGTCAGTTTGGGAAACTCTTTTTTGGCGCGCGGCAAATTCGCTTTGGGCACAATCGCACGGGCAAAACCGAGTTTTTCCGCCTCTTTCAAACGCTCCTGCCCGCGCGCCACCGGACGCACTTCGCCCGATAAACCGACTTCGCCGAACACCACGGTTTTTTCGGGTAAAGGACGATTGCGAAAGCCCGAAACCATCGCCAGCGTCACCGCCAAATCGGCAGCGGGTTCGAGGATTTTCACCCCGCCCACCGCATTCAAAAACACGTCTTGGTCAAAGCAGGCGATGCCGGCGTGACGGTGCAACACCGCCAGCAACATCGCCAGCCGGTTTTGATCCAAACCCACGCTTAAACGCTTCGGGGTAAAGCCATGCGCATCGGTTACCAAAGCTTGGATTTCCACCAACAGCGGGCGCGTGCCTTCCTGCGTCACCAGCACGCACGAGCCGGGCACGTCATCGCGATAACTGGACAGAAAAATCGCGGACGGGTTAGACACGCCTTTCAAACCTTTGTCGGTCATGGCGAACACGCCCAATTCATTGGCCGCGCCGAAACGGTTTTTGATCGCGCGAATCATGCGGTAGTTGGAATGGCTGTCGCCCTCAAAATACAACACGGTGTCCACCATGTGTTCCAACACGCGCGGCCCGGCGATCGCGCCGTCTTTGGTGACGTGCCCCACCAGCAGTAAGGTCACGCCGGTTTGCTTGGCGATGCGGGTCAATTGCGCCGCGCATTCACGCACTTGCGACACCGAACCGGGCGCGGAAGTGATGTCTTCGGAGTAAATCGTCTGAATCGAATCCATCACCGCAATTTTCGGTTGTTGCGTATGCAAAGTATGCAAAATCGCTTGCAGGCGGATTTCAGGCAGCAGTTTCACCCCTTGTGCGGGCAAATCCAGACGCTGTGCGCGCAAAGCCACTTGTGCGGCGGATTCCTCGCCCGACACATACAAAACCTTTTCGCCGCGCGCCGCCAATTGCGCCAGCACTTGCAGCAGCAAAGTGGATTTGCCGATGCCCGGATCGCCGCCCAACAGTACCACCGCACCGGCAACCAGCCCTCCGCCCAATACGCGATCCAGCTCGCTCATGCCGCAGGAAACACGCGGCACTTCTTCGGCAAACACCGCCGCCAAATCCTGCACCTGCGCCGCCTGCCCCGTCCATGATTGAAAGCGGGCATTACTCGGCGCAGCCGCGGCTTCCGCCAGCGTGTTCCATTCGCCGCAATGCGGACATTTGCCCTGCCATTTCGGGGTCACGCCGCCGCATTCGCTGCATTGAAATTGGGTTTTCGCTTTTGCCATAAGTTAAAGTGATGTTTTAGAATAGATTTTATTGATGATGTTTTCAGGCTGCCTGAAATGCTGTGTTTAGCCTATCTGAAACATTAAACCTATTCAGGCTGCCTGCTTTATCCCGATACTTTAAAACCTCTGCGCATCACCGCGCTCGGGAACCAACACCGTGCGGTTGCCGTTATGTTCGGGCGCAGACACCAAACCTGCCTGCTCCATTTGTTCAATCAAGCGTGCGGCGCGGTTGTAGCCGATGCGTAATTGCCGCTGAATCGAAGAAATGGTCGCTTTGCGCGTTTTGAGCACCATCGCCACCGCTTCATCGTATAAAGGATCGTTTTCGCCGTCATTGCTTGCACCGCCTGCATTGCTGAATAAATCGTCCGCGCCCACGCCTGCGGTCAGAATATCGTCGATGTAATCCGGCTCGCCAAACTGTTTCAAATATTCCGCCACGCGATGCACTTCTTCATCGGCAACAAACGCGCCGTGAATGCGTTGCGGATAACCGCTGCCCGGCGGTAAAAACAGCATATCGCCCTGCCCGAGCAGATTTTCCGCACCCATTTGATCGAGAATGGTGCGGCTGTCCACCTTACTGGAGACCTGAAACGCAATCCGCGTCGGAATATTGGCCTTGATCAAACCGGTGATCACGTCCACGCTGGGGCGTTGCGTGGCCAAAATCAAATGAATGCCGGCGGCACGGGCTTTTTGTGCCAAGCGCGCAATCAGTTCTTCGATTTTTTTGCCGGCGGTCATCATCAAGTCGGCAAATTCATCCACCACCACCACGATGAACGGCAGTTTTTCCAAAGGTTCGGGATCACCGGGATTGAGGCTGAACGGATTGCTTAATTTTTTACCGCGCGCCGCCGCGTCCGCAATCCGTTGGTTAAATCCTGCCAGATTACGCACGCCCAGATGGCTCATCAGGCGGTAGCGTTTGTCCATTTCATTGACGCACCACGTCAGCGCATTGGCCGCCAGTTTCATGTCGGTCACCACCGGTGCGAGCAGATGCGGAATGCCTTCGTAAATCGACAATTCCAGCATTTTCGGGTCAATCATGATCAGACGCACTTCTTCGGGCGTGGCTTTGAACAGCATGGAAAGAATCATCGCGTTCACGCCCACCGATTTGCCCGAACCGGTCGTGCCCGCCACCAGCAAATGCGGTGCGCGCGCCAAATCGGTAATCACCGGCGCACCGGTAATGTCTTGCCCTAAAGCCACGGTGAGTTTGGATTTGGATTCGGCAAAAAGTGCTGTCCCGAGAATCGACGACAGGCGAATCATCTGCCGTTTGGGGTTGGGCAATTCCAAGCCCATGCAGGTTTTGCCGGGAATGGTCTCGACAATGCGAATCGACGCGCAACCAAGCGCACGTGCCAAATCTTTTTCCAGATTCACCACTTGCGTACCGCGCACGCCGGTGTCCGGTTCGATTTCGTAACGGGTGATCACCGGCCCGGCATAAGCGTCAATCACATTGACTTTGACTTTGAATTCCGCCAGTTTTTCTTCGATGGTGATGCCTTTTTTCAGCAAAATCTCATCACTTGGCCGCGCATCGGGTTCGTGCTCTTGCGGAATCAATAAAGAAAGATTGGGTAAAAAAGCGGCGGAATAAAGATGTTCAGGCTGCCTGAACGTCAGCGCATCATTTTCGGCGGTGAAAAACGGTGTTTTTTTTTCAGCCGTATCGTTTTGATCTTGTTCCGTATCGTTTGAGAAGCGGCCAAAACCATCCAGACCATGACGCTGCTCGGAGGCTGCCTGCAATTCATCCCAAAAAGCGATTTCCTCAGCGGCGGCATCCGGCGCGGACGGCGTGTACTGATGCCACAAATCCTCATCGCTCACGGCAGGTACCGCAGCACGTCCTTGTTCCAATTGTTGCGCTTGTCGGTTTTTGAATGCGCTGCGCCAGTCGCTCGATGCCCGGTTATCGTGCTGCGCGCGCGCCAAGGTTTCTTCCCATGTTTCCTCATGCGCAGCATCCAACGCTTCTTCTGCCGATGCGGTATGCAGCCGCCGCGCCATGCTCACGGGCGTTTGCTGCAGATCGCTGTACGGGGTAAATCGCGTGGAAATCGGCGGAGTGTCGCCCTCTGCCGCAACACGCACCGCATGTTCACCGCTGATGCGCGCGGCGGCAGGAATAATGCTTTCGCGCACCATCTGCCGTTTGACTTTATGCCGCAAACGGTTGGCGGGAGAGTCGGTATTGGCCAGATTAGCCAGCACTTCGCTTTGTTGAATGGTTTCGGGTGCAGGCGGCGGCGGTGTTTCTTTCCAGTCGTCATTGCGACGCGCCATACGGCGGCGCAACAGATTGGCGCGAATATCTTCCGCGCTGATGGTTTCAAGCTCCGTCACGGCAGTGCGTGCCGTTGGCGGGCGCGACACCGGCGCTTGTCCCGCGTTATGTGCCAACACCTCGGCAATATCCTGATGCGGCGGTTGATGCAGCGTAATCGTTTGTTTCGGTGCATCGCTTTGCTGTCGTGTTTGCCGCTGGCGAAAGCGGCGCACATCCGCTTCTTCGATGGTTTTCAGCGGCGTGCTGTGTACTTTTTCCGGCTCGGTTCGCGGTTTAACCCGACGCAAGACTTCTTCTGCGGAAATCACGGCCAAATCCGCCTGCGGGCGATTCAACACCGACGCCGCGTCTTGTGCGTAGAAAGGTTTGTCCCACATCGGCTCGTGCATGTCGGGCGTAACCGTGACAGTAGCGATGTCGGTTTTTTCGACAGGCACGGGGATCGCTGCAGGTTGGGTGTGCGGTGCTTCGGCAGGGCGGGGTTCGGTTTCCACTGCGGCAAAAATCGGCAGATCCGATAAATCCTGCTCGGCAACGCTTGCTGCCGGCGCAAACAAATCCTGCTCCCGAATGGACGGTATGGCGACATCTTCATCTTCAGGCTGCCTGTGCGTCATTTTGCGCCGCATTTCACGCACGCGACGGACAATCGGCACCACATTGATTTTGCGCACTTCAGGCAGCGGTGCTGCGTTTTTTTTCTGATGGCGGGTCAGGTACATCAATTCCAATTCCCATTGCGCACGCTGCTGCCGCTGCCACCACAGCACCGCAGCAATCGCCGCCACCAAAAGCAATAAAATCAATCCCCACACCATATCAGCGGTATTGTTTCCGAGTGATTATCCCTATGCACGGTATCCGAACAGTCATCTGGCCGGACACCTGAAATCGAATAATTGTAACCTATTTTATCGTCCGTCGCGCGCGGCGAACACATCTCCCGTATTTTCACGATGCACGTCCGCTCATACGGGCTGGCGGCTGGCGGCGGTCCATCATGGTTCAACGGTCGGCTGCTTTCGCTATCCCGCAAAATCCTTTAGAATAGCAAAATATTTTTGCCATTTTTTCAAGAAAGACGACATCATGCCTTTGAAAATCGCCATTAACGGTTACGGCCGCATCGGACGCCAAGTAGTCCGCGCCGTCTACGAATACAATCTGCGCGACCAGTTTGAAATCGTTGCGGTCAATGCTTCCGGCGATCTTGCCACCAACGCCCACTTGACCCAATACGACACCGTACACGGTCGCTTTGCCGCCGAAGTCAGCCACGACGAGCATAATCTTTACATCAACGGCGACAAAATCCCGTTTTTCTCGACCCGTAATCCCGCCGAATTGCCGTGGAAAGCATTAGACGTCGACTTGGTGATGGAATGCACCGGCGCCTTCACTTCTAAAGAAAAATGCCAAGTTCACCTGCAAAGCGGTGCGAAAAAGGTATTGGTTTCCGCACCCGGCGGTGACGACGTGGATGCCACCGTGGTCTACGGGGTCAATCATGACGTCATCACTCCCGACATGACCGTGGTCTCCAACGCATCCTGCACCACCAATTGTCTCGCACCGGCGGCCAAACCGCTGCATGAGAAGCTGGGCATCGTCAAAGGCTTGATGACCACGATTCACGCCTTCACCAACGACCAAGTGCTGACCGATGTGCGCCATAAAGACCTGCGCCGCGCACGTTCCGCCACGCAAAACCTGATTCCCACCAAAACCGGCGCGGCCAAAGCCGTCGGCTTGGTGCTGCCTGAATTAAAAGGCAAATTGGACGGCTTCGCGGTGCGCGTGCCGACGATTAACGTTTCCATGGTGGATTTGACCTTTGAAGCAGCGCGTGACACCACGGTGGAAGAAGTCAATCAAATCGCACACGATGCCGCTGCAGGCAGCCTGAAAGGCATTCTCGGTTACAATACCTTGCCGTTGGTATCGAGCGACTTTAACCATTACCCCATACCGTCGGTTTTCGACGCCACCTTGACCAAAGTCTCCAACGGTAATCTGGTTAAAGTATTGATATGGTACGACAACGAATGGGGCTTCTCTTGCCAGATGCTCAACACCGCCCGCGCCATGTTCGGCATGCCGGTGACGGTTTTGTCTTAAACCCACGCTTGAGGCGGCACGCCAACCGTGCCGCCGATCTACAGTTTCATCACCCTTTGCAGGCAGCCTGAATACACCTGCACGGAACCAAATTGCCGTAGCGCACTCTATCCGCACCTGAATCTTACGAGTTTTGATTTCATGAAAATACTGTTGGACTTTCTTGCCCTGATTTTGTTTTTTGCGGTGTATTTCACCACCCGCGATATATTCTTGGCTACCGGTGTGGCGATTGTGGCGGGTATTTTGCAGGCCGTCTTTATCTGGCTGAAATTCAAACGGCTGGAAACCATGCAATGGGTCAGCCTCGGGCTGATTGTCGTTTTCGGCGGTTTAACCGTACTGCTGCGTAACGATAACTTCATCATCTGGAAAGCGTCACTGCTGTTTTGGGCGATGGCGGCGGCGGTCGGTGGCGGCTTGCTGCTGAAGAAAAACACCTTAAAAGCCTTACTGGGCAAAGAAATCACCCTGCCCAACTTTGTGTGGTTGCGTTTATCCTTGGCATGGACAATCTTTTTTACCCTGCTGGGCATCATTAATCTTCTGGTAGCGTATCATTACAGCCGTGATGTCTGGGTCACGTACAAAACCTTCGGCGCAATGGGACTGATGATCACCTTTTTCATCGCCCAAGCGATTTATATGGCAAAATACCTGCCGCAAGATACTCCGCAATCATGAATATTTTAGACGAAATCAAACGCCTGCTCGCCCCGCTCAACGCATCGGTGATCGAACTGCAAGACGAATCGCACCGTCATAGAGGTCATGCCGGCGCACAGCACGGCGGGCATTACCGCCTGACAGTTGTCAGCGAAGCTTTTGTCGGTCACAATCGTCTCTCGCGGCAACGCATGATTAACCACGCTTTGAAAAACCTGTTTCATACCCATATACACGCACTGAGCATTTGCGCACAAACCCCGGCGGAAAACTCCGTCACCCCCTCTTAAAAACAAACGGAAGCAATATGATGAAAAAAACCTTACTGACCTTGACCTTACTGGCAAGCACTTCGATCGCTCTGGCGCAAACCTTGGCGACCGTCAACGGCACCAAAATCGACAGTAAAGAAATTGATCAGCAAATCGCTGCTTTGAAAAAACAAAGCAACGGTCAAATTCAAGATTCGCCCGAATTGCGCAACAGCATTCTGAGCCGCATGGTGGTGCACACCGTTATCGTGCAGGAAGCACGCAAGCTCAAATTGGACGAAAGCAAAGAATACAAAGACATTGTCGCGCAAGCGGCAGCCGATGCTTCAAAGTCCGGTGAAGACAAAAAATCGGGCTTCAAACAAGAGTTTGAAGCCTTCAAAGAAAATTTACTGGAACAGGCCTACGCCGTACACATTTTACAGACCAATCCCGTCTCCGATAAAGAAGTGCGCAGCGAGTACGACGAAATGAGCAAGTTTTACAAAGGCTCGCAAGAAGTCCAACTGGCGGAAATCGTGACCAAAACCGAAGCGGACGCACAAAAAGTTTTGGCGGAACTGAAAGCCGGTAAAAAATTTGCCGATGTGGCCAAACAGTACACGATTGACGAAGTCGGCAAGAAAAACGGCGGCTTGCATCAAGGCTACATCAACCTCAAAGACATGGCCGTCGGCGCACCACCCTTGCACGCTGCGATTAACCCCTTGAAAAAAGGTCAATACACCACCGGCGCGCTTTCCACCGGTGAGATTTTTGCCATTTTCTCGGTACAAGACAAACGCACCGCAAAAATCCCGCCGTTTGAACAAGTGAAAGATTCGCTGACGGCACAGTTGCAAGACCAGCGCGTTAACCAAGCCATCGACGCGCTGATGAAAAAAGCAACCATCAAATAAGCGGAGCGAAATCATGAAAACACAAAGCACTTTTCTCGCCTTGCTGTTGGCAGGTTTGTTTGCCGCAGCGGCTGACGCGCCCAAAATTGACGAAGCGCGCATCAATGCGGTGATGACCCAAGTCGAAGCACAAGCCGCAGAAAGCGGCGCGGAAATCCCTGCCGAGCAACGCACCCAGCTGCGCGAACAAATCCTACGCGATTTGCAACGCGCCGAAGTGTTGAAAAACACTGCATTCAGTGCCGGCATCGATAAAAAAACCGAGGTACAAAGTCTCTTTAAAAACTTTGAAGCCCAGTTTTATGCCGCGCAATACGTCGAACATTTGAAAAACACCATCACTCCGAGCGATGCCGATTTACGCCAGTTGTATGACCGTTTGGGGCGTGAAGTCAAAATCCAAATGGCGGCATTCCCGAATGAAGCCGAAGCCCAAGCCGCACAGGAAAAACTGCTCAAAGGCATGAGCTTCACCAACCTGCTCGCTTCCTTGCCTAACCAGCCCGCCTCACCGCCTGACTTCATCAGCGCACAAATGCTGCCGCCTGAAATGGCTGCCGAGATTGACGCCATGGACAAAGGTAAAATCTCCAGTAAGCCTGTGGCGTATCAAGGCGTTTACTATTTGTTCAAAGTCGCGGACACGCGCAAAGGCGGTAATATGCCACCGTTCGAACAAATCAAAGCACGTCTGGCAGAGCAGAAAAAAGACGAACTGGTGCGCGCCGAAGTTCAAAAAATCCTTACCGAATACGGTTTGGAATAAACTTCATTCTTTACAGCACGCAAAAAACTTCAGGCAGCCTTATCAAAAGGCTGCCTGAATGATTTTTAGATAGTGCTTATGCGAGTTTTGTTTTGAATATTCTCAACATTACTCAATTCCAATACATAAAACCCAAAGAAACCTTTATTTTATCCGCGCTCCCCCTTGAAGCAGCCGTTAAACAATACAGGCTGCCTGAAAGCATCAACCATCTTACGCGGTCACTTTCCTCACCCGGCGGCGATACACGCGGAATTTCACCTGCCCTTTGGCGTCCATGTCCACTTTGACTTTACCGCCGTCGGTCAGCTTGCCGAATAACAACTCATCCGCCAAGGCACGGCGAATGGTGCTTTGAATCAGGCGGCGCAAAGGCCGTGCTCCCATGCGCGGGTCAAAGCCGTGTTCTGCCAGATAAGCGCGTACGCTTTCGCTGTACTCTGCCGTGACGTTTTGTTCCGCCAGTTGCACATTCAGCTCATCCAAGAATTTGTCCACGATTTGACCGATCACCGCTTCACTCAAGGGCGCAAAGGAAATAATGCCGTCCAAGCGATTGCGAAATTCGGGCGTGAACAGGCGGTTGATCGCCGCGTTTTCGTCACCGCCGGTACGCTGCGTGGTAAAGCCCATGCTTTGCCGTGACAGCTCCTCCGCGCCGGCATTGGTGGTCATGATCAAAATAATGTTGCGAAAATCGCTGCGCCGTCCGTTATTATCGGTCAGCGTGCCGTAGTCCATGATTTGCAGCAAAATATTGAACACATCGGGATGCGCTTTTTCCAGCTCGTCCAGCAGCAGCACCGCGTGCGGCTGTTTGTGCACTGCGTCGGTCAATAAACCGCCCTGCTCGAAGCCGACATAGCCGGGCGGCGCGCCGATCAAACGCGCCACCGCGTGTTGTTCCATGTATTCCGACATATCAAAACGGATCAAACCGATGCCCATTTCCCGCGCCAAGGTGCGCGCCACTTCGGTTTTGCCCACACCCGTCGGCCCGGAGAACAGAAAACTGCCGGTCGGCTTTTCAGGCAGCCCCAAACCCGAACGGGAGAGTTTGACCGCATCACTCAAAGCATCAATCGCCGCATCTTGTCCGAAGATTTTTTGTTTCAGCTGAGTGGCCAAGGTTTTGAGCATCGTCTTATCATCGGCGGTCACGGTTTTTTCGGGAATGCGCGCGATTTTTGCCAAAGCGGCTTCAACTTCCGCCACGCCGACGACTGCGCTGCGCTCAGATTCCGGCACAATACGCTGCATCGCACCGGCTTCGTCCAGCACGTCGATCGCCTTATCCGGCAAAAAACGCTCGTTCACATACCGCTGCGATAATTCCGCCGCCGTGTGCAAGGCTTCATCTTGATAAGTGATGCCGTGATGCTGCTCCAAAGCGGGCTGCAAACCGCGCAAAATTTCCACCGTCTCGGCAATGCTCGGCTCGGGAATGTCGATTTTCTGAAAACGGCGGTTTAAGGCATGATCACGGTCAAACACCGTGCGGTATTCCTGATACGTGGTCGCGCCGATGCAGCGCAATACGCCTTTGGCCAAAGCGGGTTTGAGCAGATTGGACGCGTCCATGGTGCTGCCTGTCGTACTGCCCGCGCCGATGATGGTGTGGATTTCGTCGATGAACAAAATCGCCTGTGGCACTTCGTCCAAGGCTTTCAGCACGGACTTGATCCGCGCTTCAAAATCACCGCGATACTTCGTCCCCGCCAGTAGCGCGCCCATGTCCAAGGCGTAAATCGTCGCCTCGCGCAGCACTTCCGGTACGTCTTGCGCCACGATTCTCTGCGCCAAGCCTTCCGCCAGCGCGGTTTTGCCCACGCCCGATTCACCCACCAGCAGCGGGTTGTTTTTGCGGCGGCGGCACAACACCTGCATCATGCGCTGCACTTCGTCATGCCGTCCGATCAAAGGGTCGATCCGTCCTTGCCGTGCCTCTTCGTTCAAATTCACCGTGAACTGTTGCAGCGGATCTTCTTGTGCCGCTTTTTTGTCATCGTCTTTGGCGGTCGGCTTGGTTTTTTCTTCGGGTTTTTCCGCGCTCAATCCGTGCGCAATAAACCGCACCACCGCCAAGCGGTTAATCTTTTGTTTTTTCAGCAAATACACCGCATGACATTCTTCTTCGTCAAACATTGCCGCCAACACGTCCGCGCCGTTGATTTCCTCTTTTTCCGCCGACTTGGCATGCCACAAAGCACGGCGCATCACGTGCTGAAAACCTAAAGTCGGCTGTGCTTCCGACGGTTTATCGCCTTCGGTGGGCACGGTCGACACGGTTTGCACAATGGCTTCTTGCAAGTCGTTGACGAGCTCGGGCAAATTCGCGCCGCACCCCAGCAAAACACGCCGCGCATCCTCGTCCTCGGTCAGGGCAATCAGCAAATGCTCGATGCTGACGAATTCGTAACGGCGCAAACGCGCATCGGCATAAGCCCGTTTCAAGGTATTTTCCAAATGGGGCGAAATCATCTTCTGTCCTCGTGGGGTATGGTGTGTGTCAATCTTCAGGCTGCCTGAAAAGATTTGTTTTTCTTACGTTTACTTTTTATCGTTGATGCCGTTTTATTTCAGGCTGCCTGAAATAAAACCTTAGCGCAACCATGCCTGCATCCGCGCCACGCCTTCCTGCATCGCGGCGCGTTCGCGCGTGTACGCAAAACGCAAATAATGATGGGTACGATGGCTGCCAAAATCAATCCCCGGCGTGGCGGCAACTTGAATTTCCGCCAACATTTGCTTGGCAAAGGCATAACTGTCGTCCGTATAGCGCGACACGTCCGCCCACAGGTAAAACGCGCCTTGCGGTTTGAATTCCAGCGTGAACACGTCTTGCAAAGCATCATACAAAAAATCGCGCCGCGCAGCGAATTCCTGCCTGACCTGCGCCAGATAAGCATCGTCAAACGCCGCCAACGCCGCGTACTGGCTTAATGTCGGCGGACAAATAAACAGATTTTGCACGATGATTTCCGCCGCACGCACTTTTTCCGGCGGCACAATCAGCCAGCCCAAACGCGCGCCGGGCATACAGTAATATTTGGAAAACCCGTTAATCACATAAGCCTGCGGATTAAACTGCAAAGCAGTTGCCGCCGCGCTGTCGTACACCAGACCGTGATAGAGCTCGTCGGAAATAAACGCAATACCATGCGCTTGGCAATATTCATTCAAGGTCTGCAAACGTTGCGGCGTATAGAGATTGCCCGTGGGATTGGCAGGGGAAGAAATTTGCAGCGCATCAATGTCCGCACCGCGCAGTTGATCGGGATGCAGCTGATAGCAGTCGCTTTTGTCCACCGCAAACGTTTGGGGTTCGATGTCCAGCAAATGGGCAAAATTGCGGTAGCACGGATAAGACGGATCAGTCAGACCGAGCTTGCCGCCCGCCTCCAGCGTCAAAGCATACGCCACCAAAAACGCACCGCTCGTGCCGGGCGTGAGCACCACGCGTTCGGGCGTGACCTCCACGCCATACGTCTGCCGGTAATGCGTGCAGATTTTCTCGCGCAAGGCATACAAACCAAGGCTTTCGGTATAACTGAAACGCACATCGTCCAAGGCTGCCTGAAACGCGGCACGCACCGCCGGCGACGGCGGCAAATCAGGCTGCCCGATTTCAAAATGCACCGCATTCGGGTATTGCGCCGCCTCACGCACAATATCCATCACAATGAATGCACTCATTTTATCGTATCGCATAGAAATATCCTGTTGAGGCTGCCTGAAAGCATGATTGTAGCAAATCCCGCCGCTTGGCTTATAATCCGAAGCAAGGAAGTCTCTGAAAGACTCTGGCGAGTAGATTTGGCTGCTATTTTTTTGGCAGGCAAGGAGCACATTTAGGGCAATAGTGGTTCTATTGCCCTAAATGTGGGACACAGTATGACGAAGAAAAAGCAGTTAAAACCGCCGTCATGAGCTTATCAGAGGCTTCCAATATTCATTGTTTGGAAACTTAAGCCATGTTGTCTTTCCCGATTCATTACATCGAGCCTGTATTCCGCCCGCCCAGCGAGGCGCGTTCCTTGATTTTGCCCGTGACCAACGGCTGTTCGTGGAACCGCTGTACTTTTTGCGAAATGTACACCGCGCCACAAAAGAAATTTCACACCCGCAGCATCGAGGAAATCCGCGCGGACTTGGAAAAAATCGCCGGACGTTATCCGGTGCGGCGGATATTTTTGGCCGACGGCGATGCCATGGCTTTATCTTTCCGTCGTTTGCAGGATATTTTGACCGCGATTCGTGAGATTTTGCCTGAAGTCGAACGCGTTTCCAGCTATTGCCTGCCGCGTAATCTGCACAACAAAACCGTGGAAGAGCTGCAAGTATTGCGTGAACAGGGCTTAAAAATGGTGTACATCGGCTGCGAATCGGGCGATGACGAAGTGTTGCGGCGGGTGAACAAAGGCGAAACCTTCGCCTCTTCACAGGCGGCTTTGGATAAGCTTGGCGCGGCAGGCATCACGCGCTCGGTGATGATCCTCACCGGCTTGGGCGGCACGCATCTATCACGGCAGCACGCCGAAAACTCCGCACGGCTGATGAACGCTACCCAGCCCGAATACCTTTCCACGCTGGTGGTCACTTTTCCCTTGGGCGAACAGCGTTTCAGGGATCATTATCCCGATTTTACGCTGCCTGACACCGCAGGGTTATTGCAGGAATTAGAGATTTTCGTGAATGCCTTGGACTTGAACAACACCGTGTTTCGCAGCGACCACGCGTCCAATTATCTGGTGTTGAAAGGCAGGCTGAGCATTGATAAAGCATCGCTGCTTGCCCAAATCCGCCACGCGCTGAACCACCCCGACGAAGCACATCTGCGCCCCGAATGGTTGCGCGGTTTGTAAAAAATCAGGCAGCACAATAAGGTTCAGGCTGCCTGAAACTTAAATCCTCACTCATCAAACAGTGATTTTTCTTGCGGCAAATACATTTCGTCGCTGTATTGCACCACCAGCTGCGGCGCAAACGCCACCAACACCGCCGTTATCAAGCCCGTGAAAAACGCCTCGCCCCACGACAGCAGAAAAAACACGGGAAAGGCGCGCCGCCATAAAATTTCGCTTGGATACGCCGCCGCCAAATCCAATAAAAACAAGCACAATGCGCCGCCGAACATCATGCCCAATGCCGCCGCGAAAAAACCGTTCACAAAAATAAACACAAACAAATGGTGCGGCAAGGTACGCCGCGCCAGATACAGCAAGATATCGGTGAGCAGCAAAGTCGGCAGCACGATACACATCATGTTCAGCCCCACCGCGCTGACATTGGCAAAGCCTTGAAAAACCACGGCATAAATCACCGCCATCACCGTCATCAACCACAACGCCGCAGGCAGTCCAAGCACCAAAGTGACCAAAGTCGCACCCAGCAAATGATAGCTCATGCCTGCCTGTTCACCGCCGTGCATCTGCGCGTGAATGCTCCACAGCAAAGCCACCAGCACGCCCGCCAGCAACCACGAACGCGGCGGAATGTTTTGGCGCGGCAGCAAGTAAGCCGCCACCGTCAGCAATATCGCCAACAGCAACCACGCGCCGATTAAAGCCGGCAAGGGGAAATGATGCGCCCACAGATTCATGTTCGGGTTCGTTTTAAGTTCGATTGAATTTGGCGAAACTCATCGCCAGTCGGTACAAAATGGCAGCGGTCGCGCCCCAGATATCGTAATCATGATACGGTAATTCCAAAGTGGTGAGCGTGAAACCGCGATGATTGCGCGTGCGTTGCCGATATTGTGCCATGTCCAACGCCAAGGCTGCCGGTACGGTAAAAATTTCCGCCACTTCCCGCGTATCTGCCTGCCAATGATCACTATACAAGCGCGCCAGCACCGGAAAAATATCAAAACCGGTCAAGGTCGGCAGCATCGGCAGCGTACCGAACACCGCAATATCGCCCGCGGCAATCCCGATTTCCTCATCGGTCTCGCGCAAGGCAGCGGCAATCACGTCCGCATCATGCGCATCCACTTTACCGCCGGGAAAAGAAACCTGCCCCGCATGATGCGGCAAAGCATCGCTGCGCCGCGTCAAAACAATGCTTTCCGTACCGTTGGCCGCTTGTTGCAATGCCACCAACACCGCCGCAGGCTCGCTGCGCGGTGTCAGCGGTAAATCGGGCAAATGTGTGCGCAAAACATCGCAGGTTTCGCCGTCCTTCACCGCAAAGTGACAAAAAACATCCAGTTCGGACATGGTGCGTTGCATTGTTAAATGTTTGAATGATTGGTTTTTGAAAAAGGCTGAGACCTTTGCAAAAGTCTGTAATGTGAGCGCAGTTCGCAGGAATAGCACCGCAGAAAGCGCAGACATATCCACAGATAGGCTGCGCTTTCGAGGAGCGCATTCCAAAGATATGCGCCGCAGGACAGGTTTTTGCCAAGGTCTCACGCTGCCTGAACAGATCAACTCTCAATCCAATAAAATATCCTGCATCAGCTTCATGCCCCATTGCCAGCCGCCCAAGTGTGCATTCAGGTCGCCGCCATACGGCGTCATCAATGCTTTTGCGCCCAAGTGCCGCGCAATGGTCTGTAAGCGTTCAGCTTGCGGCGCATCATTGCCGTACACAAGCGCAGTGCGGAAATTCACCCGTGCGCGGTTCTCGGGCGCGGCAGGGTCATCGCTCCATTGCGTCAGCAGCGGTGCGGCCAAAATAGCACCTGTGATGCGGCGTTGTTCGTTCACGCCCGCATGGTAGAGCCAATGGGCAAAAGCATTGCAGCCGGTTCGGTACGCCACCGCCAGCAATTCGCCGTCGATGTTCCGCATCACCTCGTCAAGCTTTTGCCGCCACACCGACGGGCACTCCCGTTCGTCCACCGTCACCGCCTGCACCAAGGGATAACCGACTTCCCATTGGTACATCCAATGTCGCGGCACTTCGGCGGCGTCATGAATCAGCAACAGACAAATATCGTCTAAATCGAGCATGAATAATCAACCAACAACGGCGCGTGGTCAGAGAATTTTTCGTCTTTATAAATGGACGCGGCCTGCGCGGTGCGTGCCAATTCCGGCGTCGCCATATGGTAATCGATGCGCCAGCCGACGTCTTTCGCATAAGCTTGCCCGCGATTGCTCCACCACGTATAACCGGGCACATCGGGATACAGGCTGCGCCACACGTCCACCCAACCCGATTCCAGCACACGGCTTAGCCATGCACGCTCTTCCGGCAGAAAACCCGAATTTTTCAGGTTGCCTTTCCAGTTTTTCAAATCAATATTCTGATGAGCAATGTTCCAATCGCCACACACCAGCACTTTCCGCCCCGTCTCGCGCAAATCTTCCAACAACGGAAAAAAAGCATCGAGAAAAGCATATTTGACGTTTTGCCGCTCGTCCGAACTGCTGCCTGAAGGCAAGTACAGCGAAATCACGCTTAAATCGCCAAAATCCGCACGCAAAAAACGCCCTTCGGCATCGAATTCAGGCAGCCCCAAGCCGATTTGCACCGCATCGGGCGCACGGCGGCTGTAAATCGCCACCCCGCTGTAACCGCGCTTGTCCGCGCAATGCCAGATTCCGTGCATACCGTGCGGATTTTTCATGTCCGCGCTCATATCCTGCTCTTGCGCTTTCAATTCCTGCACACACACGATATCCGCCGCCGAGCGCGCCAAATAATCCAGAAAACCTTTATTCGCCGCAGAACGGATACCGTTCAGATTGGCGCTCATTACTCGTAACATAACAACTCTTTAATCACTCACTCAATAACAATCTCAATGCACTTTCAATATTCTCTTGCCGCATTAAAGATTCGCCCACCAAAAAAGTATGCACGCCGTGCGCTCGCATATGGGCGATGTCTTGATGCGAAGCGATGCCGCTTTCGCACACCACGGTTTTGCCGGCGAGCAAGGGCAATAAACGCAAGGTTTGCTCGGTATCGACGGCAAAAGTGCGTAAATTGCGGTTATTAACCCCGAACAGCGGCGAAGTCAGTTTTTCGCATTTTTGCCATTCGTCCGCATCGTGTAATTCCACCAGCACGTCCATGCCCAGTTCATGCGCGATGCCTTCCATTTCCTGCAGTTGCGCCGCGTTCAACGAAGCGGCAATCAGCAGCACCGCATCCGCACCCCACGCGCGCGCCTGATAAATCTGGTAAGGATCAATCATAAAATCCTTACGCAACGCAGGCAGCTGCACCGCCGCACGCGCTTCTTCCAAATACGCCGCCGAACCTTGAAAATACGTCTCATCAGTCAGCACCGACAAACACGCCGCACCAGCACGTTCATACGCGCGCGCAATTTCCGCGGGCTGAAAGTCTTCGCGAATCAGCCCTTTAGACGGGCTGGCTTTTTTGATTTCGGCAATCACCGCCGCGCGCTGCGCCTGATGTTTGGCATGAATCGCCGCCAGAAAACCGCGCGGCGGCGCAACATCCGCCGCCTGCGCCCGTATATCGGCCAGTGAAACCGCCGCTTGGGCAGCGTCCACTTCAAGCCGTTTGGTACGATTGATTTGAGAAAGAATATCGCTCATGGTGATGACATCAGAATAAAATAAAGATGGCTATTGTACCGCAGATTAAAGCTACTCCGCAGCGAAGTTCCGTTAAGCCGCAAACCTGCCAAGGCGATCGACATTAAAGGCTGCCTGAATGATGTCCGTACGGTTCAGGCAGCCTGTATTGCTTTGCAAAAGCTGTTTGCTTCACGCTCTATCGCCGCGCGGCGACTTACTTTCTTTGCTTCGTCAAAGAAAGTAAGCAAAGAAAGACGACCCCACGGCGCAGATTTGGCTACGCCAAACTTCCCGTTCAAAAAGCCGTTTGTGCGGCGGGCTTGAACTCGTGTCGGCTGCGCCGCCACTCAAACATGCAAGCCCTTTTCTCCGCAAAAACGCTTTTTTTAACGGCTGCTTCAAGGGGTTTGGGGCGGATGAAATAATGGTTTCTTTTGGTTGTTACGTTTTGGATTTGGGCAACGTTGGGAATACTCAAAATAAAGCTCGCGTAAACACCATTTCAGTTAAACATGATCTTCACTGACGCAATAAACACCAACCACAAATCAACCGTTTAATTAAACAAAGAAAAAGGCTGCCTGAAAATCTTTCAGGCAGCCTTTTGACGGATTAAAGATCAGTTTACTCGTCAGCCAGTGCTACAACGGCAACTTTAATCGCCGCCACAGCATCGTGATGCAGTGCGACTTCAATCTCATATTCACCCACAGCTTTGAGCGGGCCGTCGGGCAGGCGGACGTTCGAGCGTACCACTTCCACACCGAATGCTTTGATCGCATCGGCAATATCGGTGGTGGTAACCGAACCGAACAGACGGCCGTCCACACCGGCTTTTTGCGCCACAGTGATGGTTTGACCTTCGAGTTTTTCCTGACGTGCTTGCGCGTCTTTCAAAATTTCGGCTTGACGTGCTTCGTGCTCGGCGCGGCGTGCTTCAAATTCGGCCAAGTTTTCTTTGTTTGCACGTTTGGCTTTACCTTGGGGAATCAAGAAGTTGCGCGCGTAGCCGTTTTTAACGTTGACCACATCGCCCAATTGACCGAGGCTGCCGACTTTTTCCAACAGAATCACTTGCATGGTTTATTCTCCCTGAATTAATTGTGTTGATCGGTGTACGGCAGAAGTGCCAAGAAACGGGCGCGTTTGATCGCGGTCGAAAGCTGACGTTGATAGCCCGATTTGGTGCCGGTGATGCGGGAGGGGATGATTTTGCCGTTCTCGGCAATAAAATCTTTCAAAATATCCACGGCTTTATAGTCGACTTCTTTGATGCCTTCGACGGTAAAGCGGCAGAATTTTTTACGTTTAAACATTTGGCGTGCCATTGTTTTTAACCTTTATTCAATAATTTCAATATTCTGGATATGCAGTTGCAGTTTGGGGTAGCGCGGATTGCGTACATTCAGGAAGCCTTCGCAGCGGACCGTGTCGCCGATGTGAAAAGTCTGTCCTGCCGCTGCGCCGACGATTTTTGCCTCAATCGTAAACCGGCATTTGCGTTGCACTTGCGCTTCTTCTTGCTCCGAAGCGTGCTCCAGCGTCAATCCCAAAATCGGAATACCTGCCGGTGTGTAACGTACCGTATCGAGCGCGCTAATCGTCGCCTCCAAACAGACGTAATTGTTCAAATTACGCTTCGGCTGCTGCGGGTTGTTCTTCGGAATCTTTGCGACCGCCGGCTTGACCGGTCAGAAGATTTTTGGTTTTGTCTTCTTTCATCATCGGCGACGCTTCGGTCACGGCGTGTTTCATTTTGATGGTCAGATGACGCAAAACGGCATCGTTAAAACGGAATGCGGTTTCGATTTCTTCCACGGTTTCGGGGCTGCACTCGATGTTCATCAACACGTAATGTGCTTTATGCAGTTTGTTGATGGGATAAGCCAATTGACGGCGACCCCAGTCTTCCAGACGGTGAATCGTGCCTTTGGCTTCGGTGATCGTGGTTTTGTAACGTTCAATCATGGCAGAGACTTGTTCGCTCTGGTCAGGATGCACGATAAAGACGATTTCATAATGACGCATGAATACTCCTTATGGCTGTAAAGCCTTTCACCATGCGAAAAGTGAAAGGCAAGGTTGGAAAAGCGGAAAATTATAGCCGTAAAATCATGGCAAAGCAAGGGTTTTCTTATCAATGAACCATACGAGGAATGTTGAAACAAGCTGACGGCTGCTTTAAGGGTGATCCGATCGTGCAGGTAATGTTCAGGCAGCCTTAAACAATATCTTGGACTTTACTCATTCAGTGCCGCCACATAACGCGCCACGCCCTCTTCCACGGTGTAAAAGCCTTCGCCATAACCCGCGTCGCGCAGGGCGCTGATGTCCGCTTGGGTGAAGCTTTGGTATTTGCCTTTGAGCGCGTCGGGAAAATCAATATAACGAATCAGCTCTTGCTTGACCATTTCGTCCAAAGTCAGCGCGGCTTCGCCTGCTTGGGCTCGGCAGGCATTGACGGTTGCCGCCGCCAACTCGTTAAACGACTGGCTACGCCCCGTGCCGAGGTTGAAAATCCCTGACCGTTCGGGATGATCCAGAAAAAACAGATTCACTTTCACCACATCTTCCACGCTGACAAAGTCACGGCTTTGCGCACCGGCGGCATAGCCGTCATACCCGCCGAAAAGCTGCACGTAGCCGCGTTCGCGGTATTGGTGAAAGTGATGAAACGCCACCGATGCCATGCGTCCTTTATGCTGTTCGTGTAGACCGTACACATTGAAATAGCGAAAACCGGCTGCCTGCGCGCGCAAACCTTGTGCCATACGGCGGCGCAATACTTGGTCAAACAAAAATTTGGAATAACCGTACACATTCAGCGGCGACTCATGCGCGCGCTCCTCGCGAAACACCTCGCCCTTGCCGTACACCGCCGCGCTGGAGGCATACAAAAACGGAATGCGCTTATCCTGACACCAATCGAACAAATCCAAGGTGTATTGGTAGTTGTTTTCCATCATGAACACGCCGTCATGTTCCATGGTGTCGGAGCACGCACCTTGGTGAATCACCGCTTCGATGTCTTTGCACGGCACGCGATGCTGCAACACCGCCTCTAAAAACTCATGTTTATCCATGTAATGCGCAATGTCGCAGCCGACCAAATTCACAAATTTATGCCCGTCCTGCAAATCGTCCACCGCGAGAATGTCGCTGATGCCGCGCGCATTCAGCCCTTTAACGATGTTGCTGCCGATAAAACCTGCCGCGCCGGTAACGATATAAGTCATGATTGGATTCCTTAAAAAATGATTTCAAGCTGCCTGAAAGGGTTTATTTTAGCGCACTTTGGCTTAGGGAGCCTCTGAAACGCGGCTCCTTACACATACCCTCACCCAAAAAGCTGTTTCACCCCTGCCGCCAACAACAGATAACGACTCAGTTTGCCCGCCGTCATCCACAGTATGGTGGCTTTAAAAGGGATTTTTTGCCAGCCGAGCAACACCGCCAGCGGGTCGCCGATAACGGGCAAAAAGCTCAGAAACGCCCACGCCGGATGGCGTAGCGGTAAACGTTGATGCAGTCGCGCCAGCCGTTGCGGTGAAATCTTCAGCCATTTTTCGATGCGTTCGCTGCTACCTGCATAACCCAAGCCGTAGCAGGTCATGCCGCCCAAAGTATTGCCGAGTGTTGCCACGGTCACGCACGCCCAAAAGTCCGCACCGCCGGCAATCAACGCAGCGAAGACGGGTTCAGAGCCGAGCGGCAAGATGGTCGAAGCCAAAAACGCCGCCAGAAACAAACCTGCCAAACCCCAAGCACCGAAAATTTCCATTCAGGCAGCCTGAAACAATGCCTAAATACGGTACCACGCCCAAGTCGGGTCGTATTCCGCACTGATGTCTACGTTCAAATCGGGGAAGTTTGCCAATGTTTGTTGTGCGGCTTTGACCATCGCGGCGACATCGTGACCATACATATGCACATTACGCACACCACGGCTGGAATTGAGTACACTGAGCGCGGCGATGCCGATTTGCAAGGGCTCGATGTGGGCGCACCATGCGTCTTCCCATTCCAGAGCTTGCTCCAAGGTTTCTTTATCGGGTATTTCGCATTCGGCCGTCACGCACCAAGCCATGTCGGCACGCCCCAATAAACGCGTTGCCGACTCGTTGCGCGTCATGAACAGAGCGTCTTGCTCTTCGTCTTCCTCCCACTCATAGCTGGCGTATTGCCACTCTGGTTCGGGAAACAGCCCGTCATGTCCCAAGTCTTCGCGCCACATGCGATCCAGCACTTCAGGCAGCCTGTCTAAAGGCAACATATTTTCTGCCCGATCAACAAACTCCACCACGCCGATTTTGACCGCAAAATCCCATTCACCCAGCAAATGATCCAACATAATAAAACTCATGTTTTGCGCGTGCTCGACGAATGACGGTGCAATCTCTTCGGTAAACGCCAAACGCAAATCGACCAAACCGCGCCCGACTTCACACGCCATCGCAATCTGCTGTGCGGACAATGAAAAATCCCGCATACCGATGGCAAAGTTGGACGCAAAATCCGTCATGCGCTGGCGAAACGCCACGCACGGATAACGCTCGCTGCACGCCAGATCGGTCACGATCTGCACTTTGGGGAAATGCTCGATGATGCCGTTGGCGCTGAACACCAGGCTGCCTGATTGCGGATCGCCGATTAACTCCAGCACCACACCGTCCATGTACTCATTCAAAATCTCGTTGCCGCGATTCACAAACGCCTCGCCGTCCAGCGCGGATAAAGCGTCCTCTTCACCTTGCCATGCCGCCCAAAAATCGGCCGCCGCCTGTTGCCATTGTTCGGGGGTGGGTTCTGTCGCTTGCTGCATGGTTGGTTCCTTGTTTGTTTAAGGGTTGGGAAAAACTCTATCGCCGAACTTTTTTCAGGCAGCCTGAATCGTTGCCAACACTTGATCCGGAGCAATTTTTTGCGCTGCGTCCGCGCCGCGCCGCTGATATTCGACCGCGCCTTCCGCCAAACCGCGATCGCCGATCACGATGCGGTGCGGAATGCCCAATAATTCGGAATCCGCCAGCAACACGCCGGCACGCTCATCACGGTCGTCCAGCAACACGTCCACGCCGGCTGCACGCAATTGTGCGTACAAGTCATCGGCGGCTTCGCGCACGCCGGCGGATTTATGGTAATTCATCGGCACAATCACCGCGCCAAACGGCGACATCGCTTCCGTCCAGATAATGCCGTGCTCGTCGTTGTTTTGCTCGATTGCCGCCGCCACGATACGGGTCACGCCGATGCCGTAACAGCCCATTTCCATCACCACCGCTTTACCGTTTTGATCCAGCACGGTCGCGTTCATCGCGGCGGAATATTTGGTGCGCAATTGAAACACGTGCCCGACTTCAATCCCGCGTGCCAGTTGCAGGCAGCCTTTACCGTCGGGTGAGGGATCGCCCGCCAGCACATTACGTAAATCGGCGAATTCCGGCTCGGCGGCATCGCGTCCGAAATTGAAACCGACATAATGGTGATCGTCCTGATTTGCGCCAATCACGGTATCGCCTAAGTTTTGCACCGCGTAATCGGCGTAAACTTTTCCGGCGAAACCCACCGGCCCGAGCGAACCGCCATTCGCACCAAAGGCTGCCTGAATCGCCTCCGGCGTGGCAAAGGTCAAGGGCGATTTCACGCCGGTGAGTTTTTCCGCCTTGATTTCGTTCAAATCATGATCGCCGCGCAACAACAGCAAAATCACTTCGCCTTCGTTTTCGCTTTCCACCACAATCGATTTCAGGGTGCGTTCGATCGGCATATTCAGAAAATCCACCAACTGTTGAATGGTTTTAACCTGCGGCGTGTGGACTTTTTGCAGATTTTCCTTCGCCGCCGAGCGCGCGCCGTCAAGCGGTAAAGTCGGTGCCAGCTCGACGTTGGCCGCAAAATCCGAATCGGGGCAATACGCAATCACGTCCTCGCCCGACTCCGCCAACACTTGAAATTCATGCGAACCCGTACCGCCGATGCTGCCCGTATCCGCCGCCACCGGACGATACACCAAGCCCAAACGGTCAAAAATACGGCAATACGCCGCATACATATCACGGTAGGTTTCCTGCAAAGAAGCCAAATCCGCATGGAAAGAATAAGCGTCTTTCATGACAAATTCACGTGCGCGCATCACGCCGAAACGCGGCCGCACTTCATCGCGGAATTTGGTTTGGATATGGTAAAAATTCAACGGCAATTGTTTATAGCTTTTCACTTCTTGGCGCGTGATGTCGGTGATCACCTCTTCGCACGTCGGCCCCATGCAAAAATCACGTTCGTGGCGGTCTTTAATCCGCAACAATTCCTTGCCATACTGCTCCCAACGTCCGCTTTCCTGCCACAATTCCGCCGGTTGCACCACCGGCATCAGCAGTTCCACTGCGCCGGCGCGGTTCATTTCTTCACGGATAATGTTTTCCACCTTACGCAACACGCGCAAGCCCATCGGCATCCAAGAATACAAACCCGAAGCGGTGCGTTTGATCAAACCTGCGCGCAACATCAGCTTATGGCTGACCAGCTCCGCTTCGGCAGGGGCTTCTTTGAAAGTGGAAATAAAAAACTGAGAGGCTTTCATGATGTTTTTAATCGTTCAAATAAAACGGGCATTTTATACCAAACCCGAGAATTATTCAGAACCAAACACCAGCCTCTCACCACTCTTTCAGGCTGCCTGAAAGCATAAAATCGCCTTGCCGCTGGACACATAAGGGACAGAATGGTTAAATCGTTTCCTCATAGACTCCTTAACGCAAAACCACAACGCAGTGCAGCATCACTTTTCAGTAAGGATTTCATTATGCAAAAAATACTGGTAGCCAATCAAAAAGGCGGTTGCGGCAAAACCATGACCGCCTTAACGCTGGCGGCGGCTTTGGCGACACGCGGGCAAAAAGTCGCGCTGGCCGATGCCGACGAACAAAAATCTGCCCTGCGCTGGCTGAAACTGCGCCCCGAACACGCCGCGCAAATTCTTCCTCTGGACTGGCGTGACGAAAAAGACATCGGCGATGTGCCGAAAAAACTCGACTGGCTGGTGATTGATGCGCCGGGGGCATTATCGGGCGAACACGCGGAACAGCTGATCGCCGAGTGCAAAGCGATTGTCACGCCGGTGTTGCCGTCTTTTTTCGATGTGGACAGCACCAAACGCTTCCTGAAAAAAATCGACGACATCAAGCGGGTGCGCAAAGGCAAAGTCGCGGTGCATCTGATTGCCAACCGGCTACGCGCCCATACCCGCAGCGAACAAGAATTGAATGCCTTTTTCGACGAGCTCGGACAAGCTCCGCTGGCGCGCATCAGCGAGCGCAGCCTTTACTCGCAACTGGCACAGCAAGGTTTAAGCATTTTTGACCAAAACCAAAAAATTTACCGCGAAGCACAAGCACAATGGCAAAACCTGCTGGACGAGCTGCTTTCAACCTAAAACGCTGCCTGAAAGGCAAAATCCTGTTTCAGGCAGCCTGAAAATTAACTGATTAGAAATAAAGGACAATATGATGACCGACATTCCGCGCCTGATCATCGACACCGACCCCGGACAAGACGATGCCGCCGCGATTTTAATGGCATTGGGCTGGGACGCGCTGGGCAAAATCAAGCTCGAGGCGCTCACCTGCGTTGCCGGCAATGTGCCGTTGGCGTACACCGCCAAAAATGCGCGCATCATCTGCGACTGGGCGCAGCGTGAAAATTTGCCGGTGTACGCCGGTGCGGACCGTCCCCTGCTCAAACCTTTGATCACCGCCGAAGAAGTCCACGGCAAAAACGGCTTGGACGGCGTTACCCTGCACGAACCCCGCACGCCTTTGCAAGCACAACACGCCGCGCTGTATCTGGCGGAAACCTTGACCGCCGCCGCGCCGCACAGCATCACTTTGTGCCCGATCGGCCCCTTGACCAACCTTGCCTTGGCGTTCAGTCTTGCGCCGCATTGCGTGCAAGGGATTAAGGAAATCGTCATCATGGGCGGCACGTTTTTCGAGCCGGGCAATGTCACCCCGAATGCCGATTTCAACTTTTTCGTCGATCCGATTGCCGCGCAAATCGTGCTGCAAAGCGGCGCGTCGATCCGCATTGTGCCGCTGGACGTTACCCATCAGGCGTGCATCACGCGCGAGCGCATGAACCGCCTGCGCGCCCTGCCCAATCAAAACGGCACGCGGCTGGCGGATATTTTGCAAAGCTACGAGCGTTTCGATATTCAGAAATTCGGCTTGGACGGCGGCCCGCTGCATGACCCGTGCGCTATTGCTTATGCCCTGCATCCGGAATGGTTCACCTGCAAAACCGTCCACGTCGCGGTGGAAACCGCTACCGGCCTGTGCGAAGGCGCAAGCGCGGTGGACTGGCACGGCACCACCGGCAAAACGCCGAATGCCGAATGGGCATACCGCATTGATGATGAAGCATTTTTTGACGGATTTACCGAAGCGGTAACCGCATTGCCTTAAAAAAGTTCAGGCAGCCTTTGGTTGAGGCTGCCTGAAAACATTTTAAGGGGTAATCAAACTAATCTTCACACACATACCGCGTCTGGCGAAACGAACGGATCACCAGCAGCGTCAATAAATTGCTCGCCAAGGCGACACCGAATGCCGCCGCCATATCAAACGGAAAATGAATCCCCAAATAAATCCGCGACCACGCCACCGCCAACGCCAGCAATACCGCCACACCGCCCAACAGCCAACGCCACGCAAAACACAAGCCCAAAGCCACGGTAAAAGCCAATGTACCGTGCGCGCTCGGATAAGACGTAGTACGGTCATGTGTGCCCAACATATGCCCGACATCAAGCATAAACGGACGCGGATGAAAATAAAATTCCGCGATCACATGCTTCAAAAACAACGCCCCTGCCACCGCGCCCAACACCTGCACCAGCACCATCCATTTATCCTGCCGCCGTACCAAACACGCCATCAACGGCAAAACCAAGATCAGATAAATCACATTTTCCGCACACCATTGCGCCCAGAACAATACTTCGCCGCCATCATCGGGCGAACCGTTAATGGCGCAGAAAAGTTCAAGATTCAGCGGATGAACAGGCATATCGCGGCACAAGAATAAAATGGCATGATGATACACGAGGCATTCGCACCACCACAAGAACGCCTCTAGAACGAAGCTTTTGTGCCACCCAAAAACCCAAGACCTTGCATGATGTGATGCAAGGTCTTTTTTGACTTGTTTTTCAAGTTAAAAAGGCTGACTGAAAGCATCTTAAGACCTTTCAGACAGCCTCAAACGCAGCTATTACACCACTAAAGCACAGATAAAGCCGAAACCCAAGTTCCCCTCCTGCGGAGGAAAATTGAAGCGGCTGCCTGAATAAAAGGCTGACTGAAAACATTTAAAAGACCATCAAAGCAAAAACAGCCCCGATTAATCAGGGCTGTGTTCATCGTGCCGGTGACAGCTTAAATATCGGCAACGTCAATCGCCAAAATACTGTCCGCACCGCCCGCCACTTGTCGCGCATACATTTCAACTTGCGGCAGCACATAGTCAAAATACACTTTGACCGTGGCTTGTTTGTTGCGGTAGAAGTGTTCAGGCAGCGGGGCGTTGGCAACGTCGGCCAATGCATCTTGCGCTGCCAGATACGCTTGTGCCATTTGCGCTGCGCCCAGCGTCGTGCCCATTTGCATCAAATAAGGCAGGCTGCCTGCAGCGGCGCGTTCGGGGTTTTTCTCGGCAAAGCTTTGCAGTACATAGCGTACCGATTGTTCTGCCAGCGCCAAAGCGTGCGCCAGTTTATCCGCCAGCTCGGGTGCGATGGCACGCAGTTTTTCATTGATACGCAGTGCTTCCGCTTGCAAAGCCGCGGCAACCGCTCCACCGTTGGCGGCGGTTTTGCGACCGATAAAGTCCAGTGCTTGTACGCCGTTGGTGCCTTCGTAAATGCCGGTGATGCGCACGTCACGCACAAACTGCGCCGCGCCGGTTTCTTCGATAAAACCCATGCCGCCAAAGCATTGCAAGGCGATGTTGGTCAAGGTGTTACCGTTTTCGGTACAGAAACCTTTAATAATCGGAATCATAAACTCCAACACCGCTTGGGCGCGTTGCGCCTCTTCAGGATTGGGGTGAGACTCCGCTTTGTCCAGCATTGCGGCGGTCATCAGATACAGCGCACGCTGTGCTTCCAGCGTGGCTTTTTGCACCAGCAGCATACGGCGCACGTCGGGATGCTCGATGATCGCCACCGGCACGGGCGATTTGCCGCCGATATCGCGGCTTTGCACGCGTTCATGGGTGTAAGCGCGCGCGTGTTGGAACGCACGATCCGCCACCGCATGACCTTCAATGCCCACGCCCAAACGCGCATGGTTCATCATGGTGAACATCGCCATCAGGCCTTTGCCCGCTTCGCCCACCAAATAACCTTCCGCACCGTCAAACTGCATCACGCAAGTCGGGCTGCCGTGAATACCCAGTTTGTGCTCAATCGAAACGCACTGCAGGCTGTTGCGTTCGCCAAGCGAACCGTCGGCATTGACCAAAAATTTCGGCACGATAAACAGCGAAATGCCTTTCACGCCGGCAGGAGCGTCCGGCAGGCGTGCCAAGACCAAGTGGATAATGTTTTCGGTCAGCTCGTGCTCACCCCAAGTGATGAAAATTTTCTGACCGCTGATCGCATAAGCATCGCCTTTCGGCACCGCTTTGCTCGCCACCTGTGCCAAATCCGTACCGGCTTGCGGCTCGGTCAAGTTCATCGTGCCCGACCAAGTGCCGTCGCACATTTTCGGCAAATAAATGTTTTTCAGTTCTTCGCTGGCGTGCGTATTGATCGCCGCCATCGCACCGCCGGTGAGCATGGGCAATAAAGACAAGGAAAGATTTCCCGCATACCATAATTCTTCGCACGCCGCCGCAACCGTCGCCGGCAAACCCTGACCGCCGAAATCCACCGGCGCACGTAAGGAAATCCAACCGGCCTCGCAAAACTCACGATAAGCAGGCTCGTAACTGGCATCGCTTAACACTTTCCCATTGACCAGTTTCGCACCGTTTTTATCGCCTTTGATATTGCTTTCTGCCCATTCGGCGGAGGCAAATTTGCCTGCTTCTTCCAAAATGGCATCAACGGTGTCACCGTCCAGCTCGGCCGCATCGGGCAGTGCCAAAACCTCGTCCAACATACCGTGTACGCGCAGGGCAAAACGTAAATCGTCGATCGGCGCTTGATAATTGCTCATAAACTCACTCCTGATTGATTAAAGATTATTGTGTACGGACAGAGCCGTTTTCTCAGAACTGCATTCAAAAAGAATAACAAAACAAATGCCGATTGAATACACTAAACTATGCTGCACCGAAACATGATTTTGCCGTTCTTTTTCAAGCTTACAGTGTACCATTGGCGCGCCTTGTTCTGTATTTTGATAATAAGTAAAAAATCTTCCGAAAAACAATAAAAACAGCTTTCAGGCAGCCTTGAATAACCTTTCAGGCGGCCTAGATAGCGTCTGCACAAATCAAGTTGGGCGTTTGACAAGAGCTTATCTTCTGTAGGAAAACTTTAGACAGGCTGCCTGAATGATGTATGTATGCTTTAGCTTCGCAGAAACTTCGTTTTAGGCAGCCTGTCTTGCTTTACCGAAACTGTTTGCATTGTGCTTCATTGCCGCACGGGCATGGGGCAGATGAAATAAAGGTTTCTTCGGGTTTGATGTTTTGGCGTTGAGTAATGTTGAGCATACTCAAAACAAAACTCGCGTAAACGTTATCTAAAACACAAGCAAATTCGGCTAAAATCGACTTTATTAACCGTTTTCTCTTTACTCATGATGCCGCGTCCGTACTTATCCCGTGATTTATCCCAAAAATACCTGCTGATTGCCGGACTGTATTTGGCGCAGGGTTTGCCCGGCGGTTTGATTGCCTACACCCTGCCCGTGCTGATGCGTGAACAAGGCGTGGCGCAGAAATGGATTTCGCTTTTCAGTCTGATTGCGCTGCCGTGGTCGATTAAGCTGCTGTGGTCGCGGCTGCTGGATCGCTCGCCGCGCAAAGCCGCTTATATTGTGCTGTCGTTTGTTTTGACGGCGGCGTGCTGGCTGGCATTGAGCGTGTTGCCGATTGAACGCCTCACCGACGGGCGGGAAATGGTGATCGCGCTGTTATTGTTGCTGCTGCTGGCCAATTTCATTATGGCCAGCCAAGACATCATCACCGACGGCTTGACCGTGCGCCTGCTCACCGACAGCGAACGCGGTTTTGCCAACAGCCTGCAAGTGGTGGCGTATAAACTCGGTATGTTAATCAGCGGCGGCCTGTTTCTCAGCTATTACGCGCAAATCGGCTGGCAAAACGGTATGCGTCTGTTGGTGTTGGTGCTGGCACTGGGTTATGTGCCGATTCTGTACCACCTGTATGCGGTGCGCACGCCGCAACTTTCCGCCGCGCTCACGCCGCATGAAGTGCAAACAAGCCGGCGCGCACATTCTTTAATCGCGGTCATCAACGGCTTTATCCGCAGCTCGGGTGTACCGTATTGGTTACTGCTATTGTGCGCGTACAAGCTGCCTGACGGCCTGATTTCCACAATTGTGCGCCCGTTTGCGGTGGATTACGGCATAGACGAAGCCATAATCGGACGGGCGGCAAGCTATGCCATTATTTTGGGCGGCATTTCGGGGATCGGCGCAGGTTTGATTTGGCGGTGGCAACGCGCCCGTTTTCCCTTGCTGCTGTTAGTGCTGGCGGTGATGCAGATAGCGGCGAATCTGGGCTATTACGCCCTCACCCGTCTGCCCGATACACCGCAGCTGTGGTGGGCGGTCAGCCTGTTTGAACCGGTGGTCGATACCATGTCCACCGTGATTTTATTCGCCACCATGATGCACTACGCCCGTCAAGATTATGCCGGTGTGGACTACACTTTTCAGGCAACCTTACTCGTTGTGACCGCCGGCATCATGCACTTGGTCGGTGGCTGGATGACCGATGCCTACGGGCACGGCGCGGTGTTTTTAAGCGCGGTGGCGCTGTCGCTGCTGACGGTGGGTTTGGTGATGAAATCGTTACAGACTGCAACGGCGGAAGCTGTAAAACTCAAAAACAAATAGCATGATCAATCATTTAAAACCATGTCGGATCCACACATCCGACATGGTTTGGGCTGACAGTGGTCATCGCTGCTTAATAAATACTCTTTTCCGCACTGATGTGTGAGATTTTTCCTGTCGCTCGATCATAATAAACCTCATACTTTTTGCATATCTTGTTGGTGGTGGTGTATTGATAAGTGCCACCGACGTAATGATCAAATGATTGAAAAGGCTCGCAATTCTTCCAAATATAACTATCGTTTTTAGACAAAAATCCGCTAGACCGATAGGTCGGTTTCCCCCATTGAGCAAGAATATTGTCGACAGGCTGTCCTTCCCAGCTTTTAAGATGTGCCGGTGTGCCGCACCCCACCAGCAAAAGTGCTATCAAGATGACACTTAATTTATCGCCGCGCATAGATAATCTCCTTTATAAACGATTCCGTACAAAAACCCGGTATTTAAGATAAGCAAACATTTACCAGCAAAACAGCTGCCACGAAAATTCTGAAAAAATGAGGGTTATTCCATTCTGTCGCCATCTGGGCGCTTGAGCAGACAGTTCCCATTGAACACGAACAAACCCATTCAAACATACTGTTTTTGAAGAAACAATGAATAGTTTTAGAAATTTCTGAGAAGCTTTGACGAGTGGATTTGACGGCTCTTTTTTTGACAGGCAAGGAGTATATTTAGAGCTACAGGCAGCCTGAAAGCAATCACACAAAAATTGACACCGTATAAGGACCGTCCCATAATCGCTCGGTCATTCAAACATCGAGCAGGAAAACACCATGAGCGAATTTCCGCAGGACATTTACACCGAAGCCGAGGTCGATTCCGACACCTTGGCCAATCTCGGCCCGCTGGCCGCCATGGCAGGCGTGTGGCGCGGCACACGCGGCACCGACATTAATCCTAAAGCCGAAGGCCCGGTGGAAGATGCCTATATCGAAGAAATCGCCCTGCATCCGATTGACGCGCAAGTGAACGGCCCGCAGCTTTTTTACGGCCTGCGTTACCACACCCGCGTTGTCAAACCCGATGAGATTGAGACTTTTCACGATCAAGTCGGCTATTGGCTGTGGGAGCCAGCCACCGGCAACCTTATCCAAACCCTCGCCATTCCGCGCGGACAAACCGCGATGGCGGTCGGAAACGCGGCTGCCGATGCCAAAACCTTTACCTTGCAAGCGGTGCGCGGCTCGATGACCAACGGTATATCGTCCAATCCCTTTCTGGAACACGCTTTCAAAACCGAAAGTTACACCATCACCGTCACCATCCACGATAACGGCACGTGGTCGTACGAGCAGGACACGGTCTTGCTGATTCCCGATCGCAGCGAGCCTTTCCATCATACCGATCACAACACCCTGCACAAAATCGGCGAACCTAAGCTAAACCCGACTGCGGCGGCAGAAGCAAATAATCAAAACAATTAATGGTTTATAACGTAGAAAATCAGTCAGGCATGTTGATGACACAATCAACATGCCTGACTGAATTGATCGCAGTTCAGGATACCATACCATCCTCATTTGCAACATATTGAAATATATATCATATAACAATCAGCAAAACTAAATGTCAATAATCATCGGCATATGATCACTGAGCATCAACCAGTCTTCAGCCCGGCCAATACTGATTTTGATGCTTCCCTGCAACGCCTTCGGGATAAACGCATAATCAATATGGTAAGGCCGCTCCAATTTTCGATACAGGAAGAAGGTGGGTTGTTTTTCTTCACCGTGTTTTTCTTGATGTTGAGTATGGTAAATACTGGCAAGTCCCATCTCGGCCAATTCTTTCACCACAGCAGAATGATTGTGTTTACGTTTAAAATCCCAAATGGCATTGCTGTTAAAATCACCAATAAGTAACGGCTGAGCCATTAGGGTTTTCGCTTGATTTTTTTGTAAATACGCCCAAACCTGAGCAATGTAACGCGACGAACCACCATCACCGCGACACGCCCATACAGCGACCAACGTCAACTGCCCACCGACGGTGAAGGGAATAAAATATTCTAAGCCTGTACTGTCCCAATCCAAGGCTACCAACCGCCTTGTATTGGCAAACACTCCCAACCCCTTATGCTTATTGCGACCGATCCAGAGTGCATTTTGTGCCCAGTATTGATATGCCTCGTGCCGAGTCTCAGCAGGGTTCTCACACTCCTGCACAATATAAACATCGGCAGCTAAAGCCAGTAGTTCAGGAAACTTTTTTCGAAGCGCACCATGACAATTCCAACTCACAATTCTCATTAGAATCTCCGAATTTTTATATGAATTTTAGCCTGTAATAAAACAATTCAATGTTCGACAAAAAACCATAAGGCGTGAACCTACATAACATCAATCCACCACAGACATTTTATTTTTATCAACAATGTATTGAAAATCAATTTTCTGTAATAACTTTTCATCTATCCATAAACATTGTTTACTTTGCTCAGCCTTATTTTTATCATTAAAATCAGCAGATTTAGGGCAGAAAATTTTAGTGCTGCCAATATTCCAAGCCATATAACCATATAGCGCATTTCTTGGCATGTTTGAAGCGCACTCTCTTGTTGAGTTATTGTTATTATCACATGTGAACTGGGTTTTAAATTTTTCTATTCCACCATAACGCTTCTCAAAATCATAGCTGATTAAATACCAATTTGAATTTTGAGGCAGTTCTACAAACCGAGCGGGGTAAAGCATTCGCTGAGGAAAGTTATCAACCCAAGGCATTGATGATACTAAATAAAAAATAGTCAAAACAGTAGGAATAAGGATGATCTTAGAAAATATTAGAGATTCACTATCTTTACTAGAATCCTGACTAGGCAATATTAGCCCTGCGACGACTACAACTAAAACAGTATAAAAAATTGATAATAAAAAGAAAATCCATTGTTTTGAATCATCACCAAACCAACCAGCCATCGAGGCAAACATTAATATCAAAAATATATTGGTAAAAAATACCGCCATAGGCATATAAAAAGATTTAGAAAGCACGGTAATTAAATCACTTTCTTTATTTTTGAGACAAAAATATAACACAGCTGGGATAATCAAATTAAGCCACACTGCTAATGTCATCAACCAACCCACCTGAATTTCTAAAGCATACAAACTGAAAATAAACGCACTGAACAACATAGGTGCTATAAAGCTCAAATAATAGTAACACTGCTTACGACATTTAGTCCATGCATTATCCTCTCTTAAGAAATAGGCGATCATATATGGCACAGAAAACCCTATAAAAAATAATAGTAAAAATATAGCAAAAGTCATAGATATGATGATAAAACTTGACGATTGCCCAATAACATTTGTAAAAAAACTCTTTTGCCCAATATTACTTAAGTAGCTTAGCGTGACCATGCCACCAAAAATCACACCAATATTAATAGTAATCAACAGAAGCTTAGGAATGAAATCTATGAAATCTAAAAAATCTCTGTATTTATTCATTCTGTTGACATCCTTAATATTAATTTATTATCCAATTAATTGATTCAATTTCACCAGGCGGCCTGCATCACTTCCCGCTGTGTAACGGACGAACAAACATCGGGATAGGACTGGCCGTCACCAAGGCAATCACCACATGGAAATAAGCCTGAATCTCCGCCAAGCTTGAAGTGCGGTATTCGACACCTCACCGGTTGCATCATCGTTCACACAATTCTGCGGCGTTTGGGTTAGGGTGCTGCGTAACCCATTTCAGATTGCCGTTTTCTATCTCAAAAATCCATTCGTCCTGCAACACCGCGCACATGCCATGCCAGCAGGCTTTTTCTCCACCATAGGCATAAATACTGCCGTTTAAGAAAGTCGCCTTGATTTTAGGTGTTGTTTCTTTTAACCCTTGCCGGGTTATTTCGTCCGGATAAAGTTCGGACAAGTCGGGGCTTTCTCCGCAAGCACTGAAACCCACCAGAAACACCTCTTGCCCGATGATTTGGTATTGAGGTGCACCTTGATTGTGCGCGGAACACCATGACAAATCCTGCACCCATTGCCAGTATTTTTCGGACTGTGGAAATGGGGTACGCTCATCAATGGACAGGTATTGACCTTTGTATTGAATGCTGTCAAAAAACGGACACGTTGCGCCCGCCACCGCCATATTCAACATCAAAGATAATAAACCCGTGATTTTGATCCATGATTTCATTGCCAATCCTTTTTATCTAAACATTCAGGCTGCCTGAAAAGTCATGCTGTCGGTTCAATACTGACCGGTATAAGCCTTCTCTTTACAACGGTAAGTAGAGTAAGTGATGATTTGGTTTTGATCAAAAGAAATCTCGCGACGGCATTCTCTGATCATATTCCGACACCATGCCTGCCCGCCGCCATAATTGCAATATTGATACGGCGTACCGTAATAGGTCCAACGATAACCGGTCACATTGCCGGCTTTATCCACCAAATTGCTATCATGCTCGCCCCATTGGTCAAAGGCAGCCTGCACCGGCTTACCGGACAAAGCACCACAGCCGGCCAACAACAAAGACAACAATAACGGCAATACCCAACGATAGCTGCGTCTCATGGTTTTTATTCCTCCAAAGTCAAAAGTAACGCCCATCCCTGCGACACATCATAAAGCAGGCAGGCTTGATAAAGCAATCAATAACAGTATGCTTTTCAAGCAGCTTCACCACCTAATCTGACGAATTATTCTAAGACATTGAAACACCAAATAAAACAGCCTGCAATCTTAACGACTACAGGCTGCCTGAATCACCATCGGAAGGCAGAAAGCGGAAAATTCCTGACAATCACAATCGCTTAATCGCACCGAAAGCTGCAAAGCATGAATTTTTATGCAGTATTTCCACGTGTTCAAACCCGACTTGCTTCAACAATTCCAGCTGATAGGTTACGGGGCGCGGGGAATCTTCCTGATCGATGTAATCAAAAACTTTTTGTCGATACGCGGCACCGCCGACACCATCAAGATAATCTCCGTAGCGTTGCCACATCAAAGATTGTACGGAGTCCGTTTCATGGGCAATGAAATCGCTGATCCAGACGCTTCCTCCCGGCGCAGTCAAGTCATATACCTTTTTGAATGTGCTCTCCCAATCCTGATCTTCTCGTAAATGGTGAAAAACAGCCGCCGCTAAAATAACATCGTATTTTTGATCAGGCAGTTCCACCGTGCGGAAATCTTCCGAAAAAGTTTGGATGTTCCCTGTATTGACTTCAGCAATGCGCTCACGCGCCTTGTGCAACATGGCAGGGCTGAGATCAACCAAATCGCAGTCAAACGAAGGGATATGGTTTAATAATTTCAAAGTATTATTGCCCGCACCGCAACCGATATCCAGTACATTTTTAATATTCGCCGTCGCGCAAACAGCCGCCTGCGTGATCAATTCCATCATCAAAGGCGCGTCAATGGTGCTGACCTGTCCTGTTTGCAGATTGGAAAAGCGTTCAACATCGCGATCAAACCTTTGCTTGATTTCATCGGTGCTCGACTTACATTCCAGAGATGTTTTCATGGTTGCCTCTTTTCGTTAAAAATTTTGGATTCCGAGTCCATACGCTTCTTTGAACAACACAGGCAGCCTGTAACGCGCATCACCGCAGGCTGCCTGAATGCTATCGGTATCAGAATAGGTTATCCCACATTGCCCTCTAAAAAATCCTGTGCAAAACGTTGCAGCACCCCGCCCGCTTCGTAAATCAGCACTTCTTCGGCGGTATCCAGTCGGCACAGCACCGGCACTGCCACGGTTTCGCCGTTGCGGCGGTGAATCTGCAGGGTCAGTTCGCAGCGTGCTTCGCGTTTGCCTACTACATCATAGGTTTCCGTGCCGTCCAGTTGCAGGGTTTTGCGGTTGGTGCCGTTTTGGAACTGTAACGGCAGCACGCCCATGCCGATTAAATTGGTGCGGTGAATGCGCTCAAAGCCTTCGGCGACAATTACTTCCACCCCTGCCAACCGCACGCCTTTGGCCGCCCAGTCGCGGCTGGAGCCTTGGCCGTAGTCCGCACCGGCGATGATGATCAGCGGCTGTTTGCGGTTCATATAGGTTTCGATCGCCTCCCACATGCGCATCACTTCGCCTTCGGGTTCGACCCGTGCCAGCGAGCCTTGGCGCACCGTGCCGTCGGCGTTTTTCACCATTTCGTTAAACAGTTTCGGATTGGCAAAGGTGGCGCGTTGCGCGGTGAGGTGATCGCCGCGATGAGTAGCGTAGGAGTTAAAATCTTCTTCAGGCAGCCCCATTTTCGCCAAATATTCGCCCGCCGCACTGGTCGGCAAAATGGCGTTACTCGGGGACAGGTGATCGGTGGTGATGTTGTCGGGCAAAATCGCCAGCGGCCGCATATTCTTCAGGCTGCGCTCGCCTGCCAGCGCGCCTTCCCAGTAAGGCGGACGGCGAATGTAGGTGGACATCGGCCGCCAGTCGTACAAGGGGCTTGCGGCTTTTTCGGCTTCGCCGGTGTCGAACATCGGGATGTACACCTCGCGAAATTGTTGCGGTTTGACGTGCGCCGCTACCACTGCGTCGATTTCTTCATCGGTGGGCCAAATGTCTTTCAGGCGGATTTCTCGGCCATTCGCCACGCCCAATACGTCGTTTTCAATGTCAAAACGGATGCTGCCTGCAATCGCATACGCCACCACCAAAGGCGGCGAAGCCAGAAACGCTTGTTTGGCATAAGGGTGAATCCGCCCGTCAAAGTTGCGGTTGCCCGACAACACCGCCGTGCTGTAAAGATCGCGCTCGATGATTTCCTGCTGAATTTTGGGATCAAGCGCGCCCGACATACCGTTACAGGTGGTGCAGGCAAACGCGACGATGCCGAAGCCGAGCTTTTCCAATTCGCCCAATAATCCTGCTTCCTGCAAATACAGTTCCGCCACTTTCGAGCCCGGCGCAAAGGACGATTTCACCCACGGTTTGCGGGTAAGGCCTAAGCGGTTGGCATTGCGCGCCAGCAAGGCCGCCGCGACCACGTTGCGCGGATTGCTGGTGTTGGTGCAGCTCGTGATCGCGGCAATGATCACCGCGCCGTCAGGCATCAACCCGTTTTCAGGCAGCGTGTACGGCGCGGCGATGCCTTTGGCCGCCAAATCCGCCGTCGCCACGCGCGCGTGAGGATTGGACGGGCCGGCGATGTTGCGCGTCACCGAGGACAAATCAAAGCGCAACACACGCGGATACACCGCCGTTTTCAAAGCATCCGCCCACAAACCCGCTTCTTTGGCGTAACGCTCCACCAAGGCAACCTGCTCGGGGTCGCGTCCGGTGAGTTTCAAATAATCAATGGTTTGCTCGTCAATGTAAAACATCGCGGCGGTCGCGCCGTATTCGGGCGTCATATTGGAAATGGTCGCACGGTCGCCAATCGACAAACCGGCCGCACCTTCGCCGAAAAACTCCACATACGCCCCCACCACGCGCTCTTTACGCAAAAATTCGGTCAGTGCCAACACGATGTCGGTGGCGGTAATCCCCGGCTGACGTTTGCCGCGCAACTCCACCCCGACAATATCGGGCAAGCGCATCATGGAGGCGCGGCCGAGCATCACGGTTTCCGCTTCCAGTCCGCCCACGCCCACCGAAATCACGCCCAAAGCATCCACGTGCGGCGTATGGCTGTCCGTGCCGACGCAGGTATCGGGAAACGCCACGCCGTTTTTCACCTGAATCACGGGCGACATTTTTTCCAGATTGATCTGGTGCATGATGCCGTTACCCGCCGGAATCACATCCACATTTTCAAAAGCGGTTTTCGTCCAATTGATAAAGTGGAAACGGTCTTCGTTACGGCGATCTTCGATCGCACGGTTTTTGGCGAACGCATCGGGGTCAAAACCGCCGCATTCCACCGCCAAAGAGTGATCGACGATGAGCTGCGTCTGCACCACCGGATTCACCTTCGCCGGATCACCGCCTTTTTCGGCAATCGCATCGCGTAAACCTGCGAGATCAACGAGAGCGGTCTGCCCCAAAATATCATGACACACCACCCGCGCCGGAAACCAAGGAAAATCAAGCTCTTGCTTGCGCTCAATCAACTGGCTTAACCAAGCATTCAAAGTCTTGGCATCGACATTATCCGCACGATGCACCAGATTTTCCGCCAAAATACGCGAGGTATAAGGCAAGGTTTCGTATGCCCCTTCGGCAATCGCATTGACCGCCGCACGGGCATCGTAGTAATGCAGGTCGGTGTCGGGTAAAGGTTTGCGGTAGTGTTGATTCATGGTTGGAGTTTCCTGTTGAATGGATAAAATCATGAGTAATGATTCGGCGGATTATAACAGCGGATTCAAAAGTTTTGGCACGGTTAAAAGACACGGCACAGCACCGGGACAGAGGCTGCCTGAAACGAAGTTTTTACGCAGCTAAAACGAAGTTTTTGCAAAGCTAAAACCTTTCAGGCAGCCTGAAAGATGGAAAATGCGGGTTTTCAAAAAACGGCTGCTTGCACCATCATCTGTTTCAAGCCAATGCCAAGCGCACCGCTTCATCAATATGCAGCAGCGTGGTGTCAAACAAAGGAATATCCGTATCGTGCGCGGTGAGCAATAATCCGATTTCGGTGCAGCCCAAAATCATGCCTTGCGCGCCGTCACCGGCAAGCCGCTGCGCGATGCGTAAAAATTGCGCTTTGGATGATTGTTCGATTTTGCCCACGCACAGCTCGTTGAAAATCACATGGTTGATCAGCTCACGATCATCAGCCGCAGGAACCATCACTTCAATACCGGCGCGGATCAGCTCATCGCGGTAAAAATCCTGCTCCATGGTGTAGCGCGTGCCGAGCAGTCCGACTTTCGTCATGTTTGCTGTATGCAAGGCGTTAATTGTGCCGTGGGCAATATGAATCAACGGAATGGCCACGCCGTGCTGAACCGCCGGATAAACTTTGTGCATGGTGTTGGTGCACAGCAGGATAAAATCCGCACCGCACGCGGCCAGATTGCGCGCGCATTGATTCAAAATCACAGCGGCTTTATCCCATTCGTTTTGCCGTTGATAGCGTGCGATTTCGTCAAATTCGACGCTTTCAAGCATGATTTTGGCACTGTGCAAACCGCCCAGACGGGCGTTGATTTTTTCATTCAACAGCCGATAGTAAGTCAGCGTGCTTTCAAAACTCATGCCGCCGATTAAGCCGATTTTTTTCATGTTTGCCCTTTTTTATCCTTATGCGGTTAAGCTGCCTGAACCGCTACAGCCCAAACATCGCCACATCGCCGCGCCCTTGCCGCACCAACTCGATGCCGTCGGTCATGTCCAGCACCGTGGTCGGTTCGGTGCCGCACCAGCCGCCGTCCACAATCACGTCCACCGCATGATCCAGTGCATCGCGCACTTCATCAATATCCGTCGGCGGTTCGCTCTCGTGCGGCAACATCAAAGTACACGACAACATCGGCTCGCCCAACTCCGCCAGCAATGCCAAAGCAATCGCATGATCGGGGACGCGCAGACCGATGGTCTTGCGTTTGGGGTGCAAGGTGCGTGCCGGCACTTCGCGGCTTGCCTGCAAGATAAACGTATAGCTGCCCGGTGTGGCGGCTTTCAGCAGGCGAAACTGCGAATTGTCCACCCGCGCATAAGTGCCCAGCTGGCTTAAATCGCCGCACATCAAGGTCAAATGGTGCTTCAAATCAATCTGGCGAATCGCCAAAATCCGATCCATCGCGCTTTTGTTGCCCAAGGCGCAACCCAAGGCATAGCACGAGTCGGTCGGATACACCATCACGCCGCCACGGCGCACAATCTCCGCTGCTTGCGCAATCAGGCGCGGCTGCGGATTATCGGGATGAATATTCAGAAATAAGGCCATGTTGAGACTGCCTGCAAGGTGATAAAAAACAGAACATTATACACTGCGCGCTTAAGGAACCTCTGAAACGTAGTTCAGAGACTCCTTCATCTCACGCCAAAAGCCCGATCTGCCGAAAAAAACATGCATACGCCGCCGCTTTTTCCGCTAACGGTTTCGGATAAGCCCGCGATGATGAAGGCAAGCGGTAAAAGCCTACGGTTCGCCCGCCCATACAAACGTGTACGGGATGACCGATCGTGGGTTTAGGAGTATTTTCAGGCAGCCTTTGCCATAACACCTCGGTCGCTTTTTCACCCGTGGTCATCACCGTGGCGCATTGCGGCATTTCCGCCAGCAAAGCGGCAATATCGCGTGCCGTCACTACTTCTAAAAATTTATCCGACGCATTACCCTGCAAACGCCGTACCTGCCGCGCCGCATCGCTGATCGCAATGCCTTTTTCCTGCAAAAATGTTCGCAATAAAGCTTCGTTAAAGCCTTTGCCGTCTTCGTTGAGAAAATAATCTTTATCCGCAAAAAATACCACGCCGAAAATCCGCCACATATCGTTTTGAAGATTCGGGTAGTAAAAATCCATTTTCCATTTGGCACGCGGCGGCGGAAAACTGCCCAACATCAACAGTTTGGCATTGGCGGGATAAACGGCGGTAAAGGGTGGGTTTCGATGGCAGAGGCAGTCATATGGCGAACACAATGCTTAAGGTGAGTTGATGAGCATCCGATTTCAACCAGCACAATCATCCATCACGCATCGGGCTGCCTGAATGTTTCAGGCAGCCTGATGCAGAACAATATGCACGGCAACACCGTACTCATGAAACAAAATAACCGCAAAACCCGCCACGGCTGTATTCTATTTTGCCGTGCATGGGTGATGCGGTCACTTCGTTGATCGGATGTGAAGGTTTAATAAATTTCGGGCTCAATCGCGACGACATCGACAAAAATTAGGGCAAAGTGTTCGCCCAGTGCATCTTCAGGCAGGGCTTTACCATTGCGATCCCAACCTTTCGCGACCAAATCTCCCGAAAAAGTCAATTCGCCGGACTGCTGACCGTTATCGTACCACGTACGCATATCGATCCAATCGTCGCATTGGTCTTTGCGCACCACACTCATTGCTTGGCCGTTTTCATAGAAAGCCGTAACCACTTTTCCCTGCCGGTCGGCAGCCAACTCGCTGCGGAATTTAACCTTGCCGTTAGGGTAGTAGCTTTCCATCTCGCCCGTATACAAGCCGTTTTGGTAAACCTGTTTTCCGGTTTTGGTACCGTTAACGTCATACCAGACAATCGTGCCGGTATTGTAGGAGTTATCACCCACAGTCAAACCGGCTTCTGCGATCACTTCAAACGGGTCGGTTTGCTTGGTCTGGCTGCTCGCATAAAAATCTTGCGCAATATAATGTCCGTCTGCGGTTTTGCCGTAGACTTTACGGTAAAAGCCGTTCGGGTCGGGCTGCGCACTTAATGCCCAGTCCTGATCAAAATAAGCAACGGTTCTCTCCTCCGGCTGCGTGACTTTGGCCAATACCGCCTGCGCTGCCGCCGCATCGCCGGCAACCGACTGACAGCCGCTTAAAAATACCGCAACCACCAACAGCATCAATAATTTTTTCATGCTACCTCTCCTTGCAGATTAAAATGGAAGAGCATTTTATCGCACAATGCCGCGTGCGGACACTTCAAAAAAATCTTTAAAAACAATCGTCTCGGGTGAAGAATCTGCCAATTCCAATACTTTTGCCTTCGCCTCTTCGTAGCCTAAACCTTGGCGGTACAAGATTTTGTAAATGCCGCGTACATTTTCGATTTGTTCGGGGCTAAAGCCGCGACGGCGCATGCCTTCGGTGTTCAATCCTTTCGGTTCGGCACGGTAACCCGCCGCCATCACGTAGGGCGGTACGTCTTTGTGCACACCAGCGGCAAAGGCGGTCATGGCGTGATCGCCGATGATGCAAAATTGATGCACCAGCGAAAAACCGCCCAGAATCACCCAGTCACCGATCGTGACATGACCCGCCAGCGAGGCATTGTTGGCAAAAATGGTGTGGTTACCGACCACGCAATCGTGCGCCAGATGCACATACGCCATGATCCAGTTGTGATTTCCGATACGGGTTTCGCCGATGCCGGTGACCGTGCCGAGGTTAAAGGTGGTGAATTCGCGAATGGTGTTATGGTCGCCGATGATCAGCCGCGTCGGCTCATCTTTGTATTTCATGTCCTGCGGAATCGCACCGAGTGAGGCAAACTGAAAAATACGGTTATGCGCACCGATGTCGGTATGCCCTTCAATCACCACGTGCGGACCGACCTGCGTCCCCGCACCGATGCGGACATGCTCGCCAATCATGCTGTAGGCGCCGATGCTGACATCATCGGCCAATTCGGCTTTGGGGTGAACAATCGCGGTAGGGTGAATGTGGGTCATGGGATTCCTTCTGGATGTATGCGCAGTCGGTACATGCTGCACGCTTTAATCGGCTCAAGTTTTCAGGCTGCCTGCGAACATGGATTGTTTTTAATTGTCCTGACAAGACCCTTCAGAGCAAAACTGGGCAATATCGCGCAATTCGTCAATGCGTTGTATGATTTGATCCATGCGGCAACCGTCCCTATTGAGCAAATCCATGGTGCCGCCACTGAGCATGCCAACGGTGTCGCAATGGGCTTGAGAGTAAGCCAACCATTTTCGTTGCGCATCTTGCAATTGCCGGCGGTGTTTTTGCCCCATATTAGCTAAGGCTGTACGGTAGCTTTGATTCAATAAGCGGTCCAAACGTTGATACTCGATGTCGCTGCAATCACGCATCGCCACCGTCACGCCGCCACTGCGTTCAACGCATTGCGCAAAAGCTTCGCTGGTGGTTGTTTGCGCTAAGGGTTCGGCTTGGCAAACCACTGCCGCCATGATGCCGACCACACCAAAAATCAAGGATTTTTTCATGCTTATCTCCTCGTTTATCTGAAAGTCATCACGCTTCCATCGCACGGCGGGCGCACATAATATCGGCTTCGGCGGCAATTTGTCCGTCCACGGTGGCCACCGCTTTGAATTTACCGATGCCGCGTTTGTTCGCAACCATTTCAACATCGAACACCAGCTGATCACCGGGAATCACTTGACGTTTGAAGCGGGCATTATCAATGCCGACAAAAAAGTAAATTTCATTCGGATCGCGTCCGCCCAAGCTGAGAATGGATAATGTTCCCGCCGCTTGCGCCAAAGCTTCGATCACCAACACGCCCGGCATCACGGGGAAACCGGGAAAATGTCCTTGGAAAAAAGGCTCGTTGGCGGTGACGTTTTTGATCGCGCGTAAGGTTTTGTACGGCTCATAGGCCAATACGCGGTCAATCAATAAAAACGGGTAGCGATGCGGCAACAGTTTCTCCAAAGCGCGCGCTTCGATCGGCAGGGTAAAGTCGGTCATGGTGTTTTCCTTTTTTTCAAAGCTGGAAAATAATGCATTCAAACGGCAACTCTTACAGGCTGCCTGAAAGGTTTAAGACTTAGCAAGGGTTTGCTCGATGCTTTTTAAGCGTTTGTTGATGTCGCTTAAATGGCGGATATGCACCGCGTTTTTCACCCATTCTTTTTGGGTTTGTAAGGGGAAACAGGTAGCGTAATGCCCTGCTTCGGTGATGGAACGCGTCACTGCCGTTCCGCCACCGATTAAAGTATGGTCGGCAATCTCAATATGTCCGACAAACATCGCCGCACCGCCGACGATGCAGTAATTGCCGATTTTGGTGCTGCCTGAAATGCCGGTGCAAGCAGCAATCGCGGTGTGTCGGCCGATTTTGCAGTTATGCCCGATTTGGACTTGGTTATCGATTTTCGCGCCGTCACCGATCTCGGTATTGTCCAGTGCACCACGGTCAATATTGCTGTTCGCGCCGATTTCGACATCATCACCGATGATCACCGTGCCGCTTTGCGGAATTTTGCACCATGTGTTGTCGCTGCTGTCGCGTGCAATACCGAAGCCGTCCGCACCGATCACGCTGCCTGAATGAATTTCTACCCGTTTGCCCAGTTGCACTTGCGGATACAGCACCACATTCGGATGCAGCACACATTCATCGCCCAACACGCAATCTTCTTCAATCACGCAACCTGCCAACACGCGGCAGCCCGCACCCAAACGGACGTTCTTGCCGATGACCGCGTGCGCGCCGATTTCGCAATTTTCAGGAATATGCGCGCTCGGATCAATCACCGCGCTCGGATGGCGGGTGCCATTGGCAAGCGGACGCGGATGGAAAAGTTGCGCCACCCGTGCAAAATACAGATAAGGATCGTCGCTTTCGATGTAGCTTTTGTGTGCAGGCAGCTCGATGCTGCCCTGTTTGACAATCACCGCGCCGGCTTGCGTCTCGTGCAACTGGGCGCGGTATTTGGGATTGGCAAGAAAAGCCAGCTGATGCGCTCCTGCCGTGGTTAATGTTTGTACGCCGTCCACGCGCAGGTCTTCTCCGCGCAGATGTCCGCCCAGACGGGCAACAATTTCGGAAAGTAAAAAAGACATGGTTTCAGACAGCCTTTAATTATTGCGTATCGCCGTTTAAGGCTTTGATGATTTCATCGGTAATGTCGTATTTTTTATCCACCAACACCGCGCCGTCGTCAATCCAATCATAACCTTCACGCTGCCTGAATTCCGACAGTACGCGGTTGGCGCGCAGTTGCAAGGCAGAAAATTCTTCATTGCGGCGCAAGGAGTAATCTTCAATAAACTGCCGCTGTGCCACGGCGTATTGCTGCTGCATTTGCTCCAGCCGTTTTTGCAGTCGGGCGCGCTTCTTACTGTTTTGGGTCGCAGCAATCTCTTTACTCAATGCCGCACCGGCTTCTTCCTGTCGGGTTAAAGCCGCACGGCGTTCGGCAAATTCGCGCTGCAAAGCATCATTGATCGCTTGCGCCTGATCGGTTTCGCGGTAAATGCGTTCAGTATCGATAAAGCCGAGTTTGGGGCAGTCGCATTTGGCATACAGCGGCATACTGATTGCCAGTATGCCCGCACACATCATTGCCCGCCACCATAAAGTCATACGCATGATTTTATCCTGTTAAAAAACCGTACCCAGTTGAAATTGGAAACGTTGCGCCTTATCGCCATCTTTTTTGTTGATCGGGTAAGCGTAACTGAATTTCATCGGACCTAAGGGCGAAACCCAAGTGAACGCCAAACCGGCCGAATAGCGCAGCTCATTGCTGAACGTACTCTTATGCCCTGCCGCTCCGTAAGGTTTGTAATCAGCCTGGGTATAGGTACGATCATCCCAAGTACTGCCTGCATCGACAAATGCACTCAAACGCACGGTACGCGCATCTTTGACGCCCGGCATCGGAAACAGCACTTCCGCACTTAAATTGGCCTGTTTGGTACCGCCCAAGTAATCAACATTATCATTGGCATCATAACCTTTCGGGCCAACGCTGCCGGTATCGTAACCGCGCACCGAACCCAAACCGCCACCGTAAAAATTCAGATAAAACGGCAATTCTTTATGTTTGCCATAACCGTTGGCATAACCGAGACCGCCGCTTAACATTAAGGTCAAATCTTTGGTCATCGGGAAAAACCATGACTGGTTATGCGTCAGTTTGTAATACTGAATATCACCGCCGGGCAGGCCTGCTTCCAGATTGGCATTGATGATGTAGCCGCGGGTCGGCCAGAAAGCGGAGTCGGTGGTATTGCGTCCCCAGCCGATATTGCCGGTCAATGTCCAGTTCGAACGCCCAAATTTATTGACGAAATCATAATAACGTTTAGGACTGTACGGAAACAGCGTAATTTTCATATGATTGACGCCCAAACCGAAATTGACGCGGTCATATTCCGTCACTGGTACACCCATGCGCACGCCTGCGCCATAAGTAGTCGTTTTATAAGCAGTAATGCTTCTCTTGTTTGGGTCATAGCTGCGCCAGTAAGCATCATAGCCCAAGCTTACGCCATCGGGCGTAAAGTAAGGATCAGTAAAAGACAGAGACGCAACTTTAGTCGAACCGCCGTTAGAGAAGTGCGCACTGGCCGACTTACCCGTACCGAAAAGATTATCCTGCGACACACCCGCCGCCAGCACCACGCCGTCGTCCTGCACATAACCTGCCGAGACTTCCAGTGAACCGGTCGGCTGCTCGCTTACCGCCACTTCCAAATCTACTTGGTCAGGCGCTCCCGGCACCGGATGGCGCGTGATTTCGGCTTTGTCAAAATAGCTCAATTGCTGAATGCGCTCTTGCGAACGTTTGACTTTTCCATGGTCGTAAGGTGCACTTTCCATTTGGCGCAACTCACGTCGTATCACTTCGTCGCGGGTTTTATTGTTACCGGTAATGCTGATTTCATTGACGTATACTTTGTTGCGCGGCACAACGTTCAACAAAAAATCGATGCCGTCATCACCTGCCGGCTGCGGCTGCACATTGATTTCCGCCAGAGCATAACCCGCATCACCCATACGGTTTTGCAGGTTTTGCAAAATTTCTTCCAGCTCCGAACGGTTATACCAGCTGCCGCTTTTGACTTTGGCCAGCTTTTGCAGTTCTTCCTGCGGAATCTCGCGCGTGTCGCCGCCAACCATCACCTGCCCCCAGCGATAGCGCTTGCCCTCGCTGATACCGATGTGCACGTCCAAATCTTCCGGGTGTTCGGGATTGGCCACCACGTCGGTACTGACCACTTTAAAATCAAAATAACCGCGATTTTGATAAAACGTACCGATTTTTTGCAAATCGTCTGAAAATTTATCCGGTGAAAAACGATCGCTTTTGCTGAACCACGTCAGCATGCCTTTTTCGGACAATGCCATTTGATTGCGCAGGGTGCGTGCAGAGTAGTTATCGTTACCCGTGAACAAAATATCGCGAATCACCGTGGTTTTGCCTTCGTCAATCACAAGTTCGATGCCGACGCGGTTGCGTTCCAACGGGGTGATTTTGGGCTCGATTTTGACCTGATTTTTACCGCGGGTAACGTATTCCTGGCGTAAGCCGGCAATCGCCTGCGCCATCACCACGGGATCATACACCCGTGCCTGCGCCAAACCCATACGATTCAAATTGTTCTGGATATCGGTATTGGATAAGGTTTTACCGCCGCTGACGGTAAGCGTGCTGATCACGGGGCGTTCGGTGACGGTCAGTAAAATATGGTCACCTAAGGTTTCCACCTGCACATCATCGAAAAAGCCCGTGGCATACAATTCTTTAATGATTTGCTCACCTTTGGTTTCGGTAAAGGTATCGCCGATTTTCACCGGCAGATAAGAAAACACCGTTGCCGGTTCGGTACGCTCCAAACCTTCGATGCGAATGTCTTTAATCGTAAAAGACCATGCAGGGTTGGCCAGAAACAAGCCCGCCACACAGGCGGAAATCAGTTTTAATTTCATTTGGTTATCCGAATAAACGCGTAAAATCGTTAAAAAAGGCGATGCACATCAAAAGCAGCATGGCCGCCAGACCGAAGCGCATGCCCGCTTCCTGAATTCTCTGGCTCAATGGCTTGCCGCGTACCCATTCGAGCGCATAATACAGCAAATGCCCGCCGTCCAAAACAGGAATCGGCAGCAAATTCAACACGCCTAAGCTCAAACTCACCAAGGCCAAGAACTGCACATACGCCTGCAAACCTGCGGCGGCGGTTTTCCCCGCCAGATCGGCAATCGTCACCGGACCGGAAACGTGCGATAACGATGCCTGCCCGATCAGCATTCTGCCGAAAAATTTCAAAGTCAGCCACGAGTAATCGACTGTTTTTTGCGCGCCCAGCTGCAATGCCTGAGCGAAATTCGGGTGATAAGTATGGTTCACGCTGTTACGCCATGCCGCGTCTTCTGCCCACCACGTACCGATTTTCCCGACCAAGGGCGCGTCGGGGCGTTCTTCCTCGGCATAAGGCAACACGTCGGCGTGTAAGGTTTGTCCGTTACGCAGATACGTCACCGCAATCGACCGCCCCGGACTGAGCCGCACCTTTTCGGTAATCGTCAGCCATGAATCATGCGCCACGCCGTCCAGCGCAACAATCACGTCACCGTCGCGCAAACCGGCACGGTAAGCTGCACCCTGCTCGCTGACGTATTTCAAGGTATTGGTCAATTTGTCCGGCATCACCCCGAACAGGGCTTTACCGCGTGCGATTTGGGTCCTCGCTGCGGCTTCTTTATCTGCATCAATGGTGTACTCATGCACGGTACCCGCCGTATTTTCGGCGGTAATCTGCACATTGCCCCGATCCAAACCAAACACGATTTGGGTTTGCATATCGCCGAAGTCTGCGACCGCCTCGCCATTGACCGCCAATACGCGTTCGCCCGGCTGCAAGCCGGCGCGTGCGGCAATCGTATCCGGCAGCACCGTTCCGATCACGGCTTTGGTTTCGGTCACGCCGAACATCGCCGCCGCAGCAAAAAACACCACCGCCAGCATCAGATTCACGAGCGGCCCTGCCACCACCACCGCCATGCGTTTTGCCGGATGTTGCCGGTCAAACGCATATGGCAAATCTTCGGGCGCGACTTCGCCTTCGCGCGTATCGACCATTTTGACGTAGCCGCCCAACGGAATCGGTGCCAGACACCATTCGGTGTCGCCGTATTTTTTCTTCCAAAACGGTTTGCCGAAGCCGATCGAAAAACGGGTGACTTTAATGTTGAACAGCCGCGCCACCGCGAAATGCCCCAGTTCGTGCACGCTGACCAAAATCAAAATGGCCACCACAAAAGCAAGCAGAGTCAGCAAAATTTTTCCTTACCAAGAAATGAGAGAGTATGAATTCAGGCAGCCTGTAAACGCTGCACCGCCGCCTGGGCGCATTGACGTGCCGCAGCGTCTTTATCAAGCAATTCATCTATTGTAGCAGAAGCATCCAATTTGCAAACGTCTAAACTATCTTCCACCACACGCGCAATATCGGTGAACAAAATATTGCCGCGCAAAAACGCCGCCACCGCGATTTCATTGGCGGCATTGAGCACGCACGGCGCATCTTGCCCGTGGCGCAATGCATCAAAGGCCAGCTGTAAACACGGGAATCGCTGCATATCAGGCTGCCTGAAGGTCAAGGCGTTCAAACGGAAAAAATCCAACGGTGCCACACCGGCATCAATCCTTTCCGGCAGCCCTAAACAATAGGCAATCGGCGTACGCATATCGGGCGTGCCCAATTGCGCCAACACCGAGCCATCGACATAGCGCACCATGCTGTGAATCACGCTTTGCGGATGCACCACCACTTCGATCTGATCCGCATTCAAACCAAACAAATGACAGGCTTCAATCACTTCCAAGCCCTTGTTCATCATGGTGGAAGAATCGACCGAAATTTTCCGCCCCATCGACCAGTTCGGATGCTTGACCGCCATCACCGGCGTGATCGACGGGAACTTCGCCAAATCGGTCTCCAGAAAAGAACCGCCCGACGCGGTCAAAATCACCGACTGCATACCGCTTTTGTTCAGGCAGCCTGTATCGCTTTGATGCAGCACTTGAAAAATCGCGTTGTGTTCGCTGTCCACCGGCAAAACGCGCGCGCCGTGTTCGGCCACGCAACGCATGAACACATCGCCCGCCATCACCAGCGTTTCTTTATTCGCCAGCAAAATCGTTTTACCGGCACACGCCGCCGCCCACGCCGGTAACAATCCCGCCGCACCGACAATCGCCGCCATCACCAAATCGACCGCATCATCTGCCGCCACTTGGCATAAAGCCTCCGTACCGACCAATACCTCGGTGAGGCTGCCTGCATCTTTTAACAAATCGCGCAAAACATCGGCGTGCTCCGCGTCCGGCATGACGGCGTAACGCGGACGAAACGCCAAACATTGTTCTGCCAGTTTTTCGCTCTGGGTGGCGGCACTTAACGCAAACACGCCGAACTGCTCGGGATGCCGCGCCAACACGTCCAAAGTACTCTGGCCGATGCTGCCGGTTGAGCCCAATACGGTGATGTATTTCATGACCACACCGCCGTCAATGCCAAAGACACGCTTAATACCGCGATCAAAGAATCGGCACGGTCAAACACGCCGCCGTGTCCGGGCAAGAGATTGCTGCTGTCTTTGATGCCGGCACAACGTTTCAGCCAGCTTTCAAACAAATCGCCGATGATGCTCACCGCCACCAGCACCGCCGCGGCAACCAACAGCCACCACGAAAGATCAACACTGACCCAGCCCAATCGAATAATGATCCAAACATACAACCACACGCACAGCAAGCCGCCCACCGCGCCTTCCCAGCTTTTGCCCGGGCTGATCGCAGGGGCGAGTTTGTGTCGGCCGAACATTTTGCCAAACGCATACGCGCCGATGTCCGCCACCCACACCAAACCCATCAAACACAATAAATGCAAAGGGGAAAGATGTATATGCAACAGCACCAAAGCCCCCCAGAACGGCACCGTCAGCAACCAGCCCAACAGCATCGCCGCCCACGGGTTTTTAAGCTGCCATTTATTGATCAACCACAACGGCACGACCAACACCCAAAACAGCAGCACCACCCACGCCAAACCCTGTATCAGCGACACAGGCACCGCCGACGCAAAAAAATACAGCACCAGCCCCAGCGCGGTGCTGGCCAATAAATAACCCGTCATCAACTGCGGCGAAAACCGAAACAAACGCCCCAACTCCCACAACACCAACAAAGCAATCGCGCCGGCGAACGCCGCCCATAAACCTGCCGGCGCATAAAACAACATACCGAGCATCAAGCCCAGCAAGATTAACCCCGTAATGATCCGCTGCTTCAGCATGAGCGTTGCTCCTCTGCCGGTAATTGCTCCGAGGTACGCCCGAAGCGTCGTTCACGCTGCCTGAAAGAGGTAATCGCCTCATCTAAGGCTGCGGCATTGAAATCCGGCCACAAAATATCGGTGAAATACAGTTCGGTGTACGCCAACTGCCACAACATAAAATTGCTGATGCGCGCTTCGCCGCCGGTGCGGATAAACAAATCCGGCTCGGGCACATCGCCCAAGGCCAGATGACGCCGCATCGCCTCTTCGGTGATCTGCGTTACGCCCTCTTGCAGCAGCGCATTGGCTGCCTGCACAATATCTTGCCGTCCGCCATAATCGGCTGCCACGGTTAAAGTCATGCCTTGATTGCCCGCAGTCAAGGCTTCTGCCGCGGTAATGCCGTCGACGATTTGCGCGGAAAACCGCTCGTGCGTGCCGATGACGCGCAAGCGTAAATCGTTGTCGTGCAGTTTCTGCACCCGTTTTTTCAAGGCTTCGACAAACATATTCATTAAAAACGATACTTCATCCGCCGGTCTGCGCCAGTTTTCGGTGGAAAAAGCAAAGACGGTCAGGTATTGCACGCCGATGGTTGCACAATGACGCACAATGCCTTCCAGATTGTCCACGCCTTTTTTATGCCCCATGATGCGCGGCAACAGGCGTTTTTTTGCCCAACGTCCGTTACCGTCCATAATGATGGCGATGTGACGCGGTACATCGGTGTGTTCCAATACGGTTTGGGTGCTGCTTTTCATCCGTGTCCTTTATTGTCGTGTGGCAAATCGTTTGCTTAATGTCCTGCCGTTTGGGAAAAAACATTGATGACGATCACGCCGCCTACAATCATGCCCATGCCGATGAGCGCAGGCAAATCAAGCGCTTGGCGGAATGCCAGCCAACCTGTCAGCGTGATCAACACAATACCGACACCCGACCAAATCGCATAAGCGATGCCCATCGGCATGTGTTTTAACACCAGCGACAAGCAGTAAAACGAAAACAAATAACACGCCGCCATGCCGAGCGTCGGCAGCCAACGGCTAAAGCCATCCGACATTTTCAGCAGGGACGTGCCGATCACTTCCGCCACAATCGCCAATAATAAAACCATCCAAACATTCATGCCGTTTTCATCCGCAGAATCTTCATTCAGGCAGCCTGAACAATAATACTTTATCTAAGGAACCTCTGAAAAACTCGTGACGGCGGCTTTAACTGCTCTTCCCTCGTCATACCGCGTCCCATATTCAGGGTAATAGAACCACTATTGCCCTGAATATGCTCCTTGTCTGCCAAAAAAATAACAGTCAAATCCACGCGCCAGAGTTTTTCAAAGGCTCCTTAATGCCGCCAAGCTTTTCAGGCAGCCTCTTACCTTAATGCTTCTAAGAAAAACAGAGCATTTGGGCGCAAAGCAAAAGCAGGCTTGCGTCCAAATGCTCTGTTCAGGTGTTTATTGCACGGTTTTGTTCAATTGGTAATTTTTTTCCATTTCGCCTTCGATCACTTTGCCGTCGGCATCCAATTGCGCGAGATAGCCCTCCGACACGAAATATTGCCGCCCGTCGGCTTTTTCGTCCAAGGTCACGGTTGTGCCGTCCGCACCCCAAGTGAATTTGCCTTCCAAGGTTTCTTTCAAGGCCTCTTTACCGCCTTGGTAATCTTCGGTCAAAACGTAGGTGCCGTCTTCTTTTAGCGCCAACTCGGTTTTGATGCCCTCGCAGGACGCGCACGGCAATACGCCTTCGTATTTGCCCGGCCAGTCCAAGGCGTTTTCCGCATTATGCATATCCGCTACCGCCGCTTCGGCCGATGCCGCCGCCTCAGAAGCAACCGCTGCCGGCGCGGAAGCGGCAGGCGGAGCTGCCGGTTCGGACGTTTGTCCGCCGCAAGCGGTCAATGCCGCAGCCATCAACAACACGGAAAATACAGATGTTTTATTCATGATCAAAGCCTTTTTTATCGGTTCATTAAGGAAAAACGTAAGGTTCAGGCAGCCTGAACGTTAAGGAATCCCTGAAACGGAGTTCAGAGACTCCTAGGTTTTACACTTCCATCAAATCTTTTTCTTTCGCTTCCAGAGCTTTATCCATTTCGGCGATGTATTTGTCGGTCAATTTTTGAATCGCTTCTTCGGCGCGACGGTTATCGTCCTCGGAGATTTCCTTGTCTTTCAACAGGTTTTTCAACTCGGCATTGGCATCGCGGCGCACGTTACGCACCGCAATCCGTCCGTCTTCGGTTTCCGCGCGCACCACTTTAATCAGATCGCGGCGGCGTTCTTCGGTCAGCATCGGCATCGGCACGCGAATCACATCGCCCATCGCCGACGGGTTCAAGCCCAGATTGGAATCGCGAATCGCTTTTTCCAACGCGCCCGCCATTTTGCTTTCATACGGTTTGACGCTGATGGTGCGCGCATCGAGCAAGGTCACGTTCGCCACTTGGGAAACCGGCACCATGCTGCCGTAATAATCCACATTCACCTGATCGAGCAAACCGGTATGGGCACGCCCCGTGCGCACTTTGGTCAAATTGGTTTTTAAGGCTTCCACCGATTTTTGCATTTTATCTTCGGCGGTGTTTTGAATTTCTTTTAACATGGAGTTTCCTTTTTAATTGTTTTTACAGTCTGATTATTGACAGGCTGCCTGAAATCAACAATGCACCAGCGTACCTTCGTCTTCGCCCAAAATCACCCGTTTTAACGCGCCTTGTTTGAAAATGCCGAACACGATAATGTTCAGTTTTTGTTCGCGGCACAGGGCGAATGCGGTGGCATCCATCACTTTGAGGTTTTTGCCGATCGCCTCGTCAAACGTCACGGTCTGGTAACGGCTTGCCTGCGGATCGGTTTTCGGATCGGCACTGTAAACGCCGTCCACATTGGTGGCTTTGAGCATAATATCACAGTTCATTTCCGCGCCGCGCAACGCCGCCGCGGTATCGGTGGTGAAAAACGGATTGCCCGTACCGGCGGCAAAAATCACCACTTTGCCTTCTTCCAAATACTGAATCGCTTTGGGCCGGGCATAGGTTTCCGCGATTTGCTGCATGGACAATGCCGACTGCACCCGTGCTTTCACACCGGAAGATTCAAACGCCTCTTTCAAGGCCAGCGCGTTCATCACCGTCGCCATCATGCCCATGTAATCCGCGGTGGAGCGATCCATGCCTTTGGCCGACTGCGCCATGCCGCGGAAAATATTGCCGCCGCCGATCACGACCGCCACTTCCACGCCCATTTCCACAACCTCTTTAACCTGCGCCACAATCTGCATAATCGTGTCGCGATTGATGCCGAATGCGTCCGAACCCATTAAGGATTCGCCGGAAAGTTTCAATAAAACACGTTGGTATTTCGGTGTATTGCTCATCGCAGGCAGCCTTTCTTTTATGCGGAATCGTGAAGAAATCAAATTTTTGGAAATATACCATCAATGGCGTGTTTCGAGAACGGGCAAATACCGTTTACCTCTGCAAAACGCCTTCATCGGGTTTCAGGCAGCCTTGACGATGACCGCAACCTTATTGAAGCCTTTTTCATGCCTTATGATTCCGTCACAAAGCATTTCAGGCAGCCTGATACATTAAGGCTGCCTGAAAACCAAACACATCAAAAACATCATGATTGCTCGAAAAACCGACCTTTCACGGCGATAAACGCTCTTTTATCCACGCCTCACCGTCACGACGATAGCGGATGCGGTCATGCAAACGGCTCGGCCGCCCTTGCCAAAACTCAACCGCTTCAGGCAGCACCAGATAACCGCCCCAATGCGGCGGGCGCGGCACGTTTAAGGGATGACGCGCCGCCGTGGCCGCAGCCCGCGCCATCAAGGCGGTTTTGCTGTCCAGAATTTCGCTTTGCGCGCTCGCCCATGCACCGACACGGCTGGTGTAAGGGCGCGAAGCAAAGTATTCATCGGACAAATGCGCCGCCAGCAACTCCGCCCGCCCCTCTACCCGCACCTGCCGTTCCAGCTCCGGCCAGAAAAGCGTCAATGCCACCCACGGACAATGCGCCAGCGCACGCCCTTTGCGACTATGATAATTGCTGAAAAACACCAAGCCCTGCTCGTTCACTTCTTTGAGCAGCACAATCCGTGCCGACGGCCGCCCGTTTTCATCCACCGTTGCCACATTCATTGCCGTGGGTTCGTTCACCTGCGCCTGCATCGCTTGGGTCAGCCACGTTTGCAATTGCGGCAAAGGCGCGGCGGCGCACTCTTGTAAGGATAATTCGCGCTGGGCGTAATCTTGCCGAATTCCATGTAAATCCATTTTTCTTTCTCCAAAATCCACACGCCATGATACCGCTTTTACGCCTTGGGAAAAATTCCTTTAGACCATCATAAGCAACAGATGATTTGTCCGACAAATCCATTAGACATGCCGCTGCATAATCTTGTATGCTGCTAAGATTCAAGTTCACTATCTTACTTACCGGCACTTTCAGGCAGCCTGAACAGCTTAAAAACTCATTACTAAACATTAAGGAACCTCTGAGAAACTCCTTAAAAAAAGGGAATCAACACATGAACATTATTAAAATCTTAATCGTGCTGGTATTGCTCGCATTCGGATACCACTGGTGGAGCGGCAAAAACACCGCCGAAAACGGAGCGGAGTCAAACAGCTCTACCGGTTTTGCATCAAGTGGAAGTAACACAAAATCAGAAAGCTCTTCCGGTTTTTTCTCAAGCAAAAGCAAAACAAGCAGCCCTTCCGGCTTTGTATCAGTAGCGATGCCTGACGGAGCGCGTCCGAACACGGTCATTATCCTCGCACCGCAAAACTGCCCATCCGATGCCGCGCAACGCGCCGATGCCCTTGCACGAGGGCTGACTCAAGCGGGCATTCCCAACATCAGAAGCAGTTCTTACACGTCCAATATTGCTGACCCGACCACAGAACAAAAAGCAGCGCTCCGCCGAGCAGTTGCGGTGATGGAGGGCGAGATTCCGGCGGTGTTCGTCAACGGCATGGCAAAAGCAAACCCAAGCCTGGACGAAGTTGCCGCCGAATACCGCCGCACACAACCGTAAATAAAGCCACATGATGATCTCTTTTAAGAGCTTCCTTAGCCTCAAACCATTTACATGGGTGAGCATGATTGCTTGGCTTGCCTATGCGTGGAGCTGGTTGGCGGCATTGACCATGAGCCATTACGCTTTTTCTTGGGTGCTACAGCTCCACAATCCTCTGCGTCACGAATTACTGGCTGGTTTTACCCTAGGTATGCTGTATGGCTTACCGGCATTTTTAGGATTATTGATCCTACCTTATTTTAAGAAAAACACATTGAATTTTAAGGGGAAATTTTTATGGTATATGCCGCTAATGGTCTCCGTGATATCTTGGGTAACTTTGCGGATCATGGGCGTGATGAATTAGACTGAAATCTTTCAGGCAGGCAAATAAAATCACTGTGTGAACGGCATTTCTATTAAAAATATACCATTAATTTTTCAAAGAAAACATCATGAACACAACCAGCAATTGCGTGACGGGAACCCATATGTCAGAAGTATGGGCGGTTATTGTCTCCATCGCGTTATTCATGATCATCTATGCATACATTACGGCCAAAATTAAAGAGCGCAAAAGGAAAAAAGCCAGAGCCCAATCGTTGCCGTTTGTTGAGGATAATGTGCGCCTCGGAGTCAAGTACAATGTTTTTCTTAATGATGGTCGGAAATTTCTGAATGTGGAGCTGTTGGGCAGTTCTTCTGTTGAGGAAGGTCAATTTTCTTTTGCCGGATGGGAAGGTATGCTGGTATTAAAACAAGCCAATCATAAGCGGATTTTCTTAAAACAGTCGTCTGTTCGTTATATTGAAGAAATCTAGGGAGCCTCTGAAATCCGTTCCGGAGGTTTCCTCGTAACGTCTATCACTTAATGCCGCTTAATCTAACCGCTACTTTCAGGCAGCCTCAATAAAAAAACGGACATTGCTGCCCGTTTTGATTCACTCTTTGCTTATTGCTTAAACAGTTCATCCAGCTTTTGCTCGTATTCGTGATAACCGAGAAAATCGTACAACTCCATGCGCGGTTGCATGGTGTCCAGTACGTTTTGCTGCGAGCCGTCGCGGGCAATAGCTTGGTACACATTGAGCGCGGCGCGGCTGGCGGCGCGGAATGAGGACAAGGGGTACAGCACCATCGACACCCCGACCTCGCCCAATTCTTGTTGCGAATACAAAGGCGTCGCACCAAATTCGGTAATGTTCGCCAACACCGGCACTTTAACCGCGTCGATGAATTGACGGTACATCGAAAGCTCGGTCATGGCTTCGGGGAAAATCATGTCCGCGCCTGCTTCCACGCAAGCGGCAGCGCGGTCAATGGCTGCCTGCAAACCCTCCACCGCCAGCGCATCGGTACGCGCCATGATGACAAAGTTTTCATCACGCCGTGCATCGACCGCAGCTTTGATGCGATCGACCATTTCCGCTTGCGACACAATCGCTTTATTCGGGCGATGTCCGCAACGTTTTTGTGCCACTTGGTCTTCGATGTGTACCGCTGCCACGCCCGCTTTTTCCATGGCGCGCACGGTGCGGGCGATGTTGAACGCACCGCCCCAACCGGTGTCGATGTCCACCAGCAAGGGCGTATCGACATTATCGGTAATGCGGCGTGCATCAATCAGCACGTCTTCCAGCGAAGTAATGCCCAAATCGGGAATGCCGCACGAACAAGCCGCCACGCCGCCGCCGGAAAGATAAATCGCCTTAAAACCGCTGGCGGTCGCCAGACGGGCAAAATAAGCATTGACGCAACCGACCACCGCTAGCGGTTTTTCGGTGGCGACGGCTTGACGGAAGCGTAATCCGGCAGAAGATACGGTCATGATGCAGTTCCTTTAATCATGGTGAAAATCATCCAATAAGAAAAATGAGACCTTTACAAAGTATGCTACTGTGGATGCAGTTCCAGAGAAAAGTACCGCAACAAGCGCAGACATATCTCTAGATAGGCAAGCTTGCGAGGAACGCATCTCGAAGAAATGCGCCGCAGGAGGATATTTTGTAAAGGTCTCAAAAGGTTGCCTGAAGACTTCAGGCAGCCTTATTAAGCTTTAAGCAAACAACCACGGCTGGCTATCGCGCCGTTTTTGTTCAAAATCGCTGATGTCCTCGGCGTGCCGCAAAGTCAGAGCGATTTCATCCAAGCCGTTGAGCAGACAATGTTTGCGGTGTTCGGTGATGTCGAAGGCAAAGCTTTCGCCACTCGGTGTGGTGACGGTTTGTGCATTCAAATCAATGTTTAAGCGATAACCTTCGTTCGCGGCGACTTCGTGAAACAGTTTTTCGACCACCTCTTCAGGCAGCACAATCGGCAACAGGCCGTTTTTGTAGCAATTATTGAAGAAAATATCGGCAAAACTCGGCGCAATCACCGCACGAAAACCGTAATCGTCCAAAGCCCACGGCGCGTGTTCGCGCGATGAGCCGCAGCCGAAATTTTTGCGCGTCAGCAAAACCTGCGCACCTTGGTAACGCGGCAGATTCAGGGAAAATTCGGGGTTCAGCGGGCGTTTGCTGTTATCCATGCCCGGTTCGCCATGATCCAGATAACGCCATTCGTCAAAGCAATTCACGCCGAAACCGGTGCGTTTGATCGATTTCAAAAACTGCTTGGGGATAATCGCGTCGGTATCGACATTGGCGCGGTCTAAAGGGGCGACCAGCGCATTGATGGTGGTAAAAGATTTCATATTGTCTTCAATTAGGAATGTCCCGCAATGCATCAATTGCCCGTCGGAACCGTTTCAACCGTGCTGAACGCCGCCGCACGGAATATCCGCACGGCGGCGCGTGATGTTTTACTGCGCGGCGCGTTCAATCGCCGAGCCACCGGCCTGGATGTCTTGTCCGACACCGGCAACCGTGTTGCAGCCTGCCAGTAAAACCACCGCAGTGCACGCCATCAAAATCAGTTTTTTCATGTTAATGCTCCTTCATTGTTGTGGAAAATATCCGAAGCCATGATGCTCCGAATGTTGTCAATCTTGATTATCTTGACACAAAATATTCAGACACGCCAGATTTACAGCAGTTCGCGCACATCGACAAAATAACCGCTGACCGCTGCCGCCGCTGCCATCGCCGGGCTGACCAAATGGGTACGCCCGCCGTTACCTTGGCGGCCTTCAAAGTTGCGATTCGAGGTCGAGGCGCAGCGTTCTTGCGGCTGCAAACGGTCGGTGTTCATCGCCAGACACATCGAGCAGCCCGGTTCGCGCCATTCAAAACCGGCATCAATGAAAATCTTGTCCAGCCCTTCGGCTTCCGCCTGTCTTTTCACCAAGCCCGAACCGGGGACAATCAACACGCGCTGTACATTCGCGGCTTTTTTGCGCCCTTTGGCCACGGCAGCGGCGGCACGCAAGTCTTCGATGCGGCCGTTGGTGCATGAACCGATAAAGACCGAGTCGATCTTAATCTCGCGCACGGGCGTGCACGCGGTCAAACCCATGTATTTCAAAGCGCGCTCCATGCCTTCGCGTTTGACCGCGTCCGCTTCGTTCTCGGGATGCGGCACGCTGCCTGAAATCGGCAGCACCATTTCGGGCGAAGTGCCCCAAGTGACTTGCGGTTCAATATCGGCCGCGTTAAAGCGCAACACTTGATCGAACGCTGCGCCCTCATCGGAAACCAAGGTTTGCCAATAGGCGACGGCTTGCTCCCATTGCGCGTCTTTGGGCGCGAACGGGCGGTTTTTGACGTATTCGACGGTTTTATCGTCCACCGCCACCAAACCGGAACGCGCGCCCGCCTCAATCGCCATATTGCACAAAGTCATGCGCCCTTCCATGCTCAAAGCGCGCACCGCTTCGCCGCCAAATTCAATCGCATAACCCGTGCCGCCCGCAGTGCCGATTTGCCCGATGATGTACAGAGCCATGTCTTTGGCACTCACGCCGTTTTTCAGGCTGCCTGTCACCTCGATCAGCATGGTTTTGGATTTTTTGGCGGTGATGCACTGGGTCGCCATCACGTGTTCGACTTCCGACGTGCCGATGCCGTGCGCCAAAGCACCGAATGCGCCGTGGGTCGAAGTGTGCGAATCGCCGCACACCACGGTCATGCCGGGCAAAGTCGCGCCCTGCTCCGGCCCCATCACGTGCACAATGCCTTGCCCGATGTCTTTGAACGGGAAATAACGCTGCACGCCAAACGCTTTGATATTGCTGTCCAAAGTATCCACTTGCAACTTGGCAATCGGGTCTTGAATGCCCTGATCCCAGTGGTCGGTCGGCGTATTGTGATCCGCGGTCGCCACGATGCTGTCTTGCCGCCATAGCGGACGATGCGCCATGTTCAGCCCTTCAAAAGCCTGCGGGCTGGTGACTTCATGCACCAAATGGCGGTCAATGTACAACAGCACCGTACCGTCCGCTTCTTCGCGAACCACGTGGCTGTTCCAGAGTTTGTCGTAAAGGGTTTGTGCGCTCATAGGTATTTTTAAGTAAGGTTAAGCCGAGTAAAGCAAGAATCTTATGCGGCAAATGGGAATTTGGCAAGTTGAAACCTTTTCAGGCAGCCTCCCAATAGTCAATAAAGAGTTGCAGCTCTTCCTGATCGCGCCATAGATTCACCACGGGGCGGTAGACGGCGCGGATCGTTGCGGGCAAAGGCTCGGTGCTGCGGAAAATCATGGCTTCAAAGGTGTGGCGGTCTTTGCCCAGCTCCAGTTTGGTGTGCTGCGTGCCGACGGTTTTTTGGGTCAAAACGTGAAACGTATCGCAAAAGCTCGGCTCGACAAAACCTTGCCCCCACACTTGTCCTGCCAGTTTGCGCGCGGTGTCCAAGGTCAGTTCCGCTGCGTCCAAACTGCCGTCGGTGCGGTATTCGCGGATCAAATCGTTCTCGTCAATCAAGCCTGCCACCACTTCTTCAAAGGCTGCCTGAAAGCCTTCAAACGCATCGGCACGCAGGGTCAGACCTGCTGCCATCGCATGACCGCCGAATTTGACGATTAAATGCGGAAAGCGTTTCGCGGTCAAATCCAAGGCATCGCGCAAATGCAATTGCTCTACTGAACGTCCCGAGCCGCGCAATTGCCCGTCATCACCACGGGCAAACGCCAAGGTCGGGCGGTAAAACTGCTCGCGCAAACGCCCTGCGACAATCCCGATCACGCCTTGATGCCAGTCTTCGCCAAACACGCTGATGGTGCGTTGCCGTGCGGACAATTCCACCTGCGGCAGTTCCAAGGCTTCGCGGATCATGCCTTGTTCGATGCTGCGCCGTTCGCGGTTAAGCGTGTCCAATTCGGCAGCGAGTTCGGCCGCTTGCGTTTCATCGTCGCACAGCAGGCAGCGTATGCCCAAATCCATATCGTCCAAGCGTCCGGCGGCATTGATGCGCGGGCCGATGAAAAAACCCAAATCAAACGCCCGTGCCCGCCGAAAATCGCGCGCCGCCACCGTGAACAATGCCCGTATGCCGACGCTCATTTTGCCACGGCGAATCCGCGCCAATCCTTGCGCCACCAGCACGCGGTTATTGTGATCCAGCCGCACCACGTCCGCCACCGTGCCCAAGGCAACCAAGTCCAGCCATTGCGCCAGATTCGGTGCGGGTCGCCCATCGTGAAAATAATCCATCGCCCGCAATTCGCTGCGTAAGGCCGACAGCACATAAAACATCACCCCCACGCCGGCCAAGGATTTGCAGGGAAACGCACAATCAGGCTGGTTCGGGTTCACAATCAGGCAATCGGGCAAAACATCGCCGGGCAAATGGTGATCGGTCACCACCACTTCCATGCCGAGCGCGTGTGCATACGCCACCGCCTCGTGCGCGGCAATGCCGTTATCCACCGTCAGCAGGACATCCGCACCGGCCGCACGCGCCGCGTCCACCAAGGGCGGGCTGATGCCGTAGCCGTTGGCAAAGCGATTGGGCACGATGTAATCCACCGCCGCGCCCATGGCGCGCAAACCGCGCACCGCCAGCGCACACGCGGTCGCGCCGTCCGCATCGTAATCCGCCATCACCATGATGCGTTCATGGCGGATCACCGCTTCGGCCAAACGGCGTGCGGCTGCCTGAATGTTTTTCAATTCGGAAAAATGCAGCAATTGCCCCAAATCATGTTGCGCTTCATGAATCGCGCCGATTTGGCGTGCGGCAAACAAGCGTGACAACAAGGCATCGTTGCCTGCGGCGGTCAAAGCCTGATACAGCCCTGCATCGTAACGGCGTTCGCGGATTTTCGATGCCATCACACGCTCCCGCGATACGGCCGCTCGCGCCGCCACCATTGCCAACGCCGCGCCGCGTTCATGGTCAGCACGCTGCGTTCGCTGATGACGCGGCAAGTTTGCAGGCTACCTGCAAGCATATCCTGCCATGCCGCCTGCAAACATTCGCGGTCAAAGCGTTGCAAAAACGCAGTGTGCGCCGCCATGTCCAGCCGTTGCAAAGCGCGGCTTGCTCCCTCGGCGTACACCGTGACGCGGTCATGATCGGCGGCAAATTGCTTGATGTCTTGCCAGTTAAACTGTTCCGTCTGCAAAAGACGGTCGCTTTCAGGCAGCCATGTGATGTCCGCCACCACTGCCGCATCGGCAGCGGCGCAGCCGACACTGTCCTGCCACCACCATAAGCCATTGACCGCAGGCAAGGACGCATCGGCGCGCGGCGCGTGCTGCGCGTGGGCAAACAGCAGCATTTGGGTTTCGGTCAGCCGTTGCAACATCTGCGCCGCGTCCGCACCGGTGATTTTGCTGTCCGCGTCCGCCCGCCCGTGCAAAGACCACACATCGGGCGCGTGCCAGTCCAAGTTTTGCGGATAAGTCATCAACCACAAATCGGGGCGGTACACATGGCATTCCCAGCCGTTTTCCTGCAAAAATTCATTCAAAGCATTTGCCGCCCGATGCGCCTCCGTCCACGATAAGCGCAATTCGTCCCCCGCCGTCACCTGCATCGAGTGCAAATCCATATGCTGTGACACCGGTGCCGCCAGAAAACACGGCGTATCCGCCGCCAAATCCAAAGCTTGCCGCAGCTTAGCTTTCAGGCTGCCTACGAAGGTGTGCGCCAATAAATCACCGCCCTGCCGTGTTTCGCTGCGCCGCCGCGCAAATCGCCGCCACAGGTTTAAAGTCGGCACGTCCCATTGCGGCAACGCCCGTTCAAAGGTTAAATATTCCTGCGGCAAATCCGCCCCGGGCAAAACCCATGTCACTTCACGCATGATTTTCTTTCATTTTAAGGCTGCCTGAAACGAGGCTTCAGGCAGCCTTTTGCCCAAAATCACCACATCCGCTTCAAAATCTTCCAAATCGCACACCTGCGGCAACGTTCCCCACAAACTGAAACCAGCATCGCTAAACAAACCTATGCTGGCGGCATTGTGCGCAAAAATCAACGCCAGCAGATTGCGTATGCCCAATTGCTGCGCCTGCTGCTGCATCAGGGACAACATCCGCCGCCCCACGCCACGTCCGCGCCACGCCTCATGCACGTACAGGCTGATTTCCGCGCTGATGCGGTACGCCGCGCGCGGATAATAATCGCTCAACGCCGCCCATGCCGCCACCTCGCCCGCATCGTCGCACAGCACGCACAAAGGACGGTGCGCCTGCTGATGCGCATCAAACCACGTCAGCCGTTCGTCCACCGACACCGGCGACACATCCGCCGTGACCTGTTTACTCGCCACGGTGCTGTTGTAAATCGCAACAATCGCGGGCAAATCCTCACGCCGCGCAAGGCGAAAAGAAAGTTCGGAAGCTAATGTACTCATGGCGTGTTTTCAGTCTTTTAAGGCTGCCTGAAAGGGTTTCAGGGAGCGTTTTGAGGTTTGAGCTGTATAGAAAATGCGTTTAGAGATTCCTTAAACTTTCCGTCTTCCTAAAATCCAAAACGTAAGAATCACAAGAAACCTTTATTTCATCTGCCCAATCCCCTTGAAGCAGCCGTTAAACAAGCCGTTTTTGCGGAGAAAAGGGCTTGCTTGTTTGAGTGGCGGCGTAAGCCGACACGAGTTCAAGCCCGCCGCAAAAACGGCTTTTTGAACGGGAAGTTTGGCGCAGCCAAACCTGCGCCGCGGGGTCGTCTTTCTTTGCTTACTTTCTTTGACGAAGCAAAGAAAGTAAGTTGCCCGTGCGGCAATGAAGCACAAAGTAAACGGTTTCGTAAAACCATACAGGCTGCCTAAAACGAAGTTTCTGCGAAGCTAAAACGTCCATCAATTTTTAGCTCGGCTGAATGGTGTTTCAGGCAGCGTGCTGCTTTTTTCAATGTGTCCTCACCGAAACCGCCACTTGGGCAGAGACGCGAAGCTACCCTGCCAACCGTGCTTCATCCTGCCTGTTCCCCATTCCGAGGTCGAAACGGCGGTTTCAGGCGCACATACAGCACGCGGCTGACGGTTGCCACCACCGTGCCTTGGCGGTCGGTGATGATGTTCACCACTTCCGGCAGGTATTTATCGCCGCCGGCAGTGTTTTCTTTGATCGCCGCCAGCATTTCATCGGAAATCACGCATTCCACCGACACTTCGCCCACGCCGGGTTTTTGAAATTCGATGTGGGCGGATTTGTCCCACACAAAATATTTGCTGCCCAAAAGCCCCATCAGCATCAGCGAATAAATCGGGTCGGTCATGGCAAACAGGCTGCCGCCGAACTGCGTGCCGTTGGCATTGCGCGTGCCCGGCCAGTTTTTGAGTTTGACTTTGCACCGACGAAAATCAGGGCTGATCGATAAAATCTTAATCCCGCTGAAGAAAAACGGCGGCCACAGGTTCAATAATGTCCGCACGCGGTTCGGCTTGGCAAAAAACCATTCTCTCATGCGTCCTCCTTGGTAGAGAAAAACAGGCGGTGCAAGCTTAAAGCTTGCTGATCGGCGGTTAATGTCTGCCGCGCCGCATCGTGTTTGACCACGCACAAGTTCAGGCTGCCTGAATCGTCGCGCGCGCTGTTGAGCACCACACCGACATCGCTGCCGTCCGCCGCCAGGACTTTTGCGCCGGCGGGCAATACTTGTGCGGCGTGGTAAGTCGCCAGTCCGCGCCGTACTTGTCCGCGATATTGCGCGCGCGCAATGATTTCCTGTCCGGGATAACAGCCTTTTTTGAAATGCACGCCGCCCAAGAGATGTTGATTCAGCATTTGCGCCACGCTGCTTTCGCCGGTCGCGGCGGCAATATGCGGAAAACCGCACGCGATTTCATGCAATTGCCAACGGTTTTCTGCCGCCGCATCGTAAGCGGGCAATTGCTCCGCCGCCCCCAGTAAGATTTCGCCGCCATGCGGTAAGCTGACGCATAACACGCCGTTTTCCTGCGATAAGGGCAATTGTAAGGGCGGAGTCGCCGGTAATGCGAAATCTCCGACCGTTTCAGGCAGCCTGCCTGCCACCGCCAAACTCTCGTCCACATTCAATTCGACCTTGGCGCGCAACACAAACATCCGCAGCCGTTTGACGATTTTTTCGGTTAAATCCGCCGCCATCAGCAGGCAAATATCGTCCGTGCGCGGCACCACCAGCATATCCGCCAGCACGCGCCCTTGCGGCGTGTTGTAGGTGGCATACGCAGCGTGTTCGGTCAGGTGTTCGATGTCGTTGGACAGTTGGTTGTGCAAAAACGCGGCACGCTCGGCACCGCTGACACGCACCACGCCAAAAAAGGGTAATCGGGTTTCCGTCATGATGTTTTTCCGTTAAGTTTTAATGTTTCAGGCAGCCTCTGAATTAAGGTTTTTCCAGCCAAATCACCGCGGCCATGCGCCCCGTGGTGTGGTCGCGGCGGTAGGAGAAAAAGCGTTCGCGCTCCAACACGGTACAACCTTCGCCGCCGAACACGCGCGTCACGTCTGCCTGCTGCAAAGTCAGCCGCGCCAGCGCGTAAATATCCGCCAAGTATTTGCCGTCAGTCAAAGGCGCAAAGCAATCGGCCGCCGTCGGCAGGCTGCCGGTGAACACATCGTACACGTCTTGCCCGACTTCAAACGCATCGGGGCTGATCGCCGTGCCCAAAAAAGCGGAAATTTCCTGCGGCGGGCACTGCATCGCGGCAATGGTGCGGTGCAAAATACCGCCGGCAAGCGAACGCCAGCCGCAATGCGCCGCCGCCACCACCGTGCCGCGTGCATCGCACAACAGCACCGGCAGGCAATCGGCGGTCATGATCACGCAGGCAGCCTTGCCGGCGCGTTCAACGGCGGCATCGGCGGTCGGGGTTTGGTGTAAAGCATTCGCCGCATCAATCACTTCCGTACCGTGAACTTGGTTCAAATACACCAACGGCACGGGTACAAGCTCCTGTACGCGGCGGCGGTTTTCCGCCACGTGCGCCGCATCGTCGCCCACGTGCAGCCCGAGGTTCAGCGAAGCATACGCGCCCGTGCTCACGCCGCCGATGCGTGTGGTCAATAAAGTATGCACCGTGGACGGCGCGTCCCAGTCGGCGCGGTAAAACATCTCGCGCGACGGGTTCAGTCCGATGGCTTGCTGTAAGTTATTGTGGCTGTGCATTATTTCTGCCAGTAAGATTTTACGTTGACAAATTCATACAATCCGAACTCGGACAGTTCACGCCCGAAACCCGAAGCCTTGACCCCGCCGAAAGGCAAACGCAAATCGCTGCTGGTATGGCGGTTGATGAACACGCTGCCCACTTGCAGCCACCGTGCCAACGCCCATGCGCCTTCCACGTCGGCACTGTAAATGCTCGCGCCCAAGCCGAAAGGGCTGTCGTTCGCCAGCGCAACCGCGTGTTCCGCGTCGTGCGCCCGCAGCACCGCCGCCACCGGCCCGAACACTTCCTCCTGCGCCGCGCGTGCCGCAGTGGCGACATGATCAAGCACCGTCGCCGGATAATACGCTCCGTCCGACGGTATGCAGCCGCCGCTCAAACATTTCGCACCATGAGCCAGCGCATCATCTACCACGCTTTGCAGCTGTTGCGCCGCATCGGGCAAATGCAGGCACGCCAAAGTGGTTTCAGGCAGCATCGGATCGCCTGCCTGTAAATCACGGCAGCACTGCAATAATTTTTCCACAAAAGCCTCGGCGATTTCCGGCACCACGATCAAACGTTTGGCGGCATTGCACGATTGCCCCGCATCACGAAAACGGGAATGGCAGGCATCACGCGCCGCCGCGTCGATGTCTGCGTCCGCCAGCACAATAAACGCATTGCTGCCGCCCAATTCCAACACGCATTTTTTCAAATACTTGCCCGCCAGCGCCGCCAAATGCCGTCCGGTGCGCGCCGAACCGGTGAACGCCAAGGCATCGCACGCGGCAATCGCGCCCTCCACGTCTTCATGCGCCAACCACGCTGCCTGTAACGGCAAATCCTCACCGATGACTTCAAACAAAGCCGCGGTCACCCTGCCCACCGTGGGCGCAGGCTTGACCATGCAGGCATTGCCCGCGCACAAAGCCGGCACGGCAAAACGTAGAATCTGCCACACCGGATAATTCCACGGCATCACCGAGAACACCACGCCCAAAGGTTCAAACGCCACCGCACTTAAACTCGCCTGCGTGGCAATGGTTTTACGCGCCAAAAGCTCCGGTGCCAGCCGTGCGTAATAACGGATTAAATCGATCGATTTATCCAGCTCGGCACGGCATTCGGGCAAACACCGCCCGACTTCCTCACAAATCATCGCCGACAACGCTTCACGCCGCACTGCCAGCCTTTCTGCCAGCTCCAGCAGCAAACGCGTACGCTCGGTCACCGCCAAACACGCAAACGCCTGCTGCCGCCGCCGCAAATCCTGCAAGGCTGCCTGAAACGCCGCCGCACTGTCGGCAGGACGTGACCACAATGCTTGATCGCGATAAACATCGCGTGAACTAAAAATCGGTTTCATGGTTTTATTCAGTGAAATCAATGTTCAGGCAGCCTGAACCAATCTATATTAAGCGCGGGTAGCAGCGGTTTCGCCATCATCGAACATTAAGGTTTTTTCGGGAAAACGCAATGCCGCCAAGCGAAACACGCCGTGAGGCGGCGCATCGGGCAGACGGGTTTTCCATTTTGCGCCCACCGAAAAATCGACACAAAACACATTTTTCCGCTTGCCCAGCCAGCAATCGCCCGTTTCGGGAAACAGTAACGCGCGTTCATCGCGGCGGGTGCGCCATTGCCGCCAATAATGCCCCATCACCACCGGCACGGCATCGTCATAGTCCAGCCACCAACGGCTGCGCGTGGTCAATCGCCACCGCCCTGCCGCATAAAAAGGACGTTCGGCGCGGTGTTCGCTGCCGCAAGTCAGGCTGCGTAAAGGATTGGCACGGCTGAAAAACAAATCATAGCCGCAAATACCGTCCAGATGCGGCGGCTGGCGCGTTTCATCGCGTCCTTCGTCACGGTAGGCGGGCAATTGCGCTTGATACGCCGCATACCATGCTTCGTGCGGCATTTGCTGCTGCGCCTGCGTTTCGTAAGCCCGATACGCTTCACGCGCACCAATATTGCCCAAAGCGCGCACCGCCGCCACCGCTTCAGGCAACCATGCCGCATGCACGATGCGAATATCTTCGCGCTCCAGCACCACGGGCAAGGTATTGAGAAAATCCGCCAGATCGGCTTTGTCTTGATCCGCCATCTGCACGTAATCTTGATAACGCGGCACATCTCGCGCCAGCTGTTCGGGGAAATACCAGCCCGAGCCGTCTTTGGCATCGTCCGCCAGCAAATTCATTTCGTGATTGCCCAATACGGCATAAGCATTGCCCTGCTCAATCATGCGGCGCACGCGGCGCAACACCTGCGGACTGTCCGGCCCGCGATCGCATAAATCGCCGACAAACACCACATGCCGCCCTGCCGCATGCCGTCCGTCCGCGTCATAACCCAGATGCCGCAACAGATTTTCCAAGGCTTCGATTTCGCCGTGCACGTCACCGATGATGTCCAATGCGCCTTCAGGCAGCCTGCGAATCAAAGGCTGAACCTTCTGCGCCAGCTTTCCTGCGGCGCATTGCTGCGAGATGCGCTTCTCGCAAGCTTGACTATCCTCGTGATATGTCTGCGCTTGCTGCGGTGCTATCTCTTTGCCCTGCATCCGCATTAAAGCTGGCGCAGCGGGTTCAGCTGACCTCATCACACCGCATCCCCATTGTAAGCGGCATACACTTGCAAAGCTTGGCGCGTTGCTTTGACGTCATGCACGCGCACAATATGCGCGCCGCGCCGTACCGACTCCACCGCCGCGGTCACGCTGCCGAATACGCGCTCACGCGGTTCGCTTTCGCCGATGAGGGCACCGATTAAGGATTTGCGCGACACGCCGATCAGATACGGCAAATCTTCAGGCAGCCATGCCGCCGGATCGCGCAATAAAGTCAAATTATGGGCAACGGTTTTGCCAAAGCCGATGCCCGGATCAAGCAGCAGCCGTTCGCGGTCAATCCCCGCCGCAACACACACTGCGATGCGTTCTTGCAAAAAGTTACGCACCTGCTGCGCCACATCGTGATAATCGGGATTGTGCTGCATATTTTCAGGCAGCCCCTGCATATGCATCAGGCAAATGCCGATGCTCGGATATTGCGCCAACAGCTCCACCGCATCACCGTCGCGCAACGCTTCAATATCATTGACCGCATCGAGCAAACCCTCCGCCAGCAGGCGGCGCATCACCTCACTGCGGCGCGTGTCCACCGTCACCGGCACATTCCATTGCATGATTTCGCGCAACACCGGCGACAAACGCTGCCACTCTTCTTCCGGCGACACATAATCCGCCCCCGGACGTGAAGACTCGCCGCCGATGTCGAGGATTTCCGCGCCGTCTTTCAGTAAAGATTCGGCATGGCTTAAGGCTGCCTGAACCGTGTGCGAATAACGCCCGCCGTCCGAAAACGAATCGGGGGTCATGTTCACGATGCCCATGATTTTGGGCTGATTCAAATCAAGACGGAACCGTCCGCATTGCCATTGCATGTTTTATCCTTTGATGCCGTAATTGGGTAACAGCAAAGCGCACACCTCGCGGTGCCGTCCGCGCAAGGTGCGTTTGCGTCCGGGAATCGGGTCGCAACGGCGCGCCGCATCATTGCCGCCGCGCTCGGTGTAACGTTCGGTGCGCTCGGCGCGCTCGCTGCGTTCGCCGCCGTTGCGTTGCTCGGTTTTGAAATCGCTGCGGCGCACGTCACGCGCAGGGCGTTGCGGGCTTTTTTCTGTCGGCGCAGCATCCAGCCATTGCGGTTCAAAGCCTTCGATTTTTTCGATTTTCAAGGGCTGGTCAATCAGTTTGACAATCGCCTCGAACATTTTTTCTTCCGACTCGTCCATCAGCGACAACGCCACGCCTTCCGCGCCTGCGCGTCCGGTGCGCCCGATGCGGTGCACATAATCTTCAGGCTGGGTCGGCATTTCGTAATTGATCACAAACGGCAGCTCGGAAATATCCAAGCCGCGCGCGGCCACGTCGGTCGCCACCAGCACGCGCACTTGCCCTTCTTTGAACGCGGTCAAGGTTTCCAGCCGCGCCGCCTGCGATTTGTCGCCATGCAAAGACTGCGCGGACAGCTTGCGCCGCTGCAAATCGCGCGTCACCTGCTCCACGCTGATTTTGGTTTTGCAAAACACAATCACCTGCGGAATGTTCAAATCCACAATCAAACGCTCCAACAAGGCGCGTTTTTTGAAAGCATCCACCGCAATCACATGCTGCTCGACGTTTTTCGCGGCGGCGTTTTGCGGCGCGACTTCGACTTGCTGCGGCAAACGCATGAAATCATTGGCCAAACGGCGGATTTCAGGGGCGAACGTCGCCGAAAACAGCAAAATCTGCCGATTTTTCGGCAGTAAATTCATGATTTTGCGAATATCGTCGATAAAGCCCATGTCCAGCATGCGGTCGGCTTCGTCCAACACCAGAATTTCCACTTTATTCAATTGGATATTTTTCTGTCCGACATGGTCGAGCAAACGCCCGACGGTGGCGATCACGATTTCGCAACCGGCGCGCAAGGCTTCTTTTTGCGGCTCCATGTTCATGCCGCCGAAAATCACCGTGTGGCGCAACGGCAGGTTTTTCATGTAACTGCGCGTGTTTTCGTCAATCTGATCGGCCAGCTCGCGCGTGGGCGTGAGCACCAACATCCGCACCGGATGCATCGCCGGCGAAGTGCCGGTATTGCCGTAACGCTTCAATCGCTCCAAACTGGGCAACATAAACGCGGCGGTCTTACCCGTGCCGGTTTGCGCCGCCGCCAATACGTCATGCCCTGCCAACGCTTTCGGAATGGCCGCGCTCTGAATCGGCGTCGGCTCGTTATAACCTTGCGCGGTGAGCGCGTCCACAATCTCGGCGGATAAACCGAGTGCTGCAAAAGGATTCACATCCAAACTCCTCAACAATAAAAAAGGCTGCCTGAAACGAAATTCAGCGTAGCTAAAGACTGAAAACGTTTCAGGCAGCCTGAATGCTTGAATAAAAAAATCATATCGTGCGGCACCATAATGCAAAAATGCCGCAATAACATCATGTTAGGCAAAAATCGCCGCCAACCGCACCTACACGGTATTAAAGTGACTTCAAATCGTTTTCATATCACCCACAACATAGCACAATCGCCGCCCTGCCGCCAAGCCGCCAAGCCGCATCAACGCCGCAAAATCTCATCGGCTTTGCTGCGTGCGCGCAGGCGGATCGCATTGCTGATATGGCTTTTGATTTGGGTGTACACCACACCGATCACCGCCAAATCGTCGGTGAACCCCAAGGGCGCGAAAAAGTCGGGAATCGCGTCAAACGGCAGCACAAAATACGCCAACGCCGCCGCAATCATCACTTTGCTGCGCCACGGCGTTTCCTTGGCCGCCCACACATAATACAACGTCAAAACCTGCTCCAACGCCGCACCGCCCAAGTGCGAGGCGACATTGCCGATTTTTTGCCAAAAGCCGCGGCGGTCAACCTTGGCATTATCTTTGCGAAGCGGAGTACCCATGGTGCTGCTCCTTAAACAACGGTGAATAACGCTCCCTTAAATAAGGGCAGTTTGGCAAAATCAAATACGGAAATCCGGAAAATCCGATATTTTGAACATTTTTTTCAGGCTGCCTGAAACATCGTTGCCGCGCAGCCAATCTCTTTGCTCCGTTATCGAATGCCCATTGACGGCTGCCTGAAAGCAAATAAACCGCAAAATTCTGTTTTATTGACTAAAACGACGTTTAGGCAGCGGCTTTAACCGCTTTCACCGCCGCAATCCGCGCGGCACGGATGGTTGCGGGGATTTTTGCCTGCTCGCTGACCGTGGCGATCAGCGCGCCGATGTCCAGCGCCATGCACGCTTGCCAATATTGCGTCCATAATGCTTGCTGCGGATAAGCGACCTGCTCGAAACCCAAGCGACCGCGCGCATCGGCGACGCCCACCTTTAACGCTGATTGGAAACGTTCGGGCTGCCTGAACGCATCGCACCGCTGCAAAGTATCGACAATCGTGGCGGCGCGCAATTCCGCCACGCCATGCAGCACTCCGTGAAACCGCGTCACCAGCAAGGCCAGTTGTGCACAGGCGCGCGGTACGTTCAGACGTTGGTTTAAGGCTTTCACGGGGGCAATGCCTGCGCCTTCGTGTCCGTGGTGCTTGGGCAGAATATCTTGCGGGGTCAAAGCCTTGCCCAAATCATGACACAAAGCCGCGTAGCGTTCAGGCAGCGTATAGTCCGCTTGCGCCGCGTAATCGAGCACCATCATGCTGTGCACGCCGCAGTCGATTTCGGGATGATAATCCGCTCGTTGCGGCACGCCGAACAGCGCGTCAATCTCGGGCAAAATCACCGCCAGCGCACCGCATGCGCGCAACACCGCAAACATGCGTGACGGGGTGTTTTCCATCAGTCCGCGCGCGATTTCCTGCCAGACGCGCTCCGCCACCAACGCATCGGCTTCGCCGTTTTCCACCATCAGCCGCATCAGCCGCATGGTTTCGTCCGCCACGCGAAAATCGTAACGCGCAGCAAACCGTGCCACGCGCAAAATCCGCACCGGATCTTCCGCAAACGCCGCGCTGACGTGGCGCAACACGCCGTTGTGCAAATCCGCCCGCCCGCCGAACGGGTCGATCAAGCTGCCGTCTTCCGCCTGTGCCATGGCGTTAATGGTCAAATCGCGCCGCGACAGGTCTTCTTCCAAGGTCACGCTCGGTTCGGCGCACACGGTAAAGCCGGTGTAGCCGCGTCCGCTTTTGCGTTCGGTGCGTGCCAAGGCGTATTCTTCACGGGTTTCTGGGTGCAAAAACACCGGAAAATCACGCCCCACCGGCAAATAACCCTGCGCCAATAAATCTTCCGCGCGCGCACCGACCACCACCCAATCCCGATCGCGGGTGGTTTCTCCCAACAGGAAATCGCGTACTGCGCCGCCGACAAGATAAGTTTGCATGGGATTTAATCGGGCATTTTTGCTGCCAATTCCTCGTTCAATTTATGGATAAAGCGTCCGCGCCGCAAAGCATCGGCGGCGGCATCATGGTTTTTGGCGGCAAACGCTGCCTCCAGTTCCGCTTCCACTTCCGAGCGCGCCGCGTCAAATTCCGCCGCCAATGCGGATAATGCCGCCGCATCGTCCGCCTCGCCCAAAGCCTCGCGCCATTCCATTTGCTGCATCAAAAACTCGGGTGCAAACTGCGTGTGCTGCGGCGCATCGGCATCAATGCCCGCTTCTTGCAACAAATACGCGGCACGTTCCAAAGGCTGCTTCAACACGCGATAGGCTTCGTTCACCGTCGCCGCCATCATCATCGCCTGTTTTTGCTCAAACGCTGACAGGCTCGCGGTGCGGTCGGGGTGAAAACGCATCGCCAGCGTACGGTAAGCCGCATCCAACTGCGCCGTATCCAGCGCAAAGTGGGCGGGTAATTGAAACAGGGCAAAGTAATCGTGCATCGGTGTTGTTCCGGTTGAAGGTTTCAGGCAGCCTGAGACCTTTGCAAAAATCCGTCCTGCTGCGCATTTCTTTGGAGTGTGCTCCTCGAAAACGTAGCCTTGTATAAGATATGTCTGCGTTTTCTGCGGTGCTACTCCTGCGAACTGCATCCACATGACAGACTTTTGCAAAGGTCTCAGCCTGAAGAGATAGAATCGGCCGCGACAATAACGTCCATAAGATTGAGGCTGTCTGAAAGGATTTGAACGTTTGCATGACGCCGAAATCCTTTTCAGGCAGCCTGTGATGAATGGTGCGGCTTATTCGTAATCTTCCATCGGCGGGCAAGCGCACACCAGATTACGGTCGCCGTACACATCGTCGATACGGTTCACGCTCGGCCAGAATTTATTGCCGCGCAGCCACGCGAGCGGATAAACCGCCTCTTCGCGGCTGTAAGCGCGCGCCCATTCGCCGGCAATATTTTCGGCGGTGTGCGGTGCGTTCACCAACGGATTATCCTCTGCAGTCCATTCGCCGTTTTGCACTTTCAAGGCTTCGGCTTTAATCTGTTTCATCGCGGCGATGAAGCGATCCAGCTCGGCACGGCTTTCCGACTCGGTCGGCTCGATCATCAATGTGCCCGCCACGGGGAAGCTCATGGTCGGCGCGTGGAAACCGTAGTCCATCAAACGTTTGGCAATATCCACTTCGGTGATGCCGCTGGCGGCTTTTAACGGACGCAAATCGATAATGCACTCGTGCGCCACCCGTCCGTTTTTGCCGGTGTACAACACGGGATAATCATCTTGCAAGCTGCAAGCGACATAGTTCGCGTTCAGCAATGCCGCCGCCGTCGCTTGGCGCAATCCGTCCGCGCCCATCATGGTGATGTACATCCAAGTGATCGGCAAAATGCCTGCCGAGCCGAACGGCGCAGCCGCCACCGCACCCATGCCTTTTTGAGCCGCTGCCACGGGCGCGACCACATGATTCGGCGCAAACGGCGCCAGATGTTTTTTCAAGCCGATCGGACCTGCACCCGGGCCGCCGCCGCCGTGCGGAATACAGAAGGTTTTGTGCAAATTCATGTGCAACACGTCCGCGCCGACTTCCGCCGGTTGCATATAGCCGACTTGCGCGTTCATGTTCGCACCGTCCATGTACACTTGGCCGCCGTGCTGATGAATCAAGGCGCAAATCTCGCGAATGCCCTCTTCAAACACGCCGTGCGTGGACGGGTAAGTAATCATCAACGCGCCCAAGGTGTCGCTGTACTGCTCGGCTTTGGCGCGCATATCGTCCAGATCGACGTTGCCGTTATCGTCGGTTGCGACCACCACCACTTTCATGCCGAGCATTTGCGCGGTGGCAGGATTGGTACCGTGTGCGGAACGCGGAATCAGGCACACGTCGCGTTGCGACTGACCGTTGGCTTCATGGAAGCGGCGAATCGACAGCAAACCGGTGTACTCACCCATCGCGCCCGAATTCGGCTGCACGCAAATTTCGTCAAAGCCGGTCACGGCTTTTAATTGTTCTTGCAAACCGTGAATCAGCCCCAGATAACCTGCGGTTTGTTCCGCAGGGGCAAACGGGTGCACATCGGTGAATTCGCGCCAGGTAATCGGCAGCATTTCCGCCACCGCATTAAGTTTCATGGTGCAGCTGCCCAAGGAAATCATGCTGTGGTTCAATGCCAAATCTTTGTTTTCCAAGCGTTTCAAATAACGCAGCATTTCATGTTCGGTGTGATAACGTTTGAACACTTCATGCGTGAAAATCGCATCTTGACGCAATAATGCTTCAGGCAGCGTGCATTGAGCCTTTTCAGGCAGCGTGTGCGCTTTGCCGGTAAATATCTCGGTCAAGGCCGCAAAATCTTCCGCCGACGATTCCTCATGAAACGCCACGCCCAATACGGTATCCGACACTTTGCGCAAGTTAAATCCACGGGTTAAGGCTGCCTGAAAAATCTCATCGGCGCGCGCACCGCAATCCACCAGCACCGTATCGAAAATCGTCTCATGCACCACTTTCAGACTGCCTGAAACCGCCGCCGCAAAAGTCGCCGCCAAGGCGTGAATGCGCTCGGCAATCCGCCGCACGCCTTCCGCGCCGTGATACACCGCGTACATCCCCGCCAGATTCGCCAACAGCACTTGCGAGGTACAGATATTCGAGTTCGCTTTTTCGCGGCGGATATGCTGCTCGCGCGTTTGCAACGCCATGCGCAAGGCAGGTTTGCCCGACGCGTCAATCGACACTCCGATCATGCGTCCGGGCGCGGCACGTTTATATTCGTCACGAAACGCGAAATACGCCGCGTGCGGCCCGCCGAACATCATCGGCACCCCGAAACGCTGCGTGCTGCCCAGCGCAATGTCCGCGCCCATGGCGGCAGGCGATTTCAGCAGCACCAAGCTCATCACGTCCGCCGCCACCGCGACCACCGCACCATGCGCTTTCACCGCCGCAATCGGCGCGCTCAAATCCGCCACATCGCCGTCGGTGCCGACGTATTGGAACAATGCACCGAAAAATTCCCCGTCATTCACGCCGCTTAAATCGTCAATCACCAGCTCGAAACCAAAATATTTGGCGCGGGTTTGCATCACGTCAATGGTTTGCGGAAAGGCACGCTTGTCCACAAAAAAGCGGTTTGATTTCGATTTGCTCACCCGCCGCGCCATGGTCATCGCCTCGGCCGCCGCCGTCGCCTCGTCCAGCAAAGACGCACCCGCCAATTCCAAACCGGTCAAGTCCAAACACATTTGCTGGAAATTCAACAAGGCTTCCAAACGCCCTTGCGAAATTTCCGCCTGATAAGGCGTGTACGCGGTGTACCAGCCCGGATTTTCCAAAACATTGCGTAAAATCACATTCGGCAGCCGCGTCGGGTAATAACCCATGCCGATATAGCTTTTGTTGATGACGTTTTTCTGCGCAATCGCTTTGAGTTTCGCCAAGGCATCGGCTTCGCTCAAAGCCTCGGGCAAAGCCAAAGGCTGCGGCATGCGCACGCTGTCGGGCACGACGGAATCGACAAAACCCGTCATATCGCGCGCACCGACCTTGTGCAACATCGCATCACGCTCGGCAGCGTCAAAACCGATATGCCGTGCGACAAATTCGGAAGCATTGAATAATTGTTTGAAGTTCATGTTTTTTTCCTCCATTGAGATAAGTTAAATGGTTTTTTGATGGGAGAGCAATACGGTGACAAGGGTCATTCAGGCTGCCTGAAAGCTTACACAAACCCTTCTTTTTTCAAAAACTTTTCCAGTTTTTCGGCAAATACGCGATAGCCTTCGGCATTAGCATGGATTTGATCGGATTTCAGTTTTTTATCGGACAGCACGTCCGACCATGCGTCTGCCAGCAGCGGGACATCGTTTTCCGCCGCCAGTTCGGCGTACAGCGGATGATCGCTTAACGATCCCGTCAGCAAAGCCGCCGCGGTCAGGTGCGGTTCGGCAATCAGCACCGCCGGAATATTCGCCGCACGAATCGCTTGTAATGTGTTGCGGATGTTGGCACGGGTTTCGCTTTCCGCCACGCGCCGTAAAAAGTCATTGCCGCCGATGCCCAGCAGCACCAGCTGCGGTTGCTGCGTCAAAAGTGCAGGCAGCCTTTTCAAAACATCCGCCGAGGTGTCGCCCGACACGCCGCCGTTGATCACATCCCAGCCGGTCAGCTGCGCCAGCACCGCCGGATAAGCCGTGGCACGCGTCGCGCCGTAGCCTTCGGTCAAGGAGTCTCCCAATGCCAGCACCCGACTGCCGCGCGCCAGCTTGGTACCGCGCGGTGCGGCAGAACACGCGGCCAGCGATAAGGCGGCACATAAGGTCAGAAATTGACGGCGGCTAAACGGCATCAAACACTCCGAAAAAATCAATCAAACACCCGTCTTGCATTGCGGAACATTTCAAACCACGGGCTGGCGTGTTGGGTCCAGTCGGCGGGTTTCCAGCTTAAGGACAGGTTGCGGATCACGCGCTCGGGGTGCGGCATCATGATGGTGGCGCGTCCGTCGCTGCTGGTTAAGCCTGCCACGGCGTGTTGCGAGCCGTTGGGGTTCAGCGGATAGCGGTCGGTGATTTGCCCTTGCCCGTCGATGTATTGCAGCGCAATGTTTGCAGGCAGCCTGTCGTCGGCGAATTCGGCGCGGCCTTCGCCGTGACTCACCACCACCGGCAAAGCCGAACCGGCCATGTTGTGCAGGAAAATCGAAGGCGAAGTCGGAATCTTGACCATGCTCAAGCGCGCTTCAAACTGTTCGGAAGCATTGCGGCGGAAACGCGCCCAACCGTCCGCACCGGGGATAATGTCCGACAGCAAGCTCATCATCTGGCAGCCGTTGCACACGCCCAAAGACAAGGTGTCGCCGCGTGCGAAAAATTCGGCAAACATATCGCGCAACGCTGCATGATACAGAATGGTTTTCGCCCAGCCCGCACCCGCGCCCAATACGTCGCCGTAACTGAAGCCGCCGCAGGCGACCGCTGCCTGAAAGTCGCGCAAATGCACGCGCCCGCTGAGTAAATCGCTCATGTGCACGTCCTGCGCTTCAAAACCTGCCAGCGCAAAAGCGGCGGCCATTTCGATTTGCCCGTTCACGCCCTGTTCGCGCAGCACCGCGACTTTCGGTTTCAGGCTGCCTGAAAGATAAGCAGGGGAAAATTCGCTCGGGGTGAAGCTCAATTCGGCAAACAAACGTGCGGTTTTGTCTTCGCCGATCAAGTCAAATTCGCTGTCGGCGCAGGCAGGGTTATCGCGCAAGCGTTGCATGCGGTAAGAAGTCTCGCTCCATGCTTTTTGCAAATCGACCCGCGCTTCGGTCAGTAAAATTTCTTTGCCGTTATGAATCACCAAACGGCCGTTATTGTTGATGCTGCCCAAAACATGCACGCATTCGTGGCAACCCTGCTTGGCAAAGGCTGCCTGCACGGCGGCGACGTCGTCGTTTTTCACCTGAATCACCGCGCCCAGCTCTTCGTTAAAGAGCGTACGCAATACGGTGTCGTGCAGGTTGCGATGCCCCGCCAGTTTGGCGGTGCGTTCGATCAAATATTTGATGTCGATGCTGATGCCGCAATGCGAGGCAAACATCATCTCGACCAAAGTCGCCAACAGTCCGCCGTCGGAGCGGTCGTGATACGCCAAGATTTTGCCTTCGCTTAACAGCTGCTGCACCGTGGTGAATAATCCTTGCAAATGCCCGATGTCATTCACATCCGGCGCGCTTTGCCCGATTTGTTTGTACACCTGCGCCAAAGCACTACCGCCGATGCGGGCGCGGCCGCAGCCCAAATCAAACAGCAATAAGCTGGTGTCTTCCGCCGCCCGCAGTTCGGGCGTGACCGTCAGGCGCACATCGCTCACCGGCGCAAACGCGGTCACAATCAACGACAAGGGCGCAATCACCGCCTTGTTTTCGTCCTCGTCCGTCCACACCGTTTTCATCGACAGCGAATCTTTGCCCACCGGAATCGACATCCCCAGTTTCTGACAGAAGTCGGAGGCTGCCTGAACGGTGCGGTACAGGCGCGCATCTTCGCCCGCCACGCCGCACGCCGCCATCCAGTTGGCAGAAAGTTTGATCTTGCCCATCTCGCCAATCGCGCTGGCGGCGATGTTCGTCACCGCTTCGCCAATCGCCATGCGTGCCGACGCGGGCGCATCCAGCAACGCCAACGGGGATTTTTCGCCCATCGCCATCGCTTCGCCCAAGAAACCGGCAAAGCCCATTGCCGTGACCGCGCAATCCGCCACCGGCACTTGGAACCGCCCGACCATTTGATCGCGCGCGGTCAAACCGCCCACGGTACGGTCGCCGATCGTGATCAGGAATTTCTTGTCCGCCACCGCGGGCAAACGCAACACGCGGTACGCCGCCTCGTGCAGCTCGATGCCGTCGGTGACGAATTCTGTGCCGAGTACCGGCAAATCCGTATCTTGGCGCGTGATTTTGGGCGGTTTGCCCAGCAACACATTCAAGGGCAAATCCACCGGAAAATTCTCAAACACACGGTCGGAAACCTTCAACAAACCGTCATCGGTCGCCGTGCCCACCACCGCAAACGGACAACGTTCGCGCGCGCAAATCGCCTCGAACCGCGCCAAATCTTCAGGCAGCACCGACAGCACATAACGCTCTTGCGCTTCGTTGCACCACAACTGCAACGGGCTCATGCCGCTTTCTTCGGTCGGCACGTCGCGCAGTTCGAACACCGCGCCGCGTCCGGCATCGTTCACGAGTTCGGGAAACGCGTTGGACAAACCGCCCGCGCCCACGTCGTGAATCGCCACGATCGGATTTTCCTCACCCAATTGCCAGCAACGGTCAATCACCTCTTGGCAACGCCGTTCGATTTCGGGATTACCGCGTTGCACCGAGTCAAAATCCAAGTCTTCGCTGTTTGCGCCGCCCGCCATGCTGGACGCCGCGCCGCCGCCCAAGCCGATCAAAAAGCCCGGCCCGCCCAATTGAATCAACAACGCGCCTTCGGGAATAATGTTTTTATGGGTTTGGGCTGCCTGAATATTGCCCAAACCGCCCGCAATCATGATCGGCTTGTGAAAACCGCGCATTTGCCCGTCAAACATCTCTTCAAAGGTGCGGAAATAACCCGCCAAATTCGGGCGGCCAAATTCATTATTGAACGCCGCACCGCCCAAAGGCCCGTCAATCATGATCTGCAATGCCGAAGCCGTGCGCGCGGGGCGGCCGTATTCCAAACGGTTGGCACGCAAATGCTCCCACGGCTGCACAAAATCGGGCACATACAGATTCGACACCGAAAAACCGGTCAAACCCGCTTTCGGGCGCGAACCGCGACCGGTCGCGCCTTCGTCGCGGATTTCGCCGCCCGCACCGGTAGCCGCGCCGGCAAACGGCGCGATCGCCGTCGGGTGATTATGCGTTTCCACTTTCATCAAAATATGCGTGTTTTCCTGATGAAACGCATAGCGGCCGTCGGCAGGCTGCGGATAAAAACGCCCGATTGGTGCGCCTTCAATCACCGACGCATTATCCTTATACGCCACCACCGTGCCTTCGGGGTGCGCCTCGTGCGTGTCGCGAATCATGCGGAACAAAGACTTGTCCTGAGCCTCGCCATTGAGCACGAAATCCGCGTTAAAAATCTTATGGCGGCAATGTTCCGAGTTGGCCTGCGCAAACATCATCAGCTCCACATCGGAGGGATTGCGCGCCATTTTTTGATAATTTTCAAGCAGATAGTCGATTTCGTCTGCGGACAATGCCAAGCCCATGTTCACGTTCGCCTGCATCAAGGCCTCGCGTCCGCCGCCCAAAACATCCACCGTGGCAAACGAAGTCGCTTCAGGCTGCCTGAAAAGCCGCCCGGCATCGGCAAACTGTGCCAACACCGATTCCGTCATGCGGTCATGCAGCAAAGCCGCCCACGCGGCGCGTTCCTCATCGTTCAGGCTGCCTGAAAGGTTCACCGCCATGATGCGTTCGATGCGCTGCACCACGTCCAAACCGCAGTTATGCGCGATGTCGGTCGCTTTGGACGCCCACGGCGACACCGTGCCGAGGCGCGGCGTGACCACCAAACCATCGCGGTCCAACAGCGGCGGCTCGCTCACAAAAACCGCATCCAACAAGCCTGCCAACTGCTCCGACTGCGCCGCCGACAAAGCACGCGTGACCGCGACCACATACCAAAATGTCGTCTGCACACTTTCAGGCAGCCTCAAACCCTGCTTTTGCGCTTCAGCACAGAGTTTTTCCACACGAAAATCGGACAAAGCGGGCGAACCGCGAAAAAACAAAACAGACATCTCTACCTCTGCAAAAAGCCGGAACGAAAAATAAGCTGAATGATACGCCAAATCGCGATTTTTTTCTGCGGGAAAATCCAATTAATCACCACGATAAAGCCAAGAGGCGCATCCCAAAACAAGGTTTTTTATCGGGGAAACGATAATCTGCAAACAAAAAGAACGTTTTACCATCAATGAAATAATCGACAAAACTTCAGTCATGATGCCGCTCAACAGCGTCGGACTCGGATTCAAGATCATCCGCAAACGCCCGGCAGAAATAGCTGATTCTTGCCGCAACGGTTTTGGCATTGCATGCAGCCATAATCAAGCCACTGACGACAAAAACGCTTGCAGGCAGCCTGAAAATGCCACCGTGCATGCATCACTCCCCCGAATGCTGCGAAAAAAGATAGAATACGCACTTTGCGTGATCTTCCCAGTCATCCGGAATCCATCCCTTACCGTAATGTTGCCATGACCACTTCCAAACCCGCCCGTAAAAAATCCCTGTTGCGCTTACCCTTATTCGAACTGCTCAGTTCGATGCGTTTTGCCGTGGCCTTGCTGAGCATACTCGGCATTGCTTCCGTCATCGGCACGGTGATCCAGCAAAGCCGCCCGCCACAAGACTATGTGGCGCAGTTCGGGCCGTTTTGGGTCAAGATTTTTGATTTTTTGGGTTTGTTCGATGTGTATGCGTCGTGGTGGTTTGTGGTGATCATGCTGTTTTTGGTGCTGTCCACCGGTCTGTGTTTATGGCGCAATATTCCGCCTTTTGTACGCGAAATGCGTTCTTTTCGCCTTAAAACCACCGAAAAGTCTTTATCTTTAATGGCGCACAGCCATGTTTTCCCGCACACTTTATCGCCGCAAATCGCCGAACAGTATTTACAGGCACAGGGTTTTCAGACGCGGCGTGACGAGCGTGAAGATGCGGTATTGATCGCCGCCAAAAAAGGCAGCCTGAATAAACTGGGCTATATTTGCGCACACGTGGCTTTAATCGTGATTTGTTTAGGCGGCTTGATCGACAGTAATTTACTCTTGAAAATCGGGATGTTAAGCGGGCGTATCGTGCCCGATCATACGGCGCAATACGCTTCTGATTTTCCGCCGCAAAGCCGTCTGGGCGCGGGTAATCTTTCTTTTCGCGGCGACATCACGCTGCCTGAAGGTCAAAGTACCGATGCGGTGTTTTTGAGCACGGGCAATAACGGCTTTCTGGTGCAGGAGTTGCCGTTTACGGTCAAGCTGAATCGCTTTCATGTCGATTATTACGACACCGGCATGCCGAAAAACTTCGCCAGCGACATCACCGTCACCGACAAACACAGCGGCCAAAGCACCGACACCACCATTCGCGTCAATCATCCGTTGAAGATGAACGGCGTGACCATTTATCAGGCAAGCTTCGGTGACGGCGGCTCGCCGTTGGAATTTGACATCTGGCATTTGAACGACCCCGCACCGCAAGCGCAACAATTAAAAGTGCGTTCGCTCAGCACCGTGCCGTTACAGTTGGGCAGTGACGAATATCAACTGTCCTTCACCGATTTCAAAGCGACCAATGTCGAAAACATTGCCGAAGCCGAAGCCGGATCATTCGGTACGGCGTTAAAAGATGTGCGTTCTGTACGCAGCAGTGACACCATGCAAAACATCGGCGCGAGCATTCGTTACGATATTCGTGACCAAGCCGGACAAGCCTACCAATACATGAATTACCTGCTGCCACAAGTACGCGACAATGCGGCATATTATTTTTACGGGGTCAAAAAACCGGACGAGCCGCAATTTCGCTGGTTAGGCATACCCTTGGATCAGGACGGCGGCACACAATCCTTTATGCTGCTGCGCCAAGCATTCAATAACCCCGACATGATTGCCGCCGTGGCAGAGAAAACCGCCGTCGGTGTCGCGCCTGATTACCACGACCGCGCGGTCAAACTGGCGGACGACGTGATGCGCCTTTTCCGCCAAGGCGGTTATGAAGCGATCGACACCTTTATCCGCACTGCGATTCCCGCCGGCGAACAGGAAGAAATGGCGCGGCTTTTCTACCAAATCATCGCCTCCTCCACCAATCAGATGCTGACCGAAGTGTTGGCCAATAACGGGCTGCCGGCATGGGAAGCCTCCGAAGGGCGTACCCGCTTTGTGCTCGACAGCTTGCAAGCGATGACCGGTCTGCACCACTATCCTGCCCCCGTGTTATTGCAGTTGCGTCATTATGAAGAAGTCAATGCCAGCGGCCTGCAAATGACCCGTTCACCCGGTGAAAGCTTGGTGTACTTGGGTTCATTGCTGCTGACATTGGGCGCAATTTTCATGTTTTATCTGCGCGAAAAACGTGCTTGGGTTATGATTGGCAACGAACACACCCGCTTTGCCATGAGTGCCAACCGTCATCGGCGCGATTTGGACAAAGAATTTCCGCGACACATCGGCAACTTAGAACAATTAATTAAAGATATTCCCCATGAATCAAAACCTTAAACCCACATCAGAACATCATCTGCTGCAAAAAAACAGCTGGTGGCAACGCTTAAACGCCACCGACTGGCTGTTTGCCGTGGTGATGGTGGTCATCACGGTCTTTGCCCGCGTCAAGCTGCTGCATCACGCACCCGATATTTACGAAGAAGTCATTTTATGGTGCGCGCTGTTGGGGCTGATTTTGCTGGGCTGGTTTGATAAACCTTTGCGTTTATTCATTCCCTTGTGCGCGCTGGCGGCTTATTGGGCGGTGGCGCTGTATGCAGGTGATTTCGCCGCCAACGAATCTCAATTCATGCTCAAATACCTGCTGTTCAGTCAGGCAGCCATTATGTGGTTATGCACCCTGACGGTACTGGCTTTTTGTTGTTATTTGGGCGGCGCATTGCTCGCATGGAAACAGGGGCAAGACGACAACACCTTGATTTTTATCGCCGGAAAACTGGCGTGGGCGGCCGCTTTCATGGGCATGGTCGGGCTGTTGGTGCGCTGGCACGAAAGCTATTTGCTGCGCCCCGACGCAGGGCATTTCCCGGTGTCGAATCTGTACGAAGTGTTTATTTTGTTCATGGTCATCATCGCCCTGATGTTCTTGTACTATGCCGCCAAAAGCCGTTTGCAACGCCTCGGCGTGTTCGTGTACGCACTGCAATGCGTGCTGGTGGCGTTTGTGATGTGGTACAGCATGGCGCGCGGCGCACAGGAAATCCAACCGTTGATTCCCGCCTTGCAATCGTGGTGGATGAAAATCCACGTCCCTGCCAACTTTATCGGCTACGGCGGCTTTTGCATCGCCGCGATGCTCGCCATCGCACAGCTTTTTGCCATTCGCAAAGAAGAACGCGCCGCCGCTAGCGGTAGCACAGCGGCAAGCGGTTTCCTGCCGCCTTCCGCTGCGATTGAAGAAGTGATGTACAAAGCCATCGCCATCGGCTTTCTGTTTTTCACCATCGCCACCATTCTCGGTGCACTGTGGGCGGCCGACGCATGGGGTCGCTACTGGAGCTGGGATCCGAAAGAAACATGGGCATTGATCGTATGGCTGAACTACGCCATCTGGCTGCACATGCGCTTGGTCAGCGGCTGGCGCGGCAAAATCCTCGCGTGGTGGGCACTCGTCGGCCTTTTGATCACCACTTTTGCCTTTGTCGGGGTCAATATGTTTTTATCGGGACTGCACGCTTACGGCAGCCTGTAAAAACCGCACACGAAAAAACGCAGCGACATTCATAGGAATGTCGCTGCGTTGTGTTATGCACTTCAGATGGAAACTTATGCGCCTTGTTCGATTTTATTCAAACCCGTACGCAGCAAGTCCACCGTGCGGTCAATGTGGATCAGCTTATCCAATCCGAACAAACCCATACGGAAGGTGCTGAACGCAGCCGGTTCGTCACATTTTAACGGCACGCCCGAGGCGATTTGAATGCCGTTTTCGGCAAATTTCTTACCGCTTTGAATTTCGCTGTCGTCGGTGTAGCACACCACCACACACGGCGCTTCATAGCCCTCTGCCGCCAGCGAAGGAAAGCCTTTGTCCGTGAGCAATGCGCGGACTTTATTGCCCAGCTCCCATTGGCGGCGCGTCAGTTCGGCAAAGCCGATGCGCTTGGCTTCCAGCATCACATCGCGGAACACGCGCAGCGAATCGGTCGGCATGGTCGCGTGGTAGGAGTGTGAGCCGTCCTCATAGCTTTGCATGATGTCGCACCATTTTTTCAGATCGATGGCAAAGCTGTCACTTTGGGTATTTTCCATCACCTGCAAGGCGCGCTCGCTGAGCATCACCAAGCCCGCGCACGGCGAACCCGTCCAGCCTTTTTGCGGTGCGGTGGTCAGGATATCCACACCCAAGGTTTTCATGTTCACCCACAACGCACCGGAAGCAATGCAATCGAGCACCAGCAAACCGCCCACTTCATGCACCGCCGCCGCCACTTGTTTGATGTATTCATCGGGCAAAATAATCCCGGCCGAAGTTTCGACATGGGTTGCAAACACCAAATCAGGGCGTTTTTCGCGAATGCTTTTCACCACTTCGTCCAGCGGCGCGGGCGCAAACGGTGCTTGGTCACCGGCGGCAATCGGGCGCGCTTTGAGCACGGTTTCTTCGCCGATGATTTTGCTCACCGCAAAAATCTGCGACCAGCGGAAATTGAAAAAACCATTGCGTAAAGTCATGCAATGTTTGCCCTGTGCAAACTGGCGCACCACCGCTTCCATGCCGTAAGTGCCGCTGCCCGGAATCACCGCCACCGCCTCGGCAACATACACTTCCTTGAGCAATGCGGAAATATCGCGCATCACGCCTTGAAAGCGTTTGGACATATGGTTTAAGGCGCGGTCGGTATAGACCACGGAGTATTCGAGCAGGCCGTCGGGATCAACGGCATTGTGCAAAGCAGTCATACAATCTCCTTTTTGAAAAGACAAAAATTGATATGGCGTATTATACGTTTATTTTGATGTATTTGAGTGCCAATACTTTTCAGGCTGCCTGAAAGGTTTACCGCACCACCCTGTCACGATTTTTTCACCGTTGCCTTATGCGCTCTTAAGCCATACGGGTAATACGGCAGACGGATATCCACCCGATAAAAGTCATCGACCGTACGCGCACTCAAGGTCGCATCGCGGTCATACATCAGAAATAAGCGCTCGGACAGATTTTTCAATGCCATTTTATTGCCCGAGGCATGTTTTTCTGCGGTTTGCGGCGGCAAGGGATTATCGATCCGAATATAAATCCAACTGCCTTTGCGTACAATTCCAACCGTAATCATCCCTAAACGATAACTCGGCTCAACCCCATGATAAACCGCATTTTCCAGCAAAGGCTGCAACAGCAAATGCGGCACGCGCGCATTGTCCGGTGCATTGAGGTGCCATTGCACATGCAGCCGCGACTCACCCATGCGAATCCGCTCGATATCGATATAACCTCGTGCCAGCTCGATTTCCCGTCCGAGCGTGCTTTCGCGGTCGGCTTCCTGCAATTGCGCACGGAAAAGATCGGCCAAGTTTTCCAGCACCATTTCCGCATCATCGGGGCGGCGGCGCACCAAGCCAATCGCGGCATTCAAACTGTTGAACAAAAAATGCGGGCGGATACGGGCGGTCAAGGCGGATAATTGCGCCTGCACCAAGGCGGGCGAATAGGCTTTTTGCAACAAAGATTGATAATGCATCAGCACCAAAGTGTAAATCCCCACCACCCAAAAATGCTGCCGTAACGATGCTTGGTCGCGGTTAAAAAAATACTCCGTGCCGCAAAACACCGTCACCACCAGCGCCACCACCCACAGCGGTGCTAACGGCAAACGGTGCAGCACACGGTTCAAGAACCACAGCAACACCACCGTCAGCAGCACCGCCGGTGCCATCCATACCGCAAGATTCACCAAGCGCACCCAGTACGGCAGTTCATGATGCGCCGCCGACACCAGAGGCAAAATCATGATTAAGACAATCGTCGAGGCAAAAATCCGCAACGCCACGCCCAGATTACGAAAATCGGGGACTGCAAAAAACGGCTGTTCTTGACGTATAATACTCATCTTTTTTAGCATATCCTTAGAGAACATCTTTCAGGCAGCCTGAAACCCTTGCAACCGTAAAGAAACCACATCATGAATGATAACAAAACTTGGTCGGGACGGTTTAACGAACCCGTCTCCGAACTCGTCAAAACTTACACCGCTTCCATCGACTTTGACCAACGTCTGGCGCAGCACGATATTCAAGGCTCGCTGGCGCACGCACAGATGTTGTGCGAAGCAGGCGTATTAAGCAGCGACGACCTTGCCGCAATTGAACGCGGCATGGCGGACATTCTCGACGAAATCGCGTCCGGCAAAATGACATGGTCGCAAGACTTGGAAGACGTACACATGAACGTCGAACGCCGCCTGACCGAGAAAATCGGCGATGCCGGCAAACGGCTGCATACCGGTCGCAGCCGTAACGACCAAGTCGCCACCGACATTCGTTTATGGTTGCGTGACATGGTTGATGTGATTTTACGCCTGTTGCGCGGCTTTCAGGCAGCCTTACTCGATTTGGCGCAAGCGCACACCGCGACCGTGATGCCCGGCTTTACCCATTTGCAAGTCGCCCAACCGGTGAGTTTTGCCCATCATCTGCTCGCTTACGTCGAAATGTTCGGGCGCGACCACGAACGCTTTGCCGACTGCCGCAAACGCATCAACCGCCTGCCCTTGGGCGCGGCAGCCTTGGCCGGCACGACTTTCCCGATCAAACGCGAACGCGTGGCAGAACTGCTGCAATTTGACCAAGTGTGCCAAAATTCGTTAGACGCGGTGTCCGACCGTGACTTTGCGATCGAATTCACCGCCGCCGCGTCGTTGCTGATGGTGCATTTGTCGCGCTTGTCGGAAGAATTGATTTTATGGATGAGCCCGCGTTTTGCCTTTATCGACATTGCCGACCGCTTCTGTACCGGCTCAAGCATTATGCCTCAGAAAAAAAATCCGGACGTGCCCGAACTGGTGCGCGGCAAATCAGGACGCGTCGTCGGGCATTTGATCGCCCTGATCACGCTGATGAAATCGCAGCCGCTGGCGTACAACAAAGATAACCAAGAAGACAAAGAACCCTTATTCGACACCGTGGACACCGTGATCGACACCTTGCGCATTTACACCGACATGATCGGCGGCATCACGGTGAAACCCGAAAACATGCGCGCAGCGGTGTTGCAAGGCTTTGCCACCGCCACCGATTTGGCGGATTATCTGGTGAAAAAAGGCGTACCGTTCCGTGACAGCCACGAAATCGTCGCCCGCGCGGTGCGCCACGCCGAAAACGAAAACTGTGACCTCGCCGACTTGTCTTTAGCCGTATTGCAAGATTTCAGCCCGCTGATTGAGCAGGATATTTATGCCGTACTGACCCCAGAAGGCAGCCTGCAACAACGCGACCACACCGGCGGCACCGCACCTGCACAAGCACAATACCAAATCGAACGTTGGCGCAAAATCATTGCCTGATACGCAATATTTTAACTTCACAGAAACCACGCTTCAGGCAGCCTTAAACGCAGGTTTTTGCGAAGCTAAAACCCGAAAGGCTGCCTGAACAATAACCGTAAAAACCCGATGCAACGCTTATTTCATCCGCCAAATCCCCTTGAAGCAGCCGTCAAATACCGAATTTGGGCGGGAAAAAGGGCGCGCATGTTTGAGCGCAGCGAGTTTGCGCCCGCCGCACAAATTCGGTATTTGACGGGAAGTTTGGCGAAAGCCAAATCTGCGCCGCGGGGTCGCCTTTCTTTGCCTTCTTTCTTTGGCGAAGCAAAGAAAGAAGGTCGCCGCGCGGCGATAAAGCGCAAAATACACCGCAGTACAAACCTATACAGGCAGCCTTAAACGCAGTTTTTGCAAAACTAAAACGCAGTTTCTGCGAAGCTAAAACAACCACCGCCGCAGCCTTATTTCTGATTCACACACATCATGATGACCACACCTTTACGCGAAAAACTCACCGTTCCCGGCGGGCACGAGCAGATATTGCTGCACTCGTGCTGCGCGCCGTGTTCGGGAGAAATCATGGAAGCCCTGCTTGAGTCGGGGATTGCCTACACCGTTTTTTTCTATAATCCGAACATTCATCCGCTCAAAGAATACCAAATCCGCAAGGACGAAAACATTGCCTTTGCCCAAAAGCACGGCGTGCCGTTTGTCGATGCGGATTACGATTCGGAAGAATGGTTTACCCGTGCCCAAGGCATGGAGTACGAGCCGGAGCGCGGCATCCGCTGCACCATGTGCTTTGATATGCGGCTGGAACGCACCGCCCTGTACGCGCACGAACACGGCTTCCGCGTTTTTGCGACCTCGCTTGGCATTTCGCGCTGGAAAGATTTGCAACAAATCGACGGTTGCGGTCTGCGCGCGGCGGCACATTATCCCGATTTGACCTATTGGAATCAGAACTGGCGCAAAAAAGGCGGCTCGGCACGCATGATCGAAATCAGCAAACGCGAAGCGTTTTATCAGCAAGAATACTGCGGCTGCATCTACTCGCTGCGCGACAGCAACGCCCAACGCCGCGAACGCGGCCGCCCTACCATCAAAATCGGCACGCAGTTTTACGGTGGTGCAGGCGAAAAATAAACAGCCATGAGTGTAACGCTTTAGCTTCAAAACGGTGTTTGAGTTGAGCAAACACTTCGTTGTCTTTGATAGCCCGTTTACAGGCAGTCTGCCGTATTCAAAACAGCCCTTCTGTTCGCTTTCAGGCTGCCTGAAACGCAGTTTCTGCGCAGCTAAAACACCCCCAAAGGGCAATCCGCGTTCAATGTTATAATCATTCTATTCTTCACCCTGCCCGCATTCGAAACCGCTTCATGCTGACCTATATCCCACCGCATTTGCAAAAACCAACTCGCCCTGACGAACGGCCGTGGGTTTTGTTGTTTTTGGTGTTTGTGTGGTTATGGCCGGGCATCATCAATCACGATCCGTGGCGACCGAACGAGCCTTTACTGTATGCCGCCTTACAATCCGTAGCACGCGGTGAAAGTCTGCTTGCGCCCACCGTGTTTGACGAATTGTTTGTGCGTCATGCGCCGGTTTTCTTATGGCTAGGCTCGATTTTCAAAAACCTTTTTTCACCGCAATGGATGGACGGCTATACCGCCGCGCGTTTGGTCACCACGCTGTTTATGGCGCTGGCATTGGCATGTGCGGGCGGTGCAGGACGAGAATTATTGGGGAAATACCACGGGCGCAGTGTGGTGCTGATCTTGATCGGCTGCCCCGGCATCATGATTTTCGGACATATGATGGGCAGCACGCCGATACTCTTTGCGGCGATGTGTGCTTTTATTTACGGCATCGCCTTAGCACGGCGTAAAGTGATGGCGGGCGGCTTGCTGATGGGTCTGGGTTGGCTGTTTGCCTTTGCTTCCGGCAATTTCCCGCCGTTGATTTTTCTGCTGCTGATGGCGGTTTTGTTACCGTTTTCCCCCGCTTGGCGCACGCGTCGTTATCTGCTGGCCGGCATCATCGCGCTTGCGCTGACTCTGCCGCTATTGCCGCTATGGCCTTACGCTCTGTGGCAAAGCCACCCCGCAGCGTTTCAGGTGTGGTGGCAACAGTATGCGTTTGGCGAGTTCGGCGGCGCAGGCAGCCTGCAATGGGATTTTTCTTTAGCTTATGTCCTTAAAAACCTTATCTGGTACGCTCTGCCTGCATGGTTACTGGCGGCATGGAGCATCTACAAACGCGATATTCTGCGTAAACCGGCAGGATTTCTCTGCACGCTGTGGCTGGCACTGGCCATGTTGATGATTACTTTGCAAGGTAACGCCGACAATGACCGCCTGTTATGGTTACTGCCACCCTTGGCACTGCTGGGCGCAGCAGGTTTGGACACGTTACGCCGTGGTGCGACCGCTTTTCTGAACTGGTTCGGCATCATGACCTTTGGCATGATGGCACTGGGCATTTGGATCATGTTTTTTGCGGTCAATTATGGTTTTCCCCATGCGCTGGCCACGCTGTCCGCACGTTTTAACCCTCATTTCACCCCGCATTGGAATTACTTTCCGATGCTGCTGGCACTGGCGTTCACCCCCTTATGGCTGTGGGCGATTACCCGTAAAAACATTCGCGGACGGCAAGCCGTTACCAACTGGGCCGCCGGCATGACCTTGGTCTGGACCTTAATGCTCAGCCTGTTTCTGCCGTGGCTGGACAGCTTAAAAAGTTATCGCCCACTCGTGATGCGCATGCAAACCGTGCTGCCTGAAGAGCTGAAAAGCGCGTTTGCCGACGGCAGCGAATGCATCGACAGCACCCGCATCAATGCCCTGACCGCTTGGAACGAATACGGCAGCATCCGCGTGTATCCGCCCTACGCGGCTAAACCGCAAACACACTGCAACTACCGCATCACCACCATCGAGTCCGCCCACGAAACCATTCCCCGCGGCTGGCAGATTTTATGGTCCGGCTCACGCGGCGGCAGCAGTAAAGAACTGTTTGTATTGATGAAGAATACGAACGAAAAAAATGAATAAACAATTTGGGGCTGCTTCAAATATTCAAAGTAGCCCCAATACTTTTGGTAGCTGTTCTAAATCCAATGAGATCTAGCCGACTTGTGCACGGGCAACATATATCCTGTATACATTGGAGGTGGCACACACTAAGTGGCGATAATGGTCACCAACGCCATCTGCTCAATGATCGCATCATTATTGTGCCTCTTTTTATCGAAAATATCTCCGCTATAAGCCTTTACCTGTAGAAAATTCTAGCGTTGTTTACAGTATTTGAAAGACAATACTGACATGAAAC
>JAUNUS010000004.1:0-24165 GCA_030538055.1 Neisseria sp.
TAAAAAAACAAGCACTCACCGCCTGTGCGTCGCGCCCATGTTGGATTGGACGGATCGGCACTACCGTTACATGGCGCGGCAAATCACGCGCCACACGCGGCTTTATACCGAGATGATCAATGTCAATGCGCTGATTCACGGCGATACGGCGGCGTTTTTGGCGCATCACGAGAGCGAACATCCTGTGGCGTTGCAATTGGGCGGTTCAGACCCTGCCGCTTTGGCGCGCTGCACCCGTATGGCGGCGCAGGCAGGCTATGATGAAGTCAATCTCAATTGCGGCTGTCCCAGCCCGCGCGTGCAGCACGGCGCGTTTGGCGCGTGCCTGATGCGCGAAGTCGATTTGGTCGCAGGTTGCCTGAATGCGATGCAGGACGCGGCGGATATTTTGGTCACGATCAAGCACCGCATCGGCGTGGACAAAGACGAAAACTATGCCGTGGTGCGGGATTTTGTCGGCACGCTGGCGGACAAAACCGCCTGCCGCGTGTTCATCGTCCATGCGCGCAATGCGTGGCTGGAAGGCTTATCACCCAAGGAAAACCGCGATATTCCGCCTTTGCGCTATGATTTTGTGCATCGCTTAAAGCAGGATTTTCCTGCGCTGACGGTGGTCATCAACGGCGGCTTGAGCGATAACGCGGCGATTGCCGAGCAACTGCAACACGTGGACGGGGTCATGGTCGGACGCGCGGCGTATCATCAGCCGATGTTGATGCGCGAGTGGGATCGGCTGTTTTACGGTGATGACCACCCGCCCATCCGACACGAAGAATTGGTAGAAAAACTCTATCAATACGCTCAAAACCAACTGGCGACGCACCCAGATGTCCGTTTGCGCCACATGGCGCGGCATTATTTGGGCGCGCTGCACGGGGAAAACGGCGCGCGCCGCTGGCGGCAAATGCTCTCGGACGCGGCATTGCTGAAAAACAATGATGCGCGATTGATTCAAGCCGCCTTCGCCGCCGCCCAAAATCAGGCTGAGACCTTTGCAAAAGTCTGTCATGTGGATGTAGTTCGCAGGAATAGCACCGCAGAAAGCGCAGACATATCATTAAGATAGGCGAGCTTTCGAGGAGCGCATTCCAAAGAAATGCGCCGCAGGACGGATTTTTGCAAAGGTCTCAGGCTGCCTGAAATATTGATAAAAAGGAACTGTTCAACATGAAACCCACCGTTTTGATTGTGTATGCGGATCATCTGATGCAAAGGCTGCCTGAAAACCTCCTCGCCGCCTTGCCTGTGCCGATTTTCCGCAGCGATTGCGTGCTGCGTTTTCCCGTAGCAGACGGTTTCAGGCTGCCTGAAAACATTGCCGCCGCTTTACACGCCGCGCAGATTGATCACGCGATCTTGCCCGATATGGCTTTTTCCGAATTGGGTTTGATTGTCAGCGATATGGACTCGACTTTGATCACGATCGAATGCGTGGACGAAATCGCCGCCCGTCTTGGTTTGAAAGAGCAAGTCGCCGCCATCACCGAGCAGTCCATGCGCGGCGAAATCGACTTTACCCAATCGCTGCGCGCCCGCGTCGCGCTCTTGGCAGGGCTGCCTGAAAGCGAATTGCAAACCGTGTATGACGAGGTGCTGCAACTCTCACCTGGCACGGCAGAACTCATGGCTGCCTGCAAGCGGCATCAGGTGAAATTCATGCTGATTTCGGGCGGCTTCACCTTTTTCACCGAACGGCTGCAAACACGGCTCGGGCTGGATTTCGCCTATGCCAATCAACTCGAAAGCCGTGATGGCAAACTCAGCGGCCAGCTGCTCGGCCACATCATCGACGCCCAAGCCAAACGCGATTTATTGCAAGAAAAACGCGAACTGCTACAGCTGCGAGCGCAGCAAGTGCTGGCGGTCGGCGACGGCGCCAACGATATTCCCATGCTGCAAGCCGCCGGCATCGGCGTCGCCTACCGCGCCAAACTGAAAACCAAAACCGCCGCCGATTGCGCGATCGATTTCGGCGGGCTCGAAGGCATTGTGCGCTTATTTCGCGACGAATGATTTTGGTCACGGTAACGACAACGGCGGCACTGATGTGCCGTCGTTTTGTGATGCAAAAACAGGCTGAGACCTTTGCAAAAGTCCGTAATGTGGATGCAGTTCGTAGAGATAGCACCGCAGGAAGCGCAGACATATCATGTAGATAGGCAAGATTCCGAGGAGCGCATCTCAAAGAAATGCGCCGCAGGATGGATTTTTGCAAAGGTCTCAGGCTGCCTGAACCCTTATCCCAAACAATCCAAAATCTCGGACGGCTTATCAATCGCCATATCGTACGCCCAGCTTTCCGTATCGTCATCGTCCGCAATATAACCCCACCGCACCAAAACCGTACGCATGCCCGCATCACGTCCCGCCTGCATATCGCGCTCGGCATCGCCTATGTACAGGCAGTTTTCAGGTGCAATATTTAACGCCGCCGTGGCATGGAGCATCGGTTTCACGCTCGGTTTCGGCTCGTCCGTGGTGTCGCCGCTCACCACCACCCGCGGAGGTACGGCAAAGCCCAGTTTCGGCACGAGGCGGTCGGTAAAACGCTGCGGTTTATTGGTGATGATGCCCCACGGCAAACCACGCGCCTGCAAGGTGATCAGCACTGCGTTAATGCCGTCAAACAGCACCGTATCGCAGTCAAAACAGCTCTCGTACATCTCCAGATAATCACGGCGGTAACGCGCATGTTCGGGGTGATCCAAACCCATGCCGAAGCCGAGTTTCAGCAAACCGTTCGCACCGTGGCTGGCAATCGGGCGAATCCGCGCCATCTCCACCGCAGGCAACCCGTCTCGCGCCAGCAGCAAATTCAATGCCTGCCCCAAATCCAGCGCGGTATCCGCCAACGTACCGTCCAAATCAAACAGCACCGCACGAATCGGTGAAGCGGAAACATTTGATGGCATGGTGAGACCTTTCGTTTTGAGTGTGATGCGACAGCAAAATCTTGTTGTCGCGTTTTTTGGTGTTTTGGGAAGCACTCAGGAAGATTTCTCAGTGCGAAAATCAAGGCTGCCTGAACGCTTAAACAACACTTTTCGTATGATGTCTTATGCAGAAAATTTAAACAATCTATTGATATAACATAATAAATTTTGATTTTCCACAAAAAAATATCCAAACGATAGAAATAATTTAATCTAATATTTATTGATAGCGGTTATTATTAACTAACTCATCAGGAGAACATCATGCTGAAAACCTTAACCTTTGCCATTTTGCACTTTACCACCGCTTTTGCGGTTGCTTATGCTTTGACCGGCAACATTGGGATTTCAAGCGCGGTTGCGTTGGTTGAGCCCTTGGCCAATACCGTGGTGTTTTATTTTCATGAAAAAGTATGGCGGCATTTTGAACGTCGTCCGTCTGCTGCGAAACATCATACCGTGTGCAGCGAGTGCTGAACGCCGTTTATTGATTGGCGCGAATCCACTTTAACCACGCGCTGAAAAGCTCGGGTTGCAGTGCGGCGATGGCCGAGCGTTTGAACACATGCTGCCCGCTCCAGAAGTCATCCCCTTCCAGCGTAGCCAGCGCGCCGCCCGCTTCTTCAAAAATCAATGCGCCGGCGGCGTAATCCCACAGTTTCTGCCCGCCGTGCACATACACGTCAAACCGCCCCGCCGCCAGATAACACCAATCCAGCGTGCTGCAACCCATATTGCGCTGCGAACCGCATGGCGAGAGGTTTTGCATCCGCCCCGCCAAAGTACCCGAACGCAAATATTTGACCTCAACCGCCGCCACCGCCTCGCATAAAGGGCGCACCGTACGCCGCAAGGGTAAGGCGGTTTGGTTCAAAAACGCACCGCCGCCGCGCACGGCAGAAAACATTTCATCCGCAATCGGGTTAAAAATCGCTGCCAAAGTGCTGCGCCCGTTTTGCACAAACGCCACCGACACCGCAAAATGCGGCATACCGCTGACAAAATTGGTCGTGCCGTCAATCGGATCCACCACCCACAACCCGTCACGGTTTTCCGCCCACAGGCGGCGATGCTCGGCATCGCTCATTTCCTCGCCCAACACCGGACAGTCGATAATCTTGCGCAAACCTTCTTCCAGCGCACGTTGTGACGCCAAATCCGCTTCGGTAAACAGCGATCCGTCCGCTTTTTTGCTGCTGCCGACACGCAAAAAGCGCGGCATGACTTCATGTCGTGCCACGTCGCGCATCAGCTCTTGCAAACGGTTCAATTCATCCATAACGGTGCGTCAAAAAGCGGTCGAAAAGACAGAGCCTATCACAAAACTCCATGCAAAAGCACCTTATTTCACGGAGCAAAGGCTGCCTGAAAAGATCACGACAGATCAAAACATCAAGGGAACCTCTGAGAAACTCATGACGGCGGCTTTAACTGCGCTTTCTTCGCCATACTGTGTCCCCTATTAAGGGCAATAGAACCACTATTGCCCTCAATAGGCTCCTTGTCTGCCAAAAAAATAGCAGTCAAATCCACTCGCCAGAGTTTTTCAGAGGCTCCCAAGCTTCGGTATAGTATCCATTCTGGCGAATCCAAAAAACTTCAGGCTGCCTGAACACTTTCAGGCAGCCTGAAAAACATTTTTCGCCAGCTTTACAGCTCAAAATCACCCAAATCGTCCGCATTCACTTCCGCGTCAATCTGTCCGATCAAATACGAGCTGACTTCCACTTCTTGCGGTGCGACCTGCACATTGTCTGACACCAGCCATGCGTTGATCCACGGAATCGGGTTTTGGGTCGCGCCTTCAAACGCCGGTTTCAAACCCACCGCAATCATGCGCGCATTGGTGATGTATTCGATGTATTGCCCCAGAATATCGCGGTTCAGCCCGATCATTGAGCCGTCTTTGAACAGATAATCCGCCCATGCTTTTTCCTGTTCGGCGGCGCGCTTGAAAAGCTCGAAGCATTCCTGCTCCGCTTCGCGCGCCACTTCGCCGGTTTCCGCATCGTCTTCGCCGCGCTGCATAATGTTGAGAATATGCTGCGTGCCGGTCAGATGCAAAGCTTCGTCGCGCGCAATCAGGCGGATGATTTTGGCGTTGCCTTCCATCAGCTTGCGCTCGGCAAAAGCGAACGAACAGGCGAAACTCACGTAAAAGCGGATCGCTTCCAGCACATTGACGCACATCATCGCCAAATAAAGTTTCTTTTTCAGGGAGCGTACCGATACGTCGTATTCTTTACCGTTGATGACGTGCTTGCCTTCGCCGAATTTCTGCCAAATCCACGAATGGCAAATCAAATCGTCATAGTATTTGGAAATCTCATCGGCGCGCTCGATGATGTGCGGATTGCGCACGATGTCGTCAAACACCACCGACGGGTCATTGACGATGTTGCGGATAATATGGGTGTAAGAGCGCGAGTGAATCGTCTCGGAAAACGACCAGGTCTCAATCCACGTTTCCAGTTCGGGAATCGACACCAAGGGCAAAAACGCGACGTTCGGGCTGCGTCCCTGTATCGAATCCAGCAAGGTTTGGTATTTTAAGTTACTGATAAAAATATGTTTTTCGTGTTCAGGCAGCCCTTGATAATCAATGCGGTCTTGCGACACGTCCACTTCTTCCGGCCGCCAGAAAAACGATAACTGCTTTTCGATCAGTTTTTCAAAAATTTCGTATTTCTGCTGATCGTAACGCGCCACGTTCACCGGCTGGCCGAAAAACATCGGCTCTTTGAGTTGGTCGTTGTCGGTTTTGCAAAATGTACTGTATTTCATAACGTTATCCTTCTTCTAAAACCGCCCGCAACACGGGCAGATGTGATTGTTCAATGATTTTGGCAGCGGTGAGCAAGGTCAGGCTGCCTGCTTGGGTTGCGCGCGTGCGTAAGTCGTGCAAGGCGGGCTGCAATTCGGGCGCGGACAGCTCCGCACGGTAACGGGCGCAAAATTCGGCATGGCGCGCGCTTTTATCGGCGTGAAACCAGCGGCGCAAAGCGTCCGAAGGCGCGAGCGTTTTGACCCACGGCACATCGGCCAGCCGCTCTTTTTTCACGCCGCGCGCCCATAAACGGTCGGCAAACACCGCCGGCAAATCGGCAGCGCTAAAGTCGTAAACACGGCGTAAACGGTACATAAATAGCTTTCAGGCAGCCTTAAACAACCTCTGAAACGCAGTTCAAAGACCGCTTAAATCTTACACGCACCGCCGGCGCAATCATCACCCAAGTCCGACTGTCCGTCGTCCGCACCGTCGCGGGTGTTTTGGTAATACAGCGTTTTCAGGCCGTATTTATACGCGGTCAGCAGGTCTTTGAGCAGCACTTTCATCGGCACTTTATTGCCTTCGAAGCGTTGCGGATCGTAATTGGTGTTGGCGGAAATCGCTTGATCGATGAATTTTTGCATCACACCGACCAGTTTCAAATAACCGTCATTGCCCGGCATTTGCCACAGCAGTTCATAGCGGTCTTTCAAACGGTGAAATTCGGGGACGACTTGTTTCAAAATGCCGTCTTTGGATTGCTTGATCGTCACCAGACCGCGCGGCGGTTCGATGCCGTTGGTCGCATTGGAAATCTGGCTGGAGGTTTCCGACGGCATCAGCGCGGTCAGGGTGGAATTGCGTAAACCGTGCGTTTGAATATCGGCGCGCAAACCTTCCCAATCCAGATGCAAAGGCTCGGTGCACACGGCGTCGAGGTCTTTTTTGTAATTGTCGATCGGCAAAATGCCTTGGGCGTAGCGGGTTTCGTTAAAACCGGGGCACGCGCCTTTTTCACGCGCCAGTTGCACCGAGGCGCGCAGCAAATAATATTGCATCGCCTCAAAGGTGCGATGGGTCAAGCCCAGCGCGGAATCATCGGAATATTTCTTACCGTTTTTCGCCAGATAGTAAGCAAAATTGATCACGCCTATGCCCAAAGTACGCCGCTTCATGGTCGCGATTTGCGCTGCGCGCAAGGGGTAATCCTGATAATCCAGCAATGCATCCAGCGCGCGTACGCTCAAATCGGCAAGGTGTTCCAGCTCTTCCAGATTTTCCAAGGCACCGAGGTTGATCGCAGAAAGCGTACACAAAGCAATCTCGCCTTCTTCGTCGTTGATGTCGTTCAAGGGCTTGGTCGGCAAAGCGACTTCCAAACACAAATTGGACTGACGCACCGGCGCGACCGTCGGGTCAAACGGGCTGTGGGTGTTGCAATGATCCACGTTTTGCACGTAAACCCGTCCGGTACTGGCGCGTTCCTGCATCATCAAAGAGAATAAATCGATCGCCGGCACGGAACGTTTGCGAATCGAATCGTCGGCTTCATAACGCTCATACAAACGTTCAAATTCGTCTTGATCGGCAAAAAACGCCTCGTACAAACCCGGTACATCCGCCGGTGAAAACAGGGTAATGTTTTGATTTTTAATCAAGCGTTGATACAGCGTGCGGTTGATTTGCACGCCGTAGTCCATATGGCGCACGCGGTTTTCCTCCACGCCGCGATTGTTTTTCAACACCAGCAGCGATTCGACTTCCAAATGCCACATCGGGTAAAACAACGTCGCCGCGCCACCGCGCACCCCGCCTTGCGAGCAGGATTTCACCGCTGCCTGAAACATTTTGAAAAACGGAATGCACCCCGTATGCTGCGCTTCACCGCCGCGAATCGGGCTGCCCAAAGCGCGGATTCGCCCCGCATTGATGCCGATGCCGGCGCGTTGCGACACGTATTTCACGATCGCAGAGGTGGTCGCATTGATCGAGTCCAAACTGTCGCCGCACTCGATCAGCACGCAAGACGAAAACTGACGCGACGGCGTGCGCACGCCCGCCATGATCGGCGTGGGCAGGGAAATTTTGAACAGGCTTGTCGCATCGTAAAACTTTTTCACGTAATCCATGCGCGTTTCACGCGGATAATCCGCAAACAAACACATCGCCACCAACATGTATAAAAACTGCGGGCTTTCATATACTTGGCGCGTAACGCGGTTTTGCACCAAGTATTTTCCTTCCAACTGCTTGACCGCCGCATAGGAGAAAGTCAAATCGCGCTCATGACGAATGTAATCGTCCAACTCGGCAAATTCCGCTTCGTCATAGTCCTGCAACAGGTGCTGATCGTACTTGCCTTCCAGCGTCATTTTTTGCACATGAGCCAGCAAATGCGGCGGTTCAAATTCGCCAAACGCGATCTTGCGCAAATGGAAAATCGCCAAACGCGCAGCAAGATATTGATAGTCCGGCGTTTCTTCCGAGATCAAATCCGCCGCCGCCTTGATGATGGTTTCGTGAATGTCTTTGGTGCGGATACCGTTGTAAAACTGGATATGCGATTTCAGCTCAACCTGCGAAACCGACACATTGTCCAGACCTTCCGCCGCCCACGTGACGACTTTATGGATTTTGTCCAGATTGATGGATTCCAAACGTCCGTCGCGTTTGGTGACTTTAAGCGTGCTGAAATCGTTCATAAACTGAAATCCCGTAAAAATAAAGGCTGCCTGAAAAGCCGCAAACACGTCGAAAAAAAGCCCCAAGGCGTGAACATTCCAAGGACGATGCCGTGTTTGACTGTGAAGACCGTTTTTTAGAAAAACACTAGATATAGTGTTTTCTGTAAGACTGGAACGCAATATAGCGGATATTGAGGCAACAAACAAGGCTTATCGTTTGCGCTAAGTCAAGATTTGGTGCAAAAATCTCAGCGGCAAACAGGAGTGTTTGTTTTAACGGGGAATTTATCGTCAGGATGACTTCAGTACGCCAAAGAAATTTTTCTCGGCCAACCGAAAAAACGAGAAGCAAAACAATATCGCCTTGATAAGCCTTTGTTTATCAAGGCGATAATTCGGAATATTTATTTGATTTCAATACTGCGCAACAGATTGCTCAAGCCGCGCGGAGGCAAATCGCCGATGGCGATCATTTTGAAGTCGCCCATCGTTGCTTCGGCCATCGACAAAGCACCGCTGACCACGCCGACGCGGTGCGAGGTATTGACCGCGGCAGGCAGCTGTTCGATAAAAAGCGAGACATGAATCAGGCCGTCACCGATGACATAATGCCGCCCTTGACCGCCGTTGGCGGTTTTCATATCGTTATGACGCAAGATAAAAAATCCGTCGGGCAATTGGCTGATGTAAGCATCGCGTACCGTGGTGCTGCGCAAATGGGTACGGTTCAGCTCCGGCGGCAACTGCAAGGCATCCTGCACCGTCAAGCCTGCATCCGGTGCGATATCGTCCGTGCTCGGATCGGTGAAGGAAAGATGGGTGAAAACATTGATTTCTTTGATGCCTGAAGCATTTTTATAAGTCTGAATCAAGGGCAGATTGTGCCGCGTGTCCACACAAAAACCTTGGGTGTAACGATCGGCATCATGCGGAATCAACCACACCCAACGGCACTCCTTGCCCGCAATACGTCCCAAATCACCTTCTTCGGCAGCATAGGAGTTTTTCAGCACTTGGGTATCGGAAGGCAAAGTCGCAGGGAAAAAACGGATGCTGTCCATCTTGGCTTGCAGCAAGCCTTGCGAATCGGCAGTAAAAAAACGCACGCTGTTACGGGTGCGAATCAGCTCGCGCGCGGCGCCGTCCAATGCAATGCGCCGTTCAACCACATTACGCCCTTGACGCAGACGGTAAATGGCAAACGTGGATAAACCTTCTCCGGTTTGCCGCACGTATTGACCTTCCAGATTAAGCGTTTGTCCGGCTTTGGCGGCGTGCGTCAGCTGCGCCCACTCATCGCCATAGGCTGCCTGAATGCTCAAAGCGCCTAGCACTAACCACAACCAGCGTTGCTGCATCGGCATTTATTGCACCCCGTCAAATGAAGCGGATACCTGCATCAGACCGTCGGTGGTCATGGCACGCTGATGCGCTTGCAGGTAAGGGTCATCCAATCTGACGGTCACTGCGCTTTCGTCCGCATACGGCGCAGTCAGTATCGGCGCGGCATCATGGATGAACATCGCCGCCGTCTGTTCCTGCGTTGCGGTTTGACTCATGACGCTTAAGCTTGCCGGAGCGCTCTCTTGCGGCATGATTTGCCATACGCCCACAGCCACGGCGGCAACACTCGCCGCGATCGCAAAACCTTTGAACGCCTGATTGGCAGGCAAATAAAGGCGACGGTTCAGACTCAGCTTGCCTTCTCGCTGCAAACGCTGCCTGAAAGACGGCGCGAGGTCATGGCCCAAACGGGTCTGGTCATGGCGCAGGCAGTCGCGAATCAGATGATATTCATACCAAACACGTTGCAGATCGCGGTCATTGAGCAAGTTTTCAATCACGCCATCGCACTCTTTGCGTGCGCGTGTTTCACCGTCCATCAATGCTGAGATTTTTTCATGATTAAGATTGTGCATGGTTTACCACCTTTGGTTTTCGCTGGTGTCCAATAAAGGACGCAATTCTTTGGCAATCACTTCGCGGGCGCGGAAAATGCGGGAACGCACCGTGCCAATCGGGCATTCCATGACTTCGGCAATTTCCTCATAAGATAATCCTTCCATTTCACGCAAGGTCACCGCACGGCGCAAGTCTTCAGGCAGCTTGCTCACGGCGTGCTCCACCGTACTGATGATCTCGCGGTTGAGCAAATCCGCCTCGGGCGTATGCCAGTCGGGTATTTGCTCGGCAATATCCAAACTCTCGCCGTCTTCGTTGGCAACGTCACCCGATAACAAAGGGCGACGCCCCGACATCGACAGGTAGTTTTTTGCGGTATTGATGGCGATGCGGTACAACCAAGTGTAAAACGCACTCTCGCCACGAAAGCCGGGCAAGGCGCGATAGGCTTTGATGAAGGCTTCCTGCGCCACATCATTCACCTCGTGTTCGTCTCGGATAAAACGCGACAGCAGCCGAGTCAGCCGCCGCTGGTATTTGGATACCAAGGTTTCAAAAGCGCGTTGTTCACCCTTTTGTGCACGTTCTACCAAAGCCTGATCGACTTGACGATCATTCATTGTATCTTCTCTCGTTTTTTATTGTTGACGCCGACGAACGGCCAAGTCTTATTTAAGACTTATGTCTTCCCGCAAAGTTCCGTCAAAAAACGCTCAAACCCTGTAAAACAGGGCAGTTTCCCGCCGCGCACGCCTTCGATTTCGTCACAGCGAAGATTGACCACGGCGCGGCAGATGTCATTTTTATCCACCACCACCGCCCAATACCGACGAATAAAGGCGGGAATCTTTTTTTCCTGCAATAATTTTACAACATTTTTATGCCCACCACGCGTTGCCAGCGTATCCTGCGGCGTAACGGTGCGTAAACTGTAGCTTTGCGTCCAATTTTCGCTTTCAGGCAGCCCCCAAACGGCGGTTGTTTGCCAATGCAGCAGATTAATGTCCCATTGCCCGTCGCGTAACGCATCATGCCGTGACCATGCCCACAAACGGCCATATTGCGCGTGCGCCTCGCCGTTCGGCAAATGCCACACATGATGACCTTGCGGCTGCCTGAACAAATGCTGTGCAAAGTCGCGTACCGAATGCACGCTCGCTACGCCCAAATGATTGTCCTGCGCAAAACGCCGCAATACCTCGTTACGTCGCGCCGTGGATAATCCGTGCCATGCCGTGCAGTCGAGCACCCCTTGCTGCGGGGACACCGCTTGATAATCCGCCGCCGTCACTTCGTCCAGCAGCCGCAAAGTATGCTGTAAGCTGTCGATATTGCGCATGATGTGCGCATCGGCTGCAGGCAGCCTCTTGTGCACGACGGGCAGGATGTCGTGACGCAGCCAATTGCGTAAATAATGGGTCTCGGCATTGCTCGGGTCGTTCACAAACGGTAAATCGTACGCGGCGGCATAAGCTTCCAATTGCTTGCGCGACACGTTCAATAACGGCCGCCACAAACAAATCCGTTCGTTTAAGCGCCGCACCGGCGGCATGGCACTCATGCCGCGCACTCCGCCGCCGCGCAACATCGACAATAAAAAAGTCTCGACCTGATCGTCCCGATGATGCGCCAAAGCAATGACGGGTTGCAGGCTGCCTGCAAAAGCGGCATAACGCGCCTGCCGCGCCGCGCTTTCGATGCCCGTGCCGGCACTGTGCACGGTCACCCGTTCGATGCGTAACGGCACTTGCCAACGCGCACACAAATCCGTACAAAACCTTACCCAATCGTCAGCGGCTGCCTGCAAACCGTGATGCACGTGCACCGCATGGATGCGAATGCCGTATTCATCGCGCAGCGCGCACATGATGTGCAACAGCACGACGGAATCCAAACCGCCCGATAAGGCGACTTCACACGAAAAATGGCCGGCACAATGTGCCGACCACGATTGCCAGACTTCGTGCGTCCGGTTATTTTTCGGTGAATTGTCCATAGGCCATGATGCGTTCAAAACGCTTGTCCAGCAAATCACAACCGCACGCACCGCGCAATGCCGCCAAATCCTCGCGCAAAGCTTCGCGCACATTATTCATCACCGCATCGTAATCACGATGCGCGCCGCCGATCGGCTCTTGGATAATGCGATCAATCAAACCCAGCTGATACAAACGCTTGGCGGTAATGCCCATGGCAATCGCCGCATCGGCCGCTTTTTCCGCCGTTTTCCACAAAATCGACGCACAACCCTCAGGCGAAATCACCGAATACGTAGCGTACTGCAACATATTGACGCGATCACCCACCGCCACCGCCAGCGCACCGCCCGAACCGCCCTCGCCGATCACCGTGCAAATCACCGGCACGTCCAAACGTGCCAATTCGTACAGATTACGCCCGATGGCTTCCGATTGCCCGCGCTCTTCCGCGCCGATGCCCGGGTAAGCGCCCGGAGTGTCGATAAAAGTTAGCACCGGGATTTTGAATTTTTCAGCCAGTTTCATCAGGCGCAAGGCTTTGCGATAGCCTTCCGGACGCGGCATACCGAAATTGCGGCGGATTTTTTCTTTGGTGTCACGCCCTTTTTGGTGACCGATCACCATCACGCTTTCACCGTCAAAGCGCGCCAAACCGCCGACAATCGCGGCATCGTCGGCATACGCACGATCGCCGTGCAGCTCTTCAAAGTCGGTGCACAACGCTTCGATGTAATCCAAAGTATAAGGACGCTGCGGATGCCGCGCCACTTGTGAAGTTTGCACCGGCGTGAGTTTGGTGAAAATCGACTTGGTCAAATCTTCACTTTTTTTCTGCAAACGGGTGATTTCTTCCGAAATATCCACTGCCGAATCGTCTTGAACAAAACGCAACTCTTCGATTTTTTGTACTAATTCGGCAACGGGTTGTTCAAAGTCTAAAAAAACCTGCTTCATCTTTCCTCCCTGACCATCGCAAGCAAGCCGTTATGATACGCCAAGATACGGTGTTATGCAGTATATTGTGGTGAGGCTGCCTGAAAATAAATCAGCCTGTAAAACATAAACCAATGTTTATGCAATAAAACTCATCAAAACATTCAGGCAGCCTTATCAGTAATTTAAGAAACCTCTGAAACAAAGATCAGTTAAGCTAAAAACGCCGATGAGTGGACGAAGCAAGAATCGTCAAAGCCACGCACGGGTTTCCGGTTTTGCTAAATGTCGCTTCAGAGATTTCTTAACAGGCTGCCTGAAAAGATCAATTTATTTCAAATAATCACCTGCCACCCGCACATAATGCGCGGCCGATTGCGGCAGCCATGCCAGTTCTTCTTCGGTCAGCGGACGCACCGCTTTGGCGGGCGCACCCAGATACAAAAATCCGCTCGCCAACCTTTTGCCCGGCGACACCACTGAACCGGCACCGATGATCACGTTCTCTTCAATCACCGCATCGTCCAGCACAATGCTGCCCATGCCCACCAACACACGATCATGAATGGTACAGCCGTGCAAAGTCACGTGGTGACCGATGGTGACTTCATCGCCAATCGTCAGCGGCGAACCTTCGGGTTTGCCCTCGCTGCGATAGCTCACATGCAGCATCGAAAGGTCTTGAATATTGCTGCGCCGCCCGATGCGGATGCGGTTAACGTCACCGCGAATCACGGTACACGGCCATACTGAGGATTCATCACCAATCACCACATCGCCAATCACCACCGATGCGGGGTCAAGATACACATTCTCGCCGACTTGCGGCGTGTGTTCGAGATAAGGACGAATATTCGACATCATGTTTCTCCTGAAAAATTCTTATCAAAATTAAAACGGTTCTGAACCGAGTCGTCACGAAAAAAAGCGGCAAAATATTGCTGCATCCGACTCGGAAACACCCAATGCCATACACCGGCACGGCACCGGAGCCTTTTGATGCGTGCCGACGGCGTGAAAATTACAGATAAAGGAATATAGCGGCAAGTCTAAGCAGATGCAATACTCGGATTTTATACATGACAATGCCATGTTTGCGCGTTAAGATGCTGCCGTTTCTTCCGTCTGAAAATTCTTTGCATGAAATCAAACGAAAACATCATCGCCAGCGTGGACTTAGGTTCCAACAGTTTCCGTCTGCAAATCTATCACTGCCATCACGAGCAATGGCAAATCGTCGATTCCATCAAAGAAATGGTACAGCTTGCCGCCGGACTGGACGCCAAGAAAAATCTGAATAAAGACGTACAAGAACGCGCACTGGCGTGTCTGGCACGTTTCGGCGAACGCTTGCGCGGCTTGAAAGCGCGACAGGTGCGCGCGGTTGCCACCAACACTTTTCGTGTAATGAATAATCTGCAACCTTTTCTTTCCAAAGCGGAAAAAGCCTTGGGCTTCCCGATTGAAATCATTGCCGGACGGGAAGAGGCGCGTCTGATTTACACCGGCGTGGTGCATACCGTGCCGTTTAACCAACAACGCGCCTTAATCATCGACATCGGCGGCGGCTCGACCGAATTCGTCATCGGCGCACAAGAACAACCCGAAATCACCGAAAGTCTGGCTTTGGGCTGCGTCAGTTACAGCATGCGTTTTTTCGCAGGGGATAAAGTTTCCGCGTCTTCTTTTCGTAACGCCGTCAACAGCGCGCGTTCGGAAATTCAACGCATTGCCGGCGGTTTGAAAAACATCTCATGGGATTTTGCCATCGGCACTTCAGGCAGCGCACGGGCGATTCGCGATGTCACCATGACCACCCACCCTGCGGAAGAAAACATCCGCTACGAGCACATGCAAACTTTGGCCAAACGCATCACTCAGGCAGGCGGCACCAGAAAAGCACGGCTGGAAGGTTTGCGCCCCGACCGCATCGAAGTGTTCGCCGGCGGGCTGGCGGTGATGATGGCGGCGTTTGAAGAGCTGGCCATCGCCGACATGACCGTCACCGATGCCGCACTGCGCGACGGCGTGTTCTATGATTTGATCGGCCGTCATCTGGATCAAGACATGCGCGACGAAACCATTGCGCAATTTCAACTGCGTTATCACGTCGATTTGGCGCAGGCAATGCGCGTGGAAGCGGTCGCCTTACGCTGCCTGAACGGTTTGGCCATGCAAATGTCACGCCAAGAGCTGCGTTACTGGCAGACTTTCGTCTCATGGGCGGCGCGTGTGCACGAAATCGGGCTGTCGATTGCCCACACCGGTTACCATAAACATTCTGCGTATATTTTGGAACAAGCCGATATGCCCGGCTTCTCGCGCAAAGACCAAAAAGTGCTGGCGACTTTGGTTTTGGGTCATCGCGGCGACTTGAAAAAAATGCGCGAAGCTTTGGATAATCCCTTGCTGTGTTCCGCCATTATCTGTCTGCGACTGGCGGCATTATTTTGCCGCGCCCGCGCCGACATTGTTTTCCCCGAGCAAACCTCGCTGCAAGTCAATGCCGCCAAGAAAAAATGCGTACTCAGCATCAGCCGCGAATGGTTAAATGCCAATCCTCTGAGCGCGAACGCTTTGGATTTTGAAACCTTTGCTTGGGATAAAGTCGGGCACCAGTTCATCGTCAAGGCGTTGTAAGCCATGAAAAAGACCGCGAAAAAAGACTACTTGCAAGACTTACTGACCAACCCTTCGGGACAGGCACGCGGCGACACCAAAAAACAATCCGCACGCCACCTGAACATCACCGTTTTTTCGCCGGACGGCGTACAGATACAGGAGTTCCCTTACGATATCAAGCAGCAAACGCTGCTGCCGCCACCCACCGATAATAACGTCACATGGTATCACCTCGTCGGCATTAACGATGCCGACAGCCTGCACCGCCTGCTCGAACCGTTTGCGGTGCACGACTTGGTGTTGGAAGATATCCTGAACATTAAGCAACGCCCGAAAATCGAAGACTACGGCACCTATCTTTTCATCGCCGCCACCGTGTTTGGCAATGACGGCAAAGGCATGCACGCCGATCAGATTTACTTGATTTTAGGAAAAAATTTCATCATTTCCCTGCAACGCAAACCGCTCGGACTGTTCACGCCGATGCGCAAGCGGCTGCATGAAGACTTCGAACGCGTTCACGCCCAAGGCGCGGCTTTTCTGGCGTATATGCTGCTGGATCGCATGGTGGACGATTATTTTGTCTCCTTGGATCACCTCACCGCCAAAACCGAAAAACTCGACCAAAAACTGTTTGCCGAGCAAGGCACGGATATGCTGCCGCGCATTCATCGCTTAAAACGCGACGCGGTACGCCTGCGCCGCACATTGCTGCCGCTGCGCGAAGGTTTAAGCCAGATCATGCGCGGCGACTTTCCGCTGATTCCGCCGAGCGTGCATATTTTCCTGCGCGACACCTATGACCACACCTTGCAACTGTCCGAGTCGCTGGACGCGATCCGCGACACCGTACAAAGCATGATGGACGTGCATTTATCCTTTCAGTCCAACGCCTTAAACAAGCAAATGCGGGTACTGACCTCCATCACCATTATCTTTATGCCGCTGACGCTGATCGCCGGCATTTACGGCATGAACTTCGACTTTATGCCCGAGTTGCACTGGAAATACGGCTATTTCATCATTCTCGGACTGATGGCAACGCTTGCCGGCGGTATGTTGTGGTTGTTTAATCGCAAACGCTGGCTGTAATATACTTTCAGGCAGCCTTAACGCAGTTAAAGCGCAGATAAAGCCGAAACGCCAATTCCTTCCCTCGGAGAGAAATTAAAGAGGCTGCCTGAAAGCATTTCATCACGTACAATCATTCTTTTTACGGCTTGTTAAGGGATTGCATGATGTCCGACGATTTGTTTCAGTCCGAACCGTTACCGCCTTTGGCGGAAAAACTGCGTCCGCACACGCTGGACGAAGTCATCGGGCAGCAGCATTTGATCGGGGAAAACCGCCCCTTACGCATTGCCGTGGACAGCGGCAAACCGCATTCCATGCTGCTGTGGGGCCCGCCCGGCGTGGGCAAAACCACACTGGCGCGGATTTTGGCGAACAGTTTTGACGCGTTGTTTCTGCCGCTGTCTGCGGTGTTTTCCGGCGTCAAAGACATTCGCGCCGCCGTCGAGCAGGCGCGGCAGGCTTTGGCGGGCGGGCGGCAGACCATTTTGTTTGTCGATGAAGTGCACCGTTTTAACAAGGCGCAGCAGGATGCGTTTTTGCCCTATGTCGAAAGCGGTTTGATCACTTTTATTGGCGCGACCACGGAAAATCCGTCGTTCGAGGTCAATTCCGCCTTGCTCAGCCGTGCACAGGTGTACACCTTGCAAGCGTTATCGGTGCAGGACTTGCAAACCTTGTGCGAACGGGTGTTCAGGCTGCCTGAACATCAACATTTCCGGATAGACGCCGCTCAAACCGAAAAAATCGCCACCTTGGCCGACGGCGATGCGCGCCGTTTGCTCAATATGGTCGAACAGCTGCTGACCGCAGCGCAAGCGCAAAACATCACCGTGTTGGACGATGCCTTTTTGCAGCAGACGCTCGGCACGCAGCTGCGCCGTTTCGATAAAGGCGGCGATGCGTTTTACGATCAGATTTCCGCGCTGCACAAATCGGTGCGCGGTTCCCACCCGAATGCTGCTTTGTATTGGTTTTGCCGCATGATCGACGGCGGCGCGGACGCGCGTTATTTGGCGCGGCGGATGGTGCGCATGGCGTGGGAAGACATTGGCTTGGCCGATCCGCGTGCGTTGCAAATCGCCAACGATGCGGCGGCGACTTATGAACGTTTGGGCAGCCCCGAAGGCGAATTGGCCTTGGCGCAGGCGGTGATTTATCTGGCGTGCGCGGCAAAAAGCAATGCCGGTTACAACGCGTACAATCAGGCGCGGGCGTTTGTGGCGGAGCAATCTTCGCACCCCGTGCCGGTTCATTTACGCAATGCGCCGACCAAATTGATGAAAGAGCTGGGCTACGGGCGCGCCTATCGCTACGCACATGACGAGCCGAACGCTTATGCCGCAGGGGAAAGTTATATGCCCGACGGCATGGACGAGCCGGATTTTTACCGCCCGACCAACCGTGGGCTGGAAAGCAAAATCGGGGAGAAAATGGCGTTGCTGCAAGAATGGGATAAGCAGGCTTTAGATCAGCAAGAAAAACGCTGAAACAGCGTTCAGCGAAGCTAGATAGTGTTTACGTGAGTTTCGTTTTCATTGCTCTCAACATTACTCAAATCCAAAACGAAAAATCAGCAGAAACCTTTGTTTTCCTCCGCCCCAATCCCCTTGAAGCAGCCGTTCAAAAATCCGTTTTTGCGGAGAAAAGGCCGTGCCTGTTTGAGTGGCGGCGAAGCCGACACGAGTTCACGGCCACCGCACAAACGGATTTTTGAACGGGAAGTTTGGCGCAGCCAAACCTGCGCCGTGGGGTCGCCTTTCTTTGCCTTCTTTCTTTGGCGAAGCAAAGAAAGAAGGTCGCCATCGCGCGGCGATAGAGCGCGAAGCAAACAGCTTCTGTAAAACAATACAGGCTACCTAAAACGAAGTTTCTGCGAAGCTAAAGCATACGGACATCATTCAGGTAGCCGTCTAAGGTTTTCCTACAGGTAAGCTCTTATCAAACGTTCAGCTTGAGTTATGTAGACACTATCTAAAAACTCACCAACGCAAACCGACGTTTTCATGCCCCAGCAAAATATGCAGTTCGTCCAGTAAGGCTTGCTGCGGCACGATGTTCCATGTTTTCTCTGCTTTCAGGCTGCCTGAAACTTCGGACGAGCGATAATGAATCACAAGCGGTATCAAACGTTCGCCGCTGCGATAACGCTGCAAAACCTCCGCCACGGCGTTGATGTCGTGCGCGGGGTTTAAGGTCAATTGTAAGCTGCGGGCGTGTTGCTCACGCGCCGCGTCCAAACTCAGGATTTTTTCCGCGCTGATGCGCAAACCCTCGCCGCCATTGTAATCGTCCTTACTCACTTTGCATTCAAACAGCAATAATTGATCCGCGCTCAAAGTACCGCCGAACGCTTCAATCGCCTCGTCGCGCACCGTGATTTCCAGCTTGGCCGACAAATCTTCCAAGAGCGCGATCCACATTTTCCTGCCGGTTTTGGTCATGACGGTACGCACTTGAGTAACGAAGCCGCCCAACCATTGGCGGTAGTCTTGCGGTTTGATTTGATCCAAACTCAAGCGCGCCAGCGGTCGCACTTCGGCTTCGTACGGCGCAAACGGGTGTGCGGAAAAGTAAAAACCCATGGCCAGCTTTTCTTCAGCCAGCCTTTGAGCCAAAGACCACGGCGCAGTCGGTTTTAACTGCACGGCTTCAATCGCGCTTTGGTCAAAGTCGAACAGTCCGCATTGATGACGGTTTGCCTCTTGCTGCTCGGCGTAATCCATGGCCAGCGTTACGTTTTCCAGCAGCATGGCGCGGTTGTCGTCGATTTCGTCAAACGCGCCGGCACGGATTAAGGCTTCCAGCGCACGCCGATTGACCGCCTGCTTGTCCACCCGCGAGCAAAAATCAAACAAATCCTGAAACGCACCGTCACGACGCGCCGCGACAATCGCCGCGACCGCACTTTCGCCCGTGCCTTTGATTGCTCCCAAGGCATAACGCACCGCATACTCGTCATGCGGCGTAAAACGGTAATCGGAATGGTTCACCGACGGCGGTAAAAAGGTGATACCGTTGGCGACGGCATCGTCATAAAAAATCTTCAGCTGATCGGTATTGTCCAGCTCGCTGGACATGGTGGCGGCGACAAATTCCGCCAGATAATGTTTTTTCAACCATGCGGTTTGGTAAGCGACCAAAGCATAGGCGGCGGCGTGCGATTTATTGAAACCGTAACCCGCGAATTTTTCCATGTAGTCGAAAATTTCGTTGGCTTTCTCGGCGGAAATGTCTTTTTGCGCCGCACCGGCGACAAAAGTCTCACGCTGTTTCGCCATTTCTTCGGGCTTTTTCTTGCCCATGGCGCGGCGCAGCATGTCCGCACCGCCCAGCGAATAGCCCGCGCACAACTGCGCCGCCTGCATGACTTGTTCCTGATACACCATGATGCCGTAGGTCGGCTGCAAAATATCGACCAGCAGCGGATGCAGGTATTCAAACTTTTCTTTGCCGTGCATACGGCGGATAAAGTCGGGAATCAAATCCATCGGCCCCGGACGGTACAAGGCCACAAAGGCGATGATTTCTTCAAATTTCGTCGGGCGCGCATCTTGCAACATGCGTTTCATGCCTGCGGACTCAAACTGGAACACCGCCGTCGTGTTCGCCTTGGCAAAAATATCACGGTACACCGCCGCATCGTCCAGCGGAATATGCGCCACATCGACGGTCTCGCCGCGATGGGTGCGGATCATCTCTTGCGCCATCTCGATGATGGTGAGGTTACGCAGCCCCAAAAAGTCAAACTTGACCAGTCCGACCGCTTCCACATCGTCTTTATCGTACATCGACACCGAGGCGGCATCATCACCGGCGGCACGGTACACCGGACAAAAGTCGGTGAGTTTGCCCGGCGCAATCAATACCCCGCCGGCGTGCATCCCCGTGCCGCGCGTCAAATCTTCCAGCTTTTGCGCCAACACCATCAGCTCTTCGGCTTCTTCCTCGCGGATGATGCGCCCGATTTCGGGTTCGACCTCCATCGCCTTGGCAAGACTTAACGGTTTATTGGCTTCCAGCGGAATCAATTTGGACAGGCGATCGCATAAGCCGAACGGCAAATCCAGCACCCGCCCGACATCACGCACCACCGCTTTGCTCGACAGCGTACCGAAGGTGATGATTTGGCTGACCGCCGCCATGCCGTATTTTTGGCGCACATAATCGATCACCCGCCCACGGTTCTCTTGACAGAAATCCACGTCAAAGTCAGGCATGGAAACCCGTTCCGGATTCAAAAAACGCTCGAACAGCAAGGCGTAGCGTATCGGATCTAAGTCGGTAATTTTTAACGAATAAGCCACTAAAGAACCTGCGCCCGATCCGCGCCCCGGCCCGACCGGACAGCCGTTGTTTTTTGCCCAGTTGATAAAGTCCGCCACAATCAGGAAATAACCCGGAAAACCCATCTGGATAATGGTATCAAGCTCAAATTCAAGCCGTGCTTGGTATTCAGGCAGCTTTGCCGCGCGTTCGCTTGCATCGGGAAACAGCACTTCCATGCGCCGCGTCAAACCTGCACGCGATTCCTGCCGTAAAAAATCATCCAGCGATAAATTATTCGGCGTGGGGAAGTCCGGCAAATAATTCTTGCCCAGCTCGATTTCGGTGCTGCAGCGTCGCGCAATCTCGACGCTGTTCGCCAACGCTTCGGGCAAATCGGCAAACAGCTCCGCCATGGCTTCATACGGCAAAAAATACTGCGACGGGTGAAATTTCCGTTCCCGCCGCCGATCGCTTAACACCGCACCGGCGGCAATACACACCCGCGCCTCGTGTGCGATGAAATCGTCACCGTGCATAAACTGCACCGCATGGGTAGCCACCGGCGGCAGATCAAGTTGCGCCGCCAGTTGCAGGCTGCCTGCAAGCACGGTTTCCGCCTGATGACGCAAAGCATGAAACTGCTGATGCAAGGCATCGGAAAAGTCACCGACGTGTTCAGGCAGCCTTTGCAGTTCCAGATAAAACGCGTCGGGAAACAGCCCTGCCAATTTGCTTGCCCATTGCGCCGCCTCGTCCATGCGTCCACCCAGAATCGCCTGCCCGACCACGCCTTCCGCCGCCGCCGACAGGCAAATCAGCCCCGAAGTATCGTCCTCTTCCAAACGCGCCCAGTCCACGCACGCACGTTCACCCCGCTCTTCCGCCAAATACGCCGCGCTCAACCATTCGCACAAACGCAAATAGCCGTCATGATTTTTCGCCAGCAGCAACAAACGCGAAGTCGACCCGCCTGCGACCGACGGCTGCATTTCCACATCCGCCCCGAAAATCGGCACCATGCCTGCCGCACGGCACATTGTGTAAAACTTGACCATGCCGAACATATTCATCGCATCGGTCAAAGCCAACGCCGGAAAACCTTGCTCCCGCGCAAACGCCACCGCCTCCGGCAGACGGACAATGCCGTCTTCAACGGAAAATTCGGAGTGCAAACGTAAGGGGACGTAAGGGGTCATGGCATGAAAAAGATGGGTCGTGCAAGAATCATCGGCAAGCAGCTACTTGCCGTTAACACAATACGGACTGCCAATGTGCAGGCAGCCTTAAAAAGGGTGTTTCAAATCATAAAAGCGCACGTATTTGGACAAGGTGTAATGGTAGTAATTGACCGACAAAACCCAACCGATTTTACCGTCCAGAAAACCCATATGAATCACATAGGTTTTGAAAAACGCCCATAAAGGGCGCAGCACCACGTCACGCCAGAAAGAAACCGACTTGCCCGCTTCAAGGTATTTTTGCGCCGACAGGCGGGCATAGTTGTCCAGTTTAGGATAATACTGATCCCACGAGGAGTAAGTGTAATGCAGCATGCCGTGGCGCAGTTTTTCCTCACGATAAGGATGGTAAAACTGCTGATGCACCACGCCTTCCGCCGACACACCTGCCCGCGGCATCAATCGACACACGTAGTCAGGGCGCAATGCGCCGTAATACACTCTTTTTTCGCGAAAATGGTTCAAGCGCCGAATACGATAGGCTGCCTGCACGTTGGCTTTGACTTTTTCTTGAATTTCCGCCGCCAATTCCGGCGTGATGCGTTCGTCGCAGTCCAAAAACAGCAGCCAATCGCCGCTTGCTTGTTCGATCGCAAACTGTTGCTGCGCACCGAAATCACCGTTCATCGCCCTTTGCATCACGCGTGCGCCGTGCTCCTCGGCAATCTTTGCCGTGTCATCCTCGCTCATGTCGTCAATCACAATGATTTCATCGGCAAACGCCACGCTGCTTAAACAGGCAGCCATGTTTTTTTCTTCGTTACGCGCAATAATCAGCACGGAAAGTCGGGGCATAACTATGCTTTCTTGATGGATTGTTTATTGAAAACAAATAATAATGCGGCTTTCAGGCAGCCTGAGACCTTTGCCAAAATCCGTCCTGCGGCGCATTTCTTTGAAATGCGCTCCTCGAAAGCGCAGCCTATCTTAAAGATATGTCTGCGCTTTCTGCGGTGCTATTTCTGCGAACTGCATCCACATGACAGACTTTTGCAAAGGTCTCAGCCTTACTTCTGATACGGGTTTTCCAATCCCGCCATCATCGCGCATAAAAAATCGCGCACCTGTGCTTCATCACAGCCCATCAGCAGCGCATCTTCAAATGCATCTTGCGCCACTTGGCGCACTTCGAGCATGTTTTCCTGCATCACTTTGATTTTTTCGGTGCAAGCGACGGTTTGTCCGGCGGCATCATGCCATGTCGGAAACACAAGCGGTGGTGTCATGATGCGGTTCTTTATTGAATAAAGCGTGCGGCACGGGCAGCGTTATTGGAAACACGGCGTGCACCTGCATAATTTTTGACGTAATACGTCCTGTTCAAATCTTGAATTTCAATGCTTTTGCCGGTGCGCGGCGCGTGAATGAATTTTCCGTCGCCGATGTACATGCCGACGTGACCGATACGCGCTTTGCCGCGCCGGAAAAACACCAAATCGCCCGGTTTCAAATCGGCTTTTTCTACGGCAACGCCGACCTCCGCCATCGCCGCCGAAGTACGCGGCAGATTGACGTTCATCGCTTCGCGGAAAATATATTGGATAAAACCGCTGCAATCCAAGCCGCTGGCAGGGTTCGAACCGCCGAAACGGTAGGACACACCGAGCAATCCCATCGCACTCATCAACAAATCATCGGCCTGTTTGCGCTCCAGCGCGGCATTATCCGTACCATATTCGGCTGCCTGCACGGTGGAAGGTTTTTTACCGATCACCGTGGTTTGGCGAGCGGGACGGGTGGCGGCTTTTTTGGTGGTTTTTTTGG
>JAUNUS010000004.1:24175-94562 GCA_030538055.1 Neisseria sp.
AGCGGGAGCTTTTTTGGCAGTGGTTTTTTGTGCGGTCTTCTTTTGGGGTGTGGGCGCGGCATAAATATTCAGCGGCGCAACACTTAACAGCAATACCATTACCGGAACACACAGCAATCGACAAAATTGGGAAATGATTTTCATGACATTGTTGGTTTAATCGGATAAGCCGCATTATATAGTGAAAGCGGCACATGTAGCGAATCAACTTACCACGCGAAAATGGCAGTTGGACGGTGCAGAACCTTGGTTCGTCCATCAATCGACGAAAAAGTTTCAGGCAGCCGTATGAGCGACTGCCTGAAACTTTAATAAGCATATGCTGTTTATTGGACGATTAATTGACCGCGCATTTTTATTTGATGACCGGGGAAAGAACAGAAAAAATCATAAGCACCGTCTTTGATGCGTGCCACGGGAAAAGAAACCGAGGTTTTGCCGCCTGCACCGACCATCTCGCTATAAGCCAAGACACGGGCATCGTTCGGTTTGAGGTAGCCGTTTTTCGCACCGGCCCTCATACCGTCGTCCGCCACGCCGCTGATGTCGGCCGCTTTGGCGATGACAACGTTATGCCCCATCGCCGTCACCGGCATTTTCCCGCCGTGATTCAAGTGAATCGTGAAATCCTGACAGCTCGCCGGCACGACGATTTCCGTGATCTCTTTGCCGCCTTGGGCGTAAACCATCTGGTCAGTGCCGGTAATGGTGATATCGCATGAGGCAGCCATCGCAGAGGCGGCAAACAAGGACACGGCAGATGCTGCAACGATTTTTTTCAACATGGTTTCAAACCTTTCCGATGTTCGTTAAGAGCGCGGTCAATTTTATTTAAGAAGCTTCTGAAAAACTCTGGCGCGTGGATTTGGCTGCTATTTTTTTGGCAGACAAGGAGCATATTTAGGGCAATAGTGGTTCTATTGCCCTAAATGTGGGACGCAGTATGACGAAGAAAGAGCGGTTAAAGCCGCCGTCATGAGTTTCTCAGAGGCTTCTTAATATGCTTATCTGTAGAAAACAACAGCGTTGTTTACACTTTTGCTTAGTGCTTGTTGACCACAAAAAGTGGGTTTAGTGGGTTGTCAAGAATGCCGTAAGGCACGGCGAAGCCGCGTAGTTCTTGATAATCTACTAAATCCACTTAAACTCCCACAAGCAGAAAGCAAAAGCGGGTCAGTACAAAAAAGTGTAAACAACCCGACCATTTTCTACAGCTTACTTGGTCGTCTGTTGCATCACGCTACATGCGCCGCACCGTCAAAATGTTTTTGATTTCCATCAAATTGGCCAAGACTCGCGGCAACTCTTCCACCTGTCGCACCTCTACCGTGAACAGCATGGTGGCCATCTGATCTTTGGTACGGGTTTGGACGCCGGTGACATTGATTTTGTTCCGCGACAACACCTCCGATACGTCGCGCAGCAAACCGTTGCGGTCGTGTGCATAAATCTCAAGGTCGATCGCAAACACGTTCTGGCTCTGCCCTGCCGACCAAGTCGCCGGCAGGATTTTTTCAGGGTGCTGATTCGCCAAGTGCTCAAACGAAGCACAACCTTGGCGATGAATCGAGATGCCGCGCTCACGCGTGACAAAGCCGATGATCGCGTCCGGCGGTGCGGGTTTGCAGCATTTGGCCAGTACGGTGAGCAGGCCGCTTTCACCGTCAATCAAAATACCGTCGGGGTTATTGGTACCGGCTTTGCTGCTGCGCACGATATCCTCCGCGCTCAAAGCAGCTTTAAGCGGTGCGCTCAATTCGGATAAGACTTTTTCCACCGCATGCGGGGTGATTTCGCCTTGTCCGAGTGCGGCGAAAAAATCTTCGCTTTTATCGAAGTTAAATCGTTCCGCCAGCTTTTGCAGATTCGGCTTGCCGCCGGTTTTGGCAATCGCCTTATCCAACAGATTTTTACCGTTTTCGCGTACCGAATCAATGTTTTGGGCACGGATAAAACTGCGGATTTTGCTGATGGCCTTACTGCTTTTCACCCAGCCTTGATGCAGCCAGTCCGGTGATGGGTTGCCGCTTTTGGCGGCGATGATTTCCACCCGCTGCCCGCTTTCCAGCGGCGTGGATAAAGGCACGATTTGCCCGTTGACCTTGGCACCTCGGCAGCGATTGCCCAAATCCGAATGCAGCGCGTAAGCAAAATCGATCGGTGTTGCACCATCGGGTAAAGACAACACCCGCCCTTGCGGGGTCAGCACATAAATCGTGTCGTGAAAAAGCTCGGTTTTGAACGCAGCGGCCAAGTTTTCCTTATCGGAAGCCGCCATGTTTTCGCGCCAATCAAGCAATTGGCGCAACCATGCGATTTTTTGTTCGTAAGCACTGTCGGAGTCGCCGCCTTCTTTGTACCGCCAGTGCGCCGCCACGCCGAATTCGGCAAATTCGTGCATTTCAAAGGTGCGGATTTGCACCTCCACGCCTTTGTTGTTCGGGCCGACTACCACCGTGTGTAAGCTGCGGTAATCATTGGATTTAGGGTGCGAAATATAGTCGTCAAACTCGCCTGAAATCGGCTGCCACAAACTGTGCACCACGCCCAGCGCGGTATAACACTCGGGTACGGTTTCCACCAACACCCGCACCGCCCGAATATCGTACAGCTCGGAAAACGACAAATGCTTGCGCTGCATTTTTTTGTAAATCGAGTAAATATGCTTCGGCCGCCCTGCGATGTCGCATTTCAGTCCGATTTTTTCCAATTCCGTTTTCAGGCTGCCTGAAAAGTCGGCGATGTAAGCCAAACGTTCATCGCGCTTTTCGGCTAATGCTTCGGCAATTTCACGATAAGCTTCAGGCTGCTGATAGCGAAAACCCAAATCCTCCAGCTGCCATTTCAACTGCCACACCCCCAAACGATTCGCCAACGGGGCAAACACTTCGGTGGTTTCTTTGGCAATCGCCCGTTTAAGCGGACTGTCTGCTACGCGCCCCAAATACTGCATGGTGCGGGTACGCATCGCCAGTTTAATCAACACCACGCGAATATCGGACACCATTGCCAGCAACATTTTGCGCATGGTTTCGGCTTGCTGGGCGCGCTCTTGCGGGTTTTCGGGCGCATTGACAAATTCGGTCAGTTTTTGCACTTGGTCAATGCCTTCGACCAAGCGCACCACACTGATGTCGGCTGCCGCAGTCAGTTTTTCCCGCCAATCGGGCAAATACGCCGGTAACGATGAGGCCAACACCGCCTGCACCGCTTCAGGCAGCAAATCCATCTGCGCCACCATTTCTGCGGTGCGCAATAAATGACGTTGTAACGGCTCGCCTGTCGGCGTGGTGGCCGTCGGCGGGATATGATCGCGAAACAACAACGCCACGCACGCAAAAGCCGCCGCATCGGCTTCAGGCAGGCTGCGATGATAATTTTCCGCCCATTCGGCTGGTGTCTCGTCACTCGTCCAGTCGAATTTTTCGCGCAGCATGGTGTCGGTCATCATGTGTCCTTATGTCAGGGGTAAATTGACAGGATCTGAAATGCTGTCAGTTTCATGTTTTTATTGATGATATTGATTGAATTGTCGATTGAAAGATCAAAAATCGCTTGTATCTTGCCTGCGTATTAAGGCTGATCGCGCGAACCCTTCTCCATACCCGACAACAAAATATTCAGCGCATTGCCTGATAACATCAGCTCCCGCACCGAAATCAACATGGAAGCCAGCAATAACAACAAACTCAAGGCAAAAGTCCAGACACCTGCCATACGATAACCGCCGAACAAAAGCAAAATGCTGACAATACAAACAATCATGCTCAACACGCCGACAATCTGCATATTGCGCGTCATCAGTACGCGACGACGCAAATTATCGATTTGCGCGGCCAACATCGCATCCGGGCGTTCCTCATATTCATCGTGCAAATGACGAATCACACTGGATAAACCAAGAAAACGATTGGTATAAGCAAGCAAAATCAAAGAAATAGCAGGAAAAAGCAAAGCAGGAGTCGTAAAATTCATGACGGTAATCACTTAAAAAATCAGGTAATCAATCTCTATCTATTGTAACCATAAGCGACAGATAATGTGAAATCGAATTGAGGTGTTTGTGCGATAGCCCACCGGCGGTTAAGCCGGAAAGATTCTGCTGATACGGATTATTTTGCTTGACTCTGTAATTGATGACAGGCTGCCTGAAACTGATGTCATGACACAATCACGAGCCATCACACCACAACACGCCATGAGCGTGATCCACCGGCAAAAAAGCATCGCCATATGACGATGCTTTTTTCAGATACCGCGCAACAGATGTTTATGAGCGTGCGAATTCGTCTACCAGTTCGGTGACCATTTTTTTGATGTGCCACAGTAAGGTGGCAAAATTTTCTTCACCATTGGCTGCAACCAGCAATCCCACTTCCTTACCGCCGCTCAAGTACACGATGCGGCTGAACACAAAACCCGCCTCGCATTCGATGTGGGTCGCATCGGCTTTTTTCAAATTCGACTCTTGCGCCACGGTCGAACTCAAACCGTTTAACGACGCCGTCACCGCCGCCTTACGCATCGCTTCTTGATCATCCATCTCGGTATAGGCTACCGGAAAACCGTCATCGGTCGCGATCATGGCGTAAACCAAGCTGGTGGCGTTTTTCTTCAAACTGTCGACATGTTTTTTGAACAAATCCGTGCGCGCTACGATTTCTTCGTGCTTGCGTACGGCTTCATGATTGTCACTCATGACTATCCTTTAATTTCTTGATTAATCAGTAATATCTCTAACATCATCAGCACGTCGGCTTTTTCACGCACATCGACTTCAAAAATCGGCGGGGTCATGCCGCGTTTGGCAAAGTAGTCGGTATATTTGCTCAATGCCATGCCGTTTTTCGCCGTTTTACCGACGCCGACCACAAATGCCTGTTTTTTGATCAGCTCGTCAAACGCTTCCAGATAGCTGTCCAAATCTTTCATCGGGTTTTCACGGGTTTCATCCATCAACACAATGCAACCCAACGCACCTTTGGCAAGAATCGGCCACATAAAACTGAAACGCGGCTGTCCGGGAATGCCGTACAGATGCAGCATATCCTCACCCAATTCAATCGAACCATAGTCCATTGCCACCGTGGTGGTGGATTTGGTGGATTGCGCTGCATCGGTATTATCCGCCTCGGTCGAGATCGGCGGAGTATCACTGATGCAAGTGATCGCAGTGGTTTTACCCGCGCCCATCGGCCCGACAAACAGAATCTTGTGTAATACCGTTTTCTTGCTCATAAGGAGGTTCAATCTGATAAAAAATCCTGCATATGCAATTTCTTACGCAGGCGGTTAATCCATTTCACGTCTTTTTTGGCCGCAATGTCGGCGGCATGATTACCTGTATCGCCAAGCTCGTGCTCCAACGGTAGTTGTGCCATGCTTGCCGCTGCCAAAAAGTGCAGTACCTGTTCGGTATCCAAGCCCGATTTGGCAACAGCCTCACTGACCGAAGTTGACTTTTGCGTGAATAAGGTGGTCAACAACAACAGTTTGGCGTTGGTTTCCCACTGCCCGAAAAGCGGCCATTTTTTCAGGCGAAACAAGCTGCCTGCGTCACCAAAACGAGTCAATGCTTCTTCGCTCAACGGCGCATGCAGACCGTAACTCCATACCAAGGCATCGTAAGTAAATACTACAGCTTCCGGCGGCGGCTCATGGTAAGCAGCAATCTGCGGCACCGCAGTATCGGTCAGCAACGCCACCAAGCCCGCCATATCTTGACAACTGGTATGAACTTTGCCAAGCGTACGGCTAATCCACGCCATGTCTTGCGGCCATGTCAACACATGCTCCTGTTGCACGGCAAAATCCTGCAAATAGCGTGTAAAAAACGGCACTGCTGCCGGAGTCTGTAACGCCGGTGTTTCCAGTTCTGCCGCGACTGGCGGGACGGTTTTCGGTATGGTTTGGGTCGTGGATTTAGGGGCGGTTTGCAGCAGCTGTTCTGCGGTTTGCAAAGCATGCAGAAAAGCCATGGCCGTCAAAGGATACGCTACCATGACCACCTGAGCGTTCAGGCCGGTCATATTGGTGATCACCGGACGTGCCAGCAGCTCCACCTCTCCACACGTATGCGCCTCGCCCAAACAAAAAGCATCGGCCTCATCACGGGATACGCCGACCTGCCACGTGCAGGTCAGCTTACCGGAGTGAGTGCCGATGCGATTAACGGTGTCCAACAACCGAGGCAGTGTTTGGACAAAATCATCAGGCATTCCGTCTACAAACAAAAAAGCGGATTGATTCACGAATTGCCCTGTCCGTCAAAATTAAATATCAATTACAAACCGTGCTCGGCATCAACCAATGCGCGGCGAGCCAAAGCAAGGTTGGATTTGCTTTTATCCAGTACGAAATACAGGAACAAACCATCATGTTTGGTCAAGGGGCGCATCAGGTGGTACTGTGAACCGAGCGTGATCAAAATATCATCAATGTTGTCTTTTAAACCCAACATTTCCATGGTTTTCATTTTGGCACGCATCACTTCGGTGTTACCGGCAGCGGCAATTTCCAAATCCAAAGTCGAGATACCCTCACCTGCCAACAACATGCCGCTGGAGTAGTCTACAACCGCAGCCGACAATGCACCGTCTACCGAGAGTAATTGTTTGATGGTGGTTTCAAAGTTTTTCATGAGTCATTCCTTGTTTGATGTATTTAAGTCGGGTACAAAATTCAGGTTTACAGCGACCTGCCGCGCTCGTCACCAAACGCCTTCCGGCATGATGACAAATTTATTCAGCCGCTCTACAACATAAATCTTACGCCGAACATCAGCATAAAACGAGTGGGAAAAAATCGATTAAATTTTAACACCATGAGTCTCTAACTGTCTAGTTTAAACCACAGAAAAAGCGCTGACGACACAGAAAAAATCATTGATAAAGTCAACTCAAAACAGAAAGTCAAAAAATAAAAACTATAATTTGCCGTGTAAAAGAACAACAATTACAACCATCAGCATGACTTTTTTTAAATTGCCAAATGTCAATATCTATGGCTTCCGCTTAGCCCTCCAATCAAGCTTCTGTGTAAAATAACAACAATGGCAATCAAAAATCCGTCCATCTTTATCAACAAAGTGATGTTATGGCCAACACAATCAATTGACAATGATGGCATGTTGAATATTTTGATTATTGTATACCTAAACGTCCATCGCGCTGAATCATCCTATGCTGCCTGAAAATATTTTACCTTTTGTGCATCATTTACTGAGAACACAGATTGCATCCGGTGCGCATGCACTGGATGCAACCGCAGGTAACGGGCACGATACTTTACATTTGGCACATTGCGTCGGCAGAGAGGGTTGTGTGTGGGCGTTTGACGTGCAGGCTGAAGCATTGGCGGAGACACAACGCAAGCTGAAAGCTGCCTGCATCAGCGAACGGGTACGGTTGATTCATGACGGACACGAGCATTTGGATCGCTACATCACACAGCCGCTCAGTGCCGCCGTGTTTAATTTGGGCTATCTGCCGCATGGCGACAAACATGTGGCCACTGCCGCCGACACCACGTTAATCGCCTTACAAAAAAGCCTGAAATGGTTACAAAAAGACGGCATTTTGACCGTAGTCTTGTATGGCGGGCACGAAGCCGGACAGGTCGAATGCGCTATAGTCGAAACATGGGCGCAACAACTGCCGCAAGCAGAAGTCGATGTATTGCGTTATCGCTTTGCCAACCGCCCGCAATCCGCCCCTTATGCTTTGATTTTCAGGAAAATGATTCCATGAGCAAAAAATTTCCGCTGCAGCCGAAGTTTCCCGAACGCATCTGCTGGGGGTGCGATAAATATTGTCCCGCACACGATTTGCAATGCGGCAACGGCTCCGGACGCTGCCAACATCCTTGTGAGATTTTAGGTGAGGATTGGTACAAGCACGGCGACTGGGGAATTGAAGCGAGCGAAGACGATCCGTCGCAAACGGTTGAGCCGGGATAATCCTCCCACCCAGCTGCTGCACAAGACTTCAGGCTGCCTGAAACAGCAGTCGTCACACTGATCATGCAAAATTTTAGGGCTGCGCGGTTAAACCGCAGCAGCCCTCATCAATACCAAGACATCAGTCAAGCATTACGCGTTTTCCGCCGCTTTCTGGCGCAGGCGCAAGCCTAATTCGCGCAATTGCTTATCGTCCACATGGTTGGGCGCGCTGGTGAGCAGACATTGGGCGCGTTGCGTTTTGGGGAAGGCAATCACGTCGCGAATCGACTCCGCACCCGCCATCAAGGTCACCAAACGATCCAAGCCGAACGCCAAACCACCGTGCGGCGGCGCGCCGAATTTCAGGTTATCCAGCAGAAAGCCGAATTTGTTTTGCTGCTCTTCAGGGCTGATCGCCAAGGCGGCAAACACTTTTTCCTGAATGTCGGCGCGGTGGATACGGATCGAACCGCCGCCCACTTCCCAGCCGTTGAGCACCATATCGTAAGCACGCGCCAAGCAGTGTTCGGGGTCGCTCGTCATTTTGTCCTCATGCCCTGCTTTGGGCGAGGTGAAGGGGTGGTGCATCGCGGCGTAGCGTTTTTCCTCCTCGTCGTATTCAAACATCGGAAAATCAACCACCCACAACGGTTTCCATACATTCTCAAAATAACCGTCCGCCGCGCCGTGTTCGTGCCCGATTTTGACGCGCAAGGCACCGATGGCTTCGTTCACGACTTTTGCTTTGTCCGCGCCGAAGAAAATAATGTCGCCGTTTTGCGCGCCGGTTTTCTCGATAATCGCTTTCAGGCAGCCATCGGACAGAAATTTGACAATCGGCGATTGCAAACCGCTGTTTTCGCCGTTGGAAAGGTTGCCTGCATCATTGACTTTGATGTATGCCAAGCCTTTCGCGCCGTAAATGCCGACAAATTCGGTGTAAACGTCGATTTCTTTGCGGGAAAGTTTCGCACCGCCCGGCACGCGCAAGGCAACCACGCGACCGTTGGGCAGATCGGCGGCGGCACGGAAGACTTTGAATTCTTCCGTTTTCATGACATCGGTCAATTCGGTGAATTGCAGGCCGACGCGCAAATCGGGTTTGTCCGAGCCGTACCGATACATGGCTTCGGCAAAAGTCATGCGCGGAAATTCGCCCAACTCCACCTGCATCACGTCGCGGAAAATGCTGCGCGTCATGCCCTCGGCGATGTCCATGATTTCGTCTTCGTTCAAAAACGAAGTCTCCAAGTCGATCTGGGTGAATTCGGGCTGACGGTCGGCGCGCAAATCTTCATCGCGGAAGCATTTGGTGATTTGGTAATAACGGTCAAAACCGGCCACCATCAACAGCTGCTTGAAAAGCTGCGGCGACTGCGGCAGAGCGAAACACGAGCCCGGATGCACACGCGAAGGCACCAGATAATCGCGCGCGCCTTCGGGCGTGGAACGGGTCAAGGTCGGGGTTTCGATGTCGATAAAGCCTTTTTCGTCCAAATAACGGCGCACACCCATCGCCACGCGATAGCGCAGGCGCAGATTGTTTTGCATCACCGCACGGCGCAGGTCAATCACGCGATGCGTCAGGCGCACGTTTTCGGAAAGGTTTTCATCGTCGATTTGGAAAGGCGGCGTGGCGGCGGTGTTCAGCACTTCGATTTCTTTTGCCAAAATTTCAATGCCGCCCGAAATCATCTTATCGTTTTTCGTGCCGTCGGGACGCGCACGCACGCGACCGGTAATCGACAGCACAAACTCATTGCGCGACGAATCCGCACGGGTAAACGCTTCCGGCGTATCAGGATCAATCACCACCTGCACCAAACCTTCACGGTCACGCAAGTCGATAAAAATCACCCCGCCGTGGTCACGACGACGATGCACCCAACCTTTAACGGTTACGGTTTGGTCTAAATATTGCTCGTTAATCAAGCCACAATAGTTGGTACGCATTTTTTTAATTGCCTTATGTTTTTCATGTTTTGAATAATGTTTACAGGCTGCCTGAAACAAAGTTTTTGCGAAGCCAGAGCCGAATGCCGTTTACTGCGAAACGGTTTTATCTTTATTGGAGGCTGCCTGCATATCGGGCATCACCATGCCCAAAGAAATAATGTATTTCAATGCCTCGTCCACGCTTAAATCCACTGCGCGGGTGTCGGACTTTTTCACCATAATGTAATAGCCGCCGGTCGGGTTCGGTGTGGTCGGCACGTACACCGAGAGGTATTCTTCATCGCCCAAAGCGGTGGCGATTTCCGCCGGCAGGCTGCCTGAAACAAATGCCAGCGACCACACGCCTTGATGCGGAAACTGCACCAGCAGCGGCGTTTTGAACGATTGCCGCGAGTCCGACAATAACGACTCCGAGACTTTTTTCACGCTGGTGTACACCGTTTTCACCACCGGAATATGCCCGAAAAAGTTATCCCACATTTCGATGATTTTGCGCCCGACGAAATTGCCCGCAAACAGCCCCGTCAGCAACAAAATCACCAACGCGGCAATCAAGCCCAAACCGGGAATTTTATGTCCGAGCAACTCTTCCGGCCGCCAGCGCACGGGCAAAAGGTGCAGCAATCCGTCCGAGGCGGAAACGATGTAATCAATCGTCCACACCCCCGCAATAATCGGCAACCAAATCAGCACCCCTGTCAGCAGGTACTTTTTTATATTGAACCGTTTTTTCTCGGAAATGCCCACGTTTTTCACCTTAAGTGTCGGCAACAGATGCAAAGTTTATGATTATAACGCTTTCCGGCGCGGATTGTTTGAAAATATCATGGAGGCTCAACGGCACTTGGCATTTGCCGAAAAACAAGCGAAAATGCAGACGCAATACCTCATTTTGCGGTCATTTGCCGCACCAACAGCAGAAAGAAGGAGATGTAACATGAACTTAAAAATCACCGGTATCAACATCGACATCACCGCCGCCCTGCGCGAGCACATCGAGAAAAAGCTGGAGCGCATTGTGCGCCACGCCGACGGCGTGATTTCCACCGCAGTGACCTTATCGGTGGATAAGCTGCAGCAAAAAGCCGAAGTCGATTTGCACATGGCGGGCAGAGACCTGCATGTGGAAACCGTTGAGAGCGATATGTATGCCGCCATTGACGTGCTGATGGACAAACTTGACCGCATGGTATTGAAACACAAAGAAAAACAAACCGATCACCGCACCACCCCCAGCGGCCGAGAAAGCATCGGCTAACGTCTGGAAATGATGATGCAACCTCGTCGAATATCGGCGAGGTTTTTTGTTGGCGGCATGCTTTAATCAGGCTGCCTGAAAAATGAGTGGTTCATTTCAGGCAGCCAAGCAATCAAGCCGACGTTTTCACAGCGTCGGCTTGATGGATTATTTCTCAGAGATTTTTAAAGAAAAGCTGTCTTCACACCTTTGCCCGTAACAAACGCAGGGCATTGCTGACCACGAGCAGCGAGCTGGCGGCCATGCCTAAAGCCGCCACCACGGGTTTGGCGTAACCCATCGCGGCGATCGGCACGGCAATCGCGTTATAAGTCAAAGCCCATGCCAAATTTTGGCGGATAATGTGCTGCGTTTTGCGCGCAATTTTCAGCGAGCGCGGCAGAATGCGTAAATCGCGGTTCATCATCACCATATCGCTGCCCTCGCGCGACACGTCCGCGCCGCCCGCCATCGCCACCGACACATCGGCTTGCGCCAGCACCGGTGCATCGTTCACGCCGTCGCCCACCATCAAAACTTTGCGCCCTTGGCGTTGCAGGCTTTGCACGTACGCCAGTTTTTCTTCGGGCGAAGCTTCGGCGGTGACGTTTTGAATCGCCAATTTCTCCGCCACGGTCTGCGCCGCGGTTTGCATGTCGCCGCTGAGCAAATGCGTGCGCAAACCCATTTGGTTCAAGCTTTTCACGGTTGCGGCGGCGTTGTCTTTAATCGTGTCCGCCAGATAAAAGGCTGCCTGAAAGCCGTGAACATTACCCAGCGCCACCATCGTGCCGTCATGCGTACGCTGCGCCCATGATGGAGGATTGCCTGCGATTTGCGCGACATAGGCAATGCGCCCCAAACGCCATACTTCGCCGTCAATCTGCGCCGCAATGCCTTGTCCGACCGTGTTGATCACATTTTCCACCATCACCGCATTGGCCGTGGCGCGGTATTGTTCGAGCAGTGCCAAGGCAATCGGGTGTTCGGACTGCGCTTCCAACGCGCACACAATATCAGCGTAACACGCGGGCAATTGCCCGGGGCTGCCTGAATCTGTAGCGTTTTGCCCGTCAAATCCCACCGCGCTGACGCGCAGTTTGCCTTCGGTCAGCGTGCCGGTTTTATCAAAAATCACATCGTCCACATGGGCTAAGGTTTCCAACGCCGCACCGCTGCTCACCAACATACCGGAGGCGGTCAGATTGCCCGTACCGGCGGTCAATGCCGCCGGAGTCGCCAACGACAAGGCGCACGGACAGGTGATCACCAGCAGCGAAACCGTGACCCACAAGGCGCGGTTGGCATCGGCGTGCCATGTCCAAAACGCGAAAATCAACACTGCCAAGCTCAGCAATGCCGCCACAAACACCGAAGCGTAGCGGTCGGCAATCTGCGCCATGCGCGGTTTTTGCGCCAGCGCGGTGTCCAGCAAACGCACAATCGAACCCAGACGCGTATGCGTGCCCACGCCCAATACGCGCATGATCAGCGGACTGGCGGTATTGGTGGTGCCGGCGGTGACTTTATCGCCCGCACGCTTGCCCACCGGCAGACTTTCGCCGGTGAGCATGGCTTCGTTCACCTCGCTTTCGCCGTCCAATACTTCGCCGTCGGCAGGGATCACCTCGCCTGCTTTCACCAGCAACACATCGCCTTCTTCGACCTGCACCACCGCCGCTTCCTGTACGGTGCGCTCATGCGGATAATCGGGCAGGCGATGGCAAAACGCCGGCACCAGTTTCACCAACCGTTCGGTTGCATAAGCGGCTTTGCTGCGCGCCATTTGCTCCAGATAACGTCCGCCCAACAGCAAAAACACAAACATCGACACCGAATCGAAAAACACGCCGCCTTCTTCGCGCCGCAAGAGCGCAATCGTGCTGGCGATAAACGCCAACGACACCGCCAGCGCAATCGGCGTGTCCATGCCCACGCGGCGGTTTTTCAAATCGCGGATCGCGCCGCGATAAAACGGCACGGCGGAAAACAGCACCACGGGCAAGGTCAAAACCATGTTCGCCCAATGCAGCAACCACAAAAACTGCGGCTCGATGTCGCCGAACAAATACGTCGGCACGGCATACATCATCACCTGCATCATCGACAAACCCGCCACCCACAGACGCAGCAATGCCTGTTTGCGTTCTTTCTGCGCCTGCGCTTCCACTTTCATCGCGTCATACGGATGCGCCTCGTAACCCGTCTGGCGAATCAACAGCAAAATCTGCGACAAATTCAAGCGCGACGCGTCCCACGCGACACGCGCCCGATGCGTGCCGTAATTCAAATCCACCCGCACCACGCCGGACAGGCGCATCAGGCGTTGTTCGATCAACCACACGCACGCGGCGCAGGTGATGCCCGAGAGCATCAGCAAGGCTTCGCGCTCGTTTTCCGATTTCACTTCGACAAAATCCGCCTGCACTTCCGGCAAATCGTACAGTTTCAATTGCTCCAAAATTTCCTGCGGCGGCAGTTCGCCGCGCTGCGCCTCGGCGGTGCGTTCTTCGTAATACTTGCCCAAACCCGCGTCAATAATGCTCTGCGCCACCGCTTGGCAACCGGCGCAACAAGACGGCTCTTCCCGCCCTTCGTACAGAATCGGCAAGTTCAAATCCGGCGGAACATCCAGTCCGCAGTGGAAACATATTTTTTTCATTTTATTGACGTGTTGATGCACATTAAAAAGGCTGCCTGAATCAATCATTCAGGCAGCAAACCGTTTCAGGCAGCCTGTTGCAAAGCTTGTTCCATATCCGCCCAAATATCTTCGACATCCTCAATCCCGATCGAAAAGCGCAACAAACCTTCGCGAATGCCCTGCGCCGCTTTGACTTCACTCGGCATACCGCTGTGCGACTGACTGGCGGAATGATTGACCAGACTTTCCACGCCGCCCAAGCTCGATGCCATTTGCAGCATATTCAGGCTGCGGATCACGCGGTCGGCCACGGCGCGGGTATCGTTTTTCAGGTACACCGACACCACGCCGCCGAAGCCGTTCATTTGCCGTTGTGCCAATGCGTGCTGCGGATGTTCAGGCAGCCCCGGATAAAACACCTGCTCAATCGCAGGGTGGTTTTGCAAACGTTCGGCGATGATGTGCGCGTTTTCCTGATGACGGTCCATGCGCACGGCCAAGGTTTTGATGCCGCGCAACACCAAGGCGCAATCCATCGGCCCGGCGACCGCGCCGCTGTTGATCTGCATCGAGCGAATCGCCCGTGCATGAGCTTCGTCTTTCGCCACCGCGATGCCCATCAACACATCGGAATGACCGCACAAATATTTGGTGGCGGAATGCACCACAATATCGCAGCCCTGCAATAAAGGATTTTGCAAATAAGGCGTTGCAAAAGTATTGTCGATGCCGACGATCACCTGCCGCGCACGCGCTTTTTCGCATAAGGCGGCCACATCGACCAAACGCAGCAAAGGATTACTCGGGCTTTCCAGCCACAGCATTTTGACGGGTTCGCGCTGCAAAACAGCATCCAGCGCAGCGGCATCGCGCAGGTCGGCAAAAATGACTTTCACCCCCCATACGGCATAAACTTCGGTCAATAAATCATAAGCACCGCCGTAAATATCCGCCACCGCGACAATGGTATCGCCCGGACGCAACAGCGCGCGCCACACCGCATCAATCGCCGCCATGCCGCTGGAAAAAGCAAAACCCGAACAGCCGTGTTCCAATTCCGCCATGGTGTCTTCCAACACCTGACGGGTAGGATTGCTCAAACGCGCATAGCGAAACGGAATGCTCTCGCCGATGCCTTTCATCGCAAACATGCTGTTTTGGTAAATGGGCGGCATGATGGCGCGGTTGTGTTGATCGGCATCGTAAGCGGCATGAATGGCGGTGCTGGCAAATTTCATCGTCGGCTCTTTATCGGGTTAAACGGAAAAGCAGGATTATAACGACATAATCGGCTTTCAGGCTGCCTGAAACATTTTTGCAGGCTGCCTGAACTTTTTTTTTCTTCGCCGTCACGGTAAACTGACCGCGATAAGCCATCACGGGAGCAATCATGAGTAAAAAACGGATATTCGGCATCATCGCACTGCTGGCACTCGTGGCGTTTGCCGCTTGGTACGGCTACCGCTGGTTTTCCACCCGCGCGCAGAGCTTGCCCGAACACATCGTGTCGAGCAATGCGCGTCTGGAAATGGGGCGCAGCGATGTCGCCACCTTATACGCCGGTCGGGTGCTGACGGTGACAGTGCGCGAGGGCGATACCGTGAGCAAAGATCAGGAACTCGCCACGCTGGAAGCCACCCAGATTGCGGCGCAACTGGACATCGCGCAGGCCGCGCGCGAACGCGCCCGCGCAGCGGTGGCGGCACAACAACAAAAACTGGACGTGGCGGCACTGGACTACCGCAACACGCAAAACCTGCACCGTGACGCTTTGGTTTCGCGCAGCGAATTGGATAAGCGCAACGCGCAACTGAAAGGCGAACGCGCAGGCGTGGATGCCGCTCGCGCCGCCGAAGCCGAAGCCGAAGCGCAAATCAAACGCATCGAAGACATGAACCACGACATGACGGTGCGGGCGCCGTTGGACGGGCGTGTGGAGTATCGGCTGGCCGAGCCGGGTGAAGTCGTGCCGGCAGGCGGACGCATCGTCAGTCTGCTCGATCCGTCCGATGTATCCTTAAACGTGTTTTTGCCGACCTCCACCATGGCGCGCACCCATGTCGGTGCGGCAGCACGCATCCGCGTGGACGGTGTGGATGCGGTTTTCCCCGCCGACGTGACCTTTATCGCCTCACAAGCGCAATTCACCCCGAAATACGTGGAAACGCAAAACGAACGGGACAAAATGACCTATCGCGTCAAGCTGACCATTCCGAGCGAAATCGCGCTGCAACACCAAACCTTGCTCAAGGGCGGACTGACCGCAACGGGCTATGTCAATACTTCCGCCGAGGCGGATTTCCCGCCTGAACTGGCGGTGCGTTTACCGGAGCGGACTGCGCCGTGAGCACCGTGCTTGCGCTGACAGGCGTGACCCACCGCTACGGCAGCAAACAAGCTTTGCATGACGTATCGTTCAGCCTGCCTGCAGGCGCGACGGCGGCTCTGGTCGGGCCGGACGGCGTGGGCAAATCGACTTTGCTTTCCTTGCTTGCGGGCGTGAAAAAATTGCAAACGGGCGAAATCACCGTGCTCGGGCACGATGTACGCTCGGCACAAGAGCGCGACCGGCTGGCGCACCGCGTGGCGTTTATGCCGCAAGGTCTGGGCAAAAACCTTTACCCGACCTTATCCGTGTTGGAAAACATCGAATTTTTCGCCCGTCTGTACGGGCTGCCTGAAGCAGCACGGCGCGCACAAATCAGCCGCCTGCTGGACGCGACGGGCTTAGCCCCGTTTGCCGATCGCGCCGCGATCAAACTTTCCGGCGGCATGAAACAGAAACTCAGCCTGTGCTGCGCTTTGGTGCACACGCCCGAACTTTTGATTTTGGACGAGCCGACCACCGGCGTTGATCCTTTGTCGCGCCGTCAGTTCTGGGCATTGACCGACAGCCTGCGCGCCGAACACCGCGACATGACCATGCTGGTCGCCACCGCATACATGGAAGAAGCGCAACACTTCGAGCATTTGCTGGCAATGAACGACGGCGAACTTTTGGCCGCCGGACCCATGGCAGAAGTTTTGGCGGCAAACGACAGCAACAGCGTGGAAGCGGCGTTCATCGCCCTTTTGCCACCCGAAAAACGCGGCACAGCAGGCGAAATCGTGATTCCGCCGTTTGTCGCCGATCCGCACGAACCGCCGGTGATCGAAGCACACCATTTAAGCAAACGCTTCGGCGACTTCACCGCCGTGGACGATGTCAGCTTCACCATTGCCCGTGGCGAAATCTTCGGCTTTCTCGGTTCCAACGGCTGCGGCAAAAGCACCACCATGAAAATGCTCACCGGTCTGTTGCAAGCGGACGAAGGCAGCGCAACGCTTCTGGGCAAACCGATCGACGCTTCCGACATGGCGACCCGTATGCGCGTGGGCTATATGTCGCAAGCGTTTTCCTTATACGAAGAATTAAGCGTGCGTCAGAACCTGCGCCTGCACGCCGATCTTTATCCCGCCACCGCCGAGCGTGCCGCCGCCGTGGTCGAAGAAGCCTTGCAACGCTTTGATTTAAGTGATAATGCCGAAGCCAAACCCGCCGCCCTGTCTTTGGGCATCCGCCAGCGTTTGCAATTGGCGGCGGCGTGTCTGCATTCGCCCGAATTGCTGATTTTGGACGAACCGACTTCAGGCGTGGATCCTGCCGCGCGCGATATGTTTTGGCGGTATTTGATTCATCTGTCGCGTGAAGAAAAAGTCACGATTTTCGTGTCCACCCACTTTATGAACGAAGCGGCCTTGTGCGACCGCATTTCCTTGATGCACCAAGGCCGCGTGTTGGCGATGGGCACGCCGCCCGAATTACAGGCAGCCTTTGATGCGCCGTCTTTGGAAGAGGCGTTTATTGTCTGCTTGCAACAAAACCACGCCGATGAGTCGCCAACCACCGCCTCACACCACACAGAAAACGACACTGCCGATATTCCCGCTTCCACAACCTCCGGCATGGTTTATTGGCTGGCCACCATGCTCACTTTTGCCCGCCGCGAAACGGTCGAGCTGCTGCGTGATAAGGTGCGCTTGGTGTTTGCCTTCATCGGCCCCTTGATTTTGCTGTTTTCCATCGCCTTGTGCGTGTCGTTCGATATTTTCGATATTCCGTTTGCGGTGTTGGATCGCGACCAAAGCGCACACAGCCGCCAACTGGTGCAGGAGTTTTCCGGTTCGCGTTATTTTGCAGAAGCTCCCCCGATTGCGGATACTGCCGACATCGAGCGTGTCCTTGCTTCGTCGCAAGTGCGTATGGTGATGGATATTCCGCCGAATTACGGTAAGGATTTGATGCGTTTCAGGCAGCCTGAAGTCGCTTATTATCTGGACGGTGCGCAGCCTTTTATTGCGGAGAACGTGCGCGGTTTCATCGGCGGTATTACCCTGCCCTATATGCAGCAGTTTTCCCCGCCGCAAGCCTTGGGCGCGCCCTCGCTGCAAGTTTTGGAGCCGCGCTTTGCTTACAATCAGGAATTCAAAAGCATTTACGCGATCACGCCGGGCGTATTGATGTTGGCGTTAATGCTGATTCCCACCATGCTCACCGCCTTGGGCGTGGTGCGTGAAAAAGAAATGGGTTCGATCATCAATCTGTACGCCTCACCCGCTTCCGTCAGCCAATATTTGCTGGGTAAACAATTACCCTATGTGGTGCTGGGCATGCTGATGGCCGTCATGCTCTTGGTCGTGAGCGTATTCGTGCTCGAGGTACCGTTTAAAGGTTCGCTGCTCGGATTTTTATTCGGCGCATTATTGTTCATCATCACCGCTTCCGGCATCGGGCTATTGATTTCCTGCTTTGTGCGCAGTCAGATTGCCGCGCTCTTTACCGCCGCCATCATGACCATGATTCCTGCCGCCAATTTTTCGGGTTTGACGTATCCCGTTTCCACCTTGGAAGGTTCGAGTTATTGGATCGGTAAAATTTTCCCCGCCTCGTGGTTTCAACTCATCAGCTTGGGTTCATTCACCAAAGGATCGGAATGGAGCGATTTGCTGCCGATGTACGGCGCCTTGTCGGTGACCTCCGTCGTGGTGCTGGCTGCCGCTTGTTATCTGCTGAAAAAACAGGAGGACTGACCCGTGCGCGCCTTCCGCTCCCTGTTCACGATTTACCGCCTGTGCGGTAAGGAAATCCGCAGTTTGCTCGGCGACACCACCATGGTGGTGATGTTGATCATGGTGTTCACCGTGGTGCCGCACATTATCCACAAAGGCTTGCGCGCCGAAGTGCGTAATGCCACCGTGGCGGTGATTGACGATGATCGCTCGGAATTATCTTATCGTCTGCGCGGCGCGTTGGTGCCGCCGTATTTCAAACCCGCCACCACGATTGAGCGCGCCCAAGCCGATCAAGCCATGATGCGGGGCGAGTATATTTTTATTCTGGATATTCCGCCGAATTTTCAGAAAGACTTGATGGCGGGTCAAAACCCGCGCATTCAGCTCGCGGTCGATGCCACCGCCATGACACAGGCAGCGGTCGGCACATCGTATATCGAGCAAATCTTTATGCGCGAGACGGCGGATTTTTTCAAAATCCACAGCCTTGCCGCGGCGCAGCCTGTGGACAACGTCATTCATATACAATATAACCCGAACGCCGACTCCTCATGGTACAACACGGTGATGCAGATCGTGCTCAACACCACTTTGCTCGGGCTGGTGCTGGTGGGTGCGGCGGTGATTCGCGAACGCGAACACGGCACGATCGAACATTTGCTGGTGATGCCGGTCAGCGCGATCGAAATCGCACTGGCAAAAATCATCGCCAACGGCGGCGTGATTTTGTTGGCGGCGGTGCTGGGAATGTATTTTGTGGTGCATTTGTGGATCGGTATTCCGCTGCTCGGCTCGTTGTGGCTGTTTGCCTTGACCGCAGGCATTTATCTTTTCACCGTGACTTCGCTCGGTATGCTGGCGGCAACGCTTGCACCGTCTATGCCGCAGTTGGGCTTGCTGATTACCCCGATTATTATGATTTCGCATCAGACTTCAGGCGGCGTCACCTCCGTGGACAGCATGCCGCCTGCGGTGCAAAACTGGGTACAACTGAACCCCGCGACCCATTTTGTCGCCGCCACCCGAGACATTATCTTTCATGGCGCAGGCATGGAGACCGTCTGGCACAAGCTCTTAATCTTGGCGGTGATGGGCGTGATCTTTTTAACGCTGGCACTGCTGCGCTTCCGCAAAATGCTTGAACAGCAAGGCTGATCTTATCCGCTTTTTCAGGCTGCCTGAACGCTTGATATGCATAAGGAAAATCATGAATCCGAAACTTTCGCTGCTGCAACCTTACCCTTTTGAAAAACTCACCCGCATCATGCAGGACATCACGCCGCCTGCGGGTTTGACACCGCTGGCTCTGCACATCGGCGAGCCGAAACACGACACACCGCAATTGATTTTCGACGCACTCACTGCGCAGTTAAACGCTTTTGCCAAATACCCCGCGATCAACGGGCTGCCTGAACTGCGCGCGGCATGTGCCGCGTGGTGTCGGCGCCGTTACGGCATCGAGGTGGACGAAAACCATGAAATCATTCCCACGCTCGGCAGCCGTGAGGCCTTGTTTTCCTTTGTTCAGGCAGCCTTAGATACTTCCAAAGATGCGCAACCGCTGGTGCTGTGCCCCAATCCTTTTTACCAGATTTACGAAGGGGCGACGCTGCTGGCCGGCGGTCAAACCGTGCTGGCCAATACCCGTGCGCCCGACTTTCTGCCCGACTGGTTGGAAGTCGATGACGCCGCATGGGCGCGCATTCAAATCGTGTTTGTGTGCTCGCCGGGCAATCCCACCGGCGCGGCGATGAAACAGCACGACTGGCAGCAGCTTTTCGCCTTACAAGACCGCTATGGTTTCATCATTGCTTCTGATGAATGTTATTCGGAAATTTACGCCGACACGCCGCCCGTCGGACTGTTGCAGGCAGCCCGTGCCGACGGGCGCGACTTCTCGCGCAAAATCATGTTCACCAGCTTATCCAAACGCTCCAACGCGCCCGGTTTGCGCAGCGGTTTTGTGGCGGGCGATGCGGCGATTTTGAAAAAATTTCTGCATTACCGCACGTACCACGGCTGCGCCATGGGTTTGCCGATCCAGCACGCTTCCATTGCCGCGTGGAACGACGAAAGCCATGTCGAATTGAACCGCGCCCGTTACCGCGAAAAATTCGCCCGCGTCCTGCCGGTGTTGCAGCAAAAATACGCCGTCACCCTGCCCGATGCGTCGTTTTATCTGTGGCTGCCGGTGCCGGACGGCGACGACATCGCTTTTGCGCGGCAATTATGGCAGCACGCCGCGATTCAGGTTTTGCCCGGCAGCCTGCTGGCACGCGATAGTGCGCACGGCAATGCGGGGCAAGGTTATGTGCGCATCGCGCTGGTGGCGTCGCTGGCTGAATGCGACGAGGCGGCGCGGCGCATGACGCAGTTATCGTGAAATAAGAAGTCTACGGCGTTGGCTGCGCCTCGCCGCCTTGTATCTTTCTTATTTTATTTCACTATATTACCTTAAAAAACAAACACACCATGATTGCCCTTGCCCCGTTCGAACGCTTTTTCGCCCGTCTTGCACCTGACGCGGCGCAGCACGCCACGCCGCTCTTGGCCAAAGTGTTGGCGGCATGGGAGGAGGGTCACGCCTTTGTGCGTTTGAACGATGCCCAAACCCGTGCCGCCCGTGCCGCCGCGCCCTTGATTGCCGAAAACGCCGCTGCGCCGTTGGTGTTGTCGCGCCAACGTTTATTCTTGGGCAAAGTGTGGGACATGGAGCGTGATTGCGCGCGTCATTTATCGCGCTTGGCCGCTGCCGGAGCACCGCCTGCGGGGAATTTTGCGCCGCTTTTTGCCGAATATTTCCCCGATGCCGCCTCGCACGAGCAGGCACAAGCGGCGGCCTTGGCCTTGCTGCATCATTTTCTGCTGATCAGCGGCGGGCCGGGCACGGGCAAAACCACCACTGTGGCAAAAATCCTCGCGCTGCTGTGCCACGCGCCAACCGAGCTGCCGCGCATCGCCCTGACCGCGCCCACCGGCAAAGCCGCCGCACATTTGCAGCAGTCTTTACGGCGCACTTTGGACACGTTCAGGCTGCCTGAAAACATTCACGCCCATTTGAGCGCGCTAAACGGGCAAACCTTGCACCGTCTGCTGGGCATTGCGCCGCCGCTGTTGCGCGCACGTTATGACGCGGACAATGTACTGCCGTATGACATCATCATCGCCGACGAAGCGTCGATGATTGATTTATCCTTGATGCACAAGCTGCTCACTGCGGTGGGCAAGGGCAGCCGTTTGATTTTATTGGGCGATGAAAACCAATTGCCCAGTGTCGGCGCAGGTGCGGTCTTGTCCGCCTTGGCACGCCCGACCGTGCTGACCGCGCAAGCAGCCGCACAACTGCAAACATGGCTGCCTGCCATCGACATCGCGCAAAGCGACGCGCCGCCGCCTTTATCCTCCGCCGTCGCGCGCCTGACCGTCAGCCGCCGCTTTGCCGCCGACAGCGGCATCGGACAATTGGCGCGTGCGGTGGCGGACAATCAAGCCGACGCAGTCGCTTGCTTTGACCGTTTTCCGCAACAGCTGCAACTGAGCACGCGCAACCCCAAGCTGTTTCAAGACTGGTACGCGCTGCAACACGACTACTGGCAAGCGATACGCGCCGGCGATTTACAGGCAGCCTTTACCCATTTTTATGACGGCATGATGCTGTGCGTGCTGCGGCGCGACACCGAAGCGTTCAATCGCGGCTACCTGAAATTTTTACGGCAACACGGTCATGGCGAGGAATATTTTGACGGACGCGCCTTATTGATCACGCGCAACCATCCCGCGCTGGAGATTTACAACGGCGACATCGGCATTGTCCTGCGCACGGCAGACGATGCGCGCGCGGCGGTGTATTTTCCCGACGGTAACCAATTTCGCCGCATCGACATCGGACGGCTGGGCGCGCATGAAGACGCATTTGCTCTGACCGTGCACAAAAGCCAAGGCTCGGAGTACCGCGAAGTACGCCTGCTCGCCCCTGCCGACGCGCCGCCGGAGCTGTTTGACCGCACCCTGCTCTACACCGCCATCACCCGTGCCAAACAGCGTTTTGTGTACATCGGCAGCGCGGAAAGCTTTACCCGTGCCGCACGCACGCGGCATGATCGGCGCAGTGCTTTGGGGGATTTTTTAAGTTAAGAAGCCTCTGAAACGAAGTTCAGCTAAGCTAAAAACTCTGGCGCGTGGATTTGACGCGACTTTTGTTTTTAGTCTTATCCGCATCTCAAACTCAAAACGTCAAACCGGCGGAAACCTTTATTTCACCCGCCCAAATCCCCTTGAAGCAGCCGTTAAACAAGGCGTTTTTGCGGAGAAAAGGGCTTGCTTGTTTGAGTGGCGGCGTAAGCCGACACGAGTTCAAGCCCGCCGCAAAAACGCCTTGTTTAACGGGAAGTTTGGCGCAGCCAAACCTGCGCCGTGGGGTCGCCTTTCTTTACCTACTTTCTTTGGCGAAGCAAAGAAAGTAGGTCGCCGCGCGGCGATGAAGCGCGAGGTGGACAGCTTCTGTAAAGTAATACGGACTGCCTGAAACATACATCAACCTTTAGCTGTGCTGAACTTCATTTCAGGCAGCCTGAGACCTTTGCAAAAGTCTATCATGTGGATGCAGTTCGCAGGAATAGCACCGCAGAAAGCGCAGACATATCTTATAGATAGGCAAGATTTCGAGGAGCGCATTCCACAGAAATGCGCCGCAGGACGGATTTTTGCAAAGGTCTCAGCCTTTCGAAGTTTGCGATGAGTAGATTTGTGCAAAGATTGCAACCTGATTGATACAAACACCACTTAGGATAAATGGCGTAAGGACAAAAAAGCTGCCTGAAAACATTTTCAGGCAGCCTTTTCATATTTGGTGGCGAATCAGGGATTCGAACCCCGGACACAAGGATTATGATTCCTCTGCTCTAACCGACTGAGCTAATTCGCCAAAGAGAAGGCAGGATTATACCGACCTTTCGTCCCCTGTCAAGCAAAAAATCACAAGCCAAGCTTGGCAATCACAAAATCAATGTCCTTATCACCGCGCCCCGACAGATTCACCAAAATCCGATGCTCTTTCGGTTGGGTGGCGGCGCGGCGCAAGGCATAGGCGACGGCGTGCGCGCTTTCCAAGGCAGGGATAATCCCTTCTTCACGCGACAGGCGCATGAACGCGTCCAAGGTTTGCACGTCGTCCGCGCTTTCATAGTGGGCGCGTCCGCTGTCGTGCAAATGGCAATGCTGCGGGCCGACGCCGGGATAGTCCAGCCCCGAAGCAATCGAATACACTTCTGCCGGTTCGCCGTTTTCATCCTGCAAGTAATAACAGCGATATCCGTGCAGGCTTCCTTTTTTGCCCAAAGTCATGGACGCGGCATGGCGGCCGGGTTTGTCCAGACCTTCGCCTGCCGGTTCGACCGCCACCAAGCGCACATCTTGATCGTCCAAAAAGGCATTGAACATGCCCATCGCATTCGAGCCGCCGCCCACGCAGGCGACCACTTCGTCGGGCAAACAACCATAGGCTGCCTGAAACTGTGCGCGCGCTTCATGTCCGACCACGGATTGAAAATACGCCACCATTTCGGGATAAGGCGCAGGCCCGACCACCGAGCCGATGGCGAACATACTGTTCTGAACATCGCCCAAATACGCCTCAAACGCGCTGTCCACCGCCTCTTTCAAGGTTTTCGCGCCGAAGGACACCGGCACTACTTTTGCGCCGAGGATTTTCATGCGCGACACATTAGGGTGTTCTTTCGCAATATCGACTTCACCCATATGGATTTCGCATTCCAAACCGAGCAAAGCGGCGGCGGTCGCCAAGGCTACGCCGTGCTGCCCCGCGCCGGTTTCGGCAATCACTTTTTTCTTGCCCAGTTTTTTCGCCAGCAATACTTCGCCGATGCAATGGTTGATTTTGTGCGAACCGGTGTGGTTCAAGTCTTCGCGTTTAAGATAAATCTGCGCGCCGCCGGCGGACAAATGCCGCGCATGGTAAATCGGCGACGGACGACCGACATAAGTCTCGCGCAAGAGTTTGAATTCGTCGATGAATGACGGGTCTTGAATCATCGCGTGAAAACCGTCTTCGATTTCCTGCAAGGCGGTTTTCAATGCAGGGTGATCGATTTTGCCGCCGAATTCGCCGATCGCGCCGTCGGCATCAGGGGTGATAAAGGGGTGTAAACCGTATGCCATAATAAATTTTCCCTTATTAAATGACTAAGTTAAAGTTGATCCAACGCTTGCTGCAAATCCGCCCGTAAGTCGTCAATATGCTCCAGCCCGATCGACAGTCGCAGCAGATTGGGCGTAATGCCGGTTGCGATTTTTTCGGCAGGCTCCACCCGCGCATGGGTGGTGGTGAACGGGTGCGTCACCGTGGATTTCACATCGCCCAGATTGCCCGTGCGTGAAAAAATATTCAACGCATCCACCACTTGCCAAGCCTCCGCCTGACCGCCTTTAACCGCAAACGTCACCACAATCCCGCCTGCGCTTTGCTGTTGGCGCACCAGTTCCGCCTGCGGGTGTTCAGGCAGCCCGGGATAATACACCGCTTCCACTTGCGGGCAAGTTTGCAGCCATTGCGCCAAAATTAAGGCATTGGCGCATTGCTTTTCCATGCGCACATACAATGTTTCCAAGCCCGAGAGCAGCACCCACGCATTAAACGGCGACATGATCTGTCCGGCGGTACGCACGTGCTTAAAGATAATCTCGATCAACGCCGCCGAACCGCACACCGCCCCGCCCATCACCCGCCCTTGCCCGTCAATCGCCTTGGTCGCGGACTGAATCGACAAATCCGCCCCCAGTGCAATCGGCTGCTGCAAAGCGGGCGAACAGAAGCAATTATCCACCGCCAGCAACGCGCCCGCCGCGTGCGCCATTTGCGCCAAGGCCACGATGTCCGCGATTTCGCCCAGCGGATTGGACGGCGTTTCCAGCAGCAGCATTTTGGTGTTCGGACGCATCGCCGCTTGCCACGCGGACACATCGGTCTGCGCCACAAACGTCACCTCAATACCGTAAGCAGGCAAAGTATTGAGCAGTCCAATCGTCGTGCCAAACAAGCTTTTGCTCGTCACCACATGGTCGCCCGCTTGGAGCAACGCCATTAAAGTCGCCTGAATCGCCGCCATGCCGCTGGCGGTGGCCACGCCGCTTTCGGCTTTTTCCAACTGCGCCATGCGCGCGGCAAACGCGCTCACGGTCGGGTTTGCGGTGCGGGTATAGGTAAAACCTTCGGTCTCGCCCAAAAACAAAGCACGCGCCTCTTCCGCCGTGTCGTAAGTAAAACTGCTGGTGAGAAACAATGCTTGGGAATGTTCGCCGTAACCGCTGCCGGCACGCGCACCGCGAATCGCCAGCGTTTCGGGATGTAAAGGTGAAGTCATGGAAATGAGTTAAGTAATGTCAAAACAAGCCGTGATTGTCGCGTTTTTTACGACTTATCGCAATTGGCAAACCGCACAATATTTTCAGGCATCATCCACCACACCCAGGCTTCTTATTTTTTTATCTTGAAAACGGTGTACGGCGGAAATTGGTACAGGCTGCCTGAAAGCCAAAACCGTGGACAATGGTTTTCACCGCACAAAACGCCTCTCATCCAAATTTAAACATATTTTTGAAGTTGATCACCCTAAAACGGTTATTTTGTGATCATTTTTCAATTTTATTTATAAGAAAAAGTTTTTTAAATCAATTTGTTTGACCCAAATCAAACAAAGTTGAATTAATTATTGACAGAGCTTATTTATTGGGCAAACTATCAACATAACTTATTTTATTAAGATTTTGACGAAGCGTGCGACGTTAAAGTAAGCGAACAACTTGATAGCACGTCGGAATCATGATCGCGTAAACCCACGCCATCACGATTAAAACACTCCCCACAAAGTGCTGGCTGCAGTCTGTATCAACACTGTCTGCGCCGACGATAACGGATAATTTTGCCACCGCCTAGAGTAAAGATATTTTTACCTATAAAACATTTCAGACCGCTCTTGGTGATATTCAAAAACCCAAGCAGATTGGCGGCGAGCATTATTGAAGCAATACCATCGGACATAAGCGAGGCAAATTTCGGCAATTCTAGAGAAGCTCTGGCTTCGCTGAACACTGTTTCAGAGCTTCCTCAACACTACCCGTGGCATACGCTACATCATGATGATACGGGTGTTTTGCAGCATGTTGGTGTATTTTTTGAAACATAACTTTTGAAAAAGGAGCAACATCATGGCAACGACATTTCTTGTCAACGAACTGAAACTTGATAAAAACCTTGACGCACTGAAAGACAAATATCTACCACAGCGTGATTTAGAGCTCATCGGTACGTGGCAGCAACATAACATCTGTCCGCCGGTTATCGATCTGCCAAATCTGAATGATATCGAAATCAGAAAGATATACCGTGATCCCGATGTGGAACTGTATCGGCTGATGAATCGCTTTCCCCGGCTTTTTCTGCCGTGGCGTCCGATTATTTTAGCCTGCCGCGCCGAGCGCAATGCTTTGGAAGCCGTTTTCCGCGTTGCTAATGGTTACGCTTGGCACAATAACCGCAATTGGTGCAACCCCGCCGCACCGTTATCTTCATGGTACGGCGTGACCACCAAGCCCGTGCTGGCGTGCATCATCGGTCGCAGGCTGATCTATCTAGAACGTGTCATCACGCTGGATTTAAGCCGCAATAACCTCGCTCCGCGAAAGCTGGACGAAGAAAGCGGCAGACTCGCTGCCGAAATCGGTCAGTTAAGCTGCCTGCAAAAACTTTACCTGAACAATAATTTCTTACGCGGTAAGCTGCCTGAAAATTTAAGCCGCCTCACCGCATTGACCGATTTACGTTTGCAGTTTAATCAATTCGAAGGCAGCATTCCTTCGTCGCTGAGCAAACTCATTCGCTTGACCCGCTTACAGTTAGACCATAACCGCTTTGAAGGTTATATCCCGCCCGCCTTGAGCAGCCTGACTCAGCTGGAAGGTTTGTTTTTACATTGCAATAATCTGGGTAATCAAATCCGCCTTTACCGCCCGCGCCCGGGAAGACCTTTTGAACGCTTCACCGATAGAATCATCACTGCGGGTAAGGTCAGCGGAATCAGAATTCGCGAGCAAGAAGTGCGCGACTATTACCTAAACGATGCGAAAAGATATGAAATCCACCCCCCCGTGCGCGAAAGCATCGCCATCATGGAAGAGCTGCTTATCCGCAGAGTCAGCACCAATATCCCGCCATCATTTGTCAATTTAAGCAAACTCAAAGAGCTCACGGTGTACGGCAACCATCTGAACGGCAGCGTTGACAGTACTTTGAAAAAGCACCCGTACTACGCACAGTGGAAACTCACTCAGTATAGCCAACAAACAGGCTTTCATCTGAGCACGACGTAACACAGGCCAGCCCTACAAATAGTGATTTATCCACGGAGACAATAGCCAATATTGTCTCCGTAATATTGTGTGGGCAGCCTGCATCAATAGGGTTTCAACCGACTTTGCGGTAATGTTTTTTGGTGTAGGAAAAACCGAACAGTTGTTCGAGCTTCATCAAAAGGCGGTGTTTTTTCTCACGCCGCGTCAATACATGCGCCGGATTGGCGGCGAAAAGTTGCCGCTCGACAGCCTCGGGTACGCGTTTGAACCACTCGTTCATTACCGCGGGATGGTTACCTGAAAAAAGACGCAAAATCGTCGGGTCAATTTCGCGGTAATCCACCGTTTGCGGTGCTTTTGACCAGTATTGCCCGACCTGCTCACCTTTGCGGTTCATCTCTTCATTGCTGCGTACCCAGCCATAGTGATAGATGGTCGCGCCGCTTTCCACCGCATACGGATAACGTCCGTCTTTATTGCTTTTGTCCAGCACCACCCAAAACAAGCCGTCGGGCGCGTAAGAGCGCACCGAGGTTTTGATGATGCGCACTTCTTTTTTGTACCACGCGGGCGAATCCAGATAAGTGTGCGGATTACCATAAAAATGCAGATAATCAAAGGCAATCGCCTCCACTTGCGGATCATCCGCGTATTGTTCCATCAGCGCGCGCAGGCGCGGCAAATCATCCTCATGCAGCACTTCGTCCGCTTCCAGATAAAACGCCCAATCACCCGTGCAGTTAAACTGGGCAATCATTTTTTGCTGACCGTAAACATAACCTTTCTGCTGCATCTGATTGCACCATGTCGAGCGGATAATCCTCAGTTTCGGCTCGCGTCCCGCCCATTCTTGCAAGAGCTCAAGCGTATCGTCTTCGCACGGTCCGACATTGATCACAAATTCGTCCGCCAAAGGCAGTGCCGACGCAATCGATTCCAAAAAAGGATAGCCCAGCATACGGGCGTTTTTGACAAAGGTAAAAAAGCTGATTTTCATAAGGGTATTCTTGTGGGTCTAAAGACGTTTTTAGTAGGAACAGTATATGAGGCTGCCTGAAAGATATATCGGCACAAGTCTCATCATACCTCTGTGCAGCACATGCTTTCAAGCAATGCTCAGTCTTTTATCAAGGTGTTATTTGTTAATGACAAACTTCGTCAAAAGCAATATGATAAGTGTATTTATTCAATCGGACGGTAATATGGTCACTACGTTTAGCATTGCCACTTTGGACGGCGCGCACATCGGTTTTCTGCTTATCACGCGTGACGACGCGCAGCAGGAGAGCGGCGGCTTGATGATTAAAGTTCAGGTAGCCGATCCTGAAGTCTCGCACCGCCCCGAAGTGCGTGCTTTGGCGCGGTCTGCGCAGGCTTATTTCGTGTGGCGGCTTGAAGACGCTTTGCTGAACATTTATGACGACCACGGCGAAGAGACCGCGCAGATTCAGGGCGAATATTTGCAGTATTGCGGTTATACTTACAGCCTGAACGAATTGGTCGGAGTGTGGTAATGGAAAGCGTGTATATTTTAATTCCCTTGAGTATTTTGCTGGTATTCGTCATCGGTGCGGCGTTTTGGTGGTCGTCCAAAAGCGGACAATTCGATGACTTGGACGGCCCGGGCTATCGCGTCATCATGGACGACGACAGCACCGATACGCTGCCTGAAAACAATGACGACAATCCGCCGACATCATGAGTTCCGATTTCTCTTTTGCCCGCAGCCGCCGTTTTGCACCGCTGTTTGGCACGCAGTTTCTGGGTGCGTTCAACGATAATTTCTTCAAAACCACAGTGTTTGTGCTGATCACTTATCACGGTTTGAGCGGTCAGTCTTCTTTGCCGCCGGCGCAGTGGTTGAATTTCGGCATGTTATTGTTTATTTTGCCGTATTTTTTATTCTCCGCCTTTTCGGGCGAAATCAGTACGCGCTTTGACAAGGCACTGATTGCGCGCGCGGTCAAAGTCATCGAAGTGGCGATTATGCTGCTGGCGGTGGTCGGTTTTGTCCGTAACTCAGTGTGGTTGTTGATGTTGTGCCTGTTTTTGATGGGCACGCATTCGACTTTGTTCGGCCCGTTGAAGTACGCGATTTTGCCCGATTATTTGCAGCGCGATGAGTTGATTTTGGGCAATGGTTTGATTGAAAGCGGTACGTTTATTGCGATTTTGCTCGGTCAGTTCACCGGCTCGGCTTTGGCCGGCATCAATCCGTGGGTGATCAGCATTGCTTTGTTGATCGTCGCAGGATCAGGTTTGGTTTCATCATGGTTCATGCCGCGTGTCGGTGCGAAAAATCCGCACGCGCCGATTCATGCCAATATTGTCAAAAGCTCCAAAAATCTGCTGCGCGAAACTTTCAAACACGTTGAACTGGCGACCGCCATCATCGGCATTTCATGGTTTTGGTTTCTCGGCGCGGTGTACACCACGCAATTGCCCACCTTCACCGAAATCCACTTGGGCGGTAATCAAAACGTGTTCAATCTGATGCTGACCTTATTTTCAGTAGGCATCGGCGCCGGTTCGGTGTGGTGCGCCAAGCTGTGTCACGGGCATTTGAATTTGCGTTTGGTGCTGTTCGGCGCGGCGGGCATGGCGATTTTCGGCACGGTGCTGGCGTTTGCCACCTTTGGACGGCATCAGGGCGAGCTTGTCGGTTTGGGGCAGTTTTTACAGCAACCGCGCGCTTACACCGTGATCGTGTGCATTGCCGCGCTTGGGCTATGCGGCGGCTTTTTCTCGGTGCCGCTGTACACTTGGCTGCAAACCGCCAGCAGCGAAACCTTCCGCGCCCACGCGATCGCCGCCAACAACATCGTCAACGGTGTTTTTATGGTCGCTGCGGCGTTGATTTCTGCGATTTTAATGTGGTTGGCGCACAATGTGTCTTTACTGTATCTTCTGACCGCGCTGGGTAATCTGGCAGCGATTTTTATTCTGGTTAAACTTTCACCCAAAATGTGGGAAAGCCGATAAACACGGTGCGGCAATGAAGCACAAAGTGAACAGCTTCTGCAAAGCAATACAGGCTGCCTGAAACATTTAAAATCCTTTCAGGCAGCCTAAAATACAATCTTACACAAATATCATTTATTCAAAATCTTCCATAATGAACAACCCTTCTCCACCCGATCATACCGTCAGTCATCTGCGCGGCATTCGCAGCTTTGTGCTGCGCCAAGGACATTTATCCGCGTCGCAATTGAACGCCATCAACACTTTAATGCCGCGCTGGGGCATGGCATATCGCGCCGAGCACACTGATTTGAACGCGCTTTTCGGGCGGGATAAGCCGAAAATTCTGGAAATCGGTTTCGGCATGGGCACGGCCACCGCCGAGATTGCACACCAGCTGCCTGAATACGATTTTGTGGCGATTGATGTCCACAGCCCGGGCGTGGGGAATTTGCTGAAATTGATTAACGAGCGCGGTATCGATAACATCCGCGTGATGCGCCACGATGCGGTCGAAGTGGTCACGCATATGCTGGGCGACGGCAGTTTGCACGGCGTGCATATTTTCTTTCCCGATCCGTGGCACAAAAAACGTCACCATAAACGCCGCCTGATTCAGCCTGACTTCATCAACAAGCTGCTGCCGAAAATCGCCATCGGCGGTTATGTTCACGCCGCGACTGATTGGCAAGACTATGCCGAGCAAATGCTGGAAGTATTGTCCGCGACCGCAGGTTTACGCAACACCGCCGCCGATTACGCGCCCAAACCCGCCTATCGCCCCGAAACCAAATTTGAAACCCGTGGCAAAAAACTCGGTCACGGCGTGTGGGATTTGGTGTTTGAACGGATCTGACGGCGATTATCTTCAATACTTTGGGAGCCTCTGAAACGAAGTTCAGAGGTCTCCTTGCATAATCCGTGTTAAAATTCGTCTTTTCGCCGTTTGTCATCAAGCGGTAAAAAATTTTCCCAACCCGCCGTAAGGCTGCCTGAAACACTAATTTTCCGCATACCGTATCAGAGTGTTGAAAATTAGGGTTTTAGCGGCTGACGGTTTTATTCAAAAAAGGACTTTTATGTTTAATAAACACGTTAAAACATTCCAATACGGTCAGCACACCGTCAGCTTGGAAACCGGCGAAATCGCCCGTCAAGCATCCGCCGCCGTTAAAGTATCCATGGGCGACACCGTGGTGTTGGTGAGCGTGGTCGCTGCCAAAGACATTAAAGCAGGGCAAGATTTCTTTCCCTTGACCGTGGATTATTTCGAGCGCACTTACGCCGCAGGCAAAATCCCCGGCGGCTTTTTCAAGCGCGAAGGCAAACCGAGCGAAAAAGAAGTTTTGACCAGCCGTTTGATTGACCGCCCGATCCGCCCGCTGTTTCCGGAAGGCTTCTACCACGACATTCAAATCATCGCGATGGTGGTATCGCTCGACCCCGAAATCGACTCCGACATCCCCGCCATGATCGGCGCGTCCGCCGCTTTGGTCTTGGCCGGCGTACCTTTTGCCGGTCCGATTGGCGCAGCGCGCGTAGGCTACCTGAACGGCGAATATGTTTTGAACCCGAGCAAAACCCAACTGGAAAGCTCGCAGTTGAACTTGGTCGTCGCCGGCACGCAAAAAGCGGTGCTGATGGTGGAATCCGAAGCGCAAGAATTGTCCGAAGCCGTGATGCTCGGCTCGGTGGTGTTCGGTCACGAGCAAATGCAAACTGTGATTCAAGCGATCAACGAATTGGCCGACGCGGTCAATCCTGCGGTGTGGGAATGGCAAGCACCGGTGAAAAACGATGCTTTAATCCAACAGATCAAAGACATCGCCGGAGAAGACATTCAGGCAGCCTTCAAAATCCGCCAAAAACAATCCCGCAGCGAAAAATTAAGCGAAGCTTGGGCAAAAGTCTCCGCCGCTTTGATCAATGAAAACACCGACACTTTGGCGGCCAACGAAATTCGCGGCATTTTCCATGATCTGGAAGCCGAAGTGGTGCGCTCGCAGATCCTCAACGGCGAAGCACGCATCGACGGCCGCGATACCCGCACCGTGCGCCCGATCAACATTCAAACCGGCGTTTTACCGCGCACCCACGGTTCGGCATTGTTCACCCGTGGTGAAACCCAAGCTTTGGCAGTCGCCACCTTAGGCACGCAACGCGACGAGCAAATCATCGACGCTCTGAGCGGCGAGTATACCGACCGCTTTATGTTGCATTACAATTTCCCACCCTACTCTACCGGCGAAGTCGGTCGCGTCGGCGTGCCCAAACGCCGCGAAATCGGCCACGGCCGCCTGGCGAAACGCGCTTTGCTGGCGGTCTTGCCGCCGCAAGAAGAATTCAACTACGCCATGCGCGTGGTGTCCGAAATCACCGAATCGAACGGTTCGTCATCCATGGCTTCCGTGTGCGGCGGCTGTCTCGCCCTTTTGTCGGCAGGCGTTCCGCTGAAAGCTCACGTTGCCGGCATCGCCATGGGTTTGATTTTGGAAGGCAATAAATTCGCCGTCCTGACCGATATTCTCGGTGACGAAGACCATTTGGGCGATATGGATTTCAAAGTCGCCGGCACCGCAAACGGCGTGACCGCCCTGCAAATGGACATCAAAATCCAAGGCATCACCAAAGACATCATGCACATCGCGCTGGAGCAGGCCAAAGAAGGCCGTATGCACATCTTGGGCTTGATGAAAGAAGCAGTCGAAGGCCCGCAGACCTTGTCCGAATTTGCACCGCGTCTGTTTACCTTGAAAATCAACCCCGAGAAAATCCGCGACGTGATCGGTAAAGGCGGCGAAACCATCCGCGCCCTGACCAAAGAAACCGGCACGGAAATCAACATCGACGACACCGGTATCATCGTGATCGCCGCCACCACACAGGAAGCCGCCGACGAAGCCAAACGCCGCATCGAAGAAATCACGGTTGAAGTCGAAGCGGGCAAAGTGTACGAAGGCACGGTACTGAAAATCCTCGACAATAACGTCGGTGCGATTGTCTCGATTTTGCCGGGTAAAGACGGTTTGGTGCATATCAGCCAAATCGCCCACGAGCGCGTGAAAAACGTCAGCGATTACCTGCAAGTCGGCCAAGCCGTCACGGTCAAAGCTTTGGAAATCGACGACCGTGGTCGCGTCCGCCTGTCGATTAAAGCCTTGCTGGACAGACCGCAAGCACAGGAAGAAAGCGGCGAACAAGATAACGCGTAATCAAGCTTGCCTCCATCATCTCGAACCGCCCTGATCAAACAGGGCGGTTTTTTGATGCCTGATGCAGCAATACAACACATTTTCCGAGGAAAATACTGAGAAAAATAAAACATTCATCCTACCTGATTATTGTCGGTAAGAGAAAACCAGTCCTAGCCTGATGATGTATGGATAACTTTCTCTTTTCCATACTGCTGATAACCATCATCTGTGCTCAATCAATCAAAAAAAACTACTTGGTTCAATGGGTATTAAAATTGACAATCGCCAAAAAATAATAATATAATAATGGATCATTTATTCTCGCTCAGAAAGCACCCTGAACGAGGGTTCAATCGACCAACCATCCCAACGCGAGGTACACACCATGTCCAATTTCGCCTTATCAGAACTTGCCAAATTAGACGGCTTTATCGCCGTTACCCTAGTCGACACCGAAGTCGGCATGAGCATGGCATCCGAAGGCTCAACCGCAACCGACCCCGAGATGAACGCCGTTGCCGCAACCGAAGTTTATCGCTCAATGACTAAAGCCATTGATCTGTTGCAGTTGAACGATAAAATCGAAGACACTTTGGTCTCCTTAGGCGACACCTACCAGCTGATTCGCCCCTTGCATGCCAATCCCAAACTCGTGATTCATCTGGCCATGCGCCGTGCCCAGTCCAACTTGGCATTGGCTCGTCGCGCTTTGTCCGACTTTGAAAGCAGCCACGATTTTTCCGTGCTGTAATCGAAAAACATCATCTCTACTGCCGTGCCTATGCACGGCAGTATTTTTTTGCTTTCAGGCAGCCTGAAAAGTAAATAGCGATAGGTGTGCGATCCATTCAAGCCATACTGCTTGAGCATAACTGTACATTGATCCATCTCCGGTAAGAAACAACAAAAACAGCAAAACCGCCGATGCCGCGCAATGAATGGCGCGGCATCGGCGGTTTAAGTGCGGTGACACTTTGATGCTTGGCTTATGCAGATTTTTTCTTACGATTGAGCTTTACCGATTTTTGTGCGGCTTTTTTGTCGCTTGCTTTTTTCTGTACACGTTTGTTGGTAACCGTTTTTTGTTTACTGTTAACTTTACGTGTAGTAGTGCGCTTGGTGGTCGCAGATTGTGTTTTGACTTTCAGCACCTGTCCGACGCGAAGTTTATCCGAACGCAAATTATTCAGTGCTTTAAGCTCTTTGACCGTCATGCCTACCTGCTGTGCAATCTGCGATAAGGTCACGCCTTTTTTCACCGTTACCCGTGCATAGCGCACAGTATTGTTTTTCGCTCGCGGAGCAACCGTATCGTTAATGATGCGCGGCTCTTCATACCAACCGTCTGCCACCGAGTCTGTATCGTTATACGTCGTTTTCACCATATAATTCGATGCGGCGCGGTTGGTGGTGATCACACTGTCCGGTGCCGGCGTCGCTATCGTTCTGACGCGCGCCACCAATAAAATACTGCCTGTCGGCACATGATCGCCACGCAGATTATTACCTTTTTTCAGCACCGCCAGATCCATACCGTATTGCTTGGCGATTTCCGTTAATTGCCGCTCCTCACCCACACGATGAGGCTGCCAAGTCAGCAAGGCATCGGGATCCGCCTGACGCAAATTGGCGCGAAAAGTCGCTACCGCAGATTTAGGCAATAACAGCTTGCGTCCGCTTTGCGGTACCCATACCGGTACTTTATAACCCGGGTTCAGGCTCAACAGCTCTTCTTCGGAAATTTTCGCCAAGCGGGCAATCGCCGCCATATCGATCGGATGATCCACTTTCACCGCTTCAAAATACGGGCGGTTGTCGATTTTTTTCAAGGCCAGATCAAAAGCACTCGGATCTTCTACCAGATTACGCACCGCTAGCAATTTCGGCACATATTCTCGGGTTTCCCGCGGCAAATCAAGATATTCGAATGTGGTCGGCAGGCCTTTTTTCTCGGCGCGCGCCTGTGCCCGTTGTACACAGCCTTCACCACAGTTGTACGCCGCCAGCGCCAGATTCCAATCGCCAAACATACCATGCAAGTACTGCAAGTAATCCAGCGCGGCATTGGTCGCAGCATGCACGTCATTGCGTCCGTCATACCATTGGCTTTGTTTTAAGCCGTATTGCGTACCGGTTTTCGGCATAAACTGCCAAATACCCGATGCGCCGACATGCGATTTGGCACGGGTAACGAATGCGCTTTCGATGAACGGTAACAAGGCAATCTCGCCGGGCATATTTCTTTTTTCGACTTCACTGGCGATATGGTAAAGATAAGGTGAGCCGCGGCGAACGATGCGATTGAAATATTCCGGTTTTTTCGCATAAAAATCTTCAAACCGCTGCACCAGATCAGGACTGACGTCTTTTAATTCAAAACGATGGCGAATCTGCCCCCATAAATCCAAATCCGCACCGGTGGCACGTAAAGGCGAATTATTCAGCTGCATCACGTATGCCGCCAACTCTTGTTCGCTGACATTGTTCGCAGCCGCCGTACCATTCGCGCAGGCAAAAAAAGGCAGCCCCAAAAGGCTGATGACCATGTATTTGAAAGAAGCCGTCATGACACTATTACTCGAAATCACTGTTCAATAATGCAGACAATGTTAATTTTTCTCTTAAAAAAAGTCAAGCCGAGATTCAAGTAAAGTCAATGATTTATCTGATGATTTTTCTTAAAGTGATAAGGTTTATCTATTCCAGATGATGCGTGGTGTCGGCAGATTGCGATGTTTTGACTTCACTGAATTCGCCGCTGATGATGTTGTCATCCTTTTTAGGCTGCCTGAAAGCGGATTTTGCCTTACCTTTCAATGGGAGCAACAATGCCAAGCCGATGATATCGCTGAAAAAACCGGGCAGCAAAAAAAGCAATGCCGCCATACCGTAACGCATCGGCCATAGCATCTGGTACCACGAAACGCTGCCGTCACGACTGCGGAAAATATCCATCGACAGCAGAAAAGCAGACACTCCGATATGGCGCAGCATGTACACGCCCAAGAAAAAAAACAGTGCCAGCATCATAATGGTCGCTGCGCCCCCCGCCCATGAGGCAAACAATACCAGCGACAAAATTTCCGCGAAGAAAAAACCGATAAACATCAAAAAATAAGGCATCGAAACGCTCCAAACTGATCAGGTTAAACATGTTGGGTTCTTGAACCGCTTTTCAACTCTAACACAAGACCTGCCGGCGTCATCAAGTAAAAAAGCCACACCATAAGGATGATCACACCCAGTTCATATACCTTCCCATAAAAAATGCCCGTCAAATGACGGGCATTGATTTGACTGAGCATTAATTATTGCAAAGTCACTTCCACACGGCGAGCTTCGGCGTTCGAACCGTCACCGGTAGTGGATTCGGGTTTTTTCAGATCGATTTTGTCAGCCGGCACGCCCAAGGCTTCCAATGCCGCCTGTACCGCTTGCGCACGCTGTTTGGCCAACTCTGCGTTTTGTGCAGCGTCACCGGTGGCATCATGAAATCCCGAGATGACAACGGTTTTACCTTCTTGCACACCTTGCACAACCGCAGCCAAAGCGTCGTTTGCACCGGCGGCAAGATTGTTGCTGCCAACGGCGAAGTAGAATTTCACCACGCCGTCGTCACCGACAACCACTTGATCACCTTCGTCAGCTGCGGCTGCCGATGCAGCGGCATCAGATGCCGGAGCAGCCTCAACCGGAGCAGGTGCTGCAGCAGCATTGGCACCGGTATTGGACAGACCCCAAACATAAGCGGTCAAGATTTTCAGCTTGCTGTCGTCTTCCTTACCGTTCTCGGTGGTCACCAAGAAGTTGCTCCATGCCGGCATTTCGTTGGTGTGACCGTTGATGATCGTATTTTCGATATCTTTGTCACGACCGCCCCACAACCAGATGTTATCGGTCATGTTCGGAGCCAGACCGATCATGCCTTTACCGTCCGCTTGGTGACAGGTGAAGCAGATTTGATCATAAATGGCTTTACCTTTAGCCGCACGCGCCGGATTCGAACGATCTTTGTATTCGGGGTGTTCATTCAAAGACAGCAAGTAATGGGTCACGTCTTTCACCGACTCTTCGGGGAAAGGCGGCAAACCACCGTACGGCAACATCACACCGATACGACCGTCTTTAATCGTCGATTGGATCGACTCGGGATCACCACCCCACAACCAATCGTGGTCGGTCAGGTTCGGGAAGCCTTTTGCACCTTTTGCGTCAGCACCGTGGCACTGAATACAGTAAGTGTTGAACAGATTTTGTCCGATGACTTTGGCTTCGGGGTCTTGCGCGATTTGTTCAACCGGCATCGCCGCGAATTTGTCGTAAATCGGCTGATATTTGGCTTTTGCCGTTTGCATTTCGCCTTCATACTGGTTTTGGCTCGTCCAACCCAAAATACCTTTGAACGTACCGAAACCCGGGTACAGTATCAGGTAGCCGATACTGAACACCACCGTGATGACAAAGAGGTAAAACCACCAGCGGGGCAGCGGATTGTTGTATTCCTCAATCCCGTCCCACTCGTGCCCCATGGTTTCTGCCTGACCGTCTTTGGTTTTTTTGGTTTTGTTTTGCGAAACCAATAACCAAATCATGCCGATGAAGCTGATGATCAGGATAACCGCAATGTAGATATTCCAGAAATTACTGGTGAAATCTGATGTATTCATTTATTCGCTCCGTTTCCATGAGTCGCATCTGGGCTCGAATGCTCGGCAGTTGTGCTTTCCCAAGGGGTATCGTTATCATCGATAATCTCTTGTGCCACATCTTTATAGCCTTTTCTTGCGCCTTTGCGGTAGGTAATCAGCACAAAAATGATGAAAGCACTAAAGCACAATACCGTGAATAAAATTCGAGCCAGATCAATCATGATTTACCTTTGAGTAGTGTTAGCCAACGCATGACCCAAGCTCTGCAAATAGGCAATCATCGCGTCCTGTTCGGTTTTCGGCGAGCCGTCGTCATTGGTCATCTCTGCTTGGGCAGCATCGAAGTCTTCCTGAGTATAAGGAACACCGACCATTTTCAGAACTTTCATGCGTTTCACGGTGGTGGCAACATCCACTTTATTGGTGGACAACCACGGGAAAGCAGGCATGACCGACTCGGGAACGACCGCACGCGGATCTTCTAAGTGCAGCTGATGCCAAGTGTCGGAATAACGACCACCGACACGAGCCAGATCAGGACCGGCACGTTTGGAACCAAACTGGAACGGGTGGTCGTAAACCGACTCTCCGCCCACGGAGTAATGACCATAACGCTCGGTTTCCGCACGGAACGGACGAATCATTTGCGAGTGGCAGGTATAGCAGCCTTCGCGTACGTAAATATCACGTCCGGCTTGCTGTAACGCAGTATACGGTTTTTGTCCCGGCGCAGGTTCGGTTGCCGATTTGGAACCGAACAACGGGATAACTTCAATAAGCAGACCGAAGCTGATCACCACAAGAATAAAGATGATCAAAAACGCCACTTTCTCTTCAGCGAGTTTTTGGAAATTCATTTTTCTGTCCTGCCTTTCTTTTAGTGTTGAGCCTGAGAGACAGTAGGAATCGGCGCATCAACAGCTTTGCCTACCGCAATGGTGCGGAAAACGTTATAAGCCATCAAAATCATACCCGCAAGGTACAATACGCCGCCGATAAAGCGAATGACAAAGTACGGGATCGATTGCTTAACCGACTCGATGAAAGAGTAAGTCAGCGTGCCGTCGATGTTCAAGTCGCGCCACATCAGACCCTGCATCACACCGGCAATCCACATCGAAGCGATGTAAAGCACGATGCCGACCGTACCGATCCAGAAGTGTACTTCGATGAGTTTCACGCTGTACATTTCTTTACGGCCGAAGAGGCGGGGAATCAGATAATAGAGGGAACCCATGGTCACAAAACCTACCCAGCCCAATGCGCCGGAGTGTACGTGACCTACCGTCCAGTCGGTGTAGTGCGACAGTGCATTCACCGATTTAACCGACATCATCGGACCTTCAAAGGTCGACATGCCGTAGAACGAGAGGGAAACGATCAGGAACTTCAAGATCGGGTCGGTGCGCAGTTTATGCCATGCACCGGACAAGGTCATGATACCGTTGATCATACCGCCCCAGCTCGGAGCCAGCAGAATCAGGGAGAAAATCATCCCCAAAGACTGCGTCCAGTCAGGCAATGCGGTGTAATGCAAGTGGTGAGGACCTGCCCACATATAAGTGAAAATCAATGCCCAGAAGTGAACCACGGACAGGCGATAGGAGTAGATCGGACGGCCTGCTTGCTTCGGTACGAAGTAGTACATCATGCCCAAGAAAGCGGCTGTCAGGAAGAAACCTACGGCATTGTGACCGTACCACCACTGCACCATGGCATCAATCACACCGGAGTAAATCGGATAAGACCAAGTCAAACCGGCAGGAACGGCTGCGTTATTGACGATGTACAACAGGGCGATCGCCAAAATAAAGGCAGCGTAGAACCAGTTGGCCACGTAGATGTGTTTGACTTTACGGGTTGCCAATGTGCCGAAGAAGACGATGGCGTAAGACACCCACACCACCACCACCAGCAAGTCGACAATCCACGGCAGTTCGGCATATTCTTTACCTTGCGTCCAACCCATCGGGTAGCTGATGGCTGCACCCAAAATCACGAGCTGCCAGCCCCAGAAAGTGAAAGCTGCCAGCGGACCGGCGAAAAGGCGTACGTTACAGGTACGCTGTACGACGTAATACGATGTTGCAAAAAGACCGCAACCGCCGAATGCAAAGATCACGGCGTTGGTGTGCAGGGGGCGCAACCGACCGAAGTGAAACCACGGACCGATGTCGCTCAAGTTCAGTGCCGGCATAAAAAGTTGAGCGGCGATCAAGACGCCGACCAACATACCGACAATACCCCACACTACAGTCATGACGGCAAATTGCCGCACCACCTTGTAGTTGTAAGTTTGCGTTTCCATAAAGGTTCTCCATAAATTATGGGGGGTTAAAACTTGGTATCCTGCTGCGGCTTGCCCGTGACAAGACACCTGTTCGGTTATTGTTGAATATCGCTGCCGGTCGTTGCCGACCTTGGCGAACCTGCCTATTCTAAAACAATTCCCTGTGACAAACCAGCGCACACCTCTTGAAAGATGCACGCACGGGCTGCATAGTGTGCTCAGGGTATAGAAAATTTAATGAACTTATCTTGATCAATATCAAGCAATCCCAGAATATATCTACAAAATTCCTCTTTACAGAAAGCTTTTGTTATGATTCGTTATGTTGTTGCGGCGCACAATCCCCATGCTCACTTATTTCAGATAACACTCTATTTTTCCAATAACAATCAGCGATCCGTACAGGTTTTTCTGCCTAACTGGACCCCCGGCAGTTACATGATTCGCGACTTCTGCAAAAACGTGCGTGCAGTACGTGCTTCCTGCGACAATTCGCCGCAAGTGTTGCGCCAAATCAACAAAAACACTTGGGAAACACCTGCGTTGGCGGGCAATTGGGTGATCGAATATGAAGTGTATGCTTTCGATTTATCCGTGCGCGGTGCATTTTTGGACGGGGAGCGGGCTTTTTTTGACGGGGCATCTTTGTTGATGGCGGTTGTCGGGCAGGAGCAGGCTGCTTGCGAACTCTTTTTCAGGCTGCCTGAAAGCTGGAACTGCGCCATCGCTTTGCCGCAAGACGAACACGGTACGTATCACGCGCCTGATTATGCGGCCTTGATTGATGCGCCGCTGGAAGCAGGCTGCCTGAAAAGAATCGCGTTTGAAGCCGAAGGCATTGCCCATGAAATCGTGCTTTCAGGCAGCCATGAACATTTGGATGCGGAACGTTTACGTGACGATGTGCAACGTATTTGCAGCGAGCATATCCGTTTATTCAGGCAGCCTGCACCGTTTGAACGGTACACTTTTTTGCTGCACGTGACCGACAATGCTTATGGCGGTTTGGAACATCGCGCTTCCACCGCGCTTTTGGCGGCGCGCCATTGCCTGCCTTCCACCCGCCGCGACGATAACCGTGACGATTACATCACCTTGCTGGGACTGTTCAGCCATGAGTATTTTCATGCGTGGAACGTTAAGGCGATCAAGCCGCAAGTTTTTCAACCATATGATTTACAACAAGAAACCTACACCGAGCAATTATGGGCGGTTGAGGGCATCACTTCTTATTATGATGATTTGGCCTTGGTGCGCAGCGGTGTGATTGCGCCTGAAGAATACTTCAAACTGCTGCTCAAAAACATTGACCGCGTGCATCAAGGCAGCGGACGTTTTCACCAATCTCTGGCGCAATCAAGTTTTAACGCTTGGACCAAATACTACAAACAAGACGAAAACAGCAGCAATGCGATTGTCAGTTATTACCAAAAAGGCGCGCTGGCGGCATTGTGTCTGGATTTGCGGATTCGCCGCGCCACCGCACACGCGGCATCGTTGGACGATGTGATGCGTCTGCTGTACGCCGACTATCGTGCCAACGGTCAAGGCTTGGCGGACGATGCTTGGCAGGCGGCTGCGGAAAAGATCGCAGGTGAAGATTTGTCCGATTTCTTTCAGGCAGCCATTCATGGCACGGACGATTTGCCTTTGGCGCAAGAGCTTGCCGCTTACGGACTGGAGCTGCGTTTTGCTGCGGTCGAGCAATCCGGCATCGTCGAGACCTTCCCTGATGCGCCCTGCCCTACACTGGATTTTGGCGCACAGTTAGAGACTGTTCCCGCCGGCAAAAGCATTGTCCGCATCGCCAACGGTTCGCACGCGGAACAAGCCGGACTGGCGATCAAAGACATTATTCTCGCCCTGGACCGTTGCGGCGCGTCCGAGTTTGACCACACTTGGCGGCAAGTGCGCACGGGGGATAAGGTAAGCGTGCATTATTTGCGGCACAACCGTTTATACAAAACCTGCTTCACCGCCGCTGCACGGCACCCGCAACACGCTTTGCTTAAAATCCATGCACAGGGGAAATGGGACAATTGGCTGACATAAAACAAAAAAGCTTTCAGGCAGCCTGAAAACTTTAGTTATGAATAACCACTGTTTTTTAGAATATTTTGCGCGAATCCAGCAATATCGTGACCGGCCCGTCGTTGCACAGACTAATGTGCATATGGGTTTGAAATTGTCCGGTGGCGACATTCAGTCCACGCTCACGCAGGTAAAGCGCGGTTTGCTCGTATAAGGCGTTGGCGGTTTCGGCTCGGGCGGCGCGGCTGTAGGACGGACGGCGGCCGTTGCGCGCATCGCCGAGTAAGGTGAATTGCGAAATCAGCAAGATTTCGCCCTTGATGTCTTGGAGCGACCGATTCAATTTGCCGTTTTCGTCATCAAAAATCCGCAATCCTGCGATTTTGTCGGCGATGTAGCGCGCATCTGCTGCCGTGTCGCCCTCTTCCACACCCAGTAACACGGTCAGCCCGTGACCAATCGCAGCAACGGTTTCGTTGTGTGACGGGCCGATCACGGTGACGGCAGAGGAAACGGTGCGTTGAATCACGGCGCGCATAGGTTTAATGCTCCTGATGTTCGAATAATTGCCACACGGGGCGGCAAGTGAGCGGCAACTCGGGCGGACGGCCGATGATGCAGCCGTATTCGCCTTGCCCGTGAAAATCGCTGCCGCGCGAAGCGTATAAACCGTAACGGTTCGCCAGCAAGGCAAAATTCAAACGTTCGTTCAAAGAGTGCACCGAACACGCAACTTCGATCGCCTGTCCGCCCAGCGCAATGAATTCTTCCAATAAAGCACGCATCGCGGTCGCACTCAAACGATACCGCGCCGGGTGCGCGATCACCGCCACACCGCCTGCGGTATGAATCATGGCAACGGCTTCGGCTAAAGTCGCCCATTCGTGTTTGACGCAGGCAGGTTTGCCGTCGCCCAACCATTTTTTGAAAGCTTCGTCTTTATCCGCAACATGACCGTTTTGGCATAAAAACTGGGCAATATGGGTGCGGCTGACTGTGTCGGGATTTTCCGCCAAAGCCAATGCGCCTTCGTACACGCCGTCGATTTTGGCTTTTTTCGCCAACCGTTCGGCGATTTTTTGCAAACGCGTTAAGCGGCCACTGCGAATCTGCGCCAGTTTTTCAGGCAGCCCTGCATGATGACGGTCAAAATTCAAGCCGACGATGTGCACCGTGCGCGCACGCCATGTCACCGAAATTTCCACGCCGTTGATGAGGTTTACGCCATGATCTTGTGCGGCAAGATGCGCCTCCGCCAAACCGCCGATATGGTCGTGATCGGTCAGTGACAGCATGGTCGCGCCGTTGGCGTGCGCCAGCCGCACCACTTCGGACGGCGGAAATTTCCCGTCCGAAACATGGGAATGGCAATGCAGGTCGATGCTCATGCCGATTGCGCCGCGACGGCGGCATCGTAGCGCGCTTTGTCACGCGCATAAATCGACCACAAACACGCCTCGCCGCAATCGCTGTTGCAGCACTCCCATTCGGCCGGTGGTTCGGGGGCTTGTAAAGATGCAGCATCGAGGCTGCCTGAAGATGTGGTGTGTGTCATATAAAATTTTATTGAATCATGAATACTTTACGGCAAAACCTGAATCGTCGCCTCACCCAGCGTGATGATTTCGCCGCTGCGGATTTTGGCGGTTTTGCGGGTTTCGACTTCACCGTTACGCCGCACTTCGCCGGCGGCAATCAGCATTTTGGCTTGACCGCCGCTGTCGGTGACGCCGACGGTTTTCAAAAGATCGCACAAGGGAATGTACGGTGCATCGCATAAGTTAAAAGAAATCGGTTTCATAAAATTTTCAGGCTGCCTGAAAGATGAAAAAAGACATTTAATTTAACAAAAATGCTTTATCCAAGCAAAAGCTATTTTATGGCAAAGCGATAGCATAATCTCTATGCCCGAACAATGCCGAGCCGATGCGCAGATGAGTAGTGCCGTATTCCAGCGCCAGCCGCCAATCGCCCGACATGCCCATGGATAACGCATCCAAAGCGAAACCTTGAGCTTGTAAATCGCGGTATAAGGCTTGCGCCGCCTGCATTTGCGCGCGGACAATGCTTTCCTCCGCCGCGCTGGGCACGCACATGATGCCGCGCAATCTCAACGGCGGCAGATCGGTGATGCGCTGCGCCAGTTCGGCAGCGTCAGACGGTGCAATGCCGTGCTTTTGCGCCTCGCCCGAAATATTGATTTCAATGCACACGTTTAAGGGCGGCAAGTCGGCAGGGCGTTGTGCGGCAAGCCGTTCGGCGATTTTGGCGCGGCTGACGGTGTGCACCCATGCGGCGTGCTCCGCCACTTGGCGGGTTTTATTGCTTTGCACGTCACCAATCATGTGCCACACAATGTCTTCAGGCAGCCTTTGCTGTTTTTCCGCCCATTCCTGAACATAGTTTTCGCCGAAATCGCGCACACCGGCATCGTAAAAACCTTGAATCGCTTCAGGCGGAAAGGTTTTGCTCACCGCAATCAAGGTGATTTCTTCAGGCAGCCTATGGACGGCACGCGCAGCGGCGTCAATATCGCGGCGTAAAGCGCGGTAACGCTCGGCAGGACTTAAACTCATAACGGTTCTCGCATAAAAAGATACAATCGTCACTGATTCGGTTTGAGATCAAACCGTTCTTTACCCTTGCGATTCATGCTTGTGGTAATATTTGCCAATATTTTAAGTTCTTCATTCCCCATTTTAAGTTCTTCATTCCCAAAAATCGAGGCTGAACCATGCAAATTACCGACTTACTGGCTTTTTCCGTACAGAATAAAGCCTCCGACTTGCACATCAGTACCGGCTTGCCGCCGATGATCCGCGTTCACGGCGACATTCGCCGCATCAATTTACCCGACACCACCACGGAAGACGTGTTCAACATGATTTCCGACATCATGAACGACAACCAGCGCAAAATCTACCAGCAAAATCTGGAAACCGACTTTTCGTTTGAGTTGCCGAACGTGGCGCGTTTTCGTGTCAATGCCTTCAATACCAATCGCGGCCCGGCAGCGGTGTTCCGGACGATTCCGAGCGAAGTTTTGACCTTGGAGCAGCTGGATTCGCCCAAAGTGTTCAAAGATATTTGCGACACCCCGCGCGGTTTGGTGCTGGTGACGGGCCCCACCGGTTCGGGTAAATCCACCACGCTGGCGGCGATGATCGACTACATCAACGAAAACCAGCCGATGCACATTCTGACGGTGGAAGACCCGATCGAGTTTGTGCACAAAAGCAAAAAAGCCTTGATCAACCAGCGCGAACTGCACGAACACACCCATAGCTTTGAAAATGCTTTGCGTTCGGCCTTGCGTGAAGACCCGGACGTGATTCTGGTCGGCGAGATGCGTGACGTCGAAACCATTCGCTTGGCTTTGACCGCAGCCGAAACCGGTCACTTGGTGTTCGGCACCTTGCACACCACGGGCGCGGCCAAAACCATTGACCGGATCGTGGACGTGTTCCCCGGCGGCGAAAAAGACATGATCCGCACCATGCTTTCCGAAAGTTTGCGCTCGGTGATTTCGCAAACCCTGCTGAAGAAAAAAGACGGCAAAGGTCGTTGCGCCGCTTATGAAATCCTGATCAGTACACCGGCGATTCGTAACCTGATTCGTGAAAACAAAGTCGCCCAAATGGGTTCGATGATCCAGACCGGTCAGCAGTACGGTATGCAGACTTTGGATCAGGCCTTAAGCGCACTGGTTAAACGCGGTTTAATCAGCCTCGAAGCGGCACGCGCCAAAGCGCAAAGCCCGCAAAACATATAATTCGGAGACTTGCTCATGAACGAACCTCAAATCACCGACTATGCGGAAGTCAGCGGCGCGTCCGCTCAAGCACCGCATTTGCGTTATTTGCGTGCCGATGCCGCCGCGCTGAAAATCCCGCGCTTGGGCAAAGCTTATGAAACCATGTTCAAGCTGATGGAATATGCTGCCGAACATAACGCCTCCGATATTTTTATCGCGCCCGATTTTCCGCCTGCGGTCAAAATCAACGGCAAAATCACCCCTTTGTCCGACAAGCCTTATGCGCCCGCCACCACGCGCGACTTGGTGTACTCCACCATGAACGAAAAGCAAATCCGCGAATTTGAAAGCGAGTGGGAGCTGAACTACGCGCACCGTGCCACCGACGAGGTGCGTTTCCGTGTCAATGCTTACCACGAGCAAGGACGCGTCGGCATGGTGATGCGGAAAATCAACACCGAAATCGCCACCTTGGACGATCTCAAGCTGCCTGAAGTCTTGAAAAGACTGGCGATGGCGCATCGCGGCTTGATTATTGTGGTGGGCGCGACCGGTTCGGGTAAATCGACATCGCTGGCGGCGATGGTCGATTACCGCAACAAACGCGCCGCCGGACATATTGTCACGATTGAAGACCCGATCGAGTTTGTGCACCGCCACCACAAAAGCATCATTACCCAACGCGAAATCGGCATCGACACCGAAAGCTGGCACGTCGCCCTGAAAAGTGCGATGCGGCAAGCGCCGGACGTGGTGATCGTGGGCGAAGTGCGCGACGAGGACAGCATGAGCCATGCTTTGCAATTGTCGCAGACCGGTCACTTGTGTATGTGTACCTTGCACGCGACCAACGCCAACCAAGCGATCGAGCGCGTGATCAACTTCTACAACGAAGACCGTCACCCGCAAATCTTTATGGACTTGGCGATGAACTTGGTCGCGATCGTGTCGCAACGCTTGGTGGTCAAAGCCGACGGCAGCGGCCGTACCGTGGCGATGGACATCATGCTCAACACCCCTGCGGTGCAGGATTTGATTTTCAAAGGCGACATCGACGGCATCAAGGAAATCATGACCCGCTCCGAAGATGACGGCATGCAAACCTTTGACCAGCACTTATTCGAGTTGTACAAAGAAGGCGTCATCGACTTTGACGAAGCGATGCGTAACGCCGACTCCGCCAACAACCTGCGCTTGGCGATTAAATTGTACGAAGAAGGCTTATCGCCGGACGAGCGCAATAAACGCGTGCAGCATTTGGATTTGATGTAATTCCTGTCTGTAAAAAAGGCTGCCTGAAACCTTTCAGGCAGCCTTTTTTGTTTTGATGCGGACAGGACTTACTCAATCACCGCCGTGCCAATGCCGCACCTTGTTTGAAATACGCATGGATACCGTTGGCAATCGCTTGCGCCGCTTTGACGCGAAAAGAGGTCGAGGCGAGCAGTTTTTCTTCTTGCGGATTCGACAGAAAAGCCGTCTCGACCAAAATCGACGGCACGTCCGGCGCTTTGAGCACGGCAAAGGCTGCCTGATCGACATGACCTTTATGCAGCTTATTGATTTTCCCCAGCTGTGCGAGGACGAGTTTGCCCAGTTTCAGGCTGTCGTTGATGGTGGCGGTTTGGGTGAGGTCAAACAATGTATTGTCGATCATCGGGTCGCCTACGCTGCGCACGCCGCCGATGGCATCGGCTTCGTTCTGGGTTTTTGCCAGATAGCGGGCGGCGGTGCTGGTCGCGCCTTTGCGGCTTAACGCATACACGCCCGTACCGCGTGCCGCCGGACTGGTGAAGGCATCGGCGTGAATCGAAACAAAAACGTCCGCCTTGAGTGCGCGCGCTTTGGCCACCCGTACGCGCAAGGGAATAAACACGTCTTCGTTGCGCGTCATGTAAACCTTATAACCTAAACGTTCCAACTGCTTTTTGCACTCACGCCCGATCGCCAATACCACGTTTTTTTCATACAATCCCGACGGGCCGACCGCACCGGGGTCTTCACCGCCATGCCCCGGATCCAGCACCACAATGATCTGGCGTTTGCCTGCCGGTTTTACAGACGGCGGCGGGGTGACGGGTTTGCCGGGCGGCTGCGTTGGGGGTGTCGGGTCTTTTTTCTGCGCGGCGAGAATACTGTCGATTTTCTGCCCGAGAATGTCCTCTTCCTCCGCAGACGGCGTGACGCTGACGCGATTGTCCGGAATGGTGGTGCGCGCCACCACCGTGGTTGAACCGTCACTGCGGATTTCGCCACGGCTGTAGTCTTGCAGCAACGCCATTAAAGGGTCTTGTTCGGTACCGGTGACAGCAGGATAAAGGTCAATCACCAGTCGGTTTTTGAAATCCGCCACCGGACTTAAAGTGAACACCTGCGGATCAATCAAGGCTTTGAGGTCAAACACCACGCGAATCACATTGGCACTGTGTTGTGCCACGCGCACACGGGCGATGTAAGGGTCGCGTTCCAGAATTTTGGAGGATAAGGTCTGCAAAACGCCGTTTAATTCCGCACCGCTGATGTCCACCACCAAGCGGTCGGTGTTTTGCAAAGTGAAATGGGTGTATTGCAGCGGCAGGGTAGATTCCAGCGTGACGCGGGTATAGGCGGCGGCCGGCCACACCCGTACCGCGACGAATTGCGACAAAGCTTGCGCGGCGCGCATGGCGGGTGACACCGCCAGCAACAAAGTGCCGCCTGCCGCATTCAGAATTTGTCGTCTGGTGAATTTTGCCATGCTGTGAACATTTCCTGACCTGTCGCCGTATGGGGCGTTATTGTACACATTCTGCCTTCGTTCTGCACCGCAAAGGCAAAGCTGATATCGGCAGGCGGCACAAAGCCTTCCGCACATTGCGCCCACTCGATCAACGCCAAAACCGGCGCGTGCATTTCATCGTCAAAACCGGCCTCTTCCCATTCCTGCGGCTCATGAAAACGGTACAGATCAAAGTGCAACACGCGCGCTGCCGGTAAATGATAAGTCTCCAAGAGATTATAGGTCGGGCTTTTGACATTGCCCGTAAAACCCATCGCCCGTAAAAAGCCGCGCACAAACGTGGTTTTGCCGCTGCCCAAATCACCATGCAGATACACCGTCACCGCTTGCGTAGCGTGCGCCGCAGCAGCGTACAGGCTGCCTGAACAACGCGTCGCCAAAGCCGCCGTGGCGGTTTCATCGGGTAAAAATACAGTCATGGTTTCAGGCAGCATCAATCTTTCCGTTCGCTTTCATCAGCGGCGGCATAACGCGCCAACACAAAATAGCTCATGCCGCTGCGGCCGCGTTTGCGCTCCTGCAAAGCCGCAGGCAGGACAACTTCGGCGGCGGCTTCGGCGTACACTTCCGCGTGCGGATTCAGGCGCGGCAGCAGTGCCGTCCATAACGCCTCCCAATCCTGCCACGCATACGGCGGATCCAGCAGCACCACATCAAACATTTCCTGCGTCTGTTTCAAATACTGCAGCGCATCACCGCGATGAAGAGTAATTTCAGGCAGCCTTAACAGCTCGAGATTCGCCGCAATTTCGGCACAAGTGCGCGGATTAGCCTCCACCAACACCGTGCGCGCCGCGCCGCGTGACGCCGCCTCGCAACCCAACACCGCACTGCCGGCAAACAGATCCAGCACGCTTTTGCCGTGCAAGGTTTGCCCGAGCCAGTTGAAAAGTTTTTCGCGCACCGCGTCCGCGCTTGGGCGCAGACCGTCGGCATCGCGAAAACGCAATAAACGCGAACGGTGCGTGCCGCCGATGATGCGGACTTGATTTTTATGTTTAGCGTGACGCATGGTTTAAATAAAGGATAATTTTAACGCAACAATACTTTCATCATCAGTTGGAACAGCTTGCCGTAAGGCGGCGCGAGCAAGCCCGTGCCGTTGAGTTTCGACTGGATAAACACGCTCTTATAATGGGTGAAGGTGTCAAAACCCGCCTTGCCGTGGTACGCGCCCATGCCTGATGCGCCGATGCCGCCGAACGGTAAATTTTCCTGCGCCACATGGTAGATGGTTTCGTTCAGTGACGCGCCGCCGCTGACGGTGTTGTGCAGCAAATCGTCCAGTCGCTTGGCATCGCTGCTGAAACCGTACAACGCCAACGGACGTTCGCGCTCACGGATAAAGGCCAGTGCTTCCGCCTCGTCGCGATACGTCACCACGGGCAAAATCGGCCCGAAAATCTCTTCATTGAGTAACTTCGCCTGTGCAGGCAGCCCGGTGACCAGAGTCGGCGGTAAAAAACGGCCGGCCGCGTCGGCAACGTCGTCGCCTAAGGAAATAATGCTTGCGCCCAGCTCTGCCGCCTCATCCAGCCATGCACGCAAGCGTGCATATTGGCGTTCGTTGATGATGCGGGTGAAGTCCGCCCCGCTGCGCAATTGCGGATAATGCTTTTGCACCCATGCGCGTGCGTGCTCGATAAATTCAGGCAAATGCGCTTGCGGCAATAAAGCATAATCAGGCGCAATGCAGGTTTGGCCAGCATTGAGCAATTTGCCTGCCATAATGCGTGCGGCGGTTTGTGCCAAATCGGCATCGTCCAACACCACGCACGGCGATTTGCCGCCCAATTCCAAAGTCACAGGGGTCAGGTTCGCAGCAGCCGCCTGCATCACTTTGCGCCCGACCGCAGTCGATCCCGTGAACAGCAAATGGTCAAACGGCAAAGCGGCAAACGCCTCCGCCACTTCACGCTCGCCGCACACCACCGCCACTTCGTCGGCGGCAAAATAATCCGGCACGGTTTGTTGCAACCACGCGGCAAACGCAGGGGCGAATTCCGACATTTTGATCAAAGCACGATTGCCCGCGACCAAGGCCGCCAGCAACGGTCCCACAGTTAGGTACAAAGGATAATTCCACGGCGCAATAATCCCGACCACGCCTTTGGCCTGCGGCACGATGCGGCTTTGCGCGGGGAAAAACCACAAGCCGCTGGGTACGCGACGCGGCTTCATCCACGACTCACCGTGACGTAAAGCATGGCGCACGCCTTCCAGCGTCGGAAACACTTCCAGCAGCAAAGTCTCCGCGACGGCACGCTGCCCGAAATCCCGGCTGATGGTCTCGGCAATCGTCCGACTGTGGGTTTTCACCATGTCCAGCAGGCGTTGCAAGCGGTCGCGCCGCACCGACCACGGCACATGCACTTCGTTGCGCGATGCGGCGTATTGCGCGTCAAATAACGCTTGTAATGATCTTTGATCCATGTTTTTCTCCGATGTTGTGTCAAGGGTTTTCAGGCTGCCTGCAGATGGCAGCATTATTCTTGCGCCGTACCGCAACGCATTGAAGCGACGGCGTTCAGAAAAATCTGCTCGGAATCGCCACGGTTAAACAACAACGCCCGTGCGCGCCGATCATCGCACCGAAACGTCAGTGCCAGCACATCGCCTGCTGCGTGGTGCACACGCCATGCGGCGACATCGGCTTGCGTGGGCAATGACGGCGGCGCGCTTAACGCCTCCACCTGCGCCTCCTCGTTCACGCCTTGCAACAGCGCGGGCGTATTGTCCGCCAGATACTGCACGCTCTGCGCGTTATCGCTAAAAAGCTGGATGCGCAGCATGGCGTTTTCATTGTGCGCCGACCACACGATGTCATTGCCCGGCTCTTCCGCCAATAATTGATAACTTTCAGGCAGCCTTACACTGAACGCCTGCTGCTCGCTGCGGATGATTTTTTCTATCGGCGGCGCATCTTTGACGGGTTCGGACGCAGGCGGCTCCTGTCCGCCGTTCTCACGCGAACACGCCGCCAGCATCAGCAATAACGTCGCCATGCACCAGATTAAGCCTTTTTTCATGGGTAAAATCCTTTCAGGCAGCCTGTATTGCTTACAGAAGCTGTTTGCTTTGTGCTTCATTGCCGCACAGGCAACTTACTTTCTTTGCTTCGTCAAAGAAAGTAAGCAAAGAAAGACGACCCCACGGCGCAGGTTTTGGCTGCGCCAAAACTTCCCGTTAAAAAAGCCGTTTGTGCGGCGGGCTTGAACTCGCATTTGCTTAGCAAATGCTCAAACAGGCAAGCCCTTTTCTCCGCAAAAACGCCTTTTTTAACGGCTGCTTCAAGGGGATTGGGCGGATGAAATAAAGGTTTCTTTCGGTTGTTACGTTTTGGACTTGAACGACGTTGAGCATACTCAACAAAAACGCGCACAAACACCATCCGAAACTGCATCCTCATTATCCCCTTTTGCCAAGGCAGCCTCAAACAAACCGGCCGCCTTTGACTTTCCTCACGCCCAATCCGCGTGCCAAAGCATGATTGCGCAGATAATGGGTCAATGCCACCGCCAAAGCATCCGCGGCATCTGCCTGCGGTGCGGCGGAAAGTTGCAACATCTGCATCACCATATGCTGCACCTGCTCTTTCGCCGCCTTGCCCTGCCCGACCACGGCTTGTTTGACCTGCAAAGCGGTGTATTCGAACACCGGCAATTGCTGCAAAGTCAGCGCCGCCACCGCCGCGCCGCGTGCCTGACCGAGCATCAGCGTGGAAGCAGGATTAACATTGACAAACACCTCTTCCACCGCCGCCACCGTCGGGCGATAAGCGGCAATTACCTCGCCCAAATCGCGCACAATCACCGCAATGCGCTCGGGCAAAGCGGATTGCGGCGTGGTTTTGATGCAGCCTGACGCCACATAATGCACGCTCTTTCCCGTCACGTCCACCACGCCGAAACCGGTGATGCGGCTGCCCGGGTCAATGCCGATGATTCTCATGTCCATATTGTTTTTCATTGGGTTGGTTATTCCACTTTTCAGGCTGATACCTTTGCAAAAATCTGTCATGTGGATGCAGTTCGAAGGAATAGCACCACAGAAAGCGAAGACATATCTTATAGATAGGCTATGCTTTCGAGGAGCGCATTCCAAAGAAATGCGCCGCAGGACGGATTTTTGCCAAAGTCTCAGGCTGCCTGAAAATACTTTACGGCAACTGCGCCGCCGCGGTCTGTTCGGGCACGATGCGGCAGTGCTTGTTCCACAACGACACCGAGCAGCTTAAATGCCCGATGTATTGCAAGGGCACCGCCGGCACCATGGACGGGATATCGCCCTCGCGCATATGCAGCAAATCCCCCGGACTGATCCACTCCGGCGGCACGGCGGTCAGCGGTTTGCCCGCATGATTAAACGCCGCCACCACAAACTGCGAGCAAAAATACTTTTCACCCGAAAACGGCGTGATCGTGATCAACGCCGCCGAATTCAGGCATAAATGACGAAAGCCGCGCGGGATGACCGGCAGCTCGCACACTTTGCGCACCGCAGAATACGGCGCTTGCTTGACGATGCCGAACAGATTGTATTTTTCACCTGCTTGTTCCCGCGCAAACGCCTGAATCGCGGCAATATCTTGCGCGTTCAAATCGGGGCGGCGATACGCCGCGATAAGGCTGTTCTCTTGCAATGCGTCTTGCAAGGAAATAATCCGCACGCCGCTGCCGACTGCTTCCGCCACTTCACCCTCACCCAGATAAATCGACGCATGGCTGACCGAAGTATGGGTAAACAAGCGAATCGCCAAGGAGTTAAAGCCGCCGTCATCCGCCGAAAACAGCATATCGCCCGCGGTCAAATCTTGCTCGGTCACGGGGCGGATGCCGTTTTTGTCACCGGTGGCATTGCGCTGAATCTTAAGCTTCATGCCCAACGCGGCATCGCGGTCGCTTTTCCATTGCGCGGCGCAGCCGTTGAGCAACAATGCCAGTAGTACATAAACCATGATTCTCATAAAATAACCTTTCAGGCAGCCTGAAACCTTTGCAAAAACCTCTCCTGCGGCGCATTTCTTTGAGATGCGCTCCTCGAAATCTTGCCTAGCTTACGCTATGTCTGCATTTTCTGCGGTGCTGTCTCTTTGAACTGCATCCACATTAGAGGCTTTTGCAACGGTTTCAGCCTGCTGGGGCAGCATCACATAAATCGGCGCAAACGCCGCCTCTTGCATCACTTGCGCCAAACCTTCTTTCATCAATTCCAACACGGCGATAAACGTCACCACCGCCAACGCCGCGCCGTGTTGCGGCGTGAACAGGCGTTCAAAGCGGGTGCTGCCGTGACTTTGCAAATGCCGCAAAATTTCGCTCATTTGCGCCCGCACCGATAAAGCTTCCTGTTGCACCGTGTGCTGCTGAAAATTGCGCGCGCGATGCAGAATATGCAACCATGCCTGTTGCAAGTCGGTGATGCTGACGGCGGGCGGCTGGGTTAAAGTCACGCGTGCCTGCGGCAGTTGCACCCATAAAAAATCGCGCCCTGCTTGCGGCATTGCGTCCAGCTTCATCGCCGCGTATTTCATTTTTTCGTATTCCAGCAAACGCCGCGCCAATTCGGCTCGCGGGTCTTGCTCTTCGTCTTCGCTGTCGGGCATACGCGGCAGCAACAGCCGCGATTTGATTTCAATCAACACCGACGCCATCAGCAGATACTCCGCCGCCAAATCCATTTGCCCGCGCTCCATTTGTTCAATATAAGCAAGGTATTGCGCGGTGATTTGCGTCATCGGAATATCGAGAATGTCCAGATTTTGCTTGCGAATCAAATACAGCAATAAATCCAACGGTCCTTCAAAATGCTGCAAAATCACGGTCAGCGCATCGGGCGGGATAAACAAATCACGCGGAATATCGGTCACATTTTGCCCGAACAGCGTCGCCACCACGGTTTCGCTCATGCCGCACTCCGTGCAAGGTGTTCCAACGCGGCATTCGCCAAATACAGCCCGAAAATCGCGGTCACGGTCATCACCGCGCCGTAACCTGCACACGACAAACCTTGCGGCGCGGCATCGCAGGCGGCATCGTTTTGCGGCGGCAGCACGGTTTCGCTTGAAAACACGCACGGCACGCGCATTTTGTCGCTGCGCGAAAAACCATACTGCTTACGCAGCAAATAACGCATATTGGCCAAAAGCTTATCGTGGGTGACATCACGCAAATCGGCGTAGCGGATTTTTTCAGGCAGCCTTTGTCCGCCCGCACCGCCCGAAACCGCAAACGGCACCCGATGACGCACACAATAATCCGCCAATAACGCCTTCACCCGCACTTGGTCAATCGCATCAATCACAAAATCAAAAGGCTGCCTGAAACATTCCGCCAGATTATCCGCGCTTAAAAAATCTTCGATTTCCGTCACGGCGCATTGCGGTTGGATTTCCGCGATGCGCTCGCGCATGGCTTGGGTTTTGGGTTTGCCGACGTTGGCGGTGAGCGCGTGCAACTGGCGATTGACATTGGATTCGGCGACGTTGTCCAAGTCGATTAAAGTCAAACGGCCGATGCCGCTGCGCGCCAAGGCTTCCACCGCCCACGAACCGACACCGCCCAAGCCGACCACGCACACATGCGCTGCCTGAAAACGGTGCAAAACCGCCGTGCCGTAGAGCCGTTCGATGCCGCCTAAACGTCTTTCTGAAGAAAATGTCGAAAAAAGCATGAGCTAGGTCAAGAAATATGCAAATGAGGCTTGGAAAATTCAACAGAATTATTATACTGCATGCCAAGGCAACTGAAACCCGTTTCGGTTTCGCTGCATCGCGTCACCTCGCACCGGCGAGCATGACGCACGGCAACACTTTATCAACATGGAGAACATTATGCTCTACAAACACCTCGTGGTAGCGGTTGATGGCAGCCGTACTTCTTTGCTGGCACTGGATCACGCTTCCAAACTGGCGGCCTTGTCGGAAGCCGCCATGACCTTGGTCAATATCGCCAACCCTTCCGAATACATGGCACTCGCACCTGAATTTTTACAACACGAAAGCTACGAATCCGCTGCCATGGCACAAGGCAATGAAGTGCTGGACTACGCCGAAAAAGTCGCGCGTGAAGCCGGCGTCACCGAAATCCACCGCCACTTGGCCGTGTCCACCAAAGGCGCGCGCGACATGGCGCAGCAACTGGTCGATTTCGCCGAAGCACAGCAAGCGGACTTGCTGGTGTTGGGCACGCACGGTCGCACCGGTTTGATGCACCTGCTGATGGGCAGCTTCGCCGAAACCGTGATGCGCCAAAGCACCCTGCCACTGTTGATTTTACGTGCCGTCAGCACCGACGACACCGAAGAAGAATAACTTTAACCTGCCAACAGCGCCGCCTGTGTTGTTTAACGCCGGCGGCATTATTTTGTCCGTTTGAAAGCCTGCAGGCAGCCTGATACTCAACAAACCCTGCATGTCATCAAGTTGTCAGATGCGGCAGGTATACCGTCAATCGAGGCATGGTTCTTTCCCGACACATCCGATTGCCGTTCACGCACGGCTCATAATCGTGTTAGGTGATAAATTAATTCTAATGACTTTGAATTTGTAATAGCAATTATCTATATTTAATCAATTAACTTCACCCCTTGTATTTTTCATGTATGATACGAACTATCAATTTCATGCAGTAATTTTCACCAATCTGTTCAAGGAGTTTCATCATGTTTGAAAACAAAGAAGGTCAAAAAGTCCCCGCCTGTACATTCCGCACCCGTCAAGGCGACGCTTGGGTCGATGTCAGCACCGACGATCTGTTCAAAGGCAAAACCGTGGTTGTGTTCTCGCTGCCGGGCGCATTCACCCCGACCTGCTCCTCCAGCCATCTGCCGCGTTACAACGAATTGGCCAATGTGTTCAAAAACCACGGCGTAGACGATATTTTGTGCGTTTCGGTCAATGACACCTTCGTCATGAACGCGTGGAAAGACCAGCAAGAAGCCGAAAACATCACCGTGATTCCTGACGGCAACTGCGACTTCACCCGCGGCATGGGCATGTTGGTGTCCAAAAACGACTTGGGCTTCGGTGACCGTTCGTGGCGTTATTCCATGCTGGTTAAAGACGGCGTGGTGCAAAAAATGTTCATCGAGCCGCAAAAAGAAGGCGATCCGTTCGAAGTATCCGATGCCGACACCATGTTGAAATACATCGCTCCGGATTACCAAGAAAAACCGTCGGTGACGATTTTCACCAAACCCGGCTGCCCGTTCTGCGCCAAAGCCAAAGCTTTGTTGAAAGAAAAAGACATGGCTTATGAAGAAATCGTTTTGGGCAAAGACGCCAGCACGGTTGCCGTGCGCGCCATCACCGGCAAAACCTCCGTACCGCAAGTCTTCATCGGCGGACAATACATCGGCGGCAGCGACGAATTGGCAGCATACTTCAAATAATCATCATCAAGCCGTGCGCGTCGCATTGCTTCAGCGCACGGCCACCTGAACACACACTTCTTTACATTCGGCACCTCAGTGACCGTATCCTGAACAGCTTAAACTGTTCAGGCAGCCTGAAACATATAGGGATTCAGGCTGCCTGAACGGTTTACTCATCTTAACACAAGGAATCATCATGAAAACATTACAAGCAGATGTGATCATCATCGGCGGCGGCACGTCCGGCATGGGCGCGTTTCGTGCGGCGCGCCGTCACACCGATAGTGTGTATTTGATTGAAGACCATCACTTCGGCACCACCTGCGCACGCGTCGGCTGTATGCCGTCGAAACTGCTGATTGCCGCTGCCGAAGCGCGTCATCACGCTTTGCACACCGCACCGTTTGGCGTACACGTCGAGGGCACGGTGCGTGTGGACGGGCGTGAAGTGATGAATCGAGTCAAGGCCGAACGCGACCGTTTTGTCGGCTTTGTGGTGGAAGACGTGGACGCTTTCCCCGCCGAATGCAAAATTCTGGGGAAAGCCCGTTTTGTGGACGCGCGCACCGTAGAAGTGGACGAGCACACCCGCATCACCTTCAAACGCGCCGTGATCGCCACCGGTTCGCGCTCGATTATCCTGCCAGCATGGCAAGCTTTGGGCGACAAGCTCATCACCAACGACGACGTGTTTTCATGGGACACGCTGCCTGAAAGTGTTGCCGTATTTGGTCCGGGCGTGATCGGTCTGGAATTGGGTCAAGCCCTGCACCGCTTGGGCGTGCGCGTGTCGCTGTTTGGCATTGGCGGCGGTTTGGGCGGCATTTCCGACCCTGTGGTCTTGGAAAAAGCCAAAGCCATTTTCGGCGCAGAATTGGATTTGCATCTGGACGCCAAAACCACGGTCGAACTGGATAACGGTCAGGTCAAAGTGTCGTTTGAAGAAAACGGACAAAGCGGCAGCGCGCATTTTGATTATATGCTCGCCGCCATCGGTCGCACCCCGAATACCGACAACATCGGCTTGGAAAACCTCGACATCGAACGCGACACGCGCGGCGTGCCGGTGGCGAACCGTCACACCATGCAAACTTCGCTGCCGCATATTTTCATCGCCGGCGACGCATCCAACCAATTGCCCCTGCTGCACGAAGCGTCCGACCAAGGCGTGATTGCAGGCAGCAATGCCGGTGCTTACCCCGAAATCAAACGCGGTTTGCGCCGCAGCATGATCGGCGTGATTTTTTCCAATCCGCAAATCGCCAGCATCGGCGCGCGCTTTACCCAATTAGAGCAGCAATACGCCCACAAACCCGACTGTATGCTTACGGGTGAAGTCTCGTTTCACAACCAAGGCCGTTCGCGCGTGATGCTGGTCAACCAAGGGCATCTGCGCGTGTACGCCGAGCAAGGCACGGGACGTTTTCTCGGCGCGGAAATGGTCGGCCCGGCGGCGGAACACATCGCACATTTGCTGGCATGGGCGCATCAAAACAGCATGACCGTACCGCAAATGCTGGAAATGCCGTTTTACCACCCCGTGATTGAAGAAGGCGTGCGTACCGCCCTGCGCGACGTGAACGCCAAACTGAAAATCGCCGACACCGCGCATTGCGAATGCTGCGAATGTCCGGGGGAATAAATCCCACAGGCTGCCTGAAAAATATTTTGGAATCGATTGAACTTTCAGGCAGCCTCACACTCTGAAACACTATGCTTCTCTCCAAAGCATCAGCAAGTAGCAGTAAGTAAGACGTTTTCCCTGCAATGTGTTGGTCGTCGGTATTTCTCCCTTTATACCGACGACATTTTTTTGCGCGTTTTCTTAGGTGGCGTTCACACGAGTTTTGTCTTAAGCATTCCCAACATTACTCAAACTCAAAACATCAAACCCGAAGAAACCTTTATTTCATCCGCGCCAATCCCCTTGAAGCAGCCGTTAAAAAAGGCGTTTTTGCGGGGGAAAGGGCTTGCATGTTTGAGTAGCGGCACAGCCGACACGAGTTCAAGCCCGCCGCAAAAATGGCTTTTTGAACGGGGAGTTTTGGCGAAGCCAAAACCTGCGCCGTGGGGTCGTCTTTCTTTGCTTACTTTCTTTGACGAAGCAAAGAAAGTAAGTTGCCCGTGCGGCAATGAAGCACAAAGCAAACAGCTTCGATAAAGCAATACAGGCAGCCTGAACCCTACGGACACCTTTCAGGCAGCCTCATCTAATAGTTTTTCTACAGATGTCAAACGCTCAGCTTGATTGGTGTGGACATTTTCTATGCCTTGGCTTCAGTATCGGTTTTATGGCAATTCCACTATAATTGCGGATTATTTGTTATTTCCGTCACCAAACGCCATGCAAGAACACTATCAACCTTCCCATATCGAACCCGCCGCCCAAGAAAAATGGGCGCAAGCGCGTCTGTTCAATGTCTGCGAAGACACAACCAAACCCAAATACTATTGCCTGTCGATGTTCCCCTACCCGTCGGGCAAACTGCACATGGGTCATGTGCGCAATTACACCATCGGCGACGTGCTGTCACGCCACAAGCTATTGAATGGATTTAATGTTTTGCAGCCTATGGGCTGGGACGCTTTCGGTTTGCCTGCGGAAAATGCGGCGATGAATCATCGCGTCGCCCCCGCGAAATGGACGTATGAAAACATTGCCTACATGAAAAAGCAGTTGCAGTCTTTGGGCTTTGCGATTGACTGGGAGCGCGAGTTGGCCACCTGCACGCCCGAGTATTACCGTTGGGAGCAATGGCTGTTTACGCGCTTGTTTCAAAAAGGGATTATTTACAAGAAAAACGGCACGGTGAATTGGGATCCGGTCGATCAAACCGTGTTGGCAAACGAACAAGTGGTGGACGGGCGCGGTTGGCGTTCGGGCGCGGTGATCGAAAAACGCGAAATCCCGATGTATTACTTCAAAATCACCGATTACGCCGAAGAATTGCTGCAAGACTTGGACGAGCTGGACGATTGGCCGGAGCAGGTCAAAACCATGCAGCGCAATTGGATCGGCAAATCACGCGGGATGCAGGTGCGTTTTGCGCTGGATGCAGACAATCGCGCAGGGCTGCCTGCAGATTATCCCGATGCTATTCAAGTCTATACCACGCGCCCCGATACGCTTTTTGGTGCGACCTATATGGCGGTGGCCGCCGAGCATCCTTTGGCGATTGCCGCTGCGGAAAACAATCCCGAATTGACCGCCTTTATCGCCGAATGCAAAGCCGGTTCGGTGGCGGAAGCGGACATGGCGACCATGGAGAAAAAAGGGATGCCGACGGGACGTTTCGCGGTCAATCCCGTCAATGGCGAAAGCCTGCCAATCTGGGTGGCGAATTATGTGTTATGGGGCTATGGCGACGGCGCGGTGATGGCGGTGCCGGCACACGACGAGCGCGATTTTGAATTTGCCCAAAAATACGGACTGCCGATCAAACAGGTGATCGAGAGCACCAACGGCGCGAATGCTTTTTCCGCCGATGCTTGGCAAGACTGGTACGCCGATAAGGAAAACACGCAATGCGTGAACAGCGGCATGTTGGACGGTTTAGACTTTCAGGCAGCCTATGACAGCGTGGGGCAGTTTTTGCAAAAGAACAACGCCGGCGCACCGAAAACCCAATACCGCCTGCGCGATTGGGGCATTTCGCGCCAACGTTATTGGGGTTGCCCGATTCCGATTATCCACTGCGAACACTGCGGCGATGTACCCGTGCCGGACGAGCAATTGCCCGTGGTGCTGCCTGAAAACGTCGTGCCCGACGGCGCGGGCTCACCCTTGGCGAAAATGCCCGAGTTTTACGCAACCGTTTGCCCGAACTGCGGCAAACCGGCGCGCCGCGAAACCGACACCATGGACACCTTTGTCGAGTCGAGCTGGTATTTCGCCCGTTACGCTTCACCCAAAAACGACAAGGGCTTGGTGGACAAAGCCGCCGCCGATTACTGGCTGCCGGTCGATCAATACATCGGCGGCATCGAACACGCTATTTTGCATTTGCTCTACGCACGCTTTTTCACCAAATTGATGCGCGACGAAAGTTTGCTCAATGTCAATGAACCCTTCGCCCGCCTGCTCACCCAAGGCATGGTGGTGTGCGAGACTTATTACCGCGAAGCCGCCAATGGCAGCAAAGAGTGGATTTCGCCGCAAGACATTGATTTGAAATGTGATGATAAGGGCCGCCCGCTCTCTGCCACCTTGAATGCAGACGGACAGCCCGTCATCATCGGCGGCATCGAAAAAATGTCCAAGTCCAAAAACAACGGCGTCGATCCGCAGCAAATCATCGACGCTTACGGCGCGGACACCGCCCGCATGTTCATGATGTTCGCCTCGCCGCCCGATCAATCGTTGGAATGGTCGGACGCAGGCGTGGAAGGCGCGCAACGCTTCCTGCGCCGCCTGTGGCGCGTGGTGTTTGACCATTGCCAACGCGGTCTTGCCGGTGCATTTTCAGGCGATCAAAGCCATCTTTCAGGCAGCCTGAAAAACTTGCGCCATAAGCTCCACAGCACGATTGCCAAAGTCGATGACGACTACGGCCGCCGCCGCCAGTTCAACACCGCATTAGCCGCTGTGATGGAGCTGCTGAACCAATACGACGACTGCCTGAAAAAAGGCGACTGCGACAGCCCCGACGGCCGCGCCGTGGCGCAAGAAGTCATGGAAGCCGTGCTGCGCCTGCTGTGGCCGATTGTGCCGCACATCACCCAAACCCTGTGGGACGCCATCCGCCCCGAACTGGCCCTGTGGGACGCCGGTTTTCCCCGAGCCGATGAAACTGCGCTGGTGAAAAGCGAAATCACGCTGATGGTGCAAGTGAACGGCAAATTGCGCGGACAAATCACCGTCGCCGCCGATGCCGGCCAAGAGGCGATTCAAGCCGCCGCACTCGCCACCGACGGCGCGATCAAATTCATGGACGGCAAAGCCGCCAAAAAAGTGATTGTGGTGCAAGGACGGTTGGTGAATATTGTGGTGTAAGGTTGTTGAACGATTGATCAACCACAGAAAACACCAACAAAAATACCCAACGGTTTATTCCCATGTATCGGGCAGCCTTGAAAGACGGAAAGGCTGCCTGAAAGAATAACAGGCTGCCTGAAACCCTTTCAGGCAGCCTTTTCACAACCTTGATGATCTTGCCATGCGTCGTTTTCTTACCCTGATTACCGCATTGCTGTTACTGCTAGGCGCGGCCGTTTATGCCATGCGCTTTGCGCCCTCACCGCCGCCGCGCCCTGCGGATTTGTCCGCGCTGCCGCCGTTGGCAGTCGGCGATTGGGTGCTGCGCATGGGCACGGTGGCGGACAGCCGCATGATTCGCCATCTCGGCGGCGGCGATTATTCGCACATCGGCATGGTGGTGACGGTCACGCCGCAAGTGATGGTGATTCATGCCACCACCGACGACGGCGCAGCGCATAACCAAGTACAGTTAAGCCCTTTATCCGAATTTTTCAGCCCCGATTTAGCGCAACAACACGCGGTATTGCGTCCGCAGTTTTTGAACGCGGCGCAAAAGCACGCCATTGCCGAACGTCTCAAAACCCGACGCGGCGAAGCGTTTGTGCTGGCGGCAAAAAACCGTCCGCATTTGTACTGCACCACTTTGCTTGCCGACGAAATCCGCCGCAGCGCGCCCGATTTTTCTCCGCGTTGGCAGACGGTCTCCGCACCTTTGTTTGACGGCGAATACCTGTTCCCGCGTGCCTTTGCCGAATATCCGCACACTCAGATCGTTTACTTGGCGGCATCGGCACAACACCGGAAAACCGGCGCCGATTAAACACTTCAACGCATCAACTTTGTACTTTACTTATATCTAAAATTTGCATCGAGCAATTATTTAAGATATATTTCATCTAACCGGCAACAAGCGTTTGATTTTCTTTACAGGCTGCCTGAAGGTATTGATTGACCTCATGATTTACAGGCAGCATGCAACACTTGATCAAAACATCAATAAAATATGTTTGTGCGCCGCTGACACGCGATGGCTGCTTGTCACCCACCCCACATGCCGTAGCAGCCTCCTCAATCATCATCAAATAAAGGATTCAATATGAAGGACTTCGCTCATCTTGACCGACGCGACTTCTTGAAAATACTGGCGGCAGGCTGCGTATTAAGCGTGCTGCCCTCCGGCATGACCATCGCGGCGGCCACTTCCACGCAAAAAGCACGCATCGTGATTCTCGGCTGCGGTTTGGCCGGTTTGGCGGCGGCACACCGCTTGCGCCGTCAATTGCCCAATGCCGAAATCACCTTGATTGATGCCAAAAAAGAACACAACTACCAGCCCGGCTATACTTTACTGGCCACCGGCGTATGGCACGATACCGGCAAGGTCAAAGCCGATAATGCCGATTTGATCCCGAAAAACACCACTTGGCTGCAAGAAGCCGCTGCGGCGATTTATCCCGATCAAAATCGGGTCGAAACCGATGCCAACCGTTCCGTGCCGTATGATTTTCTGATTGTCGCCACCGGCTTGCGTCTGGGTTATGAAAAAATCGAAGGTCTGGACACCGCCGCTTTCGGTCAAAAAGGCGTAGGCAGCGTGTACCACAGCCCCGAAGTCGCGCTGGCGACATGGCAGGCCATGGACGCTTACCGCAAACAAGGCGGACGCGCAGTGATGACGCTCGCGCCGACCGATATGAAATGTGCGGGCGCACCGTTGAAAATGACGTTTATGCTTGCCGACCGCTTACGTGAAGCAGGCATGCAGAAAAACGCCGGTATTGATTTTTTCGCGGCGAAAACGGCTATTTTCAGTGTGCCGGTCGTCGCGAAAAACGTACTGGATCGTTGGGAACAGCTGGAAATTGCCCCCAAAGTGCATTACAACCGCATCTTAAACGGGGTCGATATGGAAGCGAAAGTCGCTCACTTCACCGATGAAAACGGCAACGCTTCCCGTGAAGATTACGATTTTATCCACGTCGTGCCGCCGATGTTCTCGCCGGCACCAATTTTCGACAATCCCGCCTTACGCAACGACAACGGTTGGCTGGCGGTGAATAAAGAAACCCTGCAACACACCCGTTACCCCAACATTTTCGGTCTGGGCGACATCAACGGCACGCCGCGCGGTAAAACCGCCGCCACCGTCAAGAAAAGCGCACCGGTGGTGGTGCATAACCTCATCAACACCTTAAACGGCAAAGCGCCCGACGCGCTCTTTGACGGCTACACTTCTTGCCCGATGTTGCTGCGCCAAGGCTCGGCGATGCTGGTTGAGTTCAACGGCGCAGGCGAACTCACCCCGACCATACCGCTGGTCGATCCCTTGCAGGAAAGCTATTTCGCGTGGTATTTGGAAGAAGTCATGCTCAAGCCCGCTTACATGACCGTCCTCAGAGGACGGGTCTAAACAGGCTGCCTGAACATTTCTAGGAGAATACATCATGTCTGTTATCGATTTGATTTTTATGGCACTGCAAATGGTGTGGGAGCTGATTAAGGTGTATCCGCTGCTCTCCGCCTTGATTGTGCTGGTCGCCGTGCTGCCGTGGTTATGTGTGCTCATCAGGGGCACGCCGTTGCGTGCCATTCTGAACCGCAGCACCTTCAAAAGCGCATTGTGGAAAGCTCTGTTATGCGGCGTGATCGCATTCTTTGTGCTGCCGTGGTTTTTCAAATCCGATTTGGGTGAATTGCGTTACTTTGTCGATTGGTTGTTTCATATCGCCAGCGCCCTATCCATCGCGGCGTATGCGCTGTTGATCTTTCTGCCGATCTGCGCTTGCCGCCGCCATGGCAAAGGCTGCCCGCTGTCCTCCTCGTCACGACCGATATCGATGATTGACTGACGCGGCATCATACCGCACCATCATCCTCACGGCAGCGAGCAGTACCGCCATCGCTGCCGTGATTTTTTGTGCCGCCCAAAGCTTCACCGCCACCGCCGCTTTTTGTTATGATGCGGCATTCACTTTTTTCAGCCTTAACGCTATTTTTCAGGCAGCCTCACTATGCTTTCTTTGAACGAATACCGCGCACAAGTGGCGCAAGGTTACACCCATATCCCTTTGGTACAGGAATTGCTGGCGGACATGGACACACCCTTGTCGCTGTACATCAAACTGGCCAACCGCCCGTTCAGCTATTTGCTGGAGTCGGTGGTCGGCGGCGAGCGTTTCGGGCGTTATTCTTTTATCGGTTTGCCGTGCGACACTTATCTTAAAGTGCATGAACGCACCATCGAAGTGTATGAGCAACATCGCTTGGTGACAACGCATGAGGGTGATCCGATTGCCTTTATCGAAAACTTTCAGGCAGCCTTCAAAACACCCGATATTCCCGGATTGCCGCGTTTTACCGGCGGTTTGGTCGGTTATTTCGGCTACGAAACCGTGCAGTATTTCGAGCAGCGTTTAGGCAAAAAAGCACAGCCGCGCCTCATCGACACCCCCGATATTCTTCTGATGCTGTCGCGCGAGCTGGCGGTGTTGGATAATCTCAGCGGCAAAATTCATTTGATTGTGTACGCCGATGCGGCACAAGCCAACGGCTATCACGCCGCACGCGAACGGCTGGAAGCCTTGCGCGAGCAACTGCGCCAAAGCCCCGCCTTGCCTTTGTCGCTCGGCTCGAAGGGCGGCGAAATCTGCCATGAAATCGGGCAGGAGCGTTATCAGGAATACGTGCGCCGCGTGCGCGATTACATTCATGCGGGCGATTGTATGCAAGTGGTGCCGTCGCAGCGTATGCACACCGCGTTTAACGATAACCCGCTCAGTCTCTACCGCGCTTTACGCACGATCAATCCGTCACCTTATTTGATTTATTACGATTTTGGCGACTTCCACGTGGTCGGCTCTTCGCCCGAGATTTTGGTGCGGCGCGAACAAGACACCGTTACCGTGCGTCCGATCGCCGGCACCCGCAAACGCGGCGCAACGCCGGAAGAAGACCTCGCCAACGAAAAAGATTTATTGTCGGACGCCAAAGAAATCGCCGAACACGTGATGCTGATTGATTTGGGACGCAACGATGTCGGCCGCGTCAGCCGCACCGGAGAAGTCAAAGTCACCGACAAGATGATTGTGGAACGTTATTCGCACGTGATGCACATCGTTTCCAACGTTGAAGGCTGCCTGAAAGACAATGTTTCCAATATGCAGGTGCTGGCGGCGACTTTACCCGCAGGAACACTGTCCGGCGCGCCGAAAATCCGCGCCATGGAAATCATCGAAGAGCTCGAACCGAGCAAGCGCGGCGTGTACGGCGGCGCGATCGGTTATTTGAGTTTCAGCGGCGACATGGATTTGGCGATTGCGATCCGTACCGCAGTGATCAAAGACCACACGGCTTACATCCAAAGCGGCGGCGGCATTGTCGCCGACTCCGACGAAGAAGCCGAATGGCAGGAAACCCAAAACAAAGCCATGGCGATCGTGCGCGCCATCCGCATGGTGCAAGAAGGTTTGGACCGATAGCCGTTTTCTGTTTCAGGCAGCCTCAGCAAGACCTTTACCAACCAAAAGCCGCATCACACGATGCGGCTTGTTTTGTCTGAACATAGAGAGATATATTGAGGACGATAGAACCACTATTGCCCTTAATATGCTCCTTGCCTGTCCAAAAATAGCCGTTAAATCCATTCGCCGGCGTTGGTCAGAAGCTCCCTAGAACTTCTTGCTCACTTCAATAAACACCTTGGTTTTTTGGTAGTTATACATAAAGTGATTACTGCTGTAGCGCTGCCATGCAACATTCAAACGCGGCGTCAAACCGTACCAATGCAGATCGCGCAACCATACCGAAGCGGTTGCAAAATACTCGGTATCACGCCGCATTTCATCGCGCGCCCATGCTTTATCTTCATAGCGCCGCTTGGCCGCACCCGCCACCAACAGCGTAGACACGCCCTTACCCCACTCCTGCCCCCAGCCGCCGCGCACACCGGCACGGTTATAGGTGCTGTCCGCATCCTGCGCCGTTTCACGCCCGAGGTCTAAACCGGCAATCCAATACTGGCGAGGCGATGCCAGATACACTGCCGTAGCAGAGCCCAAGTAGCTGTTACCGTCTAAGTATTTGTATTGCTGCTGATATTTTCGCCCGTATTCCAGCGCACCCAGCACTTGCCAGCGAGGGTGCAACCAATGCGATGCCTGCAAACGAAATCCCGGCATATTGGCATACGAGTCGCCGCCATACCATTTCTTTTCAAAAAACGGCAACAACGCAACTTGGCTGCGTAAATTGCGATAGCCGACTCCGCCATAAGCACGCGCTGTGATTTCATCGTAGCGGTGGTTGTCCCAATAGCTTTTACCGTCAAGCTCCAGTCCCAATTGCGTGTTCCAGCCGTTACGCAAAGGAAAGGTTTTCTCCAAACTGGCACGGTAACCGATACCGTGTGCGGCTTCGGGTTCAGGCATTTTCCAGTGACCATAATAACGCTCGCGCGGCGCATTATTGATGTTGCTGTCTTGCAAATACTGCAAACCGGCATTAAAAGACCATGATTGCCGTGCTTGCAGCGCGCTTAAATACTGATTGGCGACATTGGTCACTTCCGGCGGTAAATCCTTCTCGGCACGGATTTTTTCAAACTGATCCGCCGCGGCAGTGTCTTCATGATTTTCAAATAAAGCGACCGCCAGCAACAAACGCATCGGCGTCAGTTCCGGCCGCTCGGCGATGATCTGACGATAACGGGCAATCGCACCATCTAAATCGCCATCGGCACGCGCCACCACCGCCTCGGCATAAAGCAGCAAAACAGGATCACGCTCAGGCAGCTGCCGGTACAGCGGCAACAAAAAACGTACGTTTTCGACATGATCCAAACTTAAAGCCGAATCCAATGCCAGTTGCAACAATTGAGGATTGGCCAGCAGCTCTTCCTTACTCATGCTGATCGTCTTTCCCTCCGTAGCCGCCGGGCTTTGTTCAACAGGCATAACAGGACGCGACGGCGGTTGCGATACATCAAAATATCGCTCAGGTTCAGACGGCACGGATAATGGCGGCTCAGGTGGCGCAGCAAGAGCTAACCAAGGTGCGCACAGGCAGACAGCGGCAAAGTATTGATAATATTTCATGCAAAGATTCCTTGATTCAAGCATATTTGGTCGACATCGGCAGATTCGGTACCTTTCAGGCTGCCTGAAAGTAATGATGGCCTATCGATCCCTTTCATCACCGGCGAAGGTATTGCATACGATATAGCCCACGCCACCATCGTGCAGCAGCGTATGGTAGATCAACCCTTCACTGCATACAAGGCAGCACGCAGTCAAAGAATACAAGGGTGATGAGAATGTTGCCGATAAAACAAGACAGTGACCGATTCACCGTGCATCACACACAATGGATGCGCACTACCTTCAAGTGCATTAAGGAAATGCTGAGGCAAAATCCGGCACGCCCAAAGCTGAAAGTAAATAATGGGGAAGCGGATATCCGCCTCCCCATTGTCATGGCACATCATTGATGAAGATTAAGGGAGCCTACTGTTTTTTCGCTCCGAACGTACCGGTATATTTATCGAAAACGTTCGTCGCATTACGACCGTAAGATCCGGCAATTTCATCGGCCTGCGGCCCGAAGAATCTGCCGCCCATACGGTACTCGGCACCCTCACCACCGGCATTTTGGAAAGCATTACCGCTGATGTCGGCAGTAAACGCTCCCGGTGCAGCCGATCCCAATCCACCCGTACCCGGGATGCTGAAGGAAGCATTGACCTTCTTGTTAGCAAAGTCCACTTGAATGCTGGACGTACCCGTTCTTTGCCCGCCGGAACTGAAATAGGTCGCCAAACCGGTATAAGTAGCCGTACCGCTGGTCGGCATATTCTCAGGTTTGGTGGCAAAACCTTGGGCAAAGAAGTAAGAGGTCGAACTTAACGGACTGCCTCCCGTGAACAAATGCCCCCAGCGCGCATAGCTTAAATTTGCTCCGATAATGGACGCGCTCATGCCACCGCCGGCGTTGCCTTTAATAAAACCGCCAACGGCCGCTGCGGGATTCAGCGTAAAGGTCTGACCATCCACCACCAGTTGGTTGATGTTGCTGCCACCGCTAATCGGACCTGCTCCGGCAGGATTCGCATTAACCACTTTGCTGTAAATACCGCTTAACGCGGCTTCTGCAACCGGAGTCGGCGTCGGGGTTGGCGTCGGAGTCGGAGT
>JAUNUS010000005.1:0-54358 GCA_030538055.1 Neisseria sp.
GCAGGAGCTTTGGCGTGATGGTTTTGTATGACGGCATCACTCGCCAAGCCTTAGCTGTAGAAAACAGCAGCGTTGTTTACACAACGGGTTGAGAAAAATAAGCCTGCAGGACTTCAAAAGGTGTTTCTCCTTTTAAGCCACCATGAGGCTTGACGGTGTTGTAATAGTTGATAAACCGACACAGCTCTTTTTTTCTGTGTTCGCTATCGGTAAAGATGATTTTATCATGCCACATCTCTACCAAGGTGCGGATAACGCGTTCTGCTTTACCGTTGGTCTGCGGTCGGGCAACGCGGGTGAATTTTTGGTTAATGTCGTTTTGAGAACAGGCTGCGGCAAAAGCATGATGTGCCGTTCCTTTGTACTCCGTACCATTATCCGAATAGACGCATTCGATCAGGTACGGGCAAGGGTTGATGACCTCTTCTTGCAGAAATTTGGCTGCGCTGTCGGCTGTTTTGTCGGGCAATATGGCTGCGTACAGCTCTCGGGAAAAATCATCGATGGCAACAAACAGGTATTCGCGTCTGTCGGTAGCAACCTGTCCTTTGAGTAACGGCAGCCGTTTGGTATCGACGTGCATCATTTCCCCGGGGTAAGATTTATTGTAGCGTTTGGCTTGTTTTTTCAACTTTTCCTGTATGGCGATCTCGACTTTGGCTAATCGTTTGATGCCGTAACGGGCTTGTTTGAAGCGGTTGTTGGTACTGCTCTTTTGGATGAGCAGTCTTCCTCTGGCAGCTTTGAGGATGTTGTAAATGGTGGGTCTGCTGACCTCGTACTGGCGGGCTAAGGAGGTCACGCTGATTTTGTCTTGCGTGTAAGCACGCCAAATGGCTTCGCGCTCGTAGGGCAGTAGTCGGGTATTTTTATGCAGTTTCATGTCAGTATTGTCTTTCAAATACTGTAAACAACGCTAGAATTTTCTACACCTTAGCGGTTGATGAAGTCAAATACGAAACCAATGCGTTATATTGGGCGGCTGTGTGCAGGGTAAAAGAAAAAGGGATAAGAATACAAAGCATTACCTGTGACGGAAGAAAAGGATTGATGCAGATGTTCGCCGGCATTCCTGTACAGTTATGCCACTTCCACCAAGTCAAAACCGTCAACCGCTATCTGACCCGCAAGCCAAAAACGGCAGCAGCACAAGACTTGCACGAGGTGGTATTAACCCTGAAAAGCAGCAGTCGGTTTCAATTTGAAAACACATTGAACGGCTGGTTTGAAAAGCATAAAGACTTCTTAAATGAACGTACGGTGCACACCGAAACAGGCAAGTCACACTATACGCATAAGCGACTCAGAAGTGCTTACAACAGCCTGAAACGGAACATGGACTATCTGTTTACCTTTGAGCGGTTTCCTGAGCTTCACATCCCGAAAACAAGCAATTTATTGGAAGGTCGCTTTGGGGATATGAAGCAGAAATTATGCTGTCATCAGGGTATGAGAAAAGACAATAAGATTAGGTTTATTAAGGATTATTTCTCTAAAAAACAGTAAAACAGCACCTAAAATGTCCCTTAGAGAGGCTCACCCTGAAAACAGCACCTTTTTTGTCCCTTACGCCACATTTTAACGTTCAGTCGGAAGATTTACACGTCCACCTCAACCTTATCGCCCTCCACTTCCATCCAGCTGCGGCGGGCGGCGGCTTCGCCTTTGCCCATCAGTTTCACAAACACCTCGCGGGTGTCGCCATGCCCCTCGGCGGGAATGGTGACGCGTTGCAGGCGGCGGGTGTCGGGGTGCATGGTGGTGTCTTTGAGCTGGTCGGGGTTCATCTCGCCCAAGCCTTTGAACCGGCTGATGCTGTAGGCATTTTCGCGCACGCCTTCTTTATTCAGCTTATCCAAAATACCGTTCATTTCCTGCACGTCCAGTGCGTAAAATTTGCGTGCCGGTTTGTTTTTGCCCTGCGCATTGACATCCACCCGAAACAGCGGCGGTTGCGCCACGTAAATATGCCCGTGCGCAATCAGCTGCGGGAAATGGGTGTAAAACAAAGTCAAAAGCAGCACTTGAATGTGCGCGCCGTCCACGTCGGCATCGGACAAAATCGCGATTTTGCCGTAACGCAGCCCCGACAAATCGACTTCATCACGCGGCCCGTGCGGATCAACCCCGATCGCGATCGAAATATCGTGAATTTCGGCATTGCCAAACAGCTGGTCGCGGTGAATCTCAAAACTGTTCAAGACTTTACCGCGCAAAGGCAAAATCGCCTGCGTTGCTTTGTCGCGTGCCAGTTTTGCCGAACCACCGGCGGAGTCGCCCTCCACCAGAAAAAGCTCGTTCTCGCGAATATCTTCGCTCTCGCAATCGGTCAATTTGCCCGGCAATACCGCCACGCCCGAGCCTTTTTTCTTCTCGATTTTCTTGACCGAACGCATCCGCGCTTGCGCTTGCCGTATCGCCAATTCGGCGATTTTTTTGCCTGCTTCGGTATTTTGGTTCAACCATAATTCCAGCGGATCGGTCAGCGCGGCGGCGACGAGTTTAAGCACATCGCGGTTGGTGAGTTTTTCCTTGGTCTGCCCTTGAAACTGCGGATCAAGCACCCGCGCCGACAGCACAAAGGCAACGTGGGCAAACACATCATCGCTTTGCACTTTCACGCCGCGCGGCAGTAAATTGTGGTGGCCGATAAACTGATTGACTGCGGTGAAGACCGCCTGCTTCAAACCCGACTCATGCGTGCCGCCCAAAGACGTGGGAATCAAATTGACATAGCTTTCGTTGGCGATGCTGCCTTCTTCCAGCCAAGTCAGCGCCACCGCCGCGCCCTCGTTGGCGGCGAAATCACCTTCTTCCATGTATTTTTCGGCATAGATCAAGGGCACGGCAGGTTCGGCCTCACCGATTAAATCGTCCAGATAACCGCGCAAACCTTGCGGATAATGCCATGTTTTGGTGGTAAATTCGCTCTCGCCTTTCGGAATATGGTGCAAATTCACCCGCACGCCGGGCAGCAGCACCGCTTTGGCGCGCAACACCCGTTCCAAAGTGTTCAAGGAGTAGTGCGGATTTTCAAAATACTTGGCATCGGGCCATACGCGCACCGTGGTGCCGCTGTCTTTTTGCGCGCATTTACCGCTTTGGGTCAGCGGCTCGACGATATCGCCACCGGCAAAAGCAATCGTCCAAATACCGCCGTCACGCTTGACCGTGACCTCCAGCCGCGTGGACAGTGCATTGGTCACCGACACCCCCACACCGTGCAGGCCGCCGGAAAAAGCATAGGCCCCGCCGTCTTTTTTATTGAATTTACCGCCGGCGTGCAATTGCGTGAACACGAGTTCCACCACGCTCACGCCCTCGGTCGGGTGCAGCCCCACCGGAATGCCGCGCCCGTTATCCGCCACCGACAGCGAACCGTCCTCGTGAATGGTCACGTCAATCGTATCGGCATAGCCGCCCAAAGCTTCGTCGGCGGCGTTATCGATCACTTCCTGACAAATATGGGTCGGGTTTTCGGTGTGGGTGTACATTCCCGGGCGTTCTTTGACCGGCTGCAACCCTTTGAGCACGGTAACGCTGGATTCGTCGTAACGAGGTGTGGTCATAAATAATCAACAATCAATCGGTAAATGCTTCAAAACAACAGTATCGGTCACAGCGCGCTTTAGCGGCCTTTGCGCTTTATTTGCAAAGGCGGTACGGAAAGTTGCTGCAATAAGGTGTTGATGGCTTTGATTTTGCGCGCCCGCACCGGTTTACCCAGAAGAATCGGCGCATCGATCGCAAACGCGCGTCTTGTCACCAGAAAATTCACTTCTTCACGAATCAGCAAACGCTCGGTGATCGGCTGCCAAATCAATGCGGTAGAACTCGTCAACCAGCCTTTGCCTTTATGATAATGCACTTCGCCGTCGCCTTGATCCGCTTGCAGTCGATAGCCGTTTTGGGCGGCCCAAGCGGCAATTTTTGCGTCCACATCATTCTGCGGCGGAAGTGACAACACCGTCTGCGGATACTCACGCACGGCATTACCCGACATCACCCACAGCGCACCCAGCGCCGCCATCATGCCGACAAAACCGCCAATCAGCATGGGAAAAAGTTCAAATAAACTCATCATCTCTCCTTTATCTCAAAACAGCTACGCCGCACCATCCCACTCAATAAAATTTTTCAATAATATCAAACCATTATCATGGCTTTTTTCGGTGTGGAACTGGGTCGCAAACACATTATCCCGCCCAACCGCGCAAGCGAACGGTTCGGGATAATCGCTTTGTCCCAGTATGATTTTTTCGTCTTGCGGCGCGAAATAATAGCTGTGCACAAAATAAAACCGCGCTTCATCCGCCACGCCGGCAAACAGCGGATGGCTTTGGGTTTGCCGCACCGTGTTCCAGCCCATGTGCGGGACTTTCAGTTTTTGCCCGTCCGCATCAAGCAAAGGCTGCCTGAAACGTTTAACCCTGCCTGCAAAATGCCCCAAGCCTGCGGTTTCGCCCTCTTCGCTGCTTTCAAACAATAATTGCGCGCCCACGCAGATGCCGAAAAACGGTTTGCGCTGCAAAGCGTCGCGCACCGCCTCGCCCAATCCTGATTGTTGCAGTGATTTCATGCAATCGGGCATCGCGCCTTGTCCGGGGAAAATCACCTTATCCGCCGCATAAACCGTGTCGGGGTCGGCGGTTAAAACCACGGTGGCAGGCTTGGCGGTCAAGGTACAGGCTGCCTGTACGGATTTCAGCACCGAGTGCAGATTGCCCATGCCGTAGTCGATGATGGCGATGTTCATGATTTGTCCCATGTGTGTGCAAGGAGAAAGCGCACCGCGGTGCGCCTGTTTTTTATTGAATATAGGATGCGTTTATTCTGTATGCCGTGCGTAATAAGCGGTCAGCGAAGCTTTGCCCAAGCAATGGGCATTGATGATAAACCCTGCCATGGAGGTTCGTGCATCGGCAGGAATTTCAGGCAGCTCGGCACTTAATGCGTACACGGTAAAAATATACCGATGCGCCGGATCGCCCACCGGCGGCAGACAACCCATGTAACCGCGCGTGCCGCGATCATTGAAAAGCTGCACCACGCCGGCGGGCATCAGGCTGCCTGAAGCTTCACCGGCATTACGCGGCAATGAGCGCGCTTCCGCCGGAATGCCGAACGCCAGCCAGTGCCACCAACCCGCCCCGCCCGTGGGCGCATCGGGGTCGTGCATCGCCACCGCAAAGCTTTTCGTACCCGCCGGCACATTATCCCATGCCAAAGCAGGCGAAACATTATCGCGGTCGGCTTGATAGCTGCTGTCGAGCGTAGCGCCGTCTTTGAATTCCGGACTGGTCAAAATCATGTTCATCGCTTTCTCCTTATGGTTGCTTGGTTAAGGAACCCCTGAAAATTTCTCATCACGACAAGGGCTTTGTTTAACATCAAACATTCCAAAAGGCTGCCTGAAAGGTTTCAGGCAGCCTGTATGTTATCAATCACCGTGTATATTGTGCCAATTCGCCACGGGCGTACCGATCCGCCATTTTTTCCAAGGAAATCGGCTGAATGTGGGCGGCGCGTCCTTCGCAGCCGAACGCGCGGTAACGCTCCAAGCAGATTTGTTTCATCGCCTTAACGCTTTCGCTAAAGTATTTGCGCGGGTCAAATTCGGCAGGATTTTTTGCCAGATAGCGGCGAATCGCACCGGTTGAGGCCAGTCGCAAGTCGGTGTCGATATTGACTTTACGCACGCCGTGCTTGATGCCTTCGACGATTTCTTCCAGCGGTACGCCGTAGGTTTCGCCGATGTTGCCGCCGTATTCGTTGATGATCGCCAACCAATCTTGCGGCACCGAGCTGGAGCCGTGCATCACCAAGTGCGTATTCGGCAGGCGCGCGTGAATGTCTTTGATGCGGTCAATACGCAGCACGTCGCCCGTGGGTTTACGCGTGAATTTGTACGCGCCGTGGCTGGTGCCGATGGCAATTGCCAACGCGTCCACGCCCGTGTCCTGCACAAAGCGCACCGCTTCTTCCACGCTGGTCAATAATTGCTCGTGATCCAGTTTGCCTTCCGCGCCCACGCCGTCTTCTTCACCTGCCATGCCGGTTTCCAGATTGCCCAGACAGCCGATTTCGCCCTCGACCGACACGCCGCACGCATGGGAAAAATCCACCACGGTGCGGGTGACGTGCACGTTGTAATCGTAATCGGACGGGGTTTTGCCGTCTTCTTTCAGCGAACCGTCCATCATCACCGAGGAAAATCCCAGCTGAATCGAACGCTGGCACACTGCAGGCGACGTGCCGTGGTCTTGGTGCATCACCACCGGAATATGCGGAAACTCCTCCACCGCCGCCAAAATCAAATGGCGCAAAAACGGCGCACCGGCATATTTGCGGGCGCCCGCACTGGCTTGCACGATCACGGGTGCATTCACTTCGTCCGCCGCCTCCATGATGGCGCGCATTTGCTCCAGATTATTGACGTTAAATGCAGGCAGCCCGTAGCTGTGCTCGGCGGCGTGATCGAGTAATTGACGCATGGAAACCAATGCCATGATGTTTTTCCTTATAAAATAAAAGTCGTTCAGGCTGCCTGAAACGGCAGGTGCTTAAAATTTGACCGCCAGCGGCGATGTTGCCGATATGTTTTATTCTCCGGCTGGAATCGGTACATAACGTCCGGCATCGTTAATCGAGGAGGCAGGTTTTCTTTCCTTAGGAGCGGGATTTTGTGGGGCGGCTTGGGTTTGCGGGCGTTTGCGCGGTGTGGTTTTTTTAACGGCGGGTCTTGCCTTAATCACTTGGGGAATCGGCTCCAGCGGTGTCTCTTGAGTCGTAGTACAGCCTGCTAAAAACAAGATGCCGGCGCTTGAAGCAAGCAATAAACACCGCAAAATGTATTGCCTATTATTCATGGTATCTCCTTTTCTCGATTTGTTTTGCGCCGCACGGTCAATGGTACGCCGGCGTACCATCAAATATTTTAATCCGAGTCAAACGCAATCTGATAACCCACGCCATCAAGATAAATATCCAGCAGATAATCCTTACGCGCCACCACGCATACCGGCAAGCGCACCGTGTCCGCATACCAATGTTCATGATCGGCATCGGGCGGCAAGAGCTTGTAGCGGTTAAAACCCATGTCCATGTCTTTCATGGAAAATTCGACGTACACCGACTGCGTTGCGGCGGGCGCATTGAGCAGCCGCATACGAAACGGCGTTTTGGGGTGCAGCTTGCCGAAAGTGCGCAAAGTAGCGCCGTTGGGCAGTTTGCAACCACGTCGAACATCGCAGGCTTCATCCGTCACCGCTTGCGGCGCAGGATCACGCTCGGCGTACCAATAAACCATGGCGATTTTCAGCGCGGCAAACACCAGCAGTGCGGCCGCCATCAATAACCATTGTCCGATGCTGATTTTTTTCATGCGCCGCACCATGCTTGCACGCGCTGCGTCACGCTTGCGGCATCCAAACCCAAGTCCTGCAAAATCAGCTTGGCATCGCCATGTGCGGTCACGATGTCGGGAATGCCTAAGTGTAATAAGGGTTTCAGGCAGCCTTGCGCGTGCAGGCACTCGCTCACCGCGCTGCCGGCACCGCCCATGACCGCGTTTTCTTCCAGTGTCACCAAGTAATCATGCGTCGCCGCCAATTCGCGCAGCAATTCCTCATCCAACGGTTTGACAAAACGCATATCCGCCACGCTGGCGTTTAAGGTTTCGGCTGCCTGCAATGCCGTCGCCACCATGCTGCCAAACGCGAGCAAAGCGATTTTTTGTCCTTGACGTCGCAGCACACCGCGCCCGAGGGCGGCGGTTTCTTCACCACACGTCACCGCTGCACCCGTGCCGCTGCCGCGCGGATAGCGCACCGCCGTCGGTTGATCCAGCGCATAACACGTATTGAGCAATAAACGGCATTCGTTTTCATCGCTCGGCGTGGCAATTACCATGTTCGGCACGCAGCGCAAAAAGCTCAAATCGTACACGCCCGCATGAGTGGCGCCGTCCGCACCGACAATGCCTGCACGGTCAATCGCCAGCAACACAGGCAAACTCTGCAGGGCAACGTCATGAATCCATTGATCATAAGCGCGTTGCAAAAAAGTGGAATAAATCGCCACTATCGGTTTTTTGCCTTCGCACGCCAGTCCGGCAGCAAAGGTCACTGCGTGTTGTTCGGCAATACCGACATCAAAATAGCGCGTCGGAAAACGCCGTGCAAATTCCACCATGCCCGAGCCTTCGCACATCGCGGGGGTAATGCCGATCAAACGTTCGTCGCGCTGCGCGGTATCGCACAGCCATTGTCCGAACACTTGCGTATACGTCACCGCAGAGGCTGCCTGAACGGCTTGTTGCGGCGGATGGGCGGCGTCGAATTTACCGACGGCATGAAAACCCACTGGATCGCTTTCCGCAGGGGCGAAGCCTTTGCCTTTTTTGGTGTGGATATGCAGCAGTTGCGGCCCTTGCTTGTGTTTGAGCTCTTGCAGCACGTCCACCAGCCGCAACACGTCATGCCCGTCAATCGGGCCGCTGTAGTCGAAGCCGAAATTATTGAACAGCGACAAAGCGGGATTCACAATGTCTTTTAAGGCCGACTTCACCTGCCGCGCCGCATCGAGCGCGCCGGGCAAAATGCTCAACACTTGCTTGCCGGTGTCTTTGATCAAATCCTTGACGTCGTGCACCATGTTTTGCGCCAAGTATTTGGGCAAGGCGCCGACATTGTGCGAAATCGACATTTCGTTATCGTTCAAAACCACGAGCAGATTCACATCACGCATATCGCCCGCATTGTTCAAGGCTTCAAACGCTTGTCCGGCGGTCATGGCACCGTCGCCGATGATCGCCACCGAATGTCTGGGGCTGCCTGAAAGCCGATCCGCCACCGCCATGCCCAACGCCGCGCCGATGGAGGTCGAAGAGTGCCCCACGCCAAAGGTGTCGTACTCGGACTCGTCGCGCTTCGGAAACGGCGCCAGTCCGTCTTTGTGGCGAATGGTGTGCATCGCCGCGCGGCGTCCGGTCAAAATCTTATGGGCATACGCCTGATGCCCGACGTCCCACACCAGATGATCACGCGGCGTATCGAACACATAATGCAAAGCCACGGTCAGCTCGATCACGCCCAGATTGCTCGCAAAATGCCCGCCCGAACGCGAAATGCTCTGCATCAAAGCGGCGCGTAACTCACGCGCCACTTGCGGCAAAGCACTTTTGGGTAAGCGGCGCAAATCGGCAGGCGTGGGAACGGTATCGAGAAGTGGTGTGGTGCTCATCTTTTATTAGGGAGTGGCGAGTTTTGCGTATTGTAACGAAATTTGCTTGCGCTGCGAAGTTACAGGCTGCCTGAACGGCAGGCTAAAGATACTATTTATTCAATATTAAAATAAGTAAATATCAATAAAATACAATAAAATCTTCAAAGCACGCCTGTCGCTTCCGTTAATGCTGCTTGTTGATAAACGAAAAGTTCGCGAATGCCTTTTTCACCCAAGGCCAGCAACTGCACCAGCTCGTGATGATCAAAGCGCGCCCCTTCCGCCGTGCCTTGGATTTCGATGATTTTGCCGTCGCTGCTCATCACCAGGTTCAAGTCGCTGTCGCAGCCCGAATCTTCCGCATAATTCAAATCCAACAACGGTACGCCTTGCACCACGCCCACCGACACCGCCGCCACTTGCGTCAGCAGCGGATTGCTTTCTAGGCTGCCTGCTTGCCGCAAGCCGCGAATCGCCAAGGATAAGGCAACGAAAGCACCGGTGATCGCGGCGGTGCGCGTACCACCGTCAGCTTGAATCACGTCACAGTCCAGAATAATCTGACGCTCGCCCAACAGTTCCAAATCCACCGCCGCACGCAGGGAACGTCCGATCAGGCGTTGGATTTCCACAGTGCGTCCGCCCTGTTTGCCGGCGGCGGCTTCGCGCTTCATGCGGCTGCCGGTGGAACGCGGCAACATGCCGTACTCCGCCGTGACCCAGCCCTGTCCTTTACCGCGCAAAAAAGGCGGCACATGCTCGTCCACCGAAGCGGTGCAAATCACCTTGGTGTGACCGAACTCGACCAATGCCGAACCTTCCGCCGTCGGCAGATAATCGGGCGTAATCCGAATAATACGCAATGCATCAGGCGCACGATCGGTTCTGACTGTTTGATTCATCAATTTTTTCCTGTATTGGACATTCGCAAAAAAACTCATGGCGACTTGGACGGAGCTTTTTCAGGCAGCCCAATCCGCTCGCCAAGGTTTTTAAGTTCGCTGAACTTCGTTTCGGGGATTTCTTTATTCCGCGCCAAAGCGGTAGTCGCTGCTGCCGCCTTCGCCCGAAAAAACCTGCACCCAGTAAAATTCACCCGAAGGCGCAGCGTACACGCCCATGCCGATTTCACGGTAACGTTCACTCGTCATATTGGCATAATGCCCGGGGCTGTTGCGCCATTGATTGACCGCGTCAAGGCCGGAAAGCTTATGGTTATAGGCGATGTTTTCTGCCGCAGCGACATTGCCGCGCACCGCTTTTAAGGCATCGTTGCCATCAGGGCGGGTATGCGAAAATTTACGCGCGATTTCCTGAGCGCGCACCGTGGCGTATGCACTGAGCGAGGGGTTATACCACAAGGGGCGCAAACCTTTATCGGCACGCAATCGGTTGACCGCATCCAGTTCTTTTTGCAACTCCTGCTCGGCGGCGGCCGACGGCGCGGCAACGGTGATGCTGTGGCGCGTGCTTTCGTTTTTCGTCGGCAGTGTTCCGCTGATGCCGAAACCGATGCCCGACCCCGAACCAAAGCCCGTACCAAAACCGACACCCAAACCAATGTTGGAACACCCTGCCAGCAATACTGCCACTGCCAGCACCGTACCTTGAATTTTTAATCGTTTATTCATCACACATTCCTTAATAGAGATCTACAGCCGACCTAAAATGCAGTTTTCTGTGAAGCTAAAATTTCAGAAGGCTGCCTGAAACCCCAAACTCAAATTCAGCGAAGCTCAAGTCGGCAAAACTTAAAAACGTCGTTTCAAACCACTGGCTTGTAAAATCGAAGCCGATAATTCTTCTACCGATTTATGCGTGCTGCTGAGAAACGGAATACGATGGCGGTGAAAAATCTCTTCGGCAACCGATACTTCGCGGTTGCAGGTGCTGGCACTGGCATAGCTCGAATCGGGGCGGCGTTCACTGCGGATTTGCTGCAAGCGTTCGCAGTCAATGGTCAGCCCGAAAAGTTTATCCCGATACGGCTTTAACATACGCGGCAAATCGGTGCTTTCCAAATCCTCCGGCGTCAGCGGATAATTCGCGGCGCGAATGCCGTATTGCAATGCCAAATACAGGCAAGTCGGGGTTTTGCCCGAGCGCGATACGCCCACCAGAATCACATCGGCTTTTTTCAACTCTTTGTCCGAAATACCGTCATCGTGGTTCAAGGTAAAGTTCACCGCCTCCATGCGTTTGTCGTAACGTTCGGTGTCGTGCAAACCATGCGTCATGCCGACCACACGACGCGCTTCGGTGTGCAGCTCCGCCTCCAGCGCATCGATAAACGTATCATAAAAATCAATATGAAACGCAGGGCAAGTCCGAATCAGCGCACGCACTTCGCTATCGACGATGCTGGAAAAAATCAACGCGCGCTCGATGCCGTCCTGCTCGACTTCTTCCTGAATATGGGTAATCAGCGTGCGGGCTTTTTCAGGGGTGTCGATAAAAGGATAGGTGCGGCGTTTGAAGTCGATGTTGTCAAACTGATTGAGCAATGCTTCGCCCAAACTTTCCGAGGTGATGCCGGTGCGGTCAGAGATAAAATAGGCGCGGCGTTGTGCTTTTTGGCTCATAATGGCTCGCAAAAGATGAAAACATTCTATACTAACGAAAAAATCGCGTTTTGCCCATTAAAGAAGTTTCGAAAGATTCGCCGTGAGCCGCTCAAACTTCCGCATAACGCCGTCCGCCGTGGGTTTGCACGGTGCCTTAGCTTAAAAGTAAACTTCAGTGACTGCACCTGTTTGGCTGTTTGATTTGGACAACACCCTGCATCGCGCCGATGCGGGTATTTTCCAATTGATTAACCGCGAAATGACGGCGTATCTGGCCGAGCATCTGGCTTTATCCCTGCAGGCAGCCTCGGATTTGCGCCAGCACTACTGGCATGAATACGGCGCGACCTTGGCCGGTTTGCAAAAACATCATCCGCACATCGATATTGAAGATTTTCTGCGCGCCTCACATCCGAGTGCGGCGGTCAACGCCGCACTGGTGGCGGAGATCGCTCTGCCCGATTCTTTGCGCCGCATCATCGGCACGCGCGCGGTGTTTTCCAACGGCCCGTCGTTTTATGTGAACGGGATTTTGGAAGAGTTACACATTGCATCGTTATTTAGCGCGACGTTCGGTTGCAATGATTTCGGTCTGCGCTATAAACCGCACCCTGAAGCTTATCTGTCGGTATGTGCGCAATTAAACGTTTCACCTGAACAATGCATAATGGTGGACGACAGCGCGGACAATCTCCACGCCGCCAAACAACTGGGCATGTGCACCGTGTGGTTCGGACAAGCGGTGCATGCTTTGCCGTTTGTCGATTTGGCGGTGGCAGATATGGCGCAACTGGCGCGTGAGCAGGATGGTTTATGTTAGGAATATTGACGTAAGAGCGTTTGAGTATCACTGAAAATCAAAACGCAAAATCAACAGAGACCGTTACTTCATCCGCCCATCCCCTTGAAGCAGCCGTTAAAAAAGTCGGTTTTGCGGAGAAAGAGCTTGTATGTTTGAGTGGCGGCAAAGCCGACACGAGTTCAAGCTCGCCGCAAAAACGGTTTTTTTAACGGGAGTTTGGCGCAGCCAAACCTGCGCCGTGGGGTCGCCTTTCTTTGCCTACTTTCTTTGGCGAAGCAAAGAAAGTAGGTTGCCGCGCGGCAATGAAGCGCACGTAAAGTCGCTTATGCAAAGCAATACAGGCAACCTAAGACGCAGTTGAAACTAAAGCGAAGTTTTTGCATAGCTAAAACCATGTACAAACCCTTCAGGCAGCCTTTATTTTGATTGGAGATTTTATAAGAATCTCATATTATTGATATGCTTAAAAATTTTTAAGGATTTTCCATGCAAGGTCATTCTATTTTTTGCCAAGACGACACGCCTTTGTCCGAGCTTTACAATGTGCGCTACTGGGGCAATGGTTATTACCGCGTCGATGATCACGGCGAAATGACGGTCACGCCGAACCCCGACGCGCCCGAACACGCGGTGGTGCTGTCCGCACTGATTCGCGACATTGAAGAACAAGAAGGCTTGAGGCTGCCTGCATTGTTGTGTTTTCCGCAGATTTTGCAGCATCGCCTGACCGCGATCAACGAAGCCTTTGCCCGTGCGCGTGCGGCGTTTGAATATCGCGGCGGTTATTGTTTGGTGTACCCGATTAAAGTCAATCAGCACCGCCGCGTGCTGGAATCTTTGGTCTCCGGCAATCAGCCGATCGGCTTGGAGGCAGGCTCCAAAGCCGAACTGATGGCGGTGCTCGCCTTGGCGGATAAAACCGACACGCTCGTGGTGTGCAACGGTTACAAAGACCGCGAATACGTCCGCTTGGCTTTGATGGCGGAAAAGCTCGGGCGCAAGGTTTATTTGGTGATTGAAAAATTGTCCGAAATCGATCTGATTTTGGAAGAAGCCAAAAAGCTTAACGTCACACCGCGTTTAGGCGTGCGCGCACGGCTTGCGTCGCAAGGCAGCGGCAAATGGCAGTCCTCGGGCGGTGAGAAATCCAAATTCGGTTTATCCGCGATTCAGATTTTGCAATTGGTCGAAACTTTACGCGCCGCCGATGCTTTGGACAGTTTGCAATTGCTGCATTTTCATCTGGGTTCGCAATTGGGCAATATCCGCGATGTCGCCACCGGCGTGCGCGAAAGTGCGCGTTTTTATGTCGAACTGCATAGACTGGGCGTGAATATCCAATGCTTTGACGTAGGCGGCGGGCTGGGCGTGGACTATGACGGCAGCCGCACCCAGTCGGATTGTTCGGTCAATTACGGCTTGAACGAATACGCCGAAACCGTGGTGTGGGGCATCGGGCAGGCGTGCGAAGAACACAAGCTGCCGCAACCGCTCATCATCACCGAATCGGGGCGCGCCACCACCGCGCATCATGCGGTGCTGGTGTCCAACATCATCGGCGCGGAGTATTTCACGCCCACGCTGCCTGAAGCACCACACGCCGATGCCCCGCGCGTGTTGCACAGCATGTGGGAAACATGGCAAGACGTTTTGCAGCAGGCGCATGAGAAAAAATCCTTACGCAACTGGATTCACGAGAGCCAGTTTGACTTGTCCGAAGTGCACGATTTATACAATGTCGGGCTGCTGAATCTGACCCAACGCGCTTGGGCGGAGCGGCTGTACCTGAATATCTGCTACACCGTGGGCGAACGCTTTAGCGAAAAAAACCGTTCGCACCGCACGATTATTGACGAGTTGCAAGAACGCTTCGCCGATAAGCTTTATGTGAATTTTTCCCTGTTTCAGTCTTTGCCCGATGCGTGGGGCATTGATCAGCTGTTTCCGGTGTGTCCTTTGTCGGGGTTGAATCTGCCGCAAAGCCGCCGTGCGATTTTGCTCGACATCACCTGCGATTCCGACGGTGTTATCGACCATTACATCGACGGCGACGGCATTGCCGCCACCATGCCGATGCCCGCCTACGATAACGCCCAGCCGCCCGTGATCGGTTTTTTCATGGTCGGCGCGTATCAGGAAATCCTCGGCAATATGCATAATCTCTTCGGCGACACCATGACCGTGGACGTGTGGCTGGAGGCGGACGGCAGCATCCGCCACAGCATCACCGACGAGGGCAACAGCATTTCCGATATGCTGCGTTACGTTTACCTGAACCCTGAAGAAATGATCGCCGGTTATCGCCGCCAGTTGGCGCAATCGTCTTTGAGCAAGGCGGAGAAAAAAGAAATTTCGGACGCTTTTCTCGCCGGTTTGAACGGTTACACTTATTTGGAAGAAGAATAATGCTTTCAGGCAGCCTGAATGTTCTCGTGATCGGCAGCATCAATCAAGATATCGTGGTCAATACCGCGCGTTTTCCGCAGGCAGGCGAAACCTTGTTGGCGCAGTCTTTGGCGTATTTCCCCGGCGGCAAAGGTGCGAATCAAGCCGTCGCAGCGGCACGGCTGGGCGCACGGGTGAGCATGATCGGCGCGCTGGGGGATGATGTTTTCGGACGTGACCTCTACGCACATTTAGCGCACGAAGGCATCGACACCACCGCGATCGCCCTGTTGCCCGACTGCGCCAGCGGCACGGCGCACATCACGGTCAGCGGCGGCGAAAACCACATCATCGTCCACTCGGGGGCGAATTTTGCCTTAACAGTGCAACACATTGCCCGTCACGAAGCATTGTTTCAGGCAGCCGATGTGGTGTTAAGCCAATTGGAAATCCCGTTGGATTGCGTGCAGCTGACCGCCGAGCTGGCAGAAAAACACCGCAAACCGTTTATCCTCAATCCCGCGCCGACATTACCCTTACCTGCGGAACTGATCCGCCGCTGCACCCTGCTCACCCCCAACCGGCACGAATGGCAAATCTTATCCGCAGCAGACGATAACGCCACGCCGACACCCACCGCGCAAATGCTGATCACCTGCGGCGCACACGGGGTGCATTATCGGCATCACGGGCAAAACGGCTTTCAGGCAGCCTTTGAGGTCATAACCTGCGACAGCACCGGCGCCGGCGACACGTTTAACGGCGCATTGGCCGCGTTCTGGAATCAAGGGCTGCCTGCAGCGGTGCATTACGCCTCTGCCGCCGCCGCATTATCCGTCACTCGCGCAGGGGCACAAGCCGGTATGCCGACGCGGAAAGAGCTGATGTGTTTTCTTGGACAGTCCGAACAGCCTGAGCTTCGCTGAAGCTTTGTTTCAGGCTGCCGCATGATTTTTAATAATAAAGCGACAAAGCGATGAATATTTTGATGGTATGCGAACAGGTTTTACCGGCGCATTTATACGGTGGTACGGAACGCGTGGTGTGGAGTTTGACCAAGGCTTTAACCCGCCTCGGCCATCAGGTACGTCTGATGAGCGCGGCCGGTTCGTCGTGTGACTTTGCACCGCTGCTGGTGTATGACCCGCAGCGCCCGCTGGCAGCGCAAATTCCGCCCGATACCGACGTGGTGCATCTGCACTTTGATCCGCGAGAAACATTTGCCGTGCCGTCGGTGATGACTTTGCACGGCAATATTGCCGATGGTCAGCCAACACGCGCCAACACGATCTTTATTTCGCATAATCAAGCAGCACGCCACGGCGGCGGCGCGGTGGTGCATAACGGACTGGATTGGTCAGACTACACACGGTTTAATCCGTCACAGACCCGCCATTATTTTCATTTCCTAGGCAAAGCAGCATGGAAGGTGAAAAACGTGCGCGGTGCCATTGACACCGTATTGCGCACACCGACAGAAAAACTCCATGTTCTGGGCGGCCACCGCCTGAATTTCAAAATGGGATTTCGCTTCACCGTCAGCCCGCGCATCGTGTTTCACGGCATGGTCGGCGGGCGGGAAAAAGACGCACTGCTCAATGGCTCGAAAGGGTTGGTTTTCCCCGTAACATGGCATGAGCCGTTCGGTTTGGCCTTGATTGAAAGCCTGTATTTCGGCTGCCCGATTTTCGGCACACCTTACGGCTCTTTGCCTGAAGTTGTCACGCCGGAAGTCGGCGTACTATCAAATTCTTGCCAGACGTTAAGCGACAGCATCATGCAACAACATTTTCTGCCGCAACGTTGCCACGAATACGCACGCGATTGCTTTAACGCCGAGGTGATGGCACGCGCTTACCTTAAGCATTACGAACAAGCTATCAATGGCGAAACCTTGACCCCCGTCACCCCGCCCAACCCCACGCCGGTGCCGACGCGTAATCTGCCGTGGACAGCGTAACCGCTCACGATCATTAACACAAAAACGGCCTCGTGATACAAGGCCGTTTATGCTGTGATCAATGTGTCATTCAATACACCGACGCTTCGCCCTGCGGTCGAGTTTTGAAACGTTTGTGCAACCAGAAATACTGTTCAGGCAGCTCACGCGCGCGCGCTTCGATGAACGCATTCATGCGCGCCGTGTCCGCCACGCTGTCGCTGCTCGGAAAGCCTTCCCACGGCGGATAAAAACGCAGCTCGAAGCGGCCGTTATCCAGACGATTGGCAATCGCAGGAATCACCACCGCGCCCGTGAGCTTGGCAATGCGCGACACGCCGTCGGTGGTCGCGGTGGGAATGCCGAAAAACGGCACAAACACCGATTCTTTTTCGCCGAAATCCTGATCGGGCAAATACAAAAACGGGGCATCGTTTTTTTTCAAGGTGCGGATGATCGACAATAATCCGTCGGTGCGCTTAACCAAAAACACATTATCGTAGCGATGTCTGCCCTTGAGCATCTGTTCGTCCATGGCACGGTTTTTTTGGCGCGAATAAACGCTGATTAACGGCACGTCTTGATTGAGTTTGTACACCGCCATTTCAAACGCACAAAAGTGCGGGTACAGAATAATCACTTTTTTGCCCGCCGCCAGCGCATCGTCCAAATAATGCTTGTCGCGATAATCGGTTAAGTCTTGCAGCCGCCGGGCAGAGGCATACCAGCATACACCGTATTCCAAACCCATCGCCGCCATATGGTAAAAATGCCGCCGCAAAATCTGCTCGCGTTCGGCGGCCGATTTTTCGGGAAAACACAAAGCCAGATTGACCTCACCGACACGACGGCGGCTTTTTGCCAGTCGATACGCCAACGCGCCAATCCCGCGCGCCACGGCGTGGATCGCGCGCATCGGCAACAGCGAAATCAAATACAACACCACAAAAGCCAATCTCATGCTTCAATCGCCCCGAACGTCTAATTGATAACTTGCCGCCGCACTTTGCGCCAAAAGTTCCGCCAGCTGCGGTAAGGCTGCCTGTAACTCCTCGGCCAAAACATAGGGCGGATTCACCACCACCATGCCGCTGCCGGCCATGCCGAAACCGTCCGCGTCAAACCCCTTAACCCTCAACACCGCGTGTACATGGCGCGGCGCAATGCGTAATAGGTTTTCAGGCAGCCTGATGCTTTCTTGCTTGTGCAGACACGGATACCAAATCATGTAACAGCCGTCGGCAAAACGCTTTAAGGCTGCCTGTAAGGTTTTTTCCACCTGAGCGTAATCGTCCGCCGTTTCGTAAGACGGGTCGATGAGCGTCACCGCGCGGCGCGTCGGCGGCGGCAGTAAGGCGATCAAACCGGCGAAGCCGTCCTCCTGCTGCACCATGCTGTGTTTGCTCCAACCGAGCTCACGCAGGGTCGCTTGCAATAAGGGAAAATCGCCCGGATGCTTTTCAAACAAACGCATCCGATCATCCATGCGTAACATCGTCGCCGCCAGATAAGGCGAACCGCCGTAAACATGGCTTTCAGGCAGTCTATCCGTCAGATGCTGCCTGAAAGCGGTCACAGGCTCACACAGATTTTCCGCCGCCATCACACGGGCAATACCGTCGCGGTATTCGCCCGTTTTTTGGGCGCGCTCGTCGTCGAAACGGTATGCGCCCGCACCGGCATGGGTGTCGATGTACCAGTATGGTTTGTCCTTGCGATTGAAATAGCGCAACACCAAAAACAAACACAAATGCTTCAGCACATCGGCATGATTGCCCGCATGAAAAGCGTGACGGTAAGAGAGCATTACGCCTGCTCGCCTGCCAACTGACGCGAGTACGCGATGTATTCGTTTTGCTTGGCCTTGGCGCGGCCGTTATCAATCGTTTCCGCCGCCAAACGCACGCCGTCCGCCAGCGACGGCACGATGCCGCCGCAGTATAAGGTTGCCGCCGCATTCATCAGCACGATGTCGCGGCACGCACCTTTTTCGCCGGCCAGCACCGCATTCATTTTTTGCAAAGATTCTTGCGCGCTTTTCGCTTGCAAAGGCTGCAAACTTTCCGCACGGGTCAAGCCGAAATCTTCGGGACAAATTTCGTATTCTTTGATGCGTCCGTCTTTCAGTTCCGCGACTAAAGTCGGCGCGGTGACGGTGATTTCGTCCAGACCGTCCACGCCATTGACCACCATCGCATGATGCAAACCCATCTGCTGTAACACGCGCGAGCAAATACCGACCAAATCGGGGTGAAACACGCCCAGCACTTGATTTTGCGCATCGGCAGGGTTGGTCAGCGGCCCTAAAATATTGAACACGGTGCGCACGCCCAAAGCGCGGCGCACCGGCGCGACGTATTTCATCGCCAAATGATGATTGGGCGCAAACATAAAGCCCACGCCGATTTCCTCAATACTGCGCGCCACCGCTTCGGGCGGCAAATCCAAGGACGCGCCCATGTTTTCCACCACGTCCGCCGCACCGCTTTTGGACGAAACCGAACGTCCGCCGTGCTTGGCAACTTTCGCTCCTGCCGCTGCGGCAACAAACATCGAAGTGGTGGAAATATTAAACGTATGCGCGTTATCCCCGCCCGTGCCGACAATATCCACCAGATGTTTTTTCTTATCTTCCGCCACCGGCACTTTCAGCGCAAACTCACGCATCACATTGGCCGCAGCGGTGATTTCCGACACCGTTTCCACCTTAATGCGCAAACCCACCAACAATGCCGCAATGACTTCGGACGGCACTTCGCCGCGCATAATCTGCCGCATCAAATCGGTCATCTCGTCATAAAAAAGCTCGTTGTTGTCAATCAATCGGTTCAGTGCTTCAGCAGGGGTAATCATGATGTTCTCGGTCGTTAAAGTAAAAAAATGAAAAAAAAGAGGATAACCGATTTACCCTGCCTTTGTCATGCCCGCAAACGGTAAAACCACTTCGGCATCAACACCTCAAAAAGTTCAGGCAGCCTATGGATAAGGCTGCCTGAAGTCTGATGACCGTTGCTTCAACGCTTTATTTATTCAAAGCTTAACTTCCCGTCTTTTACTCCGATCAAAATCGTGCTCTCGGGCGCGTAGCCGCCGGCAAGCAGTTTTTTTGCCAAGGGGTTTTCGATTTCGGCTTGAATGGCGCGTTTGAGCGGACGTGCGCCATAGACGGGATCGAAGCCGCTTTCTGCCAGCAGATCCAAAGCCGCATCGTCCACTTGCAAATGCAAGTCCAAAGCCGCCAGTCGGTTTTCCAAGGATTTGAGCTGGATTTTGGCGATCGCGCGGATATTCGCCTGATCCAGTCCGTGGAACACCACGATTTCGTCAATGCGGTTGATCATCTCGGGGCGGAAGTTTTGTTTGACTTCTTCCATCACCACGTCTTTGACCGCTTGATAATCCGCCGTGCCCATGCTTTGGATATGCTGGCTGCCGATGTTGGAAGTCATCACGATCACGGTGTTTTTGAAGTCCACCGTGCGTCCTTGCCCGTCGGTCAAACGCCCGTCGTCCAGCACTTGCAGCAGCACGTTGAACACATCGGGATGCGCTTTTTCCACTTCGTCCAGCAAAATCACGCTGTAGGGTTTGCGCCGCACTTGCTCGGTCAGGTAGCCGCCTTCTTCGTAGCCGACATAACCGGGCGGCGCGCCGATCAGCCGCGCTACGGCGTGTTTTTCCATGTATTCGGACATATCGATGCGGATCAAATGCTCTTCGCTGTCGAATAAAAACCCTGCCAAGGTTTTGCACAGCTCGGTTTTGCCCACGCCGGTCGGGCCGAGGAATAAAAAGCTGCCGTAAGGTTTATTCGGATCCGCCAAACCGGAACGTGAACGGCGAATCGCATCCGCCACCGCGCGCACGGCTTCGTCTTGCCCGATCACGCGTTGGTGCAAGACGTCTTCCATGTGCAACAGTTTGTCGCGCTCGCCTTGCATCATTTTCGCCACGGGTATGCCGGTCATGCGGCTGACGATTTCGGCGATTTCGTCCGCACCCACTTCGGTGCGGAAGAGGCGGTTGCCTTTGGCTTCGCCTGCAGGGGCTTTTTCCGCCGCTTTCAATTGTGCTTCCAAGGGCGGCAGTTCGCCGTATTGCAACTTCGCGGCTTTTTCCAAATTGCCTTCGCGCTTGGCCTGCTCGATTTTGACTTTGACTTCGTCAATGTGTTTTTTGATGTCCGCGCTGCTGGAGGAGGCGGCTTTTTCCGCTTTCCAAACTTCGTCCAAATCTGCGTATTCTTTTTGCAAGGTGTCGATTTCTTCGTCAATCAATGCCAAGCGTTTTTTGCTGGCATCGTCGGTTTCTTTGCTGACGTGCATTTTTTCCATTTGCAATTGAATAATGCGCCGGTCGAGCTTGTCCATTTGCTCGGGTTTGGAGTCCAGCTCCATTTTGATGCGGCTGGCGGCTTCGTCCATCAGGTCAATCGCTTTATCGGGTAGGAAGCGGTCGGTGATGTAGCGGTTTGACAGTTCTGCCGCCGCAACAATCGCAGGGTCGGTGATGTCCACGCCGTGGTGGATTTCATAGCGTTCTTGCAAGCCGCGCAAAATCGCAATCGTGTCCTCCACGCTCGGTTCGCCCACCAAAACTTTCTGGAAACGCCGCTCCAATGCGGCATCTTTTTCGATGTATTGGCGGTATTCGTCCAATGTGGTCGCGCCGATGCAGTGCAATTCGCCACGCGCCAACGCCGGTTTGAGCATATTGCCCGCATCCATCGCGCCGTCCGCCTTGCCCGCACCGACCAAAGTATGAATTTCATCAATGAAAATCAAAGTGTTGCCATCGTCTTTCGCCAAATCGTTCAACACCGCTTTGAGGCGTTCTTCAAATTCGCCGCGAAATTTCGCACCGGCAATCAACGCCGCCAAATCCAGCACCAGCAAACGTTTATTGCGCAACGATTCCGGCACTTCGCCGTCCACCATGCGTTGCGCCAAACCTTCGACAATCGCGGTTTTGCCCACGCCCGGTTCGCCGATGAGAACGGGATTGTTTTTGGTGCGCCGTTGCAACACCTGAATCGCGCGGCGGATTTCGTCGTCACGCCCGATCACGGGGTCAAGCTTGCCTTCGCGGGCGCGTTGGGTTAAGTCCAAGGTGTATTTTTTCAAGGCTTCACGCTGGTCTTCCGCGTTCGGATTATCCACGCTCGCGCCGCCGCGAATCACATCAATCGATGCGTTCAGTGCCGCATCGTTCGCACCGGCTTGCTGCAAAATTTTGCCCAAGGCACCGTTTTCTGCCACTGCCGCCGGTAAAAACAATTCGCTGGCAATGTAAGCATCACCGCGTTTCACCGCTGATTTATCCATTAAATTCAAGATATTGACCAGCTCTCGGCTTGGTAATATCTCACCGCCCTGCCCCGAAACCTTGGGCAAAGCGTTTAAGGCTGCCTGAAGTTTGTTTTTCACCTCGGTGAGGCTCGCGCCCGAATGCGCCAAAAGCGAAGCCGCGCCGCTGTCCTGATCGTTCAACAAAGCCTGCATCACGTGCGCGGCTTCCAGATAGCCGCTGTCGTTGGCCAAAGCCAAACTTTGCGCCTCTTGCAAGGCTTGCTGAAATTTAGCCGTTAATTTATCCGCTCTCATTTTGCTGCCCTCTTAAAAGTCAATATGAATACAGGGCAAATGGGTATGGCTCGATAAATGTCAAGCATTTTTTCAGGCAGCCTGAAAGCTTTGCCAATTGCAGTACACAGCCTTTTACACTATGATGTTTGGTGCATCAAACTATGGTTGATTTCTATGAACGATTCTTCTTCACGCTCTTCGACAGCATCAGACATCCCCGCTTGGGCACAGCATTTGGAAGAGATGCGCCGTCAACGCAATGCCGAGCAAATCTCTACCACGGCAACTGACGAATCCTCTTCGCCCACTGCGCCCGCATCGGAAGAAGCCGCCGAAGCTCAGCCCCAAGTGACTGCAGAAGAACGCGAACTGGCGTACCAGCGTTATCTGCAAACTTGGCAGCGCCAACACAACATCACCCCTGAAGCACAACACGCCAACGCCACCCAAATCATGTTCGGCGACGAATGGCAACGGGATGCCGAGGAAATTTTACGTCACGAAGATCATCGCAGCGAGCAAACGGTTTTGATGCAGCTTAAACTGGAGTCGGATGTGCAACAAACACTGTCCGCCTCAACTTCACCCGAGCAGGATTTATTCGATACGGTCACCCAAACCGACACCGCAACACCGACGCAGGCGGCATCCTATCACGTGACCGTGCTTGCTCCGCCGGTTGATGCCCACACCCGTGTTGCGCTGATGGACGAGAGCGTACTGTTGCGCGAATTACAAGAAAAACTGCGCCCGCACTTAAGCGATGCCGTCGCCGGCGTGGTCAAAACCACCATGCAGCGGCATTTGCAAACCATGATTCAGGAGTTGCAGCAAGAAATTCCGCAGCAATTAAGCGACGTCATCGAAGAAGTCATGACGCTTTATTTGCAACGCGCTTTGGAAGAAATCAAAGCACAAGCAGGCATTGTCAAAAAAGTGTCATGATAAGACGTTAGAATATAACATCCGAATTTCAAGATATAACGACAGGAACAAGATGGCAGAACATATTTCAAGCCAGTTCAATATGGAACTGGAAGACGTCCGCAGCCGCGTATTGCAAATGGGCGGGCTGGTCGAAGAGCAGATTAGCGGCACACTGGCGGCATTAGGCAGTGGTGATGACAACGCTTTACTCAATATTCGCGAAAACGACCGCCTCATCAACGAGCTGGAAGTCGCCATTGACGAGCAATGTTTGGTGATCATCGCCCGCCGTCAACCTGCAGCCAGCGATTTGCGCTTGGTACTGACTGTTTCGCGGGTCATTGTCGATTTGGAACGCATCGGTGACGAAGTGAAAAAAATCGCCAAAACCGCCGCGCGTTTAATCAACCGCCACGCAGCAGTTGGCGAACAGTTTCAAAACATCCGCCATATGTTGACCATGGCGCAAGCCATGCTGCATCGCTCACTGGACGCATTTGCCCGTTTGGACGCAACCGCCGCATTGGAACTGAAAGAACGTGACCGCGATCTGGATCGTGAATACAAAAGCCAGCTGCGTGAACTGATCACCTATATGATGGAAGATGCGCGCACCATTACCGGCTCGATTGACCTGCTGTTTATGAGTAAAGCGGTCGAACGCATCGGTGACCATGCCAAAAACGTCGGCGAGCATGTGGTGTATTTGGCTAAAGGTGTGGACATTCGTCATCAACCGCGCGAAACCATTGAGCGCGTAACCGGCGAATAAGCATAACACCCGCATTCTTACATTGCAGTGCACAACACTTAATGCTTGCGCAGCCGTACTTTTCTGCGTACATTGAACCCCACACGAGCAATGACTCGGAACAACAAGTCTGCACAGGACGAAATCAAGAGGATGGACACACTGCATTAACCCGACAAAGCTGCCTGAATATTTTCAGGCAGCTTTTTTATCAGTCTTTTGTGCAAACCGAGACCTTTGCAAAAGTCCGTAATGTGGATGCAGTTCGAAGAGATAGCACCGCAGGAAGCGCAGACATATCATGCAGATAGGCAAGATTCCGAGGAGCGCATCTCAAAGAAATGCGCCGCAGGATGGATTTTTGCAAAGGTCTCAAACCATACAAAACGGTGCGAATCATTCGATGGCACCGTTTTTTAATTGATCATACAAGTTGTTTACGGTGCAGGCGGACAAACGCCATCGGCAGGATCGATCGGATTCCAGTAAAAATTCCGCGCAATCATGTCTTTATCGAACAACACTTTATACTGGCAAGTGCTGACATCGTTCGTACCCTTGCCCGGCGTGCGGAAATAAAACAGATAATTCCACTCCACCGGCCGCCATGCGTCGTCATAATGCGGACGGCCGAGCAGATAATACAGCTGGTCTTTGCTCATACCGGCGGTGACTTGGTTCAGATTATCCCGATTCGGGAAAATCCCCTGCCCGTTATCAAAGCGCACTTTATCCCATTGCGGCCACACCGGTTCATCGGTCGTCCCGTCGGGTTTGACAAAGGTAATTGCAGCACAGCTGCTCAACAGCACAGCAGACAACGCCACCGCGCCGCCACGGAAAATGTTTTTGATGATGCTCATGGTCAATCCTTAAAAATTAGAGGGTAAACGGATGATAAGGCTGCCTGAAACCTTTTCAGGCAGCCTCAAGCATCACCACTGATAGCCTGCACCGACGGTTGCACCGAAATGTCCGCGCGAATTACCGCTGCCGGTGGCTTTGACCACCCAGTTGCCGCCGTCGGAAATGGTCGAGAAACCAATCGCATAGCCGCTCTCGCCTTGATAAGTCGAGCCGCTGATCGCCAACATGCTTTTACCCGGCAAATAAGCCTGCGGCAAACCTGCGGTGGCCATCGCTGCCGCCGTGCCCGCATTGGCTGAGCGTTCGACACTTTCGATTTTATGGGTCAAATTCACCGTGCCTTGTTGCACATTTGCCAAAGCTTGATGAGTGGCATACAGCTGGCTGCCGTTGATCGCATCGGTGCTGTCAGCCGACACCACACCTGCGGCGACGTTTTGAATCTGGCGGGTTTCTCCTGCTTTGCCCACACTCACCACGCCGACCACATCATTCACGCCCGAAACCGCAGCATCATTCACACCTTGGTAGGTGTAGTTACCTCGATGCACACTACCGGCCGCCGAGGCATTGCCTAAAACGACGGAGTTCGACAAGGTTTGGGTGACATTATTACCAAGGACAAAGGTGTTGTCCGTACTGACCGTGTTGTTGTTACCCACCGTATAGCTGCCGGTACCGCTGACAACATTCGGATCACCGAATGCGCCTGAGTTTGCTCCGCTGACTTGATTACCCGTACCGACGGCGATGCTGTTTCTGCCGGAAGCCGTCGCACCTTTACCGATCGCAATCGCATTCTCGGCAGTAGCGGAGGCCTCGTAACCCACTGCCGTAGAGTAGGTGCCCGATGCGCTGGAGTCTTTCGTACCCGTTGCCGCCTGACCGCCGGTCGTTTGCCCTCCGGTGCCGTCATTGGCATGGAAGAATTTAATCCCGCCTTCGTTCATATTTTTGATCGCGTTAATGATGTTGGCGTTGGCGGTTGCGGTTTGACCGGACACATCATAGGTCTGCAATGCCGTTTTACCCGCATCATTCAGGCTGCCGTCGGTATTAAAGTATTGATCGCCACCAATCACATTGTTGATGTTGTTCACATCTGTGTTGAGATTATCAATCTTTTGGTTGGTAGCAAAGAGCTGGCTGCCATTGACTGCATCGGTACTGCTGGCAGAAACTTCACCCGCTTTAAGATTGGTGATGCTCGTACCGTCCGCACCGCCTAAAGTAACGCTGCTTTTATCCGCACCGTCGTATTGCACCGCATTGGCAGTGGCTGCCTGAACAGCTTTTAATTGGCCGAGGTTAACCGCGTCGCTATCAGCCGTACCGGCAGCAACATTGGTGATTTTCTTACCACCGGCATTGATACCGTCCTTATTGATGACCACACCGCCTGCGGTGGTAATGCTGTCAATACCGGTCAGGTCTTTGGCTAAAGCAACGGTAATCTCTTTACCTGTATTGGTGATGGCGATGTTGGCTCCATTTTTGAAGTTCACCGTATCGCCCGCTACGACTTTTTCCGGTGTGCCGCCGTTGGTTTGAAGATTAAACCCTCCTGCAAGCGATCCTGTCTGATCATTGAGCTGCTTAATGGCATCATGAATGGTGCTTTGCCCTGTGCCGCCGATATTGCTGGTGGTGACTAAGCCGGTAGCAGCATCTACTGTCGCATCCCCCCCCAAGAGATTTTTCAAATTATTTTGGGTTGCCGTCAGCTGCCGCACGTTAACCGCATCGGTGGCTTCCACACCGTCGCCTAAGTTGATGATTTGACGCAATGCACCACCGCCACCCACAGAAACTGCACCGTAAGTTTGCCCACTCAAATCTACATTGCTGAATTTCCCCAGTGTGGAAACGGCATAGCCCGCTCTATCAGCCACCGATCCGGCACCAAGCGCTACGGCTGTGTCAACACTGGAAAATGAGAATGCACCAAGAGCAACCGAATAATTCACCGCTTGTCCGGTATTGGTACTGTCTCCAATACTGACGTTGTAATCGCCGGTCATCTGCACGCCTGACCACATCCCGATTGAGGTATTGCTATCCCCTTTGCTTCCTTGACCGGCATAAGCACCTAAGGAGGTGTTTTGATTACCCTCTGAAGTGAAAAATGCATTTTGTCCTACAGCAGTATTGATACTGCCTACAGCATCCACCGCCGTATTCATGCCACCCAAATAAGTATTCCTGTCGCCTGTTGAATTTTGACCAGCACGTTGCCCGATCATAACGGACGAATAAGTTGCCGTAACTTCGGCTCCCGCACCGTCACCGATAAATACATTAGGATCGCTCCGAAGACGGGTTCCACCCTTACCGGCGCTTCTACCAATGGAAACATCTGCTCCAGTGGCAGTGGAGTCAACACCCATTGCGACACCTCCATTGACATAGGAAAGTGAAGCAGCATTCACTACAGCATTCGGACCAATCGCAACCGAATTGATGGCTTTTGCCCCGTCGTTGTTATAGTTGCTGCCTGCAGCTTGATTGGTGGAATTCACACTGAAATAGTGGGTTTTCGAACCGATGACATTGGTATTCAGTGCCGCCAATGCAGAGCCGACATCGCTATAAGTATTGCCGCCAAGAACATATTTGGGGGCTTCGATCGTACCGTCTGTGCCGACTTTTGCGCCACCACCCAGAATTTGGGCTGTGAATTGTGCAACCCTGTTTATGACCGCATTGGTAGCATAAAGCTGCGAACCATTGATCGCATCGGTACTGGTCGCCGTAATCTGACCTGCAGCAACGTTGATGATTTGGCGCTCACTTCCTGCCGCACCAACTGATACGACACCTTTCGCCGCCGATCCCGCACCTGCAAAATTACCGTAGGTGATACCGCCAACAGTCGCGGTGGTCACGGTAGTAGCGGCACGATCGGTCGAAAGATTACCCAAAGTAACGCTGTTAGCTTGAGTGGTGGTAACATTATTGCCCACAACAAAGGTGTTGTTCTGCGCAATAGTATTATCGTTACCGACCGCATACGAACCTGAGCCTGAAACCGTATTCGGGTCACCAATAGCACCCGAATTTGCCCCACTCACCACATTACCGGTACCGATACTGATGGTATTCTCTGCTAAAGCCTGGGCACCTTTGCCGATGGCGATGGCATTGGTGGCTGTATCGGCTGCCACTGCCGCTTGAATAGCGGCTTGGGCATTTGCGATGATGGCGTTTTGTGCCGCTATTTTATTATTGGTATCCGTTATAATGGCTGCTTGAGCCGCATACTCTGCTGATGTTGAGCTAAATTTAGCCGCCTCGTTATACGCCGTATCTAATGTGGCTTTTAATGTGTTGAGCTCGGTTGTCGCAGCAGTTATCTTGGCATTTTCTGTCCCTATAACCGTTTGAGTGACCTTACTGCCCGCAAACGAGTCAAAGCCTAAAGCCAGCGTATTTTTACCGGCCGTAGTAGAAGCTGTTCCGATAGCCACGCTGTGTTCGCCCATAGCTTTGGCTTGAGCATTGGTTATGAATACATCAGAGTTGTTGCCAAGACCTCCGCCTTGAGGTGTATTCATATCAAGAGTCGTTGTCACTCCCGTAGCGCCGCCTAGTGCGATAGCTCCGATACCGCTGGCTTCGGCGTTAGAGCCGATGGCTACTGCTGATTCAGCTGTGGTTTTAGTGCGTTTGCCTAGAGCGACCGAAGCGCCACCGATAGCTTCCGAATATGCACCGACTGCGACGTCGTTTAGCTTACTGGTTGGTTCAGTCCATACTCCAGCTAAAGAATTAGCTCCTACAGCAACTGATGTGGTGCCGTATCCTCTGGCATACCCGCCTACACTGACTGAGCGAGAAGACTTAGTGCCTCTCGCTGCTCCAGTGCCTATGGCTGTATTTCCATCTCCGAGCAGATTTAGTCCAGCATCTTCGCCTACTATCGTGTTAGATCCGCCTTGACCCATCTGCATGGCATATCGACCCACAGCGACGTTCCCGCTACCTTGAGCATTACGGAAGGCTTGAGGACCTATAGCGGTATTGGCTCCGGGAATAATAGGACTGCCCATGTTCGCGTTACTGCCATCTGCCCGGACTATTTGGTTTCCAAAAGCTCCGGGCACTTGCACTGTTTTAACGACTTGGCTGCTGCTACCTAAACCGGCCTGGTCACCGATAAAGACATTTTGCGTATGATACTGATCGTAAACGGCAGATGAACCCGCACCGTTGCCAATGGCGATCGAAGATAAATTAGCCGCCTGTGCGCCCTTTCCTATCGCAACTGCGTTTGCACCCGTAGCTGTTGCGTTAAAACCCTGAGCTATTGAACCTTCCGCTCTGGCTTTAGCACCATTTCCTATCGCAATTGTATTGTTAAGGTTTTTGTTAAGAGCCAATTCTAAGTTTGCATTTGCTATTTTATTTTGTTGTGCTTTGAGCAAAGTAGCGTAGTTAGCTGCTGTCGGGTCAAGTGCGGCGATTGCTGCATTGGCATCTGCGATGATTTTATCTTGTGCGGTTGTAACCGCTGGGTCAGCTACGCTACCCGATAGTGTGTTGAGACCTACTGAAATTGAATTTGCGCCAACAGCTGACGCACCGACTCCGGCAGCCAGAGCACTTACTCCTGAAGCTCCGTTGTTGAGGTAATTGCTACCTGCAGCTTGATTAGTCCCGTTAACGCTAAGGTAATGCAGCTTATTCAGCGCGGCCAAACAACTACTCGCGGTATCTGATCCCGAGGGTGTCAATTGCAAACTACCGCCGGCAACCTGCTCAAGAGTACACGCTGCCTGTGCCGCCATTGGCAGTAAGGAAAATGCCGCCAACAGCATGACATGGATGAAGAGCAGCCGCCATTGCGGACGGGGTACGACAACAGTTCTTGTCATACTGCAAGCATTGCACTTACCGTGCCCTATTGCCAGTTCCGAAACGGCAGTCCAAGTTTGCGTGCTTTCGTTGTAGACCGTGCGGTAAATTTTATTCATGGCTTAAACCCTCTCTATTAATTCAGGCAGCTTTAACATAACGCTGAAAGTAGAAAAATGACGTTTTACGGCGATAAACTTAAATGGAAAGTGTATTTTTTTAATACCATTTCATCAAAAACAGTTATTTATTTTTAAGCTTTCCTTTTTGTTTTCAATACTATCCATCAGTTACTATCTATTCTTACCACCCAATACTTTTTGCCTATGGCAATTACCATACCAAAATACCTTACACATTCGAACATCAATCAACTCCATGGGCGGTTTGACAACAAATATGCTGCATGCGGATTGAACAGTAAGTTCAGGTTTCTCTCAAATAACTCATGGATAATCAAGAAAGATGATATTCTAAAGCAATTATCTAAGATTGTGATCTTTATTACGTCGATTTTTCGTGAATGATCATTGTTGTACGCGGCGAAGATCTTAAAATCATGACCGCACTATGCATCAAACTGAACAGCTGCAAATCATTTTCTCCTTTACCGTAGTCCATTGCAAAAATCCTTTCAGGCAGCCTGAAAGGATTTTTCTTTTGAAAAGAATAATTTAGGGTAAAAACATTGCCAAGAGTTCATTCAGAAAACGTGACCCTTGCGCCGTGGCGCATAAACGGTCATGGTCTGCGTGCAGCAAACCGGCGGCGCGGGCTTGTTGCAACGGCGCGGCAATGCGGCTCAACGGCAGGCCGCAGCGTTCTTGAAATAATGCGCTCGGCACGCCTGCGCTTAAACGTAAGGCGTTGAGCATGAATTCAAACGGCAAATCTTGTCGGAAAATGTTTTGGCGCAGGCTGTCGGCTTGTCCGTGCTCGTTGATCGCGTTGAGGTAGGCGGTCGGTTGGCGCAGTTTGACGCTGCGTTCGATGCGGTCGCTGTAGGAAATTTTACCGTGCGCACCTGCACCGATGCCCAGATAATCGCCAAATTGCCAGTAGTTCAGATTATGGCGGCAATCAGCGTCATCACGGGCAAAGGCGGAGATTTCGTAACGCTTAAAGGCTGCCTGAAACAAGGTTTCATGCACCGCGTTTTCAATGTCGCACAATAAATCTTCATCCGGCAAACCGGCAGGCGGCGTATGACCGAAGGCGGTGTTCGGCTCCAGCGTCAGTTGATAAGCGGAAACATGGGTCACACCGGAAGCGATGGCGGTTTGCGCGTCTTGCACGGCTTGTCGCGGCGTTTGCAGGGGTAAGGCGTACATTAAGTCGGCATTGACGCGCGGGAAAATACCCTGCGCCGCGTCCAAGGCACGGCGGGCATCGTCGCCGTCGTGAATCCGCCCCAGTGCGTGCAAATGCTTGTCGTCAAAACTTTGCACACCCAGCGACAGGCGGTTAATCCCTGCATCGCGGAAGCCTTGAAAGCGGTTTTGTTCAAACACGCCCGGATTGGCTTCCAAGGTGATTTCGAGATCGGGTTCAAGCGGCAGTAAAGCGCGAATGCCGGTGAGCAGTTGATCGATAGAGGCTGCCTGAAATAATGCGGGCGTGCCGCCGCCGATAAAAATGCTGTGAATACGCCGCCCCCAAATGCGCGGCAATTCGTTTTGCAAGTCTTGCAGCAGCGCGGTGATGTAGGCGTTTTCAGGCAGCGTATCGCCACGTATGGCGTGAGAATTAAAATCGCAATACGGGCATTTTTTCACGCAATAAGGAATATGAACGTACAGCGATAACGGCGGCAGGGCGGTCAATTGCACGCCCTGCGTGAAATCAAGCATCGGCTGCCGGTTGGGTGACATAGTGCGGTATTTCGGGTACGGCCAAACCTGCGCGATGGTACAACTCGTCCAGTTTGGTCATCAGTTCGATTAAGGCGCGGCCGCGATGGCTGACGCGGTTTTTCAGGCTGCCTGAAATCTCGGCGGCGGTTTGGCGGTATTCGGGAATCATAAAATGCGGGTCGTAGCCGAAGCCGTTTTCACCGCGCGCTTCGTCCGTCCATACGCCTTCCCAAGTGCCCTCGGCAATAATCGGGTAAGGGTCGTTTTCATGGCGCACCAATACCAATGAACAGGCGTACCACACTTGTTTGTCCGCTTGGTCTTTTAAGGCGGCGGAGAGTTTGGCGTTATTGGCGGCGTCGGATTTTGGTTCACCGGCATAACGTGCGGAATGAATGCCGGGCGCACCGCCCAAAGCGGTGGCGCAAATGCCGGAATCGTCCGCCAGTGCAGGTTTGCCGCTAATGCGCGATGCGTGGCGGGCTTTGGCGAGTGCGTTTTCGATAAAAGTCAGGTGCGGCTCGTCCGCCTCGCCGATGCCCAATTCGCCTTGGGGAATGACTTTGACGTGATACGGGGCGAAAAAGGCGGAAAATTCGCGGATTTTGCCGGCATTATTGCTGGCAAGAACAAGTTCGGGAAAAAGGCTCATGGTTTTTTCACGTTGGCATCGGAAGAATTTGACGTACGGGACAACATCAGCACGCTGAACATTTGACCGCCCATCGCCAGCAGCGCAGGCAACAGACAAATCATCGCCCAGCGACGATAGCCCCAGCCGAAAAGCAAGCTGCCGCACAGCACAAACAGCATAAACAGCACCGTCATCAGGATGGCGGCAGTCAGGTATTTTTTACGTTCGGTCATGATGGTATTGGCTCAAACAAAACGAAGCGCAAATCGCGCTTCGTTTTTATCGGCGGATTAACGCAGCTCGCGCCACAGACGGTCCAAAATATCTTTGCCGTCTTTACCGCGATACGCACTGCCATCGGCGTGATGCAGCGTCACCACATCGGTGGCCTTGCCTTGCGGCGTGATTTTGACTTGCATCAGCGGTTTTTTCTCGGCCGCTTGCGGTTTACTGCCGAAAAGGCGCGAGAAAAATCCCGGTTTGGCATTGCTCACCGCATCAGCTTCTATGTCGGCAGGTTGCACGGTAAAGGTGTTGTTCGCCGCGTCATAGTTTTGCACGGTCAAACCGACGCGATCCAAGGTCAGCGACAGGCGGTATACATTACGCTCGTGCGTGCCGGAAACCAACAAGCGGTCGCCGTCCAGTTTTGCCAGCTCGCCCGCTACCGAGCTTTTTTGCAGCAATTCTTTTTGTACCGTATCTTGATCGGCACCCAGTCGCATCATAAAGCGTGCCAGAAGTTGCGCTTCCAAATCGGGATCGCTGGCGCGCGGCTGCCATTGCGTGGTGTCTTTGTCTTTACCCACCAGCATTTCTTCCATGCCTTGATGGCTGAACGTTACCGCCGTGCCGCCTTTGGCGGTACGCTCCATGCGCACCACAAAACGATCGCGGAACGAAGACGAATACATGCCGCCCAAACCCACTCTTTGGAACAGGCGGCGTACCGGATCAGTCGGGATGGTGGCGCGATTCTCCGCCCATTGCGTTTGCATAAAGCCGGTGGCAGGGTTTTCCTGGTCAATAATGAAGCCGTTCTCTTGCCAAAACGCTTTGAGTAGCGGCCAAATCTCTTGTGGTGACTTATCACCCACCGTCAGCCAGCGTTGCGAACCTTCGCGCTCGATGTGCATGTTTTTCACTTGCGGCAACACGGCATCGCCCGTGCCCGCCACCGTCGCTCCGTCTTCCAATTGGCTGGCGCGTACCGCACCCGTACCCGCAGGCAGTGTGTAACGGTCGTTTTGAGCAATACCGGTCAAATCAGGCGGTATGACCAAGGTATCACCCGTTTTTTTCACACCCGGAGTGTGGTAGTCCAATTCCGGTTCTTTACTGCTGGAACACGCTGCCAATACGCTTAATGCGGCAACAGCGAAAACGGTTTTGATGTGTTTCATCAATCTTTCCTTTGTGGTTGAAGCTGCCTGAAACGAAATTCAACCTTTCAGGCAGCCTGATAGCAGATTAAATCAACTGCGCCGCGGCCAAAGCACGACGGATGATTTCTTGGCCGTTCAGGGTTAAATCGACAATCGGTAAGCGCGAAAACGCACCACAATACCCCATGTGATGCAATGCCCATTTGGTCGGCGCGGGCGAAGGTTCGCAGAATAAATCACGGTGCAAGTCTTGCAATAAATCGTTCAGCGCCCGCGCCTGTGCGATCTCTCCTTTGAGCGCATGATGGCACATTTGCGCGAACATTTTCGGGGCAACGTTACCGCACACCGTGATCACGCCGTGCCCGCCGCACAATAAAAACGCCATCGCGCTGGAATCGTCCCCCGAATACACCGCAAAGTTTTCAGGCAGCCTTTTGAATAAGTCGCAGGCACGTCCGAGATTGCCGGTGGCATCTTTCACCCCGACGATGTGCTCAATCGCGGACAGACGTACCACGGTATCGTTACTCATGTCCGCCACGGTGCGTCCGGGCACATTGTACAAAATCGTGGGGATGTCGGCCGCTTCCGCCACCGCTTTAAAATGTTGGTAAATACCTTCTTGCGACGGTTTATTGTAATACGGTACGACGGATAAACTGTAATCCGCACCGACTTCGGCCGCGTGCTGCGCCAGCCGGATCGCCTCGGCGGTATTGTTCGCGCCGGTACCGGCAATCACCGGCACCCGTTTGGCAACATTCTTCACTGTCGCCTCAATCACTGCGAAGTGCTCGTCCATGCTTAAAGTGGCGGATTCACCGGTGGTGCCGACGGCGACAATGCCGTCCGTACCTTCGGCAATCTGCCAGTCAATCAATTTTTCCAAGGATGCAAAATCCACGCGCCCGTCATCGTGCATCGGGGTGACTAAGGCGACTAAACTTCCGGTCAGCATAATGCTTCTTTCATTCTCAAACAGTGCCGAGAAGCGGCACAAAACGTGCGGATTGTAACTGATTTTTACAGATGATACACCGCTTTTCCGCAGGGTCAGGCGGTGTTGCTTGCGTATAATCGAATAGAGGCTGCCTGAAACGTTCAGGTTTTCAGATTGAGATTTTCATCATTTTGAGTATGACTTATGAAATTTATTGATTTTTCATTATATCGTCATTACAATCCAATTACATTTCATTTGAAGGAATATCAACAATGAGCCATACAAACTTCAATATGCGGCTTGATGACAACCTCAGAGCCAATGCCTACCCTGTTTTAGAACAGTACGGTTTAACACCGAGCCAAGCGGTACGGATGTTTTTTATTCAAATTGCCCAAACCGGAAAAGTGCCGTTATCTTTAGACTGGGCAAGCCCCATTCCCAACAAAACCACGCTGGAAGCCATTGCAGAGCTGGAAAACAGCGGCGGCACAAAATATGCCAATGCAGAAGAAGCCATGCAAGCCATGCTTAATATAGCGAATCATCAGCATGAGTAAGCCTCAAAGCAAAATCATCAGAATAAGCAATCAATTCAAGCGAGATCTGAAAAAACAGTATTTGCTTCTGGTTTCGCCCGAGTGGGTTGAGGTGTTCGGAACGCTGGTTAAAGGTGGCGTTTTACCCGAAAAATACCGAGATCATCAACTAACCGGTAATTTTCATAATTATCGTAAATGCCATATTAAACCCGATTTACTGCTGCTGTATGCCGTTCATGAAGATGAATTGCACCTTGTGCGGCTCGGCACTCATGCCGAACTTTTTAGATAAAACCACCAAGAATACACTGATCAATACAGGTTTTCATCTCACGCATCAGATGTATTACAATCACGCTTTTATTGTTTTGTTATTGCGCCATGTCCGATTCTGCCGTTGCTTCACCTTCCTCCGACGAATTATTGTTGGGTCAATACGCCGAACGCGCTTATTTGGAGTACGCCATGAGCGTGGTCAAATCGCGCGCGCTGCCCGATGTCGCCGACGGACAAAAGCCCGTGCAACGGCGTATTTTGTACGCCATGCACGACATGAATCTGATTGCCGGCGCCAAGCCCGTCAAGTCTGCGCGTGTGGTCGGGGAGATTCTGGGCAAATATCATCCGCACGGCGATTCGTCCGCTTATGAAGCCATGGTGCGCATGGCGCAGGATTTTACCCTGCGTTATCCTTTAATCGACGGCATCGGCAACTTCGGCTCGCGTGACGGCGACGGCGCGGCGGCAATGCGTTACACCGAAGCGCGTTTAACCCCGATTGCGCGGCTGCTATTGTCCGAAATCGACATGGGCACGGTGGATTTTGTGCCCAATTACGACGGCGCATTTGAAGAGCCCGCCCTGCTGCCGGCGCGTTTGCCGATGGTGTTGCTTAACGGCGCCTCGGGTATTGCAGTGGGCATGGCCACGGAAATCCCCTCGCATAATCTGCATGAAGTCACCAACGCCGCCGTCGCTCTGCTGAAAAATCCGCGTCTGGAAACCGCCGATTTAATGACTTATCTGCCTGCGCCGGATTTTGCCGGCGGCGGACAAATCATCACGCCTGCCGATGAAATTTGCCGCATTTACGACAGCGGACGCGGCAGTGTGCGGGTACGGGCGCGTTATTCGGTGGAAAAACTGGCACGCGGTCAATGGCGCGTGATCGTGCATGAACTGCCGCCCGGCGTTTCCGCGCAAAAAATCCTCGCTCAAATTGAGGACATGACCAACCCCAAACCCAAAGCCGGTAAAAAACAATTATCGCAAGAGCAGCAAAACACCAAGTCTTTGCTGCTGTCTTTGATTGACCGCGTGCGCGACGAATCGGACGGGCAAGAACCGGTGCGCTTGGTGTTTGAACCGAAATCCGGCCGCATCAACGCGGATGAGTTCATGACCACGCTGATGGCGCAGACCGATTTGGAAATCAATGTTCATCTGAACTTGGTGATGATCGGGCAAGACAAACGCCCTGCGCAGAAAAACCTGAAAACGATTCTGAGCGAATGGCTGGGCTTCCGCATCGCCACAGTCACGCGCCGCTTGCAACACCGCTTGCAACAAGTCGAACGGCGCATTCATATTTTGCAAGGTCGGATGACGGTTTTCCTGCACATTGACGAAGTGATCCGCGTCATTCGCGAGTCGGACGAACCCAAACCCGAACTGATGGCGGCCTTTGCCCTGACCGAAATCCAAGCGGACGATATTCTGGAAATCCGCCTGCGCCAGCTGGCACGCTTGGAATGGATCAAGCTCGAAAGCGAATTGAGCAAACTCGAAGGCGAAGCGGGTGAATTGCGCCAAATTTTGAGTGACGAAACCGCCAAAAAACGCTTGATCATCAAAGAAATGCAGGCCGATGCCAAAGAGTTTGGCGACGAACGCCGCACTTTGGTCGAAACCGCCGAACGCGCGGTGTTGAATCAAACCGCCGCCGACGAGCCGATTACGCTGATTTTATCGCAGCAAGGTTGGATTCGCGCCCGTGCCGGTCATCATTTGGATCTCAGCCAGACTTCGTTCAAAGAAGGCGATGCTTTGCAGCAAATCATCGAAAGCCGCACCACCATGCCTTTGATTGTATTGGATTCGCAGGGGCGCAGTTACACGGTGGATGCGGCGGAAATTCCGGGCGGGCGCGGCGACGGCGTGCCGATTGCGTCCTTGATCGATTTGCAAAACGGCGCGTCCGTCATCGCCATTTTAAGCGGGCTGCCTGCAGACCGTTATCTGCTGGCGGGCAGCGGCGGTTACGGTTTTGTGTGCAAACTGAGCGATATGACGAGCCGTGTTAAGGCAGGCAAAGTATTGATGACGCTGGACGCGCATGAAACCGTGCTGCCGCCCGTGGCATTGACCGCGCAAGACTTGCTGCCCGAGTCGGGCGTACAGGTGATGGTAGCGAGCTCCGAGCCGCGACTGTTGGCGTTTCCGCTGGCGGAGTTAAAAGAATTGAGCAAAGGACGCGGGCTGCAATTGATGAGCCTGCCTGAAAACGAATCTTTGGCATTCATGCTGATTACTGCCCAAAGCGAATACCTGATTGACAGCGAAGGACGGCGCGGCGCGCGTTATACCGATAAACTGCACATCGCGGACGTCATCGGCAAACGCGGGCGCAAAGGCAAACCCTTAGGTCTTTCAGGCAGCCTGAAAAACATTTCCGTGCCGCCGCGCGAGGAATAATCATGAGTGAAGACGAGTGGGAAAGAACCTCGGCAGAGAGGATTCGCCAAACCATCAACTATCTGCCAACCCTGATCAACGTCACCCGCATCGTGGTGGCGCTGGCGGTGTTGGTGTTCCATCTATTGTTGCGCGGCTCCACCGTCATCGCCGCCGATTTGCCGCATTTCAATTCGATGCAGCTTTATCTGTGGGAGTTTGTGTACGGTTTTTTCATTGTCGTGATGGCTTTTGCGCCGCAATGGCAAATCAGTGACAGTAAAATCCCTTTGCCGATCAACCTCTTCGACATCACCATGATGGTGTTGCTCACCCATTTGGCAGGCGGTCTCGATACGGGTTTCGGCATTTTGATTTTGCCGTTTATCGCCACCTCCTGCATCAGCAGCGGCGGGCGTAATGCTTTGGCCTATGCTGCTTTTGCCACTTTGTTGATTTTCAGTTGCGCCGCATGGACGTTATATCTGGGTTCAATCGATCACGGCAACACTGCTTACTCCGGTACGCAGCTTTTTTTACAGGCAGGTTTACTGGCGACTGCGTGTTTTTTCGTAGCGATTCTCAGTGCTTTCGGTTCAAAAAACATTCGTCACGCCATCACCGCCATACAAGAAAACGAAACCCAAATCGCCAGCCTGAATCGCCTGAACAAACTGGTGTTGGATAATGCCCAAGAAGGCATTGTCGTCACCGACGGCGAAGGTGCGGTACAGCTCTTTAACCAACAAGCACAGCATTATCTGCCACGTCTGCAAGCCGCAGAAAGCCTCGCCGAACTGACGCCGCTGATCGGACGCTGGCAAAATCATTTGCACCGTCCGTTTGACGACAGCGGTGTTTTCGGCGGGCAGGAAATTCTGATGCGCGCCACGCCCTTGACCGAACATGAACCGCCTTTATTGCTGATTTCCCTGCGCTCTGCCAACGAAGTGGCGGAAGAATCCCACGCCAACAAACTGGCATCACTGGGGCAATTAACCGCCAACCTCGCCCACGAAATCCGTAATCCGCTATCCGCCATCAGCCACGCCAACGAACTCTTGCAAGAGAACAATATCGACGATGTGGACGAACACCTCAAGCACATCATCGAACACAACGTCGCGCGCATCAATAAAATGATTCAGGAGATTCTGTCTCTGAACAAACGCGACCGCATCGACCGCAAAACCATTCGGCTCAAGCAGTATTTGAAAGAGTTTCTGACCGAATTCATGCTGTCCAATCCGCATAGCGTAGGCTGCCTGAAAATCCGCATGAGCTGCGAAGACTGCATTATCTTTGTGGACGAAGGACATTTACACCAAATTCTGAGCAATCTGATGAACAACGCTTGGAAATACAGCAAACAAGACCAAGACGCGATTCGCATCACGGTACAAAACAACCCCGACAACGATCAGGAAATCGTCATCAGCATCACCGACAACGGCAACGGTGTCGCACCCGATGTTGAGGCGCGAATTTTCGAGCCGTTTTTCACCACTTCATCTGACGGTACGGGCTTGGGCTTATACGTGGCGCGCGAATTGGCACAGGCCAATAACGGGCAACTGATGTACCGCAGCAAAACACACGCCTTTGAATTGATTTTGAAAGTGGAGCGACAATGAGCGATTACCAATTGTACCGTCCGGTGTTAGTGGTGGACGACGAAGCCGACCTGCGTGATTTGATTCAAATGACCCTGACCAAAATGGGTTTACAAGTCGAAACCGCTGCCGGCGTCAAAGAAGCCAAAGCCAAACTCGCCAAAAAAACCTACGATCTGGTTTTGACCGATATGCGCATGCCTGACGGTAACGGCTTGGAAGTGGTGGAATTTGTCAATCAGCATTCCGATACGCCGGTGGCGGTGATCACGGCTTACGGTAATGCCGATCATGCGGTACAAGCAATGAAAATCGGCGCGTTCGATTACATCCAAAAACCGATTACCTTGGCGCAACTGCGCACCTTGGTCAAATCCGCGATCAAAATTCACGATATTCCCGAAAAACCCAAGATCGCGCCAAAAAAAATCGCGGAAAAACCATCGGTTAAAGCCGTCTCACGCCCTACTCCCGTCGTAAGCACACCGATGGTTGAAGCAGATTCCATCAACAACGACTCAAGCACTCCTGCCACCAATACCCGCTTGCTTGGCAAATCGCAAGCCATGGAAGAAGTACGGCAGCTGATTGCCAAACTTGCGCGATCAGACGTATCGGTTTACATCACCGGCGAATCCGGCACGGGTAAAGAACAAGCCGCACGCAGCATTCACGAATCCTCCGCCCGTGCCGACAAACCCTTTATCGCGGTCAATTGCGGCGCAATTCCGGAAAATCTGATGGAAAGCGAATTTTTCGGCTACAAAAAAGGCAGTTTCACCGGCGCGGATAGCGACCGCAACGGTTTCTTTCAGGCAGCCCACGGCGGTACGCTGTTTCTGGACGAAGTGGCCGACCTGCCCTTATCCATGCAAGTCAAACTGCTGCGCGTGATCCAAGAAAAAGCTGTGCGCCGCATCGGTGAACACGTCGAAACACCGGTCAATGTCCGCATCATTTGCGCCACCCATAAAAATCTGGAGCATGAAGTCGCCGAAAACCGCTTCCGCCAAGACTTGTATTACCGCCTGAACATCGTCACCCTGACCATGCCGCCCTTGCGCGAACTGCACGAGGACTTGCCTTTTTTGGTCAGCTCGCTGCTCAAAAAAATCGAAGGCGGCGCACACGCCAAAATCAAACCCGACGCGCACAAACAACTGTTGCAATACAGCTATCCGGGTAACTTCCGCGAGCTGGAAAACATCTTGGAGCGCGCGGTGGCTTTAGCAGGAGACGAACCGATCACCGCCGAAGATTTGCAATTGCGCCAACATGACTGGAGCGAGCGCGACCTTGCGCATGATGACGATGAAGACAACGATGATCTTACCGACTTCGCTTTCGGCAAATCGTCCTTACAAGACTATCTGGATCAGGTTGAAATCGACCTCATCAACCAAGCCCTGCAACAAACCCGCTATAACCGCACCCAAGCGGCAAAACTGCTGGGCATTACCTTCCGTTCGATGCGCTACCGTATGGATCGTTTGGACATCGAATAAATCACTTTATCCGGCCAGTTTCAGGCTGCCTGAAAATCTTTAGCTTTGCCGAACTTCGTTTCAGGTAGCCCGATCGATAACAGATAAAGGTTGACCAAAGTCAATAAACATAAAGGTAAACAAAGTATCATGTAGCGTTTGATATCGTGATCATAAAAGGAGCCCGATAGTGAGCGCCCAATCGACAAAGAAAACCTCGGTTCTTTCCCGCTACAAGTGGTTGATGATTGCCACTTTGTTGTTTTTATTGGCAATATCTGCACTCATGGGATTGAGTGCCAACTATGCCGGTGAAGTCAATAAAAACCGCCAGCGTTCAATGACTGCCAACTCCTTATCACCCAATACCAATGCCATATCCCGTAACCTGTACCGACTGGATGCTTTAGCCGCCACCCAAGCACCGCTTAGCGAGCAGATGGCGGTGATCAATGAGACAACCGCACTCAATAAAATGGTCAACAATGCTTTAACCGCGCTGAATGAAGGTGGCGAATTCACCACTGCGGCAGGGGCAAAAGTTAATGTGACCTTATCGCCCAATCCAAAAGTCTTGAAAAATCTCCAGGCTGTTTTGCCCGAATGGCAGCAAGTCCACGGAGAACTCTCAACCTTCCTGACGCAATCCCATGATGCTCTGCAGCTTTCAGGCAGCATCACGCCGGATAGTCGTAAGCTCCAGACGCTGCTCAAAGAGATGGATAAAAAGTTTTCGCTTGCCGATAACTCTATTCGTCAACACACGCAACAAACTTTGGGCAAATCGCAATTGATCAGCCTGATTGGCATTGGGGTAGTGTTGGTTTATTTATCGATCTTTTTATGGTATTTCCTAAGAAAATTGCGTATTGCCGATGAAACCATTCTCATCATGCAAGAAGAAACCAGCCACATCATGCGCACCGTGCGCGAAGGTTTGTTCTTGGTGGATGAAAACCTAAGCATTTCATCACAATACTCGCATGAGCTGGAAAAGATCATCGGTCAAAAAGAACTGAATAGTCAAAATCTGAATAATGTTTTGCGCAAACTGCTGCCTGAAGAAGAAGTTGAAACCACTGAAGAATTCATCGAGCAGCTGTTTAATGATCGGGTTAATGAAAAGCTGATCGCCGATTTAAATCCTCTGCAAAAAATTAAAGTCAATGTGGATGATTTTTCAGGGTTCTACACCACGCGCTATCTGGATTTCCATTTTTCCCGCGTGTACCAAAAAGATAAAATTGTACGTGTCTTAACCAGTGTGAATGATGTTACCGATGCCGTGCTATTGGAGGAGCGTCTCGACAACGAGCGGGAGCAGAACGATTTGCAAACCGAGATGATCATCGCGATTTTGAATGCGGATAAATCATTGCTTGATCATTTTATTCAGTCCACGCAAAACGGCATCAACGTGATGAATCTCACCTTGAAAAATCCGGGGACGCAACACAGCGATTTGATGAGCAAAATAAACACTTTATATCGCGAAGTACACAGCATTAAAGGTGAGGCTTCGGCACTGAAACTGCACGTCTTTGTCGATATGGCAAGCTCGTTTGAAGAGAAATTAAAAGAGCTGAAAGGACAAAGCAACATCAGCGGCAACGATTTCCTGCCTTTGACGATTTTGCTGGAAGAACTGGTTAAAGTAACGCAAGCGATCAGTCAATTGATGGAGCGCATTAAAGCATTGGGCGCCAGTGAAGATAAAGGCAGCCACGGCGAACAACGCATGACGCAATACTTCACCGATTTTGCCGCCAGCGTGGCTGAACGTAACGGCAAACAAGTACGGCACGATAGAGGTAAAAACCCGCAAGGCCATGTCGATATGAAATTTATCCAAATCGGACAAAGCGTCGAATTACTCGTTGAGGACGACGGTAACGGCATCGACTTTGAACAAATCCGCCAAAAAGTCATTGACAGCAATGTGTACGACAGAGAAACTGCAGAAAAAATGGATAAAAGACAGCTGGCGGCGATGCTTTTTCACTCAGGTGTGAGCACCGCACGATCCATCAATGAGGACGCCGGGCATGGCGTGGGCATGGATGTGATCAAAAACCGCGTCAGCGAATTGAACGGGAAAATCCGCATGGCTTCCAATGAAGGACAATTCACCCGTTTTGTCATCACCGTACCGCTCTAAGCATCACCACAAAACTTTCAGGCAGCCTGCTCACTACTCAAGCTGCCTGAAAGATATTGAACCAATTAGTGATAAGGGAAAATAATCTATGTATAAACTGATGGTCGTCGACGACTCCACCATTATTCGCAATCGTATTCAGCGCGGCTTTAACAACACACAATTTGAACTGGTTGCCGTGGCTGCCGACGGATGCGAAGCCCTCGAGCTTTTCCGGCAACACCGCCCCGACGCCATCACCATGGACATTACCATGCCGGAAATGGACGGCTTGGAGTGTATTCAGCAGATTGCTGCGATTGATCCGAATGTACGCATTCTGGTGATCTCTGCCCTTTCCGATAAAAAAACCGGCATTCGCGCGCTGAAACTGGGCGCACGCGGCTTTATCTGCAAACCGTTTACCGATGAAGATCTGGTGGCGGCCTTGGACGAACTGATGCACGGCACGGGTAATTAAGGAGCCTCTGAGCAGCTCCCTAGAATTTAAAACATCTTTAATATACAAACGGGTACATAAAACGCGCCCGTTTTTTACGATGCTGATGCCTTTCAGGCAGCCTGAAAACCTTAACCGTATAGAGTTTCTGTTTAATCAGAATACTGTTCAAAAATATGATTATCGAATAATATCGCCATCTTCAAAAAAACAATTCTAAAGAAAGCAAACCATGTTGAAATCCTTTTTTAACGCGCTGGCGCGTATTCCGCTGGTGACGCAGATTTTGATCGCGATTATTCTCGGGGCGGCACTCGGTATGCTGTCGCCCGCAGCGGGGCAAAACGTAGCATTTTTCGGCACGTTTTTCGTCAAAGCATTGAAATCGGTCGCGCCGGTATTGGTGTTTGTGTTGGTGATGGCGGCCATTTCGCAGCATAAAATTAACCAGCAAACCAATATCAAAGAAATTCTGGTGCTGTATTTACTGGGCACATTTGCGGCGGCAGTGTGCGCGGTGATTGCCAGCTTTGTGTTTCCGCCGACTTTACTTTTGAACGTGACCGCACACGACACCGCAGGCTCACCCGGCGGCATTGGCTCGGTGCTCCAAACCTTGCTGTTGAATCTGGCGGATAATCCGTTCTCGGCGATTGCCAATGCAAACTACATCGGTATTTTGGCGTGGGCGGTGCTATTGGGCATTGCTTTGCGCCATGCCGGCGACACCACCCGACAAGCAGTCGGAGACTTGTCTGATGCGGTTGGATTTGTGGTGCGCATTGTGATTCGCCTTGCGCCGCTCGGCGTGTTCGGTTTGGTCGCACAAACACTGGCTGAAACTTCTTTTAATGAGTTTATCCAAAAATATGCCCATTTACTGGCCGTATTGATTGGCTGTATGTTGTTTGTTGCCTTTATTGTTAATCCGCTGATCGTGTATTGGAAAATCCGCAGAAACCCTTATCCGCTGGTGTTTACCTGTTTGGCAGAAAGCGGTGTGACCGCGTTTTTCACGCGCTCATCCGCAGCGAATATTCCGGTGAACATGAATCTGTGCAAAAAATTGGGCTTAAACCCCGATACTTATTCGATTTCGATTCCCTTGGGCGCAACCATCAATATGGCGGGCGCAGCGGTCACGATCACGGTGATGGCACTGGCTGCGGCTCATACCTTGGAGATTCAAGTCGATTTATGGCAAGCGATACTGCTCAGCGTGATTGCCTCGCTGGCGGCCTGCGGTGCCTCGGGCGTGGCGGGCGGCTCGCTGCTGTTGATTCCGCTGGCGTGCAGCCTGTTTGGCATTGATAACGAAACCGCAGCGCAAGTCATCGGCATCGGCATGATCATCGGCGTCTTGCAAGATTCCGCCGAAACCGCATTGAATTCTTCTACCGACGTGCTGTTTACCGCCGCGGCAGAGTTGGGTAAAAAAGCCGAATAAGCCCAACCCCAAACCATTCAAACCCTTAAAGACGCCGTGATACGGCGTCTTTTTGCGTTTCAGGCAGCCTGAGACCTTCGCAAAAATCCGTTCTGCGGCGCATTTCTTTGGAATGCGCTCATCGAAAGCTTGTCTATCTTAAAGATATGTCTGCGCTTTCTGCGGTGCTATTCCTGCGAACTGCATCCACATGACAGACTTTTGCAAAGGTCTCAGCCTGAAATAAATTTCCGTAAATATGTACGCAGCGAAAAATCTCTGAACTTCGTTTTAGAGGCTTCCTAAGATAGTGTTTACACAATTTTTATTTTTAGTCTTCTCAATATTGCTCAAATCCAAAACGTAAAAACCAGAAGAAACCTGTATTTCATCCTCCTCCCCTTGAAGCAGCCGTTAAAAAAGGCGTTTTTGCGGAGAAAGGGCTTGCCTGTTTGAGTGGCGGCGAAAGCCGACACGAGTTCAAGCCCGCCGCAAAAATGGCTTTTTTAACGGGAAGTTTGGCGCAGCCAAACCTGCGCCGTGGGGTCGTCTTTCTTTGCTTACTTTCTTTGACGAAGCAAAGAAAGTAAGTCGCCGCGCGGCGATAGAGCGCGCAGCAAACAGCTTCTGCAAAGCAATACAGGCTGCCTGAACCCTACGGACATTATTCAGGCAGCCGTCTAAGCTAAGATTTTCCGGATAAGCTTTTGTAAAATGCTCAACTTGCTTGTGTAAACATTACCTAAAAATCCTCACCGATCCGTTCAATATTCATTTGCCGCAAAATCGGTTATATTCTCGCCATGAATACCCTGCTCTCCTCTCTCGAACACGATTTGCACCACGGCAAAGCGCAATGGATTGCACGCTACCGCAGCACGCGGCGGGTGCATGATTTTTTTGCGGGATACGATACGCTGCTGCACGACGTGCTCGGCCGCTTATGGCGGGCATTTTTTGACGACACAAGCATGGTATTGTTGGCAATTGGCGGTTTTGGGCGTGGGGAAATGTATCCCTTCTCCGATTTGGATATTGCAATCGTTTTGAACGACGCACCCGATGCCGCGCAGCAAGAACGCATCGCCGCATTTGTGCAGAGTTTATGGGATTTAGGTCTGCACCCCGCGCCGAAAATCGGCACGCATGAGGAATTATGCGCGGCGGCGCAGGAAGATTTAAGCGGCGACACCGCTTTACTTGAGGCGCGGGTGGTGTGCGGCAATACGGCGGCGGGCGAACGGCTGTTACGTGCTTTAACCTTGCAGCGCGATGTGGCGACGTTTATCGACAGCAAGATTTCCGAGCAAGAGCAGCGCCATGCCAAAGCGCAAGGTTCAGGCAGCCTCTTGGAGCCGAATCTCAAGTCCGGCCCGGGCGGATTGCGCGACATTCACACCATGATATGGCTGGCCAAAGCACAGGGCATTTCTCCGTCTTTTCCGGATTTGGTGGCGCAAGATATTCTGACGCGGCATGAAGCGCGGCTTTTAGTGCGCGCACACCGTATTTTGGCGCGGATTCGCATTGAGCTGCATTTAAGTGCCAACCGTGCCGAAGAGCGTTTACTGTTTGACTATCAAACCAAAGTGGCCGCCGGCATGGGTTTGCCGGATGATGCCGCGTCGCTCAAAAGCGAAAAACTGATGAAAATGTTTTACCGTGCGACCAAAGTGGTGAAGCAGCTGAGCGGTATTTTATTGCCGATGCTCAAAGGCCGCGTGTCTTCCTCCGTGCCGCGGCGCGTGTACCGCATCGACGAAAATTATTACCAAGTGGGTAATCTGATCGCGGTGGCGGATAAAACCTTATTCAAGCGTGACCAAACCCAGATTTTCCATATTCTGATGCTGATGCAGCATAATCCGGACACCGTCGGTATTGCGCCGCAAACCCTGCGCGCTTGGTGGAGTGCGGGTCAGAATATTGATGAAAGTTTTTATCGAAATGCCATCAACCGCCGTTATTTTCTTGATTTCTTCAAGCAGCCCGAAGGCTTGACTCATGTGCTGAGAATGTTGAATTTATACGGTATTCTCGGCAAATATTTACCGGCGTTTGATCGCATTGTCGGTTTGTTGCAGCATGATTTGTTCCATATTTATCCGGTGGACGACCATATTTTGATGGTGGTGCGCAATATGCGCCGTCTGGCGATGGAAGAGTTTAGCCATGAGCTGCCGTTTGCCGCAGCGCTGATGTATAACTTTGAGAAAAAATACATTTTGTACTTGGCGGCGTTTTTCCACGACATTGCCAAAGGACGGGGCGGCGATCACGCGCTGCTCGGAGCGCAAGACGCGCGTGTGTTTGCACATGATCATTTTCTCAGCAGCGAAGACGGCGAATGGATTGCGTGGTTGGTGGAGCATCATCTGCTGCTGTCGCTGACCGCGCAAAAAGAAGACATCCAAGAACCCGAAGTGATCGCCCACTTTTGCGAAACCGTGAACACGCCGCATAAGCTGATTGCCTTATACCTACTGACGGTGGCGGACGTGCGCGGTACCAATCCTGCGATTTGGAGCACATGGAAAGCAGGTTTGTTTGAACATCTGTTTCAGGCAGCCTTGGCGCATTTGCAGGGCAAAAGCCATGACAAATCGGTCTTGGTCGGGCGACGGCGACAATTGGCGCAAGACATTGCGCATAAACTTAAGCTGCCTGAAAGCGCGCAGAAAAAACTTTGGCAAATGCTGGGCGATGCTTATTTTGTGCGCCACGACAGCGTGGAAATCCGTTGGCATTTGCAGGAAATCGCCGCATCGCCCGAAACGCCGCACGCCGCTTTGCGTCTGCAAGCGGACAATATGCTGCAAGTGATGGTGTACATGCCGAACCGGCCGTTATTGTTTGCGGGGATTTGTCAGATTTTCAGCCGTTTTCTGTTCGATATTGTGCGCGCACGCGCTTATGTGACCGCGCATGATTTCATTCTCGACACCTTTGAACTCTATGCGCCGCCGCAGTTTGACCGGCAGGATTTGGCAAGGACTTCACGCGAATTATTGCTGCAATTATCCGCCTTTGCCGCCGGTAAAGTCGAACCGATTCAAGCCTTAACCATGCCCAAAAGCCGCCGCAGCCGCCATTTGCCGATTATCCCCAAAATCTCGATCGTGGCGGAAGACGACAGCGATCAAGGGCATTATTTCACCCTGCACGTGGTCACGCATAACCGCACCGGCTTGCTCGCGAACATCGCCGGTGTGTTGTCCGACTTCGGCATCAGCATCCGCCATGCGCGCATCAATACCTTGGGCGATCGGGTGGAAGACAGCTTTTCGCTGTACGCACCGCAGCTGGCGGATGCCAAAAACCAAATCGCCTTGAAAAAAGCCTTATTGCAGAGAATTGAAGAGTAAATCCATTGCCCTGCCGTGAAAAATATTCTATAATCGCCAGCTTGATTTCTGCGAATCCCCACACGGAGAGGTGGATGAGTGGTTGAAGTCGCACGCCTGGAAAGCGTGTATACGTGAAAGCGTATCGAGGGTTCGAATCCCTTCCTCTCCGCCATCATATCTTGATTTTCATTCGAGACCTTTGCAAAAGTCCGTAATGTGGATGCAGTTCGAAGAGATAGCACCGCAGGAAGCGCAGACATATCATACAGATAGGCAAGATTCCGAGGAGCGCATCTCAAAGAAATGCGCCGCAGGATGGATTTTTGCAAAGGTCTCATTCAGTATTTCCTTCTCGCTTTACCCGATTACTCCCATGGATAAACCTGCTGCACTGGCACTGATCGGCCCGACCGCTTCGGGTAAAACGGCAGCTGCTTTACAGTTGGCACAAAAAATACCTTTGGAAATCATCAGCATGGATTCCGCGCTGGTGTATCGCGGCATGGACATCGGCACCGCCAAACCTGACGCGGGCGAACAAGCCGCCGTGCCGCACCATTTAATCGACATCCGCACCCCGTGCGAAAGCTACAGCGCGGCGGAGTTTGTGGACGATTGTGTGCGTTTGGTACGAGAAATTCGCGCACGCGGCAGGCTGCCTGTAATCGTGGGCGGCACCATGATGTATTACCACGCCTTAAGCTCGGGTTTAAACGAACTGCCGCCCGCCAATGAAACGATTCGCAGCCAACTGCGCGCGGAAAAAGAGCGCGACGGCTTGGCTGCACTGTATGCACAGCTGCAACAATGCGACCCCATCACCGCTGCCCGTTTGCAGGCGAACGACAGTCAACGAATTGAACGCGCATTGGAAATTTTTCGTATTAGCGGCACGCCGATGAGTGTTTTGCTGGAAAACCATACCCAACACACACCGCTGCAACTGCACACTTTAGCCCTGCTGCCTGAACCGCGCGCACAGCTGCATCAGACGATTGCGCGGCGTTTTATGCGTATGCTGGAACAAGGTTTTGTGGAAGAAGTACGCCATCTGCAACGGCTTTACCCCGAACTGGACCCCGAACTGCCGTCGATGCGCGCGGTCGGCTACCGTCAGGCATGGGATTTTCTGGCAGAAAAAACCGATCACACCACGTTTATCGCACAAGGTATTGCCGCCACGCGCCAACTGGCAAAACGCCAAATCACTTGGCTGCGCCGTTTCGCCATTGCCGACAGCGTGAATCCTTACGATGCCGAGGCAAATATTACTGAACGCCTGTACGCTATGGCGCAGCGTATTTAAACTTTCCAAGCAGCCAAGTCATTTATCTTATAGAACAATAGCTTGAAAAAAATAAAAAATAAATCCCTGTAATGCTTTACAGGGATTTATCTCGATACCGATTCAAAATGGTATGCAATACGCATCACGCATAAGCCAAACGCTTAATGTGTACCGATTGCGGCTGTTGGCGTAATTGCCATAAATCATATTTCGCTTGTAAATTCAACCACATTTCGGCAGTACTGATACCCGCTTGCTCCAGTCGCCATGCCAATTGCGGCGTAATCGGCGTTTTGCCATGCAAAGTACGACTTAAAGCCTCACGGGTATAGCCCAGATGTTCGGCAAAAGCAGTAATCGTCATACCCAGTTCAGGCAGCACATCCTCTCGTAAAATATCGCACGGAGGCGGCGGATTAAACATACGCATAGCAGCTCCTCATCAATGATAATCTTCATAATTGACCACAAAAACATCACCTTCTCTTAACTCAAAAGTGAGCCGCCAATTACCCGAAATGGTCAAAGACCATTGCGGATAACGCTCACCCTTAAGCTGATGACAACGCCATAAGCCATTGAGCTGCTCAATCGCAGAGAGCTCATCCAGCACCGCCAGCATACGGCTTAACTTCGCGGTATGAGCGGCTTGAATGCCGGACTTGATGCCGCTGACAAAAAACTTTTCTAATCCTTTGTGGGCAAAGCTTTTAATCATGTCATCCTTTTATTTTCGTGACATATTAAATCACGGCTTGTAATCTGTCAAATCACATCCCAATCATACAGGCTGCCTGAATTTTTATCGCCATTTTAATGACATTGTCGTACGCATCGCGTACCATGTTTTGGTTTGCTAAGCATGATTTGCCTTTCAGGCTCCTTTGATACTATTCATTCTTTTATTCAGAAAAGCACAAGCTCTTGAAAAACCATACAGAAAAACAAAAATCCCCGTCATTGCTGACGAGGATTTCCGTGATATTTGGTGCCCAGGAGAAGACTCGAACTTCCACACCGTTGCCGGCGCTAGGACCTGAACCTAGTGCGTCTACCAATTCCGCCACCTGGGCAGGTGTGATGTGAAAACAGACCACATCGGAAGTGAAGAAGCGAGATTATAAATTTTTACGAGAAAATGTCAATGACTTCTAACAAAAAAAATACGACTTTACGCGCACAAGACCCTTTTTTGGCGCGTGAACAAGAAAAATACGATGCGCCTTTACCCAGCCGCGAATGGATTGTCGCGGTGCTGGAGCAAGACGGCGTGCCGCTGTCGGTTTCCGCCTTGGAAAAAAAATTATCCGTTAAAAAATCCGAAAGCGAAGCGTTCGGTTACCGTTTGAGCGCGATGGTGCGCGACGGGCAGATTTACATTAACCGCCGTGGTGCGGTTTGCGTGGCCGATAAAATCGAACTGGTGAAATGCCGTGTCGAAGGGCATAAGGACGGCTACGGTTTTGCGGTGCCGCTGATTGCGGACGGCGGCAGCGATTTCGCCTTGAATGAAAAGCAAATGCGCACCTTGATGCACGGCGATATTATTTCGATTCGCCCTGCCGGTTTTGACCGACGCGGACGACGTGAAGGGCGGGTGCTGGAAGTGTTGGAACGCGCCGCCAGCGAGTTGATTGCCCGTGCGTACTGGGAGCACGGCATGGCGATTGCCGAGCCGGAAGACAAGCGCATCACGCAGACGATTTTGCTGCCTGAAACCGCGCGCGATGCTTTTGAAAACGGACAAGTAGTGACGGTACACATCGAAACTTACCCTGTGGGCACGCGTCCGGCGGTGGGGCGAATTGTCGAAGTATTGGGCAATTATGCCGATGCCGGCATGGAAATCGAAATCGCCTTACGTAAACACCATTTGCCGCATCAATTTTCTTCAGGCTGCCTGAACGCGGCAAAGAAGATTCCCGATACAGTCAAACCCAACGAACATAAAGGGCGTGAAGATTTGCGTACCCTGCCCTTGGTAACGATCGACGGCGAAACCGCGCGTGATTTTGACGATGCGGTCTATGCGGAAAAACAAGGAAACGGCTGGCGTTTGGTGGTGGCGATTGCCGATGTGAGCCATTACGTCAAACCGCAGGACGGCATTGATACGGATGCCCGCGAACGCGGCACCAGCGTGTATTTTCCGCGCCGCGTGATTCCGATGCTGCCTGAAAGCCTGTCCAACGGTATTTGTTCGCTAAACCCCAATGTCGAACGTTTGGTGATGGCGTGCGATATGCAGATCAACGCCCGCGGCGACATTGGCGATTATCGTTTTTACCCTGCGGTGATGAAATCCCACGCGCGCCTGACCTACACCGAAGTATGGGAAAACCTGCAAAGCGACGGCCATTATCCGCTGAAAAAAGAACTGACCGCTTTATATAGTCTTTTCAAAGTCTTGTTTAAAAAGCGTGAAGAACGCGGCGCGATGGACTTTGACAGCCAAGAAACGCAGATGATTTTTGACGATAACGGCAAAATCGAACGCATCATTCCTGTGATACGCAACGATGCGCATCGTTTGATTGAGGAATGTATGCTGGCTGCCAACGTCTGCGCGGCCGATTTTCTGGAGAAAAACCAACACCCTGCCCTGTACCGCGCCCACGGCTCGCCCAACCTCGACAAACTTAACATGCTGCGCGAACAGCTGGCTCTGCTCGGTTTAAGCCTTGGCGGCGGCGATAAACCCACGCCCAGAGATTACGCAGCGGTGTTTAGCGCGATTGCCGAACGTCCCGACCGCCACATGATTCAAATCATGTTGTTGCGCTCCATGCAGCAAGCGGTGTACCAAACCGCCAACGAAGGGCATTTCGGCTTGGCCTACGATGCTTACACCCATTTCACTTCCCCGATTCGCCGTTACCCCGACCTGACCGTGCATCGCGCGATCAAAGCCGTGTTGCAAGGCAAAAAATACCAAGAAAAATCATGGGACGAGCTGGGCGTGCATTGTTCGTTCACCGAACGCCGTGCCGACGACGCCTCGCGCGATGTCGAACGCTGGCTGAAAACCTACTATATGCGCGACAAAATCGGCGAAGTCTTCACCGGCGTGGTCAGCGGCATGGCGAACTTCGGACTGTTCGTCACTTTGGACGATGTTTACATCGAAGGCATGATCCACATCAGCGATTTGGGGCAAGACTATTTTCACTACCGCCCCGAAATCCTCGCCATCGAAGGCGAGCGCACCCGCAAACGCTTCAGCATAGGCGACGCAATCACCGTGCGCGTGGCACAAGCCGATCTGGACACCTGCCGCGTCGATTTAACCCTGCTCGAAAGCCAAATCCCATCATCCGCCAAAAAAAGCAAGCCATCGACCAAAGGTAAACCAAGTACCGGCACCGACAAAAAACGCTCTGCTAAAAAAGCACCCAAATAATCATCAAGGCTGCCTGAAAGCAAGGAAGTGATTGAAAGTACTCGACACACCATCGTGCTGTTAACATAAATCAAGTTTCGCAACATATGTTTTTTCAATCATTAAAAATTATGATAGTTGCAAAAATCATACACTTTCAGGCAGCCTTAAAAACCGCATCATCGATTACTTTACCGCACAAAAAATACCAAACCATTGAATATCGATAAAATTAAATAACTTCCAAAACGGTCATATTTTATGGATAAAATCATCACAACCCCTCGGCCATCACTTAAATGCTCAACATTAATTCATAATAACTAAAATAAAATATCCGACAAAACATACTATTAAATTCATACCATCCCGTTTATTGCCTGTTGTACAATCTCGCAATCAGCATTTGTCCATTAATCAAAAGGAAAAAACATCATGAGCTTACGTTTCAACGAAAACACCACCGGCAAAACCCTGCAAGTCCGCCCGCAAGCCCGCTTGAAATTCCAAGCGAAACCCGGCGAAAAATACCAATTGATTGATGAGAGCACCGGCAAAACCCCAAAAGATTTAGAAGTCACCCGCCAACAAAATAACCTGCTTTTAAAAAGCAAAAGCAATGACGTAGAAATCCTGATTCAAGACTTCTGGGAAGCCTGCCAACCGGGCGACACCCAATGTTTTGCCATTTTTGACACTGCCGAAACCGTCGGCGGCGAACTCGTCGGACAAACCATCGTCACTCAAGAAGGCCCCGTACTCGAAGCACTGCTTGCCGGAGAAGTCGGCACATTATCCGAAAGTGCCATTCTCGGCGTTATCGGCACCAGCGCAGCCGTCATTTCCCCCGTATTGGGTGTTGTCGGAGGATTAGTCGGACTGGCCGCTATTGGTGCGGCAGCTGGCGGTGGCGGTGGTGGCAGCGATGGAGGTAGTGAACCCGCAAAAGACACCACCCCACCCAAAGCACCCGTGATCGACAAAATCACCAACATCGACACCAACGGCGACGGCAAGCCCGACAGCACCATCATCACCGGCAAAACCGAACCGAGCGCAACCGTCAGCATCGACATCGACGGCGACGGCAAGCCGGATGCCACCGCTACTGCGGATAAAGACGGCAATTTTGAACTGAAAGTCGATCAAGTCCTGCCTAGCGATAAAGAATACCCCGTAACCTCCACCGACTCCAACGGCAACAGCAGCCAGCCCACCCAAGTCAAAGGTGATGCTTCCGATGCGACCGCAGCGGTGAAAGCAGCGGAAGACGCATATGCCACAGCGAAAGC
>JAUNUS010000005.1:54458-90749 GCA_030538055.1 Neisseria sp.
AGCGGTGAAAGCAGCGGAAGACGCATATGCCACAGCGAAAGCCAAACTGGAAGAAATCAAAGCTGACGGCAAAGTGACCCCTGAAGAGAAAAAGGCAGCTGACGACGCGATTGCCGCAGCCGAAGCTCTGAAAAAGACAGCAGATGATGCCGTCAAAGCCCTGCCTGCAAGCGACAGCAAAACCGCCCTGCAAGAGCGCGTTGATGCCCTGACGGACTTAACCAAACCCGAAGTCAGTCCGGAATTTGCCGATGCGACCGCAGCGGTGAAAGCAGCGGAAGACGCATATGCCACAGCGAAAGCCAAACTGGAAGAAGTCAATGCTGACGGCAAAGTGACCCCTGAAGAGAGAGCAGCGGCAGAAGAAGCGATTGCCGCAGCCGCAGCCCTGAAACAGACGGCAGCAGATGCCGTCAACGCCTTACCTGCAAGCCCGACCAAAACCGCGCTGCAAGGACGCGTTGATGCTCTGACCGACATCACCGCACCTGAAGTAACGCAGCTGGCTGCAGGTGATCTAACCTTAGAAAACTTTGATGATACGGGCGTTGCCGGCGATCAGATTTCTAGCGATAACACCTTTACCTTAAAAGCAATCAACCAAACTGCAGCACCATTAGGTACAACCACTTATCAAGTCATGCGTCCGGGCAGCACGGAATGGGTAGATACGACCGCAGAACAGGCAACTTTGGCTGACGGCACATACCAGTTCCGTACCAAAGTCACCGGCGACGGTCTGGAAACGGTTTACTCTGAGCCGCAAACAGTGAAAATCGACACCAGCACACCCTCGCCTATGGTGTATATGGATGTCAGCAAATCGGAATACGTCGGTGATCTGTTTATCGAACCGGGTAAAGCCGAGGGCACGGGAGAAGTTTCTGCCGGTGCTGCGATGAATGACGGCTCGACCATGACGATTGTCTACACCCCGGAAAACGGCACGGAAAGTACGCTGGTTTTGACCAAAACCGGCGGCGCATGGACAGGTACTTTGCCTGCAGGCTTTACGCTGGATGCAGCCAGCGGCAAACTGGCGATTGAAAACGGCACCTTAGAACCTGGTAGTCTGACTACAGTCACGGAATACAATATCAACGGCAAAACTGCCAGCGAAACCAACCGCGCACCGATTATGGCCAACGGCATACTTATCGACACTTGGAATGAAACCACGCAATCCACATCGTTTAAACCATACTACCCACCGGTCTCTACCGCCGACAACGACTTTATCTTTATCAGTAAATCGGTCGATAGCCGTGGACGTTTGACCACCGGAGAGGGCGATGACTTTGTCGCCATCGGCAGTCCTGCAAGCAGTGACGGTGGGGTTCAAGACGGCGGACAAGTCTCGATGGGCGATGGTAACGACACCTTGATTGTGTATGACCGCATTCGTGGTAACGGCGGCACTATTGTTAATATGGGTAAGGGTAACAACATCCTTAAAGTGGGCAATATTCATAACAACAGTAAAGTCAGCTTCGAATCGGGCGATGATGTATTGTCATTTATTGCAGTGAAAAATGATGAGCTCCGTCACAACTTTGGTTATGATTCACCTTCCGTTGATATGGGTGACGGCAATAATGTGGTGAAAACCACTGAAAGCTACGGGGTCAACTTTAATGCCGGAACCATCACGTCAGGCAGTGGCAACGATACCTTTGAGCTACAAAACTCCGACTGGCGAGGAGTCACTTTGAAAACCGGAGCCGGCGACGACACGGTGCATTTGGGCAAAGTCACTAGCGGTACAATCGAACTGGGGGGCGGCAATGACACCTTCATCATCAATGGCGACTTGACCGGTCTCAATAACTCTTTTGTCAATGGCGGCAGTTGGGGTCAAGTCACCGGCGGTACGATTAACGGTGGTGACGGATTTGATACCTTTAAGTTTGGCACGGCCGGCGCGACCTTGGATGTCAATGGCCGTCTCAAAGGGTTTGAGATGATCGACATGACAGGCGGCGGAGCCAGTACCGTGAAAATTGCCAACAACACCAGTAATCTTAATTACTCGTCCTTATTGGCTGATGGCGCGACATCACCGGTCAATGCCTTGCTGATTAAAGGCGACGCGAATGATAAAGTCGATTTGTGGGTAAACGATGCTGCCGCTGCCGCTGCGATTAAAGCTGCAGACGCAGTGACCTACGAGGGTGTTTCATACAATGTTTATCAGGGAACGGGTTTCCAAGTATGGATTCAGGACACCATACTGCCCGTAAACATTTATTGATAACGGTCACAAATCTCTGACACTCAACCGCGCCTTCATCGGCGCGGTTTTTTATTGTTATTTCCACAAATAAGGTTGCCTGAAATAAAATTCATTAGAATTCAAGCACTTTTTCTTGGTTATGTGCTCATTCGGATTTCTTTCAGGCAGACTTTCCTCATTCGCCGCATTCCCCGATTAACGCTATAATCCGCGCTTTCTTTGGCTTGAATCGTTTTTATGTTGGATCTTCGTGGTGTGTCGTTGCAGCGCGGCAATAAATCTTTGCTGGAAAACGTTTCGCTGACGCTTTATCCGCAAGCGCGCGTCGGCTTGATCGGCAAAAACGGCAGCGGCAAATCCTCGCTGTTTGCCTTGATTCGCGGCGAGCTGCTGCCTGATGCGGGCGAAGTTTATCTGCCTGCGGATTGGAAAATCGCCTCGGTGCGGCAGGAAACGCCTTCGTCGGATTTGTCGGCTTTGGATTATGTCTTGTCCGCCGATGAAGAGCTGCAAGCTTTTCAGACAGCCTTAAACGCGGCGGAAGCCGCCAATGACGGCATGGCCATGGCACAAGCGCACGCTGCTTTGGAAGAAATCGGCGCGTATGACGCTCCGGCGCGCGCGGGGAAATTATTGTCGGGATTGGGTTTTGCTACGCATGAGCAGGCTTTGGCGGTCAAAACCTTCAGTGGCGGTTGGCGTATGCGTTTGAATCTGGCGCAGGCTTTGATGCAACGCGCCGATTTGTTGTTATTGGACGAGCCGACCAACCACTTGGATTTAGAAACCGTCTTATGGCTGGAAAATCATCTGAATACGGTGGATTGCGCCTTGCTCGTGATTTCGCACGATCGTGATTTTTTGAACGCGGTCACGCGCCAAACCGTCGAGCTGGCGCAACGCACGCTGACCTTGTACGGCGGCAATTATGATTTTTATCAAAAAGAACGCGCCGCACGCCTTGTGCATCAAGCAGCGGCCTACAATAAACAGCAGGCACAAATCAAACATTTGCAGTCGTTTATCGACCGTTTCAAAGCCAAGGCAACCAAAGCCGCACAGGCACAAAGCCGAGTTAAAGCCTTGGCGCGTTTGGAAAAAATCGCGCCGGCTCATTGGGATAACGAATTTTCTTTCGACTTTGCCGCGCCCGATCACCTGCCTGACCCTCTGGTGCGTTTAGATAATGTCGCCATCGGCTACACTGCGGATAAACCTTTATTCAACAAAGTCTTATTGTCGATCGAAAGCGGTGCGCGTTACGGCTTGCTCGGGGTCAATGGCAGCGGCAAATCGACCTTAATCAAAACCTTGGTCGGCGACATCGCCCCGCTTTCAGGCAGCGTGATCCGAGCGGAAAAGCTCAGCGTCGGTTATTTCGCACAACATCAATTGGACGTGCTGCGCGGCGATTGCGACGCTTTATGGCATATCCGCCGGCTTTCGCCCGATGTGCGCGAACAGGAAATCCGCAATTTTTTAGGCGGTTTCGGTTTTGGCGGCGATGCGGCGACCACGCCGATTGCGCCGATGTCGGGCGGTGAAAAAGCCCGTTTGGCCTTGGCGATGCTGGTGTGGCAAAAGCCGAATTTCCTGCTGCTGGACGAACCGACCAACCATTTGGATTTGGACATGCGCCACGCGCTCACGCTTGCCCTGCAAAGTTTTCAGGGAGCCTTATTGGTGGTGTCGCATGACCGCAGCTTGCTCGAAGCGGTGTGTGACGGCTTTTTATTGATTGATCAAGGCTGCCTGAACGTGTTTGAAGGCGATTTGGAAGATTATCGCAGCCGTCGATTGGCACAAAACCCACACACCGCCGCCCAACCCGCCGCCTCCGCCCGCAAAGCGGAAAAGCAGCGCAGCGCAGCCATTAGACAAGAAATATCAAAACAAATCAAACCTTTACAAAAAATCATCACCGAAGCAGAACGCCACATCGAAAAGCTGCAAGCCGAAAAAAACGCGGCAGAGTCTTTTTTAGCTTCGGAAGATGCGTATAATGATGAAAACAAAATACATTTACATCAAACGCTGGACGAATTGAACCGCATCAACCAAACCTTGTCCGAGTATGAAAACCGCTGGTTGCAAGCGCAGGAAGAAGTTGAAAAAATTCAGCAATCCTACGGCGACGATGCGGTATGAACGTTTCATCCGTTTGATGTTTATCGATAAAGAGGCATTATCATGAAAAAATTATCCTTCAGCGCGATTATGCTGCTTTTGAGCGCAGGCAGCCTGCACGCCCAAACCGTGTACGAATGCCCGCTGCCCGGCGGCAAAACCGAATACCGTGCCGATTTCCGCCAAGGCTGCACCGCCGCAAAACTGCAAAAAATCGAAGGCTATACCTCGGAAAGCACCAGCACTTATACGCCATACGATGAGCCCACCTATGATGGCGTAAGCGAAAACGCCGCAGCCGCACCAAGCTCTCCCAATAGCGCAGCACAAGAACTCGCCGCTGCCGAGCGCGCCTTGGAAGAAGGCAAAGCGGTACGCTACGGCAATGAACGCAATTACGCCAAATACCAAGAACGCATTCAAAAACTGGAAGACGACGTTGCCCGCGCCCGTGAAAAAGTCGCCGGACAGACTCACTGATCTTAAACGGAGCATCTTATGAAATTAACCCGTATATTGTGTTTATTGCTGTTGTGGGCGGCATTGCCTGCCCAAGCGGCGGTTTACGAATGCCAGCGCGGCGGCGAGACCATTTACACCAATAAATCCGGCAGCGGTTGCCGTGCGATGAAACTCTCCTCGATCGGTTCTTACACCAGCGACCAACGCGCTTACGCCAACAGCGGCAGCGTCAGCAATACCGCGCCGGTGCGCAGCAGCAATGTCGTACGCTCATCACGCAGCGGCACGGCGACCGAACGCGTTTCTCCGCAAGTGCAATTACAACGCGACGGCGGCCGTCTCAGCATTTTGCAGCGCGAGCTGGAAAACGAGCAAAAAGCCCTTGCCACCGCACAGCGTAATCTCGCCTTAGGCAAAGCCAACAAAGGCAATGCCGCGCATATTGCTTCACTCGAAGGTGCGGTCAAAGACCGTCAGGAAAACATCAACGCCCTGCAAAAAGAAATTTCGCGCATGTAATCGCAAGCGTGCTCTCCCATGTTCCTCACCCATCTGCGCCCCGCCCGACCCGATGACTGCCGCGATATCCTTGCGGTGCATCGTTTTGCCGTGCAGTACACTTGCAACAACTATTACAACAACACCGTACTTGAAGCGTGGTTGGCTCTTTTGACCCAGCAAGGCTATCTGGACGCGATGCAGCACAAAACGCTGTGGGTGGTGGAATTCAAAGGCAATATTCAAGGTTTTTTTCAGCTGGATTTGGACAGTGCGGAGCTCGACGCGCTGTATGTCCATCCTTTTGTGCACCATATGGGCTTGGGCACGGCCTTGCTGCAACGCGCAGAACGCATCGCCTTTGATGCCGATTTGGGTTTTCTGAAACTCTACGCCTCGCTCAATTCGATTTTATTCTACGAAATCAATGGCTACGAAAAACTCGGCTCGTGCGAACTGCTGCTGAACCCTACGGTAGCGGTGCAAGGCGAACTGATGCGGAAATTTTTGACCGCCGAAACCGTTGTATAATCCGCCCTTTCATCTCAAGTCACCGGCTCCCTGAAAAAACCATGCTCTATCTTTACAACACCCTTACCCGTCGCAAAGAGCTTTTTGAACCGTTGAACCCCGCCAACGTCCGCATGTATGTGTGCGGCATGACGGTGTACGATTATTGCCACCTTGGTCATGCACGGGTGATGGTGGTGTTCGACATGATTGCGCGCTGGTTGCGTACTTGCGGTTATCCGCTGACTTATGTGCGCAACATCACCGATATTGACGACAAAATCATCGCCCGCGCCGCCGAAAACGGTGAAACCATTGATGCGCTGACCGCGCGGTTCATCACCGCGATGAATGAAGATGCTGCTGCTTTGGGCGTAATTCCCCCCGATGTCGAGCCGCGCGCCACCGCGCACATCGCGCACATGGTCGCGATGATCGAAACCTTGATTACTAAAGGCAAAGCCTATCCCGCTGCCAATGGCGACGTGTATTACGCGGTGCGCGAATTTCCGCACTACGGACAATTATCCGGCAAAAGTCTGGATGATTTGCGCGCAGGCGAACGGGTGGAAATCGACACCTTTAAGCGTGATCCCTTGGATTTTGTGCTGTGGAAAGCGGCGAAAGCAGGCGAACCGGCGTGGGACAGCCCGTGGGGGCAAGGCCGCCCCGGTTGGCACATCGAATGCTCGGCGATGGGGCAGGAGTTGTTCGGCACGACGTTTGATATTCACGGCGGCGGTGCGGATTTGCAATTTCCCCATCACGAAAACGAAATCGCGCAAAGCTGCGGTGCGCATGATTGTTGTTCCGATGATGCGGACACCTGCAGCCATGTCAAATACTGGCTGCATAACGGTTTTATCCGCGTGGACAATGAAAAAATGTCCAAATCGCTGGGGAATTTTTTCACCATTCGCGAAGTGCTGCAAAAATACCCTGCGGAAGTGGTGCGCTTTTTTATCTTGCGCGCCCATTACCGCAGCCCCTTGAACTATTCCGACACCCATCTGGACGATGCCAAAGGCGCATTGACGCGGCTTTACACCGCACTGAACCATGTCACGCCCGCCGATGTCACCGTGCATGCCGAGGACAACGACTACACGCGCCGCTTTTTCGCCGCGATGAATGATGATTTCGGCACGGCGGAAGCGGTGGCGGTATTGTTTGAACTCGCGGGAGAAATCAATAAAAGCGGCGACGCGCAACTGGCAGGCTGCCTGAAAGCCTTGGGCGGCGTGTTGGGTTTATTGCAATCCGAACCGGCTGCGTTTTTGCAAGGCGGAACTTCTTCAGGCAGCCTTTCGACGGAAGAAATCGAAGCCAAAATTGCCGAACGCAGTGCGGCACGCACCGCCAAAAACTGGGCGGAATCCGACCGCATCCGTGACGAACTGGCCGCGCAAGGCGTGGTGCTGGAAGATAAAGCCGGTGCCACCACATGGCGGCGCGAATAAAGTTTTTAGCTGCGCAGAAACTGCGTTTTAGCCGCGTAAAAACTGCGTTTTAGGCAGCCTAAAACCCTATCAACACCCTTCGGCATGAAGCAATAGATTATTTTGCCTCACCCATTGATTGACCCATCTATGCTTAATCTTGAAACTTGGATCGGCTTGCGCTATCTGCGCGCCAAAAAACGCAACGGCTTTATGTCGTTCATCAGCGTGATTTCGATTGTCGGCATTGCGCTGGGCGTGATGACCTTGATTGTGGTGCTTTCGGTGATGAACGGTTTTCAACGCGATGTGCGCGCCAAATTATTCAATGTCGCGCCGCATATGGAAATCGGCTACATCGACCCCGAGCAAAACCATAACTGGCAAGAACTCACCCAACTGGCGGCGCAAAAAAAACACGTGCTCGCTTCTACGCCTTATGTGCTCGGACAGGCACTTTTGACCAATGCCGGCGAAGTGCGCGGCGTGATGCTGCAAGGCATCGAACCGCAATCTTACGAAGCCGTCACCGCGCTGAAATCCCATCTTCAGGCAGGCTCGATCGACACCTTGTCCGCAGGCGAATTCAATATCGTACTCGGATCAGGATTAGCCTACGCGCTGGACGCGCAGATCGGCAATAAAGTCACCGTGCTCACGCCGCAAGGCAACGTCACCCCCGCAGGCATGGTGCCGCGCTTAAAGCAGTTTAACGTGGTCGGCATCGCCCACTCCGGCGTGTACGAAATGGACGAAAATCTGGCCTTGATAGACCTGAACGACGCACAAAAACTTTTTCGCATGGGCGATCAGGTCAGCGGCGTGCGCTTGAAACTGGACAATCCGCAAGACGCGCCGGAAATGAAAGCCGGCATGTTCCCCGAACGGCAGGATTTATGGGTGCGCGACTGGTCTTTTCAGAATCAATCTTACTTTGAAGCGGTGGCGATGGAGAAAAGAATGATGTTCATCATTATGGCGTTCATCAGTCTGGTGGCATCGTTTAATCTGGTTTCTTCTTTGGTGATGACCGTCAATGAAAAACGTGCCGATATTGCGATTTTGCGTACGTTGGGGATGTCGCCGCGCGGCGTGATGCGGATATTTATGGTGCAAGGTGCGATTGCCGGCACGCTCGGCACGGTGATCGGCGTGGTGCTGGGAGTGGTGATCGCATGGAACATCGGCAGCATTGTGCGTTTCATCGAAAATCTGGTGGGCCGGCCGCTGGTGCAGGCGCAAGTGTATTTTCTGGACTATATTCCCTCCGACGTACAAGTGAGCGATGTGAGCGTGATCGCGGGCATTTCCCTGCTGCTGGCGTTTCTCGCCACGCTTTATCCGAGCTACCGCGCCGCCAAAACCGAACCTGCCGAGGCTCTGCGCTATGAATAAAGAAAACATCGTTCTGGCGTGTGAAAACGTCTGCAAAACCTATCAAGACGGCACTTTACACGTAGAAGTCATCCGCAACCTCAATCTGGCCGTGCGCGGCGGCGAAAGCATCAGCATTGCCGGCGCGTCCGGCTCGGGCAAATCCACACTGCTGCATTTGTTGGGCGGTTTGGACCGCCCCGATTCAGGCAGCATCACCTTGGCCGGAGAAAACCTCGGCACGCTCAACCAAAAGGCTCTGGGCGCATTACGCAATCGCCATTTGGGTTTTGTGTATCAGTTTCACCATTTGCTGCCTGAATTCTCCGCACTGGAAAACGTGATGATGCCGCTTTTGATTGCGCGCCAAAACCGCGAACAGGCGCAAACTGCCGCACTGGAAATGCTGGATAAAGTCGGTTTGAAAGCACGGGTGGAACATCGCCCGAGCGAACTGTCCGGCGGCGAACGCCAACGCGCCGCGATTGCGCGTGCGCTTGTCACCCGCCCGTCGTGCATTCTCGCCGACGAACCCACGGGGAATCTTGACCGCAAAAATGCGGCGAATGTGCTGGCCATGATGTTGGATTTGAAAAACGAACTGAACACCGCGCTCGTGGTGGTGACGCATGACGAGGACTTGGTGCATCGTTTCGACCGCGTGTTGAGAATGCAAGACGGTAAGGTTGAGGCTGCCTGAAAAACATTCTCAGACTGAGACCTTTGCAAAACCCGTCCTGCGGCGCATTTCTTTGAGATGCGCTCCTCGGAATCTTGCCTATCTGCATGATATGTCTGCGCTTCCTGCGGTGCTATCTGAAGCGACTGCATCCACATTACGGACTTTTGCAAAGGTCTCAGACTTTGAATGGTTTAAGGCTGCCTGAAAGGTTTTGAATGTTTCAGGCAGCCTTAAAAGATTGATCTTTGATTGAATGGATTAAAAATACTAAGCGTCGCGTTCGCGCCATACGGTCAGGATTTTGCCGGTTTGCACCACCAACACCGCGTTTAAGCGTTCGCACAATGCCGCCGCCATTTCGGCGCGTTCCGCACGGTCATCATTCAAAATACGGATTTTGATCAACTCGTGCGCTTTCAGCGCAACATCGGTTTCACGCAACACCGCCTCGGTTAAGCCGTGTTGCCCGATCATGACCACAGGATTCAGATGATGGGCGCGTTGCTTTAAGGCTTGGCGTTCTTTGGCGGTCAGAGCGGGATGTTCGGCGGTCATGTCAGTCAGTTAAAAGAAAATAAAGCGGCATTGTACCGAATCTTGCTTTACAATGGCTGTTTTTTTGCAGACTGAGACCTTTGCACAAGTTTCAGGCAGCCTGAACCTTTATCTTCATGTCCAAATCCGGTAAAAATCGCTCCAAAACCTCACAAGCATGGCTGAATGAACATGTGAACGATCCCTATGTGCATTTGGCGAAAAAAGAAGGCTACCGCGCACGAGCGGCATATAAACTGCTGGAAATCGACGAAAAAGACCAATTGCTGCGCGCCGGCATGACGATTGTCGATTTGGGCAGTGCGCCCGGCTCATGGTCGCAAGTCGTAGTGCGGCGTTTGGGCGCAACCGCACAAGTGTTTGCGCTGGATATTTTGCCGATGGAGCCGATCGACGGCGTGCATTTCATCTGCGGCGACTTTCGTGAAGACGAAGTGCTGCACGCTTTGGAAAACGCCGTCGGACAACACGCGATTGACCTTGTGATTTCCGATATTGCCCCCAATATGAGCGGTCAGGCGGTGACTGATCAGGCACGCAGTTTTTATCTGGCTGAATTGGCACTGGATTTTGCCTGCAATCATCTTAAAACCGGCGGTACATTTGTGGTCAAAGTGTTTCAGGGAGCAGGTTTTCAAGAATATGTCGCGGCGATGCGCGCAGTGTTTGCACAGGTTTTGATTCGCAAACCCAAAGCTTCGCGTGACCGCTCCAATGAAGTTTATTTGGTCGGAAAAGATTTCCAATAGATATTTTTAATTTTATTTCAGGCAGCCTGAAACCATAATAGGCTGCCTGAAAACCTGTTTTACCCGTCTGTGCAGCATAAAGAGGAGCTATTTTACGTGAGCAACACCATCAAAACCTTATTGATTTGGATCGCGCTGGCGGTCATTCTGATGATGTCTTTCAATGCCTTGGAAGACCGCAAAGACACGCGCACCCAAATCGAATATTCCGAATTCATCGCACAGGTCAAAAACGACAAAATCGACAGCGTCAATCTGGAAAGCGACACCGTGATGCAAGGTTATGTCGTCAAAGGCATTCGCAAAGACAAAACCGAGTTTTACACCGATGCGCCGCCCGATCATCTGCTGATCGGCACTTTGCTGGACAATGACGTGCGGGTCAAAGTCAAACCCGAAGCACGTCCGGGCATGTTCCAAAGCCTGCTTTTCAGCACTTTGCCGATTTTACTGCTGATCGGGGTGTGGATTTATTTTATGCGCCAGATGCAAGGCGGCGGCGGGGGCGGCAAAGGCGCGTTTTCCTTCGGCAAAAGCCGTGCGCGCCTCTTGGATAAAGACACCAACACCGTAACCTTTGCCGATGTCGCAGGCTGCGACGAAGCCAAAGAAGAAGTGCAGGAAATCGTCGATTACCTCAAAGCACCTTCGCGCTATCAAAGCTTGGGCGGACGTGTGCCGCGCGGCGTATTGTTGTTCGGCAGCCCCGGTACCGGTAAAACTTTGCTCGCCAAAGCGATTGCCGGCGAAGCCAAAGTGCCGTTTTTCAGCATTTCCGGTTCGGATTTCGTGGAAATGTTTGTCGGCGTGGGCGCATCGAGGGTGCGCGATATGTTTGAACAGGCGAAGAAAAACGCACCGTGCATTATTTTTATTGACGAGATCGACGCGGTCGGTCGTCAGCGCGGCGCAGGTTTGGGCGGCGGTAACGACGAGCGCGAGCAAACCTTAAACCAATTGCTGGTGGAAATGGACGGCTTTGAAAGCAATCAAACCGTGATCGTGATCGCCGCCACCAACCGCCCCGACGTGCTTGACCCCGCTTTGCAACGTCCGGGACGTTTTGACCGTCAAGTCGTGGTGCCGCTGCCGGACATTCGCGGCCGCGAGCAGATTTTGAATGTCCACATCAAAAAAATCGAAGCCGATCCTGCGGTGGACTTGACCTCGCTGGCACGCGGCACACCGGGTTTTTCGGGTGCGGATTTGGCGAATTTGGTCAATGAAGCGGCTTTGTTTGCCGGTCGCCGCAATAAAATCAAAGTCGATCAAAGCGATTTTGAAGATGCCAAAGATAAGATTTTCATGGGGCCGGAACGCCGTTCGATGGTGATGCACGAAGACGAAAAACGTGCCACGGCTTACCATGAGTCCGGTCATGCGGTGGTCGCCGCCAGCCTTCCGGGCACCGACCCCGTGCATAAAGTGACCATCGTGCCGCGCGGCCGCGCCTTGGGCTTGACGTGGCAGCTGCCGGAACGTGACCGCATCAGCATGTATAAAGACCAGCTGTTGAACCAGATTTCGATTTTGTTCGGCGGTCGGATTGCGGAGGAACTGTTTGTCGGCCGCATTTCCACCGGCGCGTCCAACGACTTTGAACGCGCCACCGGCTTGGCGCGCGACATGGTGACCCGTTACGGCATGTCGGAAAAAATGGGGCCGATGGTGTACGGCGAAAACGAAGGCGAAGTCTTTTTGGGTCGTTCGGTGACGCATTCGCAAAACATTTCCGAAGAAACCATGAAAAAAGTGGATAAGGAAATCCGCCGTATTATTGATGAGCAATACGCGATTGCCAAACAGATTTTGGAAGAAAACCGCCACAAGGTCGAAACCATGACCCGTTGCCTGATGGACTGGGAAACGATTGACGCCGACCAAGTGAAAGAAATCATGGCCGGACAAGAACCCAGCCCGCCGAAAGATTACAGCCACAACGTGCGCCCTGCCGACGAGGAAATCCTGATCGGAGATCATGCGGAACAACAAACTCCGCCGCCCGTGCCGACTGCCGCAGCCAGCGACACGCAAACGGACACGGACGAAACACCGAAACAGGATTAAAGGCCGGTTTTTGCGAAGTTAAAACGACGTTTCTGCGCAGCTAAAACGACGTTCAATGCAGCCAAAACCCAAAAACCGCATCGTATGAATCAGCGATGCGGTTTTTTATTAACGGTATGGCGCAAGACGGATTTTTGCAAAGCTTTCAGGCTGCCTGAAACACTGTTCATCATTGAAAAGCCCAAGCAAGCATGTTTGATTTCTCAGAAAAAATCTATTTTATCTCCGGTATCGACACCGACATCGGCAAAACCGCCGCCACCGGTGCGCTGGCACGTTTAGCGCACCGCCAAGAGAAACGGGTCATCACCCAAAAACCGGTTCAGACCGGCGGGTGCGGCATGGCGGCGGATATTGTCGAACATCGCCGCATTCAGAGCATTGCGCCGACGGATCAGGACAAAGACGGCATCACCTGTTCTTATCACCTGCCCTATGCCGCTTCGCCTCATCTGGCGGCGCGCTTGGCGGGTATCCGCATCGATACGGCGGTGATGGATGCCGCCACGCATTGTTTGGCGGCGCAGCATGATGTGGTGTTGATGGAGGGTGCGGGCGGACTGGGCGTGCCGCTGCATGAACGGCTTGTGACGGCGGACTTTGTGCGTGAACGCGACTATGCGGTGATTTTGGTCACGTGCGGGCGGCTGGGCAGCATCAACCACACGCTGGCGGCGTTCAGCCTGTTGCGGGCGCACGGTTTACGCTTGGCCGCCGTAGTGTATAACCATTATTTTGATGAGGATAAGTTGATGTCCGCCGACACGCGCGCTTATCTGCTCCGCCATGCAGCGCAGCATTTTCCGCAAGCGTGTTGGTTGGATTTGAGCGACGATTATCAGCTTAAGCCTGCTTAAAACGGACGAAACATCACCAGATACAGCGCGGCAAACATCATGAACACGGGAATCTCATTGAACCAGCGAAACCACACATGAGAACGGCGATTGCGCCGCTGTTCAAAATCGCGCAGTATGCGCCAACATTGGTAGTGGTACAACACCAGCAATACGCCGATAGAAATTTTAACGTGTACCCAGCCCAAATCCCAGCTTTTCAATATTTCAACCAGCCCGAAACCAAACAACAAAGCCAATACGCCGATCGGGGTCATAAAGCGGTACAGGCGGCGGCTCATGCCGAGCAGGCGATCGTATTCCGCGCTGTCAGGTTCAGCCGCCGCCAGATTGACATAAATGCGCGGCAGATAAAACAAACCGGCAAACCACGAAATAATAAAGAAAATATGCAGTAACTTGAACCACGGATAAGACATTACAGGCTGCCTGAAAGAAAAAGAAAAAATTATACCGCAAAGCCGAGATTACGGTTTGCTGTCAGGCAAGGGACGACGCTCAAACAGCGAAAACAGGCCGTAACTTAAAAAGTTATAGCATTCCTGATGAAAAAATTTGACCTTGGTGAACACATCGGCTGTGTTAAAGCGTGAGGTCGGCGTGGGCGACATTTGTGCGTTCAATTGCACATCATGAGCCATTAAAGACGCACGCGCCATGTGGTAAGGGTCGCTCACCACCACAAAGGTGTAGAGTTTGTTCAGGCGTGCCAATTGTGCGGCATTACGCAGGTTTTCCAAGGTGTTGCGCGAGGTTTTGTCCAGCAAAATATCCTGTGCCGGCACGCCGTTTTTCATTGCCCAGCGCGCACCCACTTCGGCCTCGGTGGCAAAACCCGCCTTCGGCGTGCCGCCCGTAAAAATCAGTTTTTTCACCGTGCCCGCATGATATAAATTGACCGCATGGCGGATGCGCTCCATAAAAACCGGCGACGGTTTATCGCCCCACGCCGCCGCACCCAGTATAATGGCGGCGTCTGCCGGTGCCGCTTCACGCGGCTGCCCGCTGTAGAGAATCCACACCGCCACGGCGATGTAAATCATCAACACGAATAACAATAAAGAACCCAAAGCGGAACGTAAACGACGGAAAAATGACGGACGACGATTCATAGATTGATCTGACTTTTAAAAAATACCCGCAGGCTGCCTGAAAACGGATGAAAATCATCACCCGACAAAGCATGGTAAAACAATATTTTGTCTGAATTGTCCGTGTTGTGCTGCCAAAACGCAAGGAATATCCATGAAAAAACATTTAATGATGGTCATCAGTTTGCTTGTTTTTCAGGCAGCCTGTGCGCAAAGCGAGTTGCGCGACATCGAAGATGACCAGCCGCGCACGCTCAAAACGCAGAAAAATCAAATCACTGTGGTGAACTTATGGGCAACATGGTGCGCGCCCTGTCGTGAAGAAATGCCCGAGCTGTCCGCTTTTGCCCAAGCGCAAAAAAAAGCGGGCGGCACACCGCCGGTGACGGTCATCGGCATTGCTTTCGACCGCAGCGACAACATCAAAAAATTCCTGCACACCACCCCCGTCACTTATCCGATCTGGCGTTACGACGGCGCGGACAGTGCTGCTTTCATGGGCACGCTGGACAATCAGGCCGCTGCATTACCCTACACCGTGGTGGACGCGCCTGCGTGTGGTTTCAGGCAGCCTTTTTACGGCAAAATCACCCGCGCACAACTGACCCGAGCCGTCGCTGCGGCACGGCAAGCGTGCGGGCGTTAGCAACTTTTTGGCTGCCTGAAAACCCATTCAGGCAGCCTTGATTATTCTGTGGTGAATAGTGATGAATCGTCGCATGCGTTTCTGGCTGACTTCCCTGCCCGTGTTGGTGATTGGGATCGATATGATTTACGGCTTGGTGTTGAACTTGACCCGTAATCTGGTCGTACCGAAAAAAATCATCGCCGCCGACGGTTTGCCGATCGCCCCCGAAATCGCTCTGAATTGGCTGCAAGCGGCGGTTGGCGGCGGCATGGTGGTGGTGATCAGCTGGGCTTTGTGGACATTGTTGCAGTTGAATCGGCGCGTGATTGCCGGGCAATACACCGTGCTCAATACATGGCGCGGCTTGGCTTTATTGCTGGCGGCATTGTTCAGCCTGCCTGCCGCATGGGAAATGTTGTGGCTATTATGGGACATCGTGCGCTGGCGTTTGGTGATTCATCCCGACGTACGCTATGTGGTGGTGGCTTTATGCTTGCCCTACCCGCTCTTTTTAACCGTCAAACGCCTTGCGGACAATCGCCGTTTACGCCCTGTTTTACCCGAAGAAAGCATCGAGCTTAACGCGGACGAAAACCTCCGCTGACGCGCTCCAATCCTGCGTAATCGCGCAGGGTTTCCACTTCACGAAAACCGGCTGCCTGCAACAGTTCACGCACCGCCGCACCCTGATCAAAACCGTGTTCCAACCATAAACTGCCGTGCTCACGCAGAAACTGTGCCGCACCGGCAATAATGCTGCGCAAGGCACCCAAGCCGTCGCCGAAATCGGTCAATGCGCCCTGTGGTTCAAAGCGCAAATCGCCCTGTACCAAATGATGATCATGCTGCTCGATGTAAGGCGGATTGGACACCAACACATCGCATGAGTGCTTTTCAGGCAGCCTGTCGCACGCAAACCAATCGCCCTGTGCCCATTCGATCTGCGCGCCTAAATTTTCTGCATTGTTCTGCGCCACTTCTAAGGCAGCCGCACTGATATCGCTTGCCCACACTTCCAGTTCGGGCCGTTCCAGCTTTAAGGAAATCGCCACAATACCGCTGCCGCAGCCCAAATCCCACACCCGCGCAGCGTGTTTTTCAGGCAGCCGTGACAATGCCGCCTCCAGCAAATGCTCGGTTTCCGGACGCGGAATCAACACCGCAGGCGACACCGCAAACACGCGTCCGTAAAATTCTTTCTCACCCAAAATATACGCCATCGGCTCGCAGCTCATGCGCCGCTGCTGCAAAGCATTTAAGGCTGCCTGAAAATATTCAGGCAGCCTTTCTTCGCCCTGCGCAATGATTTGGGCATGGCTCAAACCCGTCACCTTTTGCAACAACAGCCGTGCTTCATTGCGCGGCAAAGGCGAGGTTTGCAACCAGTTTTGATAACTTGAATCCGTCATGCTAGGTCAATATTGAATGCCGAAGCGCCGCAACACAAAACTCAACAGCCAGCTCGGTCCGATCAGCAGAAATTGAATATCTTTGAAAAAACTGGGTTTTTTACCTTCGATTTTATGTCCGATAAACTGGAAAATCCACGCGATCACAAACACCGCCAAATACACCATCCATGCCGATGTGCCCCATGCCGCATTGGTCAGCCCGACCCAATACTCCATCAGCAGCATCAGCAAAAACATCAACACTGCAATCATCGGTGACAAACGCGCATAAAAAATCGTCACAAAAACAATCGCGCCGACATCCAAATAACTGAGCTTCCCCAAAAAGCCGAGCGCGACGGACGGCACCGGAATCAGGGAAATAAAGCCCAAAATACTCCAGAAAATAATGGGCACGCAAATCCAATGAATAAGCTTATTGGTAGGCTGTTGATGGCTCTCACCGTATTCGGCCAGCAGCCGGTCTATTTTTCTCATGGCAAATCTCCGTTGCAGTAAATGGTTATCAGCCGCCTTGCAGGCAGCCTGTCAGCAGTATAACTGCTCTTGCTGATGATTTGCTCAATAAATATCGTTTGATCTGTCTGATGCTCAACCCAATAAAAATATGCTGGCCAAGCTCAAGAAGATAAAAAAGCCGCCCGAATCCGTCACTGCGGTGATCAATACGCTGCTGCCCAAGGCGGGATCGCGCCCCAGTTTTTCCAAAGTCATCGGAATCAGCACGCCGACCATCGCCGCCAATACCAGATTTAAGGTCATCGCCGCCACCATCACCAAGCCCAATCCCATGTTTTGGTAAAGAAAAAAAGCGATCAAACCCATCACCGAGCCCCACAGCAAACCGTTAGTCAGTGCCACCGCGACTTCTTTTTTCAGCAATAAACCAATACGCGCCGCGCTCAATTGTCCTGTCGCCAATGCGCGCACAATCATGGTAATGGTTTGATTGCCCGAATTACCGCCGATGCCCGCGACAATCGGCATCAAAGCCGCCAAGGCCACGATTTTTTCAATCGAGCCTTCAAACGCGCCGATCACGCGGCTGGCAATCAGAGCCGTGCATAAATTCACCGCCAGCCACACCCAACGGTTTTTGACCGAATCAATGATCGGCGCAAACAGGTCTTCTTCCTCCTGCAAACCCGCCATGCTCAACATATCGGCTTCGGATTCTTCACGGATCACGTCCACCATTTCATCCACGGTCAAACGCCCGATCAGGCGTTTATTTTCATCAATCACCGGCGCGGTAATCAAGTCATATTTTTCAAAGGCTTGCGCGGCTTCTTCGGTATCGTCTTCGGGGCGGAATTTCACCACTTCGCGCGCCATCACATTGCCCACTTCGTCATCGGGATCGCACACCAGCAGCTTGCGAATCGGCAGCACGCCTTGCAGCACGTCGTTTTCGTCCACCACGAAAATTTTATCGGTGTGGTCAGGCAGGCTTTCGAAACGGCGCAGGTAACGCAGCACCACTTCGCACGACACATCGGCGCGAATGCTCACGAGTTCAAAGTCCATGATCGCGCCCACTTGCCATTCTTCATAGGACAAAGCCGAACGAATCTGCTCGCGTTCCTCTTCATCGCGCGTTTCCAGCACTTCGGAGACCACGTGATGCGGCAGGTCGGGCGCAAGTTCCGCCAGCTCGTCGGCCGGCAAATCCTCCACCGCCGCCAGCAGTTCTTCCTTACCCATGGCTTCGATCAAGGTTTCGCGCACCGAGTCGGACACTTCCAGCAAAACTTCGCCGTCTTCTTCCGGTGCGGCCAGCTTCCACACCAACACCCGTTCTTGCAGCGGTAAAGATTCCAACACCGCCGCCGTGTCCGCAGGGTGCAGCTCATGCAAGACGGCAATCAAATCCTGATAATCTTGATTGTCGATCACACCGCTGTCGTCGGCACGCAAATCCGCATACACCGGCAACAAATGCTCCGCCAGCGACTTGATGCGCTCGAAGTCTTCGGCAAAACGTTCGGGATGATACTCGAGATTGGGTTCGTTCATGTTCGCACACTTTCAGGCATTGTCGCGAACTTAAGAAAGGCGTCCGGACAAATTATTCGCTATGGGTTGGCTTTAAAAGATAACTGTCCGTATCCATCAAGAAACTGCCCCGCGCAAACGGGGTGAGGTGAAAAAACAACGGGATTGTATCATTTCCGCTTGCTCTCACCAAGGAATCTGTTGATGTTTCTCGGCAATGACACGGAAAATTCACACATTGCAGCGTCGTGAATCATTTTCGGCATACTCACTTTTAAGACGACATCAAGCATACCCTCCGCAGGCTGCCTGAAAACCATTCTCCGATGCCTGCATTGCGGGGTATTCCGCACTCGGGTTATACTGTATATCATTCATCAAAAAAGAATCTTTACCATGAACACGTCAGAAATCGCCCGCATCGTCACCGCTTTGACCCCGCCGCACAGCGAACGCAGCCTCGCCGCATTCCGCGCCGTTTGCCAAGTCGAAACCATCGCCGACGTACCACACATCACCTTGACTTTACCCTTCCCTGTGGCGGCGATTGCCGCCGAACTGGAGCAAAAAATTCAGGCAGCCTTACGTGAACACGGCATCGAACCAGTGCGGATCAGCTTTCAGGCAGCCATTGCTACGCATAAAGTCAAAGCCGGCCTGCAAACCTTACCCGGTGTAAAAAACATCATCGCCGTGGCATCAGGCAAAGGCGGCGTGGGCAAAAGCACCACCACGGCGAATCTGGCGATCGCCTTGGCGCAAAGCGGGGCACGGGTCGGGGTATTGGACGCGGACTTGTACGGCCCGAGTCAGCCTGCCATGTTTGCCATCGCCACCGAAAAACCCGAACAACGCAACAAACAATTTATCCCGATTGTCAAAAACGGCATTCAAATCATGTCCATCGGCTTGATGGTGGACGCAGGACAATCCCTCGTGTGGCGCGGCCCTTTAATCAGCCAAGCTTTACAGCAGCTTTTTTTCCAAACCGCATGGGACGAGGTGGATTATCTCTTGGTGGATCTGCCGCCGGGCACCGGCGATATCCAACTCACCCTGACCCAGAAAATGCCCGTCACCGGCGCAGTCGTGGTCACCACACCGCAAGACATCGCGCTGTTGGACGCAAGAAAAGCGATTGATATGTTCCATAAAACCGGCATACCGGTGTTCGGCATTCTGGAAAACATGTCGCAACACATCTGCAGCCACTGCGGTCATGCCGAAGCGATTTTCGGCACGGACGGCGGCAAAGAGCTGGCGGCGTCATTGAATGTACAGCTACTGGGGCAGCTGCCGTTGAGCATCAATATTCGTCAGGCAATGGACGCCGGCGATCCGTTTTCACTGGCACGCAGTAAGGAAACCTACGCCGCCATTTACCGCGATGCGGCACAACAACTCACCTACGCACTGGCGGCTTCGGGCAAAGACTACAGCCACACCTTTCCGCAAATGGTGATTAAAAAGTAAACTTTCTGCTCCTGATTGCTCAATAAAATAGCGTGTCACCATATGGTGACACGCTATTTTTTGTCGATGAAGCAATGTTCCTTTACGAACAAAATCATTTTATGCTACGACTTTCATAAAAACGGCAAAAAAAATGCGCGCTTTTTTCAAAGCGCGCCAAGTTTACAAAGGAGAAATATGAGGAGAAACTATGTATGGGCAACCACTGTTTGCTACCCAACAAAACGAATTATGCTCTTTCCAACAAATAATGTCAAGTTTTTGTCATCTTTTTACGCTCAATTGAACAAAAAACAACAAAACTGAATCGGCGCGACAATAATTCGGGGCAAAGACCAATCCATTGCAAGGGTAGATAACGGCGATATCGACCAAAGAAAAGCCGACACAAACATGTCGGCTACAGGTTAAACATCTTAAATTATTCTTTAAAATCAAAAATATGCATATTTTATTACGCGACAAATAAACAATTTTTCTTTTCCAGCTGCAAATGAACCCGCTCCCCATGGGAAAAGATTTTATTGGTACGGTATAGAACATCCACGAACATATCCGTACGACCACACTCTACCGTATACCGCAAAATATTCCCCCGCATCATGACTTGGGTGATTTTTCCGTTGAACGTTATCACATCTTCTCGCGGCAGAAACGGCATCTCGCCGATGTCTACGACCTCCGGTCGTATTGCCACCGCGCTACCTTCTGTTGGTGCATAATGCGTTAAATTTTTGAAAACCTCTGTGTCGATGACATTGTAATTGCCGATAAAATTGGCCACAAATCGGGTTTTAGGCTGCGTATAGATCATGCTCGGTTGATCCGACTGTTCAACCCGCCCTTTATTCATCACATGGATCACATCGGACATCACCATCGCCTCATCCTGATCATGCGTCACAAAAACCGAAGTGATGTTCAGTTCTTGTTGAATCTTGCGGATTTCAATTTGCAAAGATTTACGCAGCATGGCATCAATCGCACTTAAAGGCTCATCCAGCAGCAGCACCGCAGGGTTCGTCACCAATGCGCGCGCCAAAGCAACACGCTGTTTCTGACCGCCCGAAAGCGCAGAAGGCAGGTATTTCTCGCGTCCGTTCAAGTCCACGACGCTGATGATCGCTGCAACTTTTTCTGCAATCACCGCTTTCGGTTCTTTTTTCATTTTCAAACCAAAAGCAATATTCTGCTCCACCGTCATATTGGGGAAAAGGCTGTAATGCTGAAACACCATGCCGACATTGCGTTTGTCGGGCGATAGATGGGTCACGTCTTTACCGTTGATCAGGATTTGCCCGCTTTGGATTTCCTCAAAGCCTACCAAGCAGCGCAATAATGTGCTTTTACCGCAGCCCGAAGGGCCTAATAAAGTCGCAAACTCACCTTCCTCAATACTTAAACTCAAATTTTCAAATACGGTGTTGCTGCCAAATCTTTTGGTAACATTCTTAAATTCGATGTACGACATAGCTGATCCTACTGATTAGATTAAAAGGATTTGGCCTGATTATTTTTACTGAAGACGATACTCGTCAAAATCAACATCACGACAAACATCAAAACCGAAACCACACTGGAGGCCTGACCTGAACGCGCCATAATGCCCGCCAAATAAATAGAAATGGTTTGGTAGTGGCTGCCTGCAAGAATATTCACGAGCACAAAGTCAGAAAAAATAATGCCCATGCACAATAAACCGCTGATGAATATCCCGTTTTTCATACTGGGGACAATAATCGTAAGGTAGGCATAAAACTTATTTGCGCCCAACACCTGTGCCGCCTCTAATAGCCCCTTCATATTCACTGTTTCCATGGTGTTTTTAATGCCTTGGTACATATAAGGCAAAATGATCACACAATAGGCAAAAACCAGTAAAACCAAACGATTGGACAATATCGTCTTCGTACCGATGTACAATGAAATCAAACTGACTGCCAAGATAACCCCTTGGATAACATAAGGAATGGTAACAATCACCCGCATGTATTGCTCAAACCATTTAAATTTCATCTCAATCGCATACATCGCCAATAATAAAATCACCAATGTCATCACCGTCGGCACGAATGCGATCAGAATGGTTCTGCCGATTGCGGCCAATACCGCAGGGCTGCTCAAAGTGCTGAGGTAAAATTTCAAGGTAAAACTTTTGGGCACAATCCCGGTAAAATCTGAAAACAAGGAATATAAAAAAATCATCAGTACCGGCATCAGTAAAATAATGCTGATCAAAAAGATAACGGATAAATAAAACGTTTGTTGTCTGGGATTCATGATGATTTATACCTTATGCATCTTTTTCAAAATAAAAGCATTGAACACAATCAATACCGTCATGATGCTTAACAATATCATCGATAATGCACTGCCCATCCCCGGCCGCTGCACCACATCGCCGATAAACATGGCTGAAATACGTACCGGCAATAAAGGAAAATTGCTACCCAATAGGGCATAAGCTGTCGCATAGGCAGCAATCGCATTGGCAAATAAAATACTGAACGTGCCCAAAATGCCGGGCAAAATAATCGGCAAACCGATGTAACGCCAAAAATTTAATCCTTTGGCATTCAGGAGAATGGAGGCTTCAATGTATTCTTTTTTGATCGCGTCAAATGTCGGAAACATCAATAAGCAGGCCAGAGGTATTTGAAAATAAATATAATTGATGATCATGCCGCTGCTAGAATAAAGCTGAAAATCACCTAATGTGCCAATGCCGGCCGTTTTGCCCAACAGCACCAAAAAACCCGAGTTACCCAGTAAAATCATGAATGCAAACGCCAGCGGAATGCCGGCGAAGTTTGACGTCATGTTCAAAATCCGCAGGAAAAAACCTTTTACCCAGCGGTTATGGGTGCGGTACAGGGCATTGACCCCGAATAAAGCAATCACAATCCCGACCAAAGAAGATACAAAAGAAATCCATAAACTATTGCTGATGGATTTCAGATAAAACTTACCGGTGAATGCGGTTACATAATTGCCCACACCAAACTGCCCGCTTTCATCCAGCTGAAAGCTTTTGAACAACAACCCGAATAAAGGCACCATCTCAAACAGCAATACCAGCATTAACAGCGGCGCCATCAGCAGCGTATAAAACAGCAATTCCCTGACTTTACTCATGTTTTCCCCTTTCTGCCGCCAGGAAAACACCCTCCATCTTCTGCATTGCCGTGCTTTTCTCTATGCCCGACAAATAACACAATAGCGGCGCCATATTCAATTGGCAAATTTCTTTATCTTTGAAGTCGCCGTTTTGTACTTTATCGGAAAAAACATATAACGGTACCAGTCGCTCTTCATCACATGCGCCGCCACCATGAAATTTCATTTCATTCATACCGTGATCGGCAGTAATCACGACTTGATAACCTCCCTGCAACCAAACGGGCAAATAATCGGACAATAAAATATCGGCTTTTGCCGCTTTCAGTGCATAGTGTGCACTCTCACCGCCGTATTGATGACCGCTGTCGTCAATATTCATCGAATGAATCAAGGTAAAGTCTGTTTGTAAAGTATTGATCAGATAATGACCGTCGGCAAACAGATGATTATCGGGATAATCGTCTTCCCAATAGAAAATACCGTGCTCAATGGCATGCGGACTGTGCAATTGCATCCGGTCGGTATGCGGATTAAATGGTGAAGTGTTATAGAGTTCACTGATCCAGTGGTAAGCTGCCGCACCCGTACTTAATCCTTGCGCCCGTGCTAAATGAAAAACGCTTTGATAATGACTGTTACGAACAATATGATTATTCACGATGCCGTTATCCAAGGCTTTGGTGCCGGTCAAAATAACTTCATACAACGGACGAGACATTGCCGGCAATTGTGCGCGAACGGTATAAGCCGCACATTGCTCATTTTCCAATAAATGGCTCAAATAACCCATATGCCGAAAGGCGGTTTTGGCATTCAACCCATCCAGGATGACCACAATCAGCTTATTGTGATGATTCATGTTTTTTCCATAAATTTTTCAGGCAGCCTCAAACATAAAGGCTGCCTGAATCTATTGACTATGATATTTTTATTTGATTTCGGACAAAACTTCTTCTTGCCATTGTGCGCCCAGTTTTTTTGCAGAACTTTCCCATGCGGCAAAATCCTGTATCGGACGTGCATTGACATATTGCTCGTCAGGCAAAAGGCGGCTTTTGACTTCTTCAGGCAGCGTTACTTTACGAATCGGTTTGGCAAAGCCTTTGGCCAAGTTGATTTGCCCTTCGTCACTTAAGATAAACTCACGGGTTAAGGCCGCGGCATGCGGGTGCGGTGCGTATTTATTGATGACCGTGGCATAACCGCTTTGAATCGCGCCATCCGACGGAATCACCACGGTGAATCGGGTGTTCGGATTGGCTTTTTGTACGGTTTCGCTATAGTTTAAAGCATTGAAATCCCATAACAAAATAACCTCAGTTTCGCCTTTTTCAATCCGAGCCAATGTGGTGTCGCCCAAATCCAAACGCCCTTGCTTCGCCAACTGGGCAAAGAATTGCAAACCGGGCGCAAGATTGGCTTCACTGCCGCCGTTGGCCAATGCTGCCGAGAGCACCGCATTTTGTGCTTGAGTGGCGGCGTTCACATCGCCCACGGTGACTTTGTACGTGCCGTTTAATAAATCGGCAAACGATTTGGGCGGATTGCTGACTTTTTTATCATTGATCAAAAACGACATGGTGCCGTAGTAAGCAATGATCCATTTACCATCCTCACCCTTGGCCCACGCCGGAATTTCGTCCCAATAGCTGGTTTTATAGCCGAGTACCAAATCTTTTTGCACCGCTACCGGCCCAAAAGACTGGCCCACATCCCCGATGTCTTTGGTCGGCGCATCTTTCTCGGCTTCAAACAATGCCAGCTCTTCCGCCGAACTCATGTCGGTATCGCCATGTTTCAGACCGTACTTGCCGGTCAGCGCCTGCCAAGTTTCGCCCCAGTTGGCCCAAGTATCGGGCATACCGACCGACTGCACTTCGCCTTCGGCCTGTGCTTTGGCCGTGAGTTCAGCCAACGTCAGCGCATTGAGATCGACAGCAGCTTTACTGCTGCCGGTATTCTGGCTGCCGGCGCTGCTATTGGCCGAGCCATCACCGCCGGAACATGCAGCCAGCAGTGACACCACAGCCATGCTTAAAAATAATTTGGCGTTCATTTTTTCAATCCTTGTCTTTAAAAAAGTCATCCGTCCGGTTGAGTAACAGCGCCAAAACCCACCATCGGCGGCACACTGTTCCCCATAAGATCACGAAGATTGGGAATGATAAGAACTGTTGATGAAGTTTTGATGACAGATCACAAACACATCGGGTCGAAACCGTGCCTTGAGTCAGATTGAATGTGTGTTTGATTTTTGAAATTTTAAACGGTCGGCCCAACACAATAAGAGCTTTACACTGTCTCTCATGTGGACAGCGTGTGCTTTAGACAGCATCATAACAAGCGCGGGCATATCACAGAAATAAACCAAGCTTGTGCGAAGCGCATCGCCGAAAAATACGCTGTTAAGAGGGGTTTTTACACAGGCCTCAGAATTAATTTAAAAACTGCTGCCTGCAAAGAACACCATTAAAATCGGTGCGAGCAGATTGATGATAAAGCTGAAACTGATCGCCAGCGGTACCGCATTAACCCCGCCGGAGCGATGAATCACGGGTAAGGTGAAATCCAAGGCGGTGGCGCCGCCGATGGAAACCGCCAGCGAAGGATGTCGGCGCATCAGTGCGGGAATACAAATCAACGCGAAAAGCTCACGCCCCAAATCATTCATTAAGGCAACCGCCCCCCAAAACGCGCCGTAAGCCTGCGTCATCACGCTGCCTGAAAGCGAATACCAGCCAAAACCCGAACTGAGCGCCAGACTTTGCGATGCGGGCAAACCCAGCAGGCTGCCTGCAAGCCAGCCGCCCGATAAGGTTGCCAGCACAAACACCAGTGCGGTTTGCACACCGCGACGGTTAATCAACACCGTACGCAAAGCGATGCCGCTGCTGCGTAACTGAATACCAATCAGTAACAACAGCACCATCAGCAAATAAGACACTGTCTGTTCAGGCATCTGCCAGCTGCGTGGCAAAACATAACCGATCAACACTCCCAGCACCACCACGCCGACCTGTTTCAGGCTGCCTGCAAAGGCGCGTAACCGTGATTCGGGCGCATCTTGCGGGGTGTGGTTTTTCCACGGGAAACGGCGGTCAAACCATCCCATCACCAGCATATTGACAGCCAAAGTCCCGCCCAGAAACAAGCCGGCATAAGCCATGATGCGCAGGATATTGCCGCCCAGATTATCCATTTGGGCTAAACCGATGCCCATCACGGTCAAAATCAGGTACACGGAATAATTGACTGCGATCTCAATCAGTTTAAGCTGCTGCGGCTTGTGCAAGCGAATAAAAAAGCCGACAAAAAGCGGCAGCATGATCCACAGCAGGGAAAGGAATTGTTGCATGGTCAATAGGTATGCAGGCAGCCTGAATGCTTCGATGAAGTTTTCAGGCTGCCTGTAAACTCAAACAGGTTTTGAAAAGCGCTAAGGTTTTGCTGCGTCTTATTGATCGACAAAGGCGCGTTCAATCACAAAATCACCGCGCACACCGGTTCTCGGCGACACTTTCAGGCCAAAATCGGTCAACATTTGCGAAAGATCGCGCAACATGCCCGGCCCGCCGCAAATCATAGCGCGGTCGTGTTCGGGATTGATAAAGGGCAAACCAATATCAGAGAACAATTTGCCGCTTTGCATGGCCTCGGTGATGCGTCCTTGATGCTGGTACTCTTCGCGTGACACGATCGGGTAATAAATCAGTTTTTCACGCACCATTTCGCCCAAGTATTCATGTTCGGGCAACTCGCTGACAAAGCGATCGTAATACGCCAAATCGGGAATATGACGCACGCCGTGGATCAAAATCACTTTTTCAAATTGATCATACACTTCAGGGTCTTTGGTGATGCTCAAGAACGGCGCAATGCCGGTACCGGTAGAAAGCAAATACAGGTTTTTACCCGGATTCAAGTCACCGATTACCAGCGTGCCGGTCGGCTTTTTACTGATGAGGACATCGTCGCCGACTTTCAAATGCTGCAAGCGGCTGGTCAAGGGGCCGTCTTGAACTTTAATGCTGAAAAACTCCAGCTCTTCTTCCCAGTTGGCACTGGAAATACTGTATGCGCGCATCAGCGGTTTACCGTCCACCATCAGCCCGACCATCACAAACTGACCGTTTTCAAAACGCAACGATTCGTCACGCGTGCATTTGAACGTGAAATAAGCGTCCGTCCAATGGTGAACGGACGTTACGGTTTGTACATTGTATGCTGCCATAATTATTTTCCTATCAACAAAAAATCAGTCGTCCTGTGACGATGTTCCAAACTGCATCGCATAAAGCGCGGCATAACGCCCTGCTCTAGCCAATAATTCCTGATGCGTGCCGATTTCGACAACCTGCCCTTCGTGCATCACCACGATTTTATCGGCGTTTTCAACCGTGGATAAACGGTGTGCAATCACAATCGTGGTGCGGTTTTCCATGAGTTTATCCAAGGCTGCCTGAACCAGTTTTTCCGACTCGGTGTCCAGCGCACTGGTTGCCTCGTCCAACATCAATACCGGCGCGTTTTTCAATAAAGCTCGGGCAATCGCCAAACGTTGCCGCTGTCCGCCGGAAAGTTTTGCCCCGTTTTCGCCGATTAAAGTATGAATGCCTTCCGGCATGGCAGAGACAAACTGCCACGCATTGGCTGCCTGTAAAGCGGCAATGATGGCACTTTCATCGGCATCGCTGCATTCGCCGTAAGCGACATTACGCGCAATCGTGTCATTAAACAGCACCACATCTTGACTGACCAAGGACATTTCGCCACGCAACGCGTCCAGTGCATAATCGCGCACATCGATTTCGTCCAAGGATATTGTGCCGCTGCCGACTTCAAAAAAGCGCGGAATCAGATTCACCGTTGTGGTCTTACCGCAACCCGAAGCCCCGACCAAAGCGACCATTTCTCCGGGCAGAATATCCAAATTCAATGCCCGTACGCTGTCTTTTTCCGCCTGCGGATAACGAAAAGAAACGTTATCAAAGCGAATATGTCCGCGCACGCGCGCTTGCGGACGGAATGTTCCGTGATCGGTTTCCTCCGGCGTATCGAGAAAACCGAATACGCTTTCCGCCGCCGCCATGCCGCGCTGCAAAGACTGCATGATGCCGGTGATGCGTTTGATCGGATCAAACATCATGATCATCGCGGTCAAAAACGACATAAAATCGCCCGCGCTAAAGGTTTGGTTGTGCGCACCGACCGCTGCAAAATAAATGATCAACGCCAAAGCGATCGACACCATCAATTGGGTTAGCGCGGTGTTGGCGGAGTTGGCAGCGGTTTGCTTGACCAGATTATGCCGCACCGATAAAGCACTGTCGCGAAAGCGTTGATTTTCGTAATCTTGCCCGCCATAAATTTTCACAACGCGGATGCCTTCGACGTTTTCACCCAAAACTTGGGTCATTTGTCCGAGGTGTTGTTGATTTTCACGCGACAGGCGGCGCAAACGCACGCTCACCACCCGAATGCAGGCAGCCACCACCGGAATGGTGACAAACGTGACCAAAGTCAGCTGCCAGTCCAAATACAGCAGCCATCCCAATAAACCCAGCACGGTCACGCCGTCTTTCGCCAGCACGGTGATGACGTTAAACCCCGCATCGGTGATTTGATTCACATCGTTTAGCACGCGCGAAATCATGCGGCCGGAAGGATTATCGTGGTAAAAACCGGCAGGCAGACGCAGGATTTTGGCAAACATGGTTTCGCGCAAACGTTGCACCAAGTGACCGGACAAATAACTGGTTGAATATTCGTTGATAAAATTGAAAACGCCGCGCAACAAAAACAGTCCGACAATCGCAAACGGAATCCAGCGCATCGCTTCCATGTTTTTATCGACAAAGCCTTCGTTAATCAGAGGCTTAATCAATGCGGCAAATAACGGCCCGGTGGCAGCGACCACCAGCATCGCTATAATTGACGCAAGAAAAATCTTCCAATAATCAGCCAGATACGCCCATAAACGGCGGTACAAAACCCATCCGTTCGTTTTATCCGAAGTCGTATCAACCATTCTTTATATTAGCCTATTGTGAAGAATTTACCAACAAAAATCGCCGTATCACGGCAAAACTTTGCGGCACCATGATGCCGCAAAGTCACAATTGTAAAGGAAAACCGTTCCTAAGAACAGAATCACAACGGTTTGTTATCGTTCAGGCGGATTAAACCTTTCAGGCAGCGGTACACAAACCACAAACCCAAGATACCGAGCACCAAAAAGCCGATTAAGATAAGGCTTAAAATCACACCGACAATCGCAATCGGCAGCGAAATCCAAAAAGTAGCGATCAAATACTCCACGTGCGCCGCGTACGGCGTGCCGCGCATTTCGTTACGTTTGATGTACGCCAGCATCACGCCGATAAAAATCGTAAAACCGAAAAAAAACGTACACAAATACAAAATATACATGGCGTAAACATAATTTTTCAGGCGCGCATCGTCCGCCGAGCCCAATGCCGTGCCTTCGATGGTGTAAGCTTGTTCTTCCATAATTGATGACTCCCAAAGGATGAGACCTTTACAAAAGTCTGTAATGTCTCAGGATGTACAAAACGCGGCTTATATATGCCTCAATCGGCAAATCTCAACCGTTTTTACGCTACAATACGAAAATTTTACGACTGAATGTGAATTATGCTGGGTTTATTCAAAAAGAAAAACGAAGAAAACGTCACCGCTGCCCACGAAGAGAAAACCGGCTGGACGCAGCGTCTGAAACAAGGTTTGTCCAAATCGCGCGATAAGCTGGGCAAATCCTTGGCAGGCGTGTTCGGCGGCGGGCAAATCGACGAAGATTTGTATGAAGAACTCGAAGCGGTGCTTTTGACCGCCGACATGGGCATGGCGGCGACCGAACGACTGCTCGCCGACGTGCGCGAACGGGTCAGCTTGAAAGGTCTGAAAGACGCTTCGGAATTAAAACTGGCCTTGAAAGATGCCTTATACGAACTGCTCGCGCCGCTGGAAGCACCTTTAACGCTGCCTGAAAGCCTTGATACGCCGTTTGTGATCATGATGGCGGGCGTGAACGGTGCGGGCAAGACCACTTCCATCGGCAAACTCGCCAAACATTTTCGCAACGACGGTTTCAGCGTACTGCTTGCCGCCGGCGATACTTTCCGCGCCGCCGCGCGCGAACAGTTGCTCGAATGGGGCAACCGCAACGATGTCGCGGTGATTTCCCAAGAAAAAGGCGATTCCGCCGCAGTGTGTTTTGATGCGCTGGAAGCGGCGAAAGCCCGTCAAATCAACATTATGCTGGCGGACACTGCCGGCCGCCTGCCCACGCAGTTGCATCTGATGGAAGAAATCAAAAAGGTCAAACGGGTATTGCAAAAATCCTCACCCGACGCACCGCATGAAATCTTACTGGTGCTGGACGCCAACATCGGGCAAAACGCCATCAATCAAGTGCTGGCGTTTGACGACGCTTTGGGCTTGACCGGTTTGATTCTGACCAAGCTCGACGGCACCGCCAAAGGCGGCGTGATTGCCGCCCTCGCTGCCACGCGCCCGATTCCGGTGCGCTACATCGGCGTGGGCGAAAGCATTGATGATTTGCGTACGTTCCGTGCGCGCGAATTTGTGGACGCATTGCTGCCGTAACCCTTTCAGGCAGCCTGAACGCTTTGATATTCAAAAAGAAAACAGCGGATTTAAGCTTATGATACGTTTTGAACAAGTCAGTAAAATTTATCCGGGCAAATTTCGCGCCCTAGATAATGTCAGTTTCACCATTGATAAAGGCGAGATGATTTTTGTGGCGGGGCATTCGGGCGCGGGCAAATCCACCGTGCTCAAACTGATTGCCGGAATTCTCAAACCCAGCAGCGGCAAGGTCAAAATCAATCAACACGACTTGGGACAACTCTCCGACAATCAGCTTGGTTTTTTGCGCCAGCACGTCGGGATCGTATTCCAAGACCATAAAATTTTGTTTGATCGCAATGTGTTGCAAAATGTTCTGCTGCCCTTATTCATCATCGGTTACGACCGCAAAACCGCCGAAAAACGCGCCCGTGCCGCGTTGGAAAAAGTCGGTTTGGGCGGACGCGAATCGGCGGATCCGGTCACGCTCTCAGGCGGCGAACAACAGCGTTTGTGCATCGCCCGCGCCGTGGTGCATCAGCCCGGATTGATCATTGCCGACGAGCCTTCGGCGAATTTGGATCGTGCTTACGCGCTGGACATTATGGAGCTTTTCCGCAGTTTTCATGTGAATGGCGCCACGGTCATCATTGCCGCGCATGACGAGACTTTGATGGCGGATTACGGTCATCGCATTTTGCGCTTGCAGGAAGGACGGTTTGCCGCATGAAACATTGGATCCGATTGAATTGGGAAGCGGCGCGCAGTACTTTGCGCGATTTATTCAGGCAGCCTGTAGCGACTTTGTTGATTTTGATGATGCTGGGCATCGCCATCAGCCTGCCCTTGGCTTTATATTTGGCGGTGCAAAGCGCGCACAGCGTGGTCGGCAACCTTTCCGCCACCCCGCAAATCACGCTGTACATGGACATGAGTGCAGACGAGCTGGACACGCAGACCATCGAGAAAACCTTACGCGCCGACGCGCGCATTGCCGAAGTGCGCTTTATCGGCAAAGAGCAAGCCTTGCAAGAAATGCAGCACAGCTTGGGCGATGCCGACGTGGTGGCGATGTTTGAGGAAAACCCTCTGCCCGATGCGTTTGCCGTCACCCCGAGCAGCACCGAACCGCAAGCGATTCAAGCCTTACAGCAAGACTTGAACAATCTACCGATGATCGACACCGCACAACTGGACGCACGCTGGCTGCAAACCTTACACGATATGCAGATGTTTTTGCAAAAGATTTTGTGGTTTTTGGCGATCACTTTAAGTTTGGCCTTCGTACTGGTGGCGCATAATTCGATTCGCCTGCAAACCTTGGCGCGCAAAGAAGAAATCGAAATCACCCGCCTTTTGGGTGCACCCGCTTCGTTTATCCGCCGTCCGTTTGTGTACACCGCATTGTGGCAAGGCTTGTTGTCGTTGGCGATTGGCTGCGGCTTGTGCGCGTGGGTGCTGCAGCGCACCGCACCGCAGCTGGCGGCGATTTTGCAGCCTTACGGCATCAGCTTGCAGCATCGTTTTTTTACGTGGCAGGAATTGGTGGTGATTATTTTGATTGTCGCCGCCCTTGCCGCTTTCGGCGCGTGGCTGGCGGTGCGCCAGCATTTGCGCGAATACGCCGCACGCGCCTGATTTCAACCTGAAGGAGGTATCCATATGAAAAGTAAAGCCGCACTCGCCATCTTGGTTTTGGCGGTATTCGTACTGTTATTGGTACGTTATATTCGTTAATTATTGATTATAAAAAGCTTTCAGGCAGCCTTTAAGGCTGCCTGAAAGCTTTTATACCGATGCTTCTATTCTTCATCAAACAAATCCGGCACAAACAAATCTTTTTGCCGTTCGGCAGTATGCTCTTTCAGCGCAACGTCCAGTTGCAGATCGCTTTGCACCCGACAACAGCACGGCAAAATCTCGCCCTGCCCGATGTACGCCAACGGCGTGCTCGGATACGACACGCTGCCCGATAATATTTTAACGCGGCACGCTCCGCAATAACCGCTGCGACATTGATACGCCACCTCATGACCGGTGCGCTCCAATGCCTCCAGCAGGTTTTCGTTTTCCTGCAATAAAAAACGGTGATCGCGGGTAATGATTTCCATAAAACAACTTATCAAATACTTTCATCAAAAACAAAGGCTGCCTGAAAGCTTTTCAGGCAGCCTCAGCGGCTCCTTAGGCTTATCCGCCGAAATACCAGAACTTCAACGCCCACAATAGCGCCACCACCCACACCATCATCGGTACTTTTTTACCTTGACCGCATAATAATTTAATCAGCGCATAAGAGATAAATCCAATGGCAATACCATCGGCGATTGAATACGCAAACGGCATAAACACTGCGGTCAAAAACGCCGGAGCGGCTTCGGTGATGTCGTCCCATTCGATCTCCGCCAAACCGCGCACCATCAATACACCGACATACAATAACGCCGGTGCAGTAGCGTAGGCCGGCACGCTCATGGCCAACGGGGAAAACCACAGAGCGGCGATGAACAACAAACCTACCGTCACCGCCGTCAAACCGGTTTTACCGCCGGCCGCAGCACCGGCGGCGGATTCGACATAAGCCGTGGTCGAAGACGTACCCATCACCGCGCCGGCGACAATCGACGTCGAATCAGCCAACAAGGCTTTTTTCAAGCGCGGCAGTTTACCGTCTTGCAACAAACCCGCACGGTGCGCCACGCCGATCATGGTGCCGGTGCTGTCAAACAAATCCACCAGAAAAAACACAAAAATCACACTGACCAGCTGCACCGTAAACAAATCTTTAAACGACATCTGCATAAATGTCGGCGCCAAGGAAGGAACTTCACCGACGATGCCGTTCCACTGGCTCAAACCCAACAACATGGACAGTAAGGTGATCGCCAGAATACTGATGATGATCGCGCCGCGCACCCTGAAATGATCCAGCGCAATAATCATCAATAAGCCCAACCCCGCCAACAACACTCCGGGATTCCGCACATCGCCCATGCTGATAAAGGTCACCGGATGCGCCACCACTACGCCGGCGCTTTTCAAGGCAATCAATGCCAAAAACAAACCGATACCGGCAGTGATGGCAAATTTTAAAGATTTCGGCATGCCGTTGATGATCGCCTCGCGCACTCGGGCCAAACTCAGCGCGACGAACAACAAACCCGACACGAACACCGCCGCCAAAGCCACCTGCCACGGCACATTCATGCCGATGCACACCGAGTAAGTAAAGTAAGCGTTCAAGCCCATACCGGGCGCGATAGCAATCGGATAATTCGCGATCACCCCCATCAGCATACAACCCAAAGACGCTGCCAGACAGGTCGCGACAAACACCGCCCCTTTATCCATACCGGTATTCGCCAGAATATCGGGATTCACCATGATGATGTAACTCATGGTCAGAAAAGTGGTGATGCCCGCCAAGACTTCGGTTTTGACACTGCTGCCGTTGCTGCGAACCTTAAAGAAATTGTCCAAAAAAGAGGAAATGGCATTCATGATAAGCTGACCCCCGAAGCAAAAAATATGAACGGATTATATCGTTTTCATGATGTAAAGGGAAAGCAGGCTTTCATTTCATCACAAAAGTTTTTTCAGGGATTACTTAAGATACCGACAGAAACCGCCATGTCTTCTTGCCTTGCGATTCAGGCAGCCTCAAACAGCAGATAAATCGCTTATTTGGGCAATAAAAAGCAACATATTTTCTAAATTGCCACACAAAAAGCCTTAGTATGCCCCTAACAACATGATAAAATTGCGCACAGCAGTATCGAGTAACCCTTAATTCATCAGGAAACGCAAACCATCATGTCCACTTACGATCTGAATGCGCTGCTGGCCATCGTCAAACGACGCGACCCCGGTCAGGCAGTTTTTCACCAAGCCGTTGAAGAAGTTTTTAACAGTCTTGACCCTTTCCTGCGTAAAAACCCCAAGTACACCCGTAACGCGCTGCTTGAACGCATTGTCGAACCGGAACGCATGATTGTGTTCCGCGTGCCGTGGGTGGACGATAAAGGCGAAGTGCAGGTCAACCGCGGCTACCGCGTGCAAATGTCCTCCGCCATCGGCCCTTACAAAGGCGGCTTGCGTTTCCACCCCACGGTCGATTTGAGCATTTTGAAATTCTTGGCGTTCGAACAGGTTTTCAAAAACGCTTTGACCACCCTGCCCATGGGCGGCGGCAAAGGCGGTTCGGATTTTGACCCCAAAGGCAAAAGCGACAACGAAGTGATGCGTTTTTGCCAGTCGTTCATGACCGAACTGTATCGTCATATCGGCGCGTCGATTGACGTGCCCGCCGGCGACATCGGCGTGGGCGGCCGCGAAATCGGCTTCTTATACGGTCAATACAAACGTCTGAAAAACGAATTCGCTTCGGTTTTGACCGGTAAGGACATGGTTTACGGCGGCAGCCTGATTCGCCCCGAGGCCACAGGTTACGGCACGGTTTATTTTGTCGAAAACATGCTCAAAACCCGCAACGACAACCTCGCCGGCAAGAAAGTCGTGGTTTCCGGTTCAGGCAACGTGGCGCAATACACCGCCGAAAAACTGCTGCACCGCGAAGCCAAAGTCTTGACCTTGTCCGATTCCAACGGCTTTATTTACTTCCCCGACGGCATCACCGAAGCACAGCTTGCCGCCGTAATGGAAGTGAAAAACGAACGCCGCGAACGCCTGTCGGTGTATGCTCAAGAAGCGGGCGTGCAATATTTCGCCAACCAACGTCCGTGGGGCATCGTCTGCGACATCGCCTTGCCTTGTGCCACCCAAAACGAGCTGGACGAAAACGATGCGAAAACATTGATGAAAAACGGCTGTTTCTGCGTGGCCGAAGGCGCAAACATGCCTTCCACCAACGAAGCGGTGATTGAATTTATCAAAGCCAAAATCCTGTACGCACCGGGCAAAGCCAGCAATGCGGGCGGTGTCGCCACTTCCGGTCTGGAAATGAGCCAAAACGCCCTGCGCCTGTCGTGGGATCGCGAAAAGGTCAATCACCGTCTGCACGGCATCATGGACAGCATTCACCACTCTTGCGTGGAAAACGGTACGGAAGACGGCTACATCAACTACGTCAACGGTGCCAACATCGCCGGCTTCAAAAAAGTCGCCGATGCCATGCTGGCGCAAGGTGTGGTTTAAACCCTATTCCTTGCGGCAACAAAAAAGCGTGTCAGATGACACGCTTTTTTTATACCGTTAATCTTCAAAGAGATCATGGCTTGAAAGTGTTGACGTGAGTTTTGTTTTGAATCTGCTTAACATGATTCAAACCCAAAATATAAAACTTGAAGAAACCTTTATTTCATCCGCCCAATCCCCTTGAAGCAGCCGTTCAAAAAGCCGTTTTTGCGGAGAAAAGGGCTTGCCTGTTTGAGCATTTGCAAAGCAAATGCGAG
>JAUNUS010000006.1 GCA_030538055.1 Neisseria sp.
CTCGCGACCTCAACCTTGGCAAGGTTGCGCTCTACCAACTGAGCTATTCCCGCATAGGGGTCTGTACAAACTTTATGGAGCGGGAAACGAGTCTCGAACTCGCGACCTCAACCTTGGCAAGGTTGCGCTCTACCAACTGAGCTATTCCCGCTTTAATCTCTTTACGAAAAGAAGTCCGTTATTATATCGGTTTAAGCTTCCTTGTCAAGATTTAAGCGCATGAAATCTGCCATCCTCATTCCCACACGCTTGGCCGCACCCAGAAAACGGTGAGGTCATGCACATCGCTGCGGATAAATTGCCAGCCTTCTGCTTGGTAGTGCAAGACATCACCTTCCACGCCTAACTGCTGCTCGTGTAACCAGTTACGCACGGCACGTTCGCAGCCACCGGAGCGATACGGCATGCACAACACTGCGCCGTAAGTCTGCTTCCATTCGGGATAAGGATTGACTTGAGAAACTTCTTTATCCGGCATGGAGGGCAAGCCGCGCGGATGATCTTTACCAAAAAAAGATACTGCACCCGGTCTTGGCCATGCACCGGCAACCCAAGAGAGTTTTTGCCCCGGATAGCGTTCGGCAAAACGCTTGTCTATGGCCTGCGCCATCTGCGGCATACCATGCGTATAAGAATAATCACCTAATATGGCCGAGAACAATATCACCACCGCCGTCACGCCGACATACGCCGCCCAAAACACACCCAAACCGCGCAACAAGCGCCGCCAAGCAAAATCATCACTTAAAAGCGGCAACAGCCACACCGCCATCAATGCGGGCAAAGCAAACCAAATCGGAATCGCCCAGTGCGTGGTCAAATGCACATGGGTGATGATATGCACCAACACCACCAACAGTGCAGGCAGAAAACTGAGCAACACCAAACTTCGCCGTGGGATTTTCCATGTAAGCTCTTGCCGTTGCGGTGCGGAAAAACGGCGGCGCAACAGCCACCATGCGATCCACGATAAGGGTAAGTAGTAAATACCGGACAAAGGGAAAGTGAAAACGCGGCGCACACTCACCCCCTCGGTGATTTTGCCGCCGACGTATTGTCTGAACGGAAAGCCGTGCCAAATTTCCCAAACAAGATGCGGCAGCATCAAGGCAATAAACACCCCAAACGCAACATAAGGATATCGGGTACGCCACCACTGGCGGTATTGCGCGTTAGAGACAGAAATCAAGAGCAAAGTCACCAGCAAAATCACGGTGAAATATTTGGACAACATTGCCGCCGCTGCCAATACGCCCAGCAGCACGGTGAACGCCCATTTATGATAAAACCGCTCTTCGTGCAAGGCCGCAAAAAAGGCGTAAGCCGTCCACGGCCACAAAGAGAGCAAAACGGTATCCGCATTGAATTTAGAAGCCAGATTACTGTACGGTGCGGACAATAAAGCAAACAGCAACACCACAAAAACAAACACGCCGCGCCGCGCCGCAGACAGGTTTTCAGGCAGCCACAAGCGCGCCAGACAAACAATGCCCAGTATGCCTACCAAGGCATTGAGATAAGATAAGACGTAATATGCCCATACTTCGGTTGGAAACAGGGCAAACCATGCTTTGACCATCCACGCGAAAAACGGCGGATGCTTGAATGTCCCCAACATCCAAGTCTGCGACCACGCGTAGTTTTCCACCATGTCGCCGTAAGAATCCAACCCAGGACTCATCACGCAGGAAATGCCCACCCACGTGATCACATAAATCACGGCAGTCAACCAGAAGTAAAGGCGGGGTTTATTCATGATGCAAAGAGTACGACTTAAAACAGCGGGAAACCGGCATTATACGGATTTTCCGCACATCGTGTCGCAAGTTCAGATAAGTAAACCCGCATTCGTCATGAATGCGGGTTTACTGTTGAGTGCAAGGTTTTATCGTACTTGGCTGCCAATCACACCGCCCAGCGCCGCGCCCCCTAGGGTTGCTTCGGTATTTCCGCCGACCGCGTGACCTATGGCCGCTCCGGCTGCCACACCAATGGCGGTATTGCGCTGCTGTGTGGTCATGTTGGCACAACCGACCAACGACAGACCGATGACGGTCAGCATCAATGTTTTCATCAGGGTAGATCTCATGGTTTACTCCTTAAAAAAGCTTGTATTCTGACTACGGCACATGCGAAAAGTTCAGACCGTAAAGAAGTCGGCTATAATCAGCAAAATACACCGTCACCATTGATCGCGGTCAATCTGTAACCATAACTTCAGGGCTGAGACTTTTGCAAAAATCCATCCTGCGGCGCATTTCTTTGAGATGCGCTCCTCGGAATCTTGCCTATCTGCATGATATGTCTGCACTTCCTGCGGTGCTATCTCTTCGAACTGCATCCGCATGACAGACTTTTGCAAAGGTCTCAGGCTGCCTGAAACGTTTTTATCGCTTTTTTACCATCAATCTTTCCTTTAACCTTTATTATTAAAGAACCTACCATGAGCCAATACGTTTATTCCATGCTGCGCGTGAGCAAAACCGTTCCGCCGCAAAAACAAATCATCAAAGACATTTCCCTGTCCTTTTTCCCCGGAGCGAAAATCGGGTTGCTCGGCTTAAACGGCGCGGGCAAGTCCACCGTACTGCGGATTATGGCAGGCGTGGATAAAGAATTTGAAGGCGAAGCCGTGCCGATGAGCGGCATCAAAATCGGCTACCTGCCGCAAGAACCCGAACTGAATCCGAACAAAACCGTGCGCGAAGAAGTCGAAAGCGGCATGGGCGAAGTGGTCGCGGCACAGAAACGCTTGGAAGAAGTCTATGCCGCCTACGCCGAAGAAGATGCGGATTTTGACGCGCTGGCCGAAGAGCAAGCGCGGCTGGAAGCGATTATTGCCGCCGGCGCAGGCGATAATGTCGAGCATCAGCTGGAAATCGCCGCCGACGCGCTCAGGCTGCCTGAATGGGACGCGCAGGTCGCCAATCTTTCCGGCGGTGAAAAACGGCGTGTCGCTTTGTGCAAATTATTACTGTCCAAGCCGGACATGCTGCTTTTGGACGAGCCGACCAACCACTTGGACGCGGAGTCGGTCGAATGGCTGGAGCAATTTTTGGTGCGCTTTCCCGGCACCGTGGTGGCCGTTACCCACGACCGCTATTTTCTGGACAATGCTGCCGAATGGATTTTGGAGCTGGATCGCGGTCACGGCATTCCGTGGAAAGGCAATTACTCCTCATGGCTGGAACAAAAAGAAGCCCGCCTCGCCACCGAGGCCAAACAAGAAGCCGCCCGCATCAAAGCGATGAAACAAGAGCTCGAATGGGTGCGGCAAAACGCCAAAGGCCGCCAAGCCAAATCCAAAGCCCGCTTGGCACGCTTTGAAGAAATGAGCCAGTACGAATACCAAAAACGCAACGAAACGCAGGAAATCTTTATTCCCGTAGCAGAGCGTTTAGGCAATGAAGTGATTGAATTTACAGATGTTTCCAAATCGTTTGGCGACAAACTGCTGATGGACAAACTGAGCTTCAAAATTCCGCCGGGCGCGATTGTCGGCATCATCGGCCCAAACGGCGCGGGCAAGTCGACCTTGTTCAAAATGATCACCGGACAGGAACAGCCCGATTCAGGCAGCGTCTCCATCGGTCAAACCGTACACATCGCCCACGTCGATCAAAGCCGCAGTGCTTTGGACAATGGTAAATCCGTCTTCGACGAAATCGCCGACGGGCGCGATATTTTACAAGTTGGTCAATTTGAAATTCCCGCGCGCGCCTACCTCGGACGTTTTAACTTCAAAGGCTCGGATCAAGGCAAAACCGTGGGCAAGCTCTCCGGCGGCGAACGCGGACGACTGCATTTGGCCAAAACCTTAATCTCCGGCGGTAATGTTTTGCTGCTGGACGAACCGTCCAACGATTTGGACGTGGAAACCTTACGCGCTTTGGAAGATGCCTTGTTGGAATTTGCCGGCTGCGTGCTGGTGATTTCGCATGACCGCTGGTTTCTCGACCGCATCGCCACCCATATTCTTGCGGCAGAAGGCGATTCGCAATGGACGTTCTTTGACGGCAACTACCAAGAATACGAAGCCGACAAGAAACGCCGCCTTGGCGAAGAAGGCGCGAAACCCAAACGCATCCGCTATAAACCGGTAACGCGCTAACACCCCAGTCGTTTAAGATTCAGGCTGCCTGAAAACTGCCAAGCATTGTCTAACACAATCAACTTCAGGCAGCCTGAAACATATCCGGCTTGGTTACGCTTACTTTCGCACCCTCACCATGGAGCAATATATGCCAACCAACATACCCTATTTACTGGGCTACTATCTTGGCCTTTTCTTAGTTTGTCTGCTGATTTTGTTACTTTTTTTCCGCGACGAGCCCGATGCTGCCCGACGTCTTAAAAAACGCCTGCTCTGGGCATTTCCGCTGGCTGCCTTGTTGTTTTTTCTGATGCCGAATAACGCTCGCCTGCAAAACAGTATGGCACTGACCTCATCCAAACCCAGCCTCGAACAAACGCAGCAAGAGTTAGACCAAATCGAAGTTTTCCGCACCCTGAAAAGCAAGGATAGGGCCACCTACGATGCCATCGCCGCCACCATTTATCGTAATGTCGAGCAAAATCAATCCTTCGACACCACGGTATGGCAAGCGATACAGGCTCTGGATGCGTCCTTGCAAAAATACATCGTCAGAACCTCCGATACCGCCCTGCGCAATTATCTGAACGCGCTCACCATCCAGCTGAAAACATTGCGCGCACATGATCCGAACTTGTGTTACCACATTTTGTATCAGCCGCAAGGCCGTCTTGAGGAAATGAACAAGGTATTGCAACAAAGCCGCCGGCAAGAACAAGCTGTAATGAGTGCGCTCAATCAGGTCATTCTCGATTACGATCCGGCTCGCCCCCTGCCTTCAGAAGCAGAAACCCAGATTTACTTAGAAGCAACCTTTCTGAAAATCAGCGAAAAATACGGCGCGGATGCCGGTATGCTGGCCAACCCGACCGCGCCGGGTACCGATAAAGCCAAGCTGTGCGATATGTCCATTGATTTATTCGATACTTTAATGGCCTACCCCGACCCGCACGCGACCAACTCATGGAAAGTGTTGCTTTCCACAGAATAGTTTTGTAATGCCCTATTTGATGGCATCAACTCCTTAAGCATGATGGCGTTGATGCCGTTTTCTATTTTGCATGCCGGCAAAGCAGTAACGCCAACCGTATCAAGCCAACCATTTCAAAAGCTTTCAGGCAGCCTGACGCTGCTGCACAATGCCTAATACCGCCACAAAAAACCCCTTTCGCAAGGAAAGGGGTTCGTAGTGGTTTGTGTGATGGATTATTTTTTCGGAATCCAAGATTTGCACCAACCCAGTTTTTCTACCGAGTAACCTGCAAACAAAGCACAGCCGCTGTTGGCAGCGGTGAAGTGCGAGCAGTTGGCACAGTCTTGTTCAGCAGTGAATTTCATTCTTTTGCCGACATCTGCTTTGTCTTTGGCATTGGCTTTTTTGGTGTCGGTAACATAGCCCAATGCTTTGGCAGCAGGATTGGTCGCTGCGTCCAGTTTTTTCAAAGGAGCGGCAACGGCACGGCTACCCAAAGCGGTAACGGCAGCAGCAGCGGGGATGATTTGAAAAATGAATTTTCTACGTGTGGTCATGTTAGTGTTCCTTCTGTGGTGTTGTGGTACTTGTGCGATGATTTGAGCCATCACACCGAAACAGAGATTGGCCTCTCTTGACGGTTATATTCTAGCATGTCGAAAAAAAAAAAGAGTTTTTTGCATGGATTTCCGCCCAAAAGGACAAGAAAAGTTTGATTTATGTCAAACAAATTGCAAAAAGAGCTATTTTTACCCCATAAATGATATGCAAAATCAATACATTCCAGTAGATTTTAATAACCATTTAAATTTTTTCGATTGTCTACCCCTATTAAAAGACAATGTTTTTAAAGCGGTCAAAATACTCGGGAAAAGTTTTATTGACGCATTGCGGATCATTGATCGTCACCGCCGTATCCAACAAGCTGACCAAGGAAAAACACATCGCCATGCGGTGATCGTCATAGGTGTCAATCGCGACATTTTCCTGCAAACGTTCAGGCGGGGGGGTAATCGTGATGCTGTCGGGCGAAGTCTCCACCGTCGCCCCCAGTTTACGCAGCTCTTGCGCCATGGCATCAATGCGGTCGGTTTCCTTGACGCGCCAGCTGGCAATATTGCGAATCCGCGATGTACCGTCGGCTGCCAGCGCAATCACCGCCAACGTCATCGCTGCGTCGGGGATATGGTTCGCATCAATATCGAACGCAGGGATGCGCTGTTGCGGTGCACGCGAAACTTCCACGAAGCCATCGCCCCATACGACTTTGCCGCCCAACTCTTCCATCACCTCGGCAAAAGCGATATCGCCTTGGATGCTGTGTCGATCCACGCCTTCAACCCGAATCGGCGCATCGCCGAGCAGTCCGGCTGCCAGAAAATACGACGCACCGGAAGCATCGCCTTCAATCATCAATGCTTCAGGCGCAGTATAGACCGCCCTTTCAGGCAGCCTGAAAAACTGATGTTCTTGATGCGTAATGTGCACGCCGAAACGGGCAATCAGATTCAAGGTAATGTCGATGTACGGCTTGGAAATCAGCTCCCCCGTCACTTCGATTTCATACGCCTTACCCGTCAGCGGCAAAGCCATCAGCAATGCACTCAGGAATTGGCTGGACACATTGCCGCGCACGGCGATACGGCGCACGCCGTTATCGTGAAAAGCACCGATGTGTAACGGCGGATAACCTTCCGTTTGTAAATAATCAATGCTCGCACCCGTTTGGCGCAAGGCATCAACCAAGTCGCCAATCGGCCGCTCGTGCATGCGCGCCACGCCGGATAAGGCGTAATCTCCGCCCAAAATCGCCAACACCGCCGTTAAAGGACGAAACGCCGTGCCGGCATTGCCTAAGAAAAACGTGGCTTTATCCACGGGGAAACGTCCGCCGCAGCCGTCCACTTGCAGGCTGCCTGAACCTTTTTCCGTCAAAGCAATGCCTAAAGTATGCAAGGCCTCACGCATTCTCTGCGTATCGTCGGAGTCTAAAAGTCGATGCAAGGTGCAGCGTTGCTGCGAGAGCGCGGCAAGCAGTAAGGCACGATTGGAAATGCTTTTTGAACCGGGCAATGCCACGGTCGCAGCGCGGGTACGGCTTGCGGGTAAAAACAATGAATTGCTCATGGCACAAAAGCGGGGAAAAGCAGATAAATAAAGAAATGGTCGGAGTGAAAGGATTCGAACCTTCGACCCCCTCGTCCCGAACGAGGTGCGCTACCGGGCTGCGCTACACTCCGACTGTTTGGATAACCTTGGCACTCCCACGGGGATTCGAACCCCGGTTGCCGCCGTGAAAGGGCGATGTCCTAGGCCTCTAGACGATGGGAGCCGTGAAGGAAAACATCGCTTCCCTCGAAAAGAAGAATGAGAATATAGAGGTTTTCAGCCTTATTGTCAAGAAAATTACTGCACCCAAACAGAGCGTATCGGCATACGGCACTTAAAGATTTATGGCTGCTTGAAGACAGCTGACCCGTGGTTGCCGCGCCGATAGCCTGCGCGTTGCAAGTTTCAACTCACAGCTGCCTGAAACTTCCGTGATTTAAGTAGTGGATTGGTCGGTGCATTATTTATCCGCATCATTGACTTATCGCTTTGACCAACAGCTTACAGGCTGCCTGAAAACCTCACATCAACACAATATCAAACTGTTCCTGCGTATAAGAAGACTCTGATGCCAGCGAAATCGGTTTGCCGATAAATCCGCTTAACTGCGCCAGCGAATCAGATTCTTCGTCAATCAGCATTTCGATCACCGCCGGTGCCGCCAGTACGCGAAACGCCGCCGCATCGAAGCGTTTGGCTTCGCGCAGAATCTCGCGCAAAATTTCATAGCACACGGTTTGCAAGGTTTTGATGTGACCGCGCCCGAAACAGTACGGGCAGTCTTGGCTGAGCATATGGTGCAGGCTTTCACGGGTGCGTTTGCGCGTGATTTCGACCAAGCCCAAGCTGGTAAAGCCGTTGAGCGTGACCCGCGTGCGGTCGAACGCCAACGATTTTGCCAATTCCTGCAACACCGCCTCGCGGTGCGCTTCATTGTCCATGTCGATGAAATCCACCACAATCATGCCGCCCAGATTGCGCAGGCGCAGTTCGCGCGCGATGGCGTGGCAGGCTTCGAGATTGGTTTTGAAAATGGTTTCGTCAAAATTGTGATGCCCGACAAAACCGCCCGTGTTCACATCAATCGTGGTCATGGCTTCGGTCGGCTCGATGATCAAATAACCGCCGAATCGCAAATTGACCCGCATATTGAGGGCGCGATTGATTTCCTCATCGATGCCGTAACTTTCGAACAACGGCTCGTCGCCATCGAATAAATGAATTTTATCTGCCGCCTCATGCACATACAGCGCAGCGAATTCGCGCATTTCGCGAAACGCAGTGCGCGAATCCACCCAGATTTGCTTGGTGTGGCGGCTGTATAAATCGCGCAGCACACGCAGGTACAGCGGCAAATCCTGATACAGCAAAGTTTGCGCGGGGCAGGTTTTGGCATCATGGGCGATTTTCGCCCACAAACGGTTAAGATAAGCCAAGTCGGCACGCAATTCTTCGGGGTCGGCTTCCTCCGCGCTGGTGCGGATAATGTAACCGCGGCACGCATCGGCTGGCAGCAAGGCTTCCAATTGGGCTTTGAGACGGGTGCGTTCCTCTTCGTCCTCGATGCGTTGCGAAATGCCGATGTGCTCGTCCTGCGGCAAATGCACCAAAAAACGCCCAGCCAAGGAAATCTGCGTAGAAAGGCGCGCGCCTTTATTGCCGATCGGATCTTTAATCACCTGCACCGGCACCACTTGCCCTTCAAACAACACGGTTTCGATGCGTAAAGTGTCGTTCGGACGGTGACGCTGCTCGACCACATCAACGATGTGCAAAAACGCCGCACGCTCCAGACCGATGTCGATAAAGGCACTTTGCATGCCGGGCAAAACACGGCGCACCACGCCCAGATAGATATTGCCGACCAAACCGCGCCCTTGCGGGCGTTCGATATGGATTTCGCAAGCGCGTGCGTCTTCCAGCACCGCCGCACGGATTTCCTGCGGCAGAATATTGACGAGTACCGTTTCCGGCGGACGCACGAGCGTTTGCGGCAACGGGATACTTGCTTGCAACATAAAACGCTTTCGATTGAAATGAAAAAAACATTGGCGTAAAGGCTGCTTGGTGCGATAACCGTTACGCCACTGTTTTCTTATTGTGATGAGGTTTCAGGCAGCCTTACATGGCACCGCTTGTGACCATGGTGCGTAAAGTCTGCGCATCATTAACCCGCCGAAAGGCGGTCGGCGCGTCCAAGAGCACGATGATCAGCGGACGCTTTTCAATGGTGGCGCGCACCACCATGCTGCGTCCCGATTCGCGGATATAGCCTGTTTTTTGCAGGTCGATTTTCCATTCGCCGCCGCGCACCAAGGCATTGGAATTTTTATAGTGCAGCACTTTGCCGCGTGTCGATAAAACCGCACCGTCGGTAGAGGTGGAAAATTGACGAATCAAAGGATATTCATAAGCTGCCTGCACCAAACGCACCAAGTCTTGTGCGGTGGATTGGTTGCGCGGATTCAGGCCGGTCGGATCGTAAAACACGGTATTGTTCATGCCTAAGGCGCGGGCTTTATCGTTCATCGCTTGCAAAAAAGCCTGCATTCCGCCCGGATAGGCACGCGCCAGTGCGTGCATGGCACGGTTTTCGCTGCTCATCAAGCCCAGATGCAGCATTTCTTCACGTGACAACGCCGTCCCGATCGCCAGACGGCTGCCTGAATTTTTCAGGCGGTCGATATCGTCCGTGCTCACCGTGATCATCTGCTGCAAATTCTGCTGTGCGTCCAGCACCACGATGGCAGTCATCAGCTTGGTGATGGAGGCAATCGGCATTTGAGCAGAGCTGTTTTTGTGGTACAGCACTTGACCGCTTTGCGCGTCCACCACCATCGCGGCGGTCGAGCTTAAAGCGGGATGAAACGCATTGTTGCGGGTGTAATGGAGCTCGGGAAATTCCTGGTCACCGGTCAGCGCGTCCAGATTTTGAATCATCTGCAACAGCGGGTCTTCCTGATGGCTGACATAAGTCACGCGTCCGTTATTGGCGGGCGGTGTGCGCTCTTGCAAAAACTCCATCAACGCATCGGCGCGTACCGTGCCGATCATGAAGCACATCAATAAGGCAAACAGGCTGCCTGAACGAAAACGAGATGATGGGAAAATGGACATAAGAAACTGCCGAAATAATCACGCAAACGCCATATTGTACCGTTTGCGATGTGATTTGTCTTACGTTTAACAGGTTTTTATCTGCTCATCAAAGGGTATCAGCATATCGAAAAGCGTGTAAGTTTTGCTAAAATCCGATGTTTATTGCCTCAAAGAAACACCGCCATGTCCGAAAAAAACAAAACCACACACGAATACAACAAGTTACTTAAACGCCTGCGCCACGCCGTGGGTGATGCGATCAACGATTACCGCATGATTGAAGCCGGCGACAAAATCATGGTGTGCCTCTCCGGCGGCAAAGACAGCTTTGCCTTATTGGATATTTTGCGCCGTTTGCAAGCGTCCGCGCCGATTGAGTTTTCGATTGTGGCGGTGAATCTTGACCAAAAACAACCCGGCTTTCCTGCCGAGGTGCTGCCTGATTACCTCACCGCAATCGGGGTAGATTTTCATATCATCGAAGAAGACACTTACAGCATCGTCAAGCGCGTGATTCCCGAAGGCAAAACCACGTGCGGACTGTGCAGCCGCCTGCGGCGCGGCGTGTTGTACCGCGTGGCAAAAGAAATCGGCGCAAGCAAAATCGCGCTCGGCCATCACCGCGACGATATTTTGGAAACTTTGTTTTTGAATATGTTTTACGGCGGCAAACTCAAAGCCATGCCGCCGAAACTGGTGTCGGACAACGGCGAACACATCGTGATCCGCCCTTTGGCGTATGTGCGCGAGAAAGATTTGGTGCGTTTTGCCGCCGCGCAAGAGTTTCCGATTATCCCGTGCAATCTGTGCGGTTCGCAGGAAAACCTGCAACGGCAAGCGGTCAAAGCGATGTTGCAACAATGGGACAAGCAATTTCCCGGACGCATCGAAAGCCTGTTCTCCGCCTTGCAAAACGTTATCCCGTCGCACTTAGCGGACACCGAGCTGTTTGATTTTGCCGGCCTGCAAAAAGGGCAAATGCTGCCTGAAGGCGGCGATACCGCGTTTGATCGGGAAGACTTTTCAGGCAGCCTGCAGCAGGCGGATAAAGTGATCAATATCCTTGATACGCGGCGGGAGTAGGTTTTCAGGCTGCCTGAAACCTTTGCTTGCCTACACCAAACCGCTTGACATCTCAACTTAGCTAAGTCAGACTAACCTCAATCAACCTAAGGAGATGAAAATGAGTTTCGTGAATATTTTTCAAGCCAAAACCAACCTCTCCCGCTTGGTGGAAAGCATCGAACAAGGGGAAGAGCCTGAAATCATTATCGCCAGAAACGGCCGTCCCGCCGCCAGATTGGTGGCGATCAAACCTGCAACACCCATTCGTATCGGCTTGGCCAAAGGCGTGTTCACCATCCCTGACGATATCGATGTCGATAACGAAGAGATCGCTCAATTGTTTTCAGGGGAAAGTGCATGAATATTCTGCTGGACACCCACGTCGCCCTTTGGGTGATTACCGATGACCCCAAGTTATCCCAAGCAAACAAGGACATACTGTTATCACCGAGAAATATAATATGGGTGAGCGTGGTCAGCCTCTGGGAAATCGCCATCAAGCACCACAAACACCAAGCAGTGATGCCCCTATCCGGCAAAGAAGCCTTGCAATATTTTACAGACTCTCAAATGAATATCTTGTCGGTTGAGCCGGAACACATCATGACGTTGGAAGAGTTAGCCGATCACCATGCCGACCCTTTTGATCGCTTGCTGGTGGCGCAAGCGTTATCCGAGCCGATGCGTTTGATGACGCATGACAAAGCCATTGCACAATACAGCGATACGGTGATTTCCATCTGACATTCAGGCTGCCTGAAACCTCTGACTTATTCTTCATTTTCTTCTTTTTCCAACACCAATACATCACCTTCGGCTTCATCGTCGATAAAGTTTTCAGGCAGCTTTTTGGATGTTTTCGCGCCCAGTTCTTGCAGGTTTTTGACACGGGAAATCAGATTGCCGCGCCCTTCCGACAATTGCGTCATGGCATCGCGGTGGGTTTTGGCGGCGGTGTTCAGTTGATTGCCGAGCTTGTCTAAGGTATTCAATAAGATGACGAATTTATCGTGCAACCTGCCGCCCGCTTCGGCAATCGCCACCGCATTGCGGTTTTGGTTTTCATACCGCCACACGCCGGCAATCGTGCGCAACACCGCCAGCAGCGTACTCGGGCCGACCAGCATAATCTGGCGGTCAAACGCATCGACCAGCAGCCGTTCGTCTTGTTGCAGTGCGGTGAGGTACGCCGGTTCGACCGGAATAAACATCAGCACAAAATCCAAGCTCGCGCCTTGCGGCAATTCGTGGTAGCGTTTTTCCGACAAGTCTTTGATATGGCGTCGAATCGAGGCGATGTGCGCCGTGAGCGCATGGGCGCGTTCGGCATCGTCTTCGGCGTTGGCATAGGCGGCGTAGGCGGTCAGCGACACCTTGGCATCGATCACGATGTGATGGTTTTCAGGCAGCATAATGACGGCATCGGGGCGCAATTGCGCGTGACCGCCTTCGTCATGACGGGTTAAGGCTGCCTGAACCGTGTATTCGCGCTCGCGGCGCAGGCCGGAATGTTCCAGAATTTTTTCCAGAATCATCTCGCCCCACATGCCTTGGGTTTTGTTGTTGCTGCCGGTCAGCGCGCGGGTCAGGGCTTGGGCTTCGCTGTTCAGCTGCGTGTTCAGGCTTTGCAGGCGTTGCAGTTCGTGCTGCAACACGCTGCGTTCGCTGCTGTCTTTGGCATAAGTGTCTTGCACCAGCTTGGAAAATTCCTGCATTTTTTCCTGCACGGGGGCAATCAGGCGGCTGATGCCTTGTTGGTTTTGCTCGGTAAAGGCGCGGGTTTTTTCTTCGAGAATCTGATTCGCCAGTTCTTTGAATTGCAAACCAAGCTCGCTGCGGGCGGAAGTGATGAGTTGCAGTTTTTCGTTGGCGGCGTCGCGCTCTTCGCGGATTTCCACCGCCAGCTTTTCGGCGCGGACATGCGCTTGATGCAAAGCTTCGCGCCATTCGGCAGCTTTGTTTTGCCAGCTTTGCACCGCCTCGCTCAATTCCTGTGCGCGACGGGCGTGGGCGGTTTGGGTGGCCAGCTCGGTCGCCAATTGACGGCTTTCCTGACGGGCGTGATCGAGCAGGCGGCTGTGCGTCGCAGCGGCATCGCGCGCTTCGTCGGTTTCGGCGATTTGGGCGTGCAACTGCTGCTGCAACAGCGCAATGTCGGCGCGTTGTTGTGCCGCTTCCAGCTCGGCCGCGTGGCGCACGGTACGCAACCGTGCCGCCGCCATCCAATACGCCACCGCCGCCACCAGCAAGCCACCGCCCACCGCCGCCGCGACATAATAAAACCATAAAGGCAAAGCATTCATCACGCCAACCCAAAGAAAAAGTCAGCACGAAAATTACCACCGCCGGCGGAAAATAACAAGTTGAACGCAGTTGCATCACCCCCGAACGCATCAAAAAAAACCGTGCGCCAAAATACACTGCCAAAAAGCGTATGATTTAGGGAGCCTCTGAAAAACTCTGGCGAGTGGATTTGGCTGCTATTTTTTTGGCAGACAAGGAGCATATTTAGGGCAATAGTGGTTCTATTGCCCTAAATATGCGACGCAGTATGACGAAGAAAGAGCGGTTAAAGCCGCCGTCATGAGTTTCTCAGAGGCTCCCTAGGTTTCAAGTTGCGGTGAACATGCTTTGCGGCGATAATTCTTACCGTTCAAAAACACGGTAACCCGTTCGCTTATCGAGAAGCTGCCTGAAAAACATTCAGGCAGCTTTCAATGACCTCATGATGCACAGAAAGACACACAATATGGCACACATTGCCCCCGAAATTTTCAAAGCTTACGATATTCGCGGCATCGTCGGCACGACACTGACCGATGACGCCGCCGCGCTGATCGGCCGCGCCTTGGCGGCGGAAGCGCGCGCCTTGGGCGTGGACACCGTCGCGCTGGGGCGGGACGGTCGTTTATCCGGTGCGCGTTTGGCGCAGATTCTGGCGGCGGAATTCGTCGCGGCAGGGGTGAATGTGTGCGACCTCGGCATGGTGGCGACACCGATGTTGTATTTTGCGGCGCACACCCGTTGCGGCGGCAGCGGCGTGATGATCACCGGCAGCCATAATCCGCCGCAATACAACGGCTTCAAAATCATGCTCGCGGGCGAGACTTTGTCCGGCGAACGCATTCAGGATTTACTGCGCCGCATTATGCGTGATGACTTTGCCGAGAAAAATCTTTCAGGCAGCCTACAAAATCTTGATATTGAAGCCGATTACATTCAATACATCACCGATCATATCCGCCTGCAACGTCCGCTGACGATTGCGATTGATGCGGGTAACGGCGTGGCGGGCGCGTTTGCGGGCAAGCTTTACACCGCTTTGGGTTGCACCGTGCACGAGCTTTTTTGCGAGGTGGACGGCACTTTTCCCAATCATCACCCCGACCCTGCCAAACCGGAAAATTTGCAGGATTTGATTCGCTGCCTGCAAACCGGCGATGCCGAAATCGGCTTGGCATTTGACGGCGACGGCGACCGTCTGGGCGTGGTCACCAAAGACGGTGAGATTATTTACCCCGACCGCCAGTTAATGCTGTTTGCCGCCGATGTGTTGGCACGCAATGTCGGCGCGAAAGTGATTTATGACGTGAAATGTACGCGGCTGTTGCGCGACTGGATCAGCGATCACGGCGGCGAGCCGATTTTGAGCAAAACCGGCCACAGCTTTATCAAAGCGGCAATGAAAACCCACGGCGCGGCGTTGGCGGGCGAGATGAGCGGCCATGTGTTTTTTGGCGAACGCTGGTTTGGCTTTGACGACGGCATGTACGCCGGTGCGCGTTTATTGGAAATCGTGGCGGCGCACGCCGATGCGAATGCACCGCTCAAAGCCCTGCCCAATGCCTTGTCCACGCCCGAAATCAATATTCCGATGCAAAAAGAAGGCGAAAACCACGCCTTAATCGCCAAGCTGCAACAGGAAGCACGCTTTCCCGAGGCACGCGACATCATCACTTTAGACGGCTTGCGGGTGGAGTATGCCGACGGCTTCGGGCTGATCCGCGCTTCCAACACCACGCCCGTGCTGGTGCTGCGCTTTGAAGCGGATAATGCCGCCGCGCTGGCGCGGATTCGCGCCGATTTTGTTGCCGTATTGCAGGCGGCGGGGGTGGCGGCGGATTTCGCTGCATAAAAAGGCTGCCTGAACACGATTAACACAATGCTTTATGGATTCAACACAGGAGAATCATCATGGCTTTTGATGCGAATCATCTGGAAGAACTGCGCGCCCTGCTCGATCAACACGCCGCCGACGGCGACACCATGCGCTGCGATGAAGTACAGGCGTTTGTCACCGCCATGATTTCCGGCCCGGATGTGTTTCATCTGGAGCAGTGGCTGCCTGAAATCATGGCGTACAACGAGCATTATTCCGAAGCGGACGTGGCGCGCATCGGGCAATTGATCGCCGCGTGGACGGAAGATTTGCAACGCGACCTCGATGCCGATTTACCGTTTACGCTGCTGCTGTATCCTGACGAACAGGGTCAGCCCGATTACATGACGTGGTGTAACGCTTATCTGTTTGCGCTGGAGAGTACGGAAACCGATTGGTTTGCGGCGGCGCATGAGGACATCGAGGAATTGCTGTACCCGATTGCCGCCTTGGGCGGGCTGTGGGACGACGAGGATGACGTGTATTTGTCCGATGAAGAAGCGCAGCAACTCCGGCAAGATTTACCACAAACCCTTCACCATATTTACCGTTACTGGCAGATTGCCGGCGCACGGCGCGAGCCGGTACGCCACGCCGCACCGCCCGTCGGCCGCAACGAACCCTGCCCGTGCGGCAGCGGTAAAAAATACAAACAATGCTGCCTGTCGCAAGCATAAACAGGCTCAATATCCGTTTCAGGCTGCCTGAAACGGATATTCAATCATTTCTTACCATGTCTTTTCCCGAAAAACTGCATCGGCTGCGTCACCGCCTGCCCACGCGCGAACGGATTTTTGCATCGCGTTGGGCGCGGCCTTTTGCGCCTTTTTTTGACAAACCTTATTTCTGGAGCTTAAACCGCCGTAAAGTCGCCCTAGCGGTGGCGATCGGGTTGTTTTGCGGCCTGATGCCCGGCCCGACGCAAATGATGAGCGCGTTGCTGGTGGCGTATCTGTTGCGCGCACAACTCCCCGTGGCGGTGTTCACCACGCTTTACACCAATCCTTTCACTTATCTGCCGCTGTATTACTTGGCGTATGAATTGGGGCGCAATGTGCTCGGTCTGCCGCCGCCGGACTTGAACATGCCCGAGTGGCACGCATGGCAGGAGCAAAGCGCGTTATGGTGGTCGACATACGGTAAGCCGCTGCTGCTGGGCGTGCCGCTGCTCGGGAGCCTGTTTGCGCTCACGGGTTACGTGACGGTGCGTACCGTGTGGCGTTGCCTGACCGTGCGCCGCTGGCGGCAACGTCACTCATCGTCCGCGCAATAACTTCTTCAACACTTCAGGCAGCCTGAGACCTTTGCAAAAATCCGCCCTGCGGCGCATTTCTTTGGAATGCGCTCCTCGAAAGCGCAGCCTATCGATAAGATATGTCTGCGCTTTCTGCGGTGCTATTCCTGCGAACTGCATCCACATTACGGACTTTTGCAAAGGTCTCAGCATTCCCTTGAAATTCCCACCCTCACCCCTATCTGGGTGGGCATTGTGCCATCAAAGGAAATCTTATGAAACAAACCCATGTTTTTCAAACTGAAGTTAAACAGTTATTACAATTGATGATTCACTCTTTGTATTCCAACAAAGAGATTTTTTTGCGCGAGCTGATTTCAAACGCGGCGGACGCGGCGGATAAACTGCGCTTTGAAGCTCTGCACGACAGCAATCTGCTGGCGGACGATGCGGCATTAGCCATCACCGTCACCGCCGATGCGGATGCCCGCACCATCACCGTAGCGGACAACGGCATCGGCATGAGTGAAGCGGAAATCGTCGAACATCTGGGCACGATTGCCAAATCGGGCACCAAGGCGTTTTTTGAAAAACTGACCGGCGACGCGCAAAAAGACGCGCATTTGATCGGGCAATTCGGGGTCGGTTTTTATTCGGCGTTCATCGTCGCGGACAAAGTCACGGTGGAAAGCCGCCGCGCAGGGCTGCCTGAAAACCAAGCGGTGCGCTGGCAATCGGCAGGCGACGGCGAATTCACGGTCGAAACCATCAGCAAGCCGACACGCGGCACGGCGGTGATTTTGCACCTGAAAGAAGATCAGGACGATTTACTGTCCGACTGGACCTTGCGCCGCATCGTCACCACGTACAGCGACCATATTTCCGTGCCGATTTTTATGAAAAAAGCACCGCAATACGACGACGAAGGTAATCCGCAACCTTCCGACGAGCTGGAAACCGTCAATCAGGCGCAAGCCTTATGGACACGCCCGAAAAACGACATTTCGGACGAGCAATATCAGGAATTTTACAAACACGTGGCGCACGACTTTGACGACGCGCTGGCGTGGACGCATTTCAAAGTCGAAGGACGGCAAGACTACAGCGGCTTGCTGTACATTCCGAAACGCGCGCCGTACGACTTATACGAGCGTGACCCGAAGCACGGGGTGAAACTCTACGTCAAGCGCGTGTTCATCATGGACGATGCGAAAAAACTGATGCCGCTGTACCTACGCTGGGTGCGCGGCGTGATCGACAGCAGCGATTTGCCGCTGAACGTTTCGCGCGAAATCCTGCAAGAATCCAAAGACTTGGACGCCATCCGTTCAGGCAGCGTCAAAAAAGTCTTATCGCTGCTGGAAGATTTGCAAAAAAATCATGCGGAAAAATACGACACCTTCTGGCAAACCTTCGGCAACGCACTCAAAGAAGGCATCGGCGAAGACTTTGCCAACAAAGACAAAATCGCCGCCTTATGCCGTTTTGCCAGCACCCACAATAGCGATGACGCGCAAAACGTCACGCTGGCGGACTACATCGCCCGCATGAAAGACGGTCAGGATCAGATTTATTACATCACCGCAGACAGTTACGCCGCCGCCAAAAACAGCCCGCATCTGGAAATTTTTGCCAAAAAAGGCGTGGAAGTGCTGCTTTTGACCGATCGCGTGGACGAATGGGTGGTGGGCAGCCTGTCGGAATTTGACGGCAAAAAACTCACCAGCGTCGCCAAAGGCGAGCTGGATTTGGGCAAAATGGCGGACGAAACCGAAAAAGCCGAACAAAAGCAAGCGGAAGAAAGCGGCAAAGAACTGGCACAAACCATTCAGGCAGCCTTGGGCGACAAAGTCGCGGCGGTACGCATCACCACCCGCCTGACCGAAAGTCCGGCGTGCTTGGTCGCGGGCGAGCACGACATGAGCCTGAATTTGGCGCGTATGCTCGAAGCCGCCGGCGCGGGCGGACAGATTCCGCACAGCAAACCGACGCTGGAAATCAACCCCGAACATTTGCTGATCCAAAAAATCGCCGCCGAAAGCGATGAGCGCAAACGCAACGATTTAAGCGAACTCGTGTACGAACAAGCCCTGCTCGCCGAAGGCGGCAAACTGGACAACCCCGCCGCTTTCGTCAAACGCATGAACGGCTTATTGTTGTCGCTGCAATAAGTTTTATTCCATCATCAAAAAAAGCTGCCTGAAAGATTTTCAGGCAGCCTTTATTGGTCGCAACACACAAAAAGTCCGCCGAAATGAAGTTCATCGGCTTTCAAGCGAATTCAATACACCCCCACTTGACATGTTGTTTTTACACAACAATGGCTTTAGAAAAAACTGACACACTGCGTCCCTGTCTGCCAATTTAGGGCAGAAATCAGGCCTAAAAAGGATATTTATCGCCAAAATTTCCTGATCCGTTCTTCTATCTGATTAAAAATCTTGATGATTTCTCAATCGTTAATTAAAATAACCAACATGTACCTCTTGTCAAGATACATAGACTGAAAAGTCAATGAACTTCATATCTTGGTTTGAGCTTTTTCACCTTCAACAATGGAGAGCACTTCATGAAACACACATCCAAATGGGCATTATTGATCGCCGCTGCCACATTATCCGCCGGCGTGATGGCAAAAGACGGCACCGTTACCATTAACGGTGAAGTTGTCAGCCAAACCTGTACCGTTGATGCAGGCAGCGTCAATAAAACCGTGACTTTGCCCAAAGTACCGACCACCGCTTTACCGACCGCAGGCACTACTGCCGGTGACACGCCGTTCTCACTGGTGTTCAACAACTGCTCGGTGGGCGATGTTTATGCTTATTTCTTACCGGGTGCCAACACCGTAGCCGCCACCGGCAACCTGAAAAACAATGGTGTCGCCACCAATGTAGAAATCGCCCTGTATAACACCGATGACAGCAAAATCAAATTGAACGACCCCGCTGCAACGCAAAACTCTGCATCGGTAAACGTCGGCACGGCAGGTGGTACGGCAACATTGAACTATGTCGCCAAGTACTACGCTACCGGTCAAGCCACGGTCGGCGCGGTAACCACTTCGGTTGATTACAACATCGCCTACAAATAATCTTCAAAGGTGATGAACAGCTTCAGGCAGCCACGCAGCTGCCTGAAACCGCAACGGGCAGGGAAGCTCTTTCTGTCCGTTTTTTCTACCGTTTTTTATTGAAGGAATTGTGATGCGTATCCTGCTTTGCCTTGCGTGTTTTTTGTTGGGTTTATCGCCGCTTTATGCCAACGTCGTGATCACCGGTACACGCGTGGTTTACCCTGCGCAACAAAAAGAAGTCACCGTGCAGCTGGATAACGTCGGCACTTCGCCTTCGTTGGTACAGGCATGGATTGATAACGGCAACGATCAGGTCACACCCGATGCCACCGCCGTGCCTTTTGTTTTGACCCCGCCCATTTTCCGTCTGGACGCGGGTAAGGGGCAAACTTTACGCTTGCTGTATACGCAAGAGCCTTTGCCGCAGGATCGCGAGTCGATTTTTTACCTGAATATTTTGGATATTCCGCCCAAACCCAACGCGGAAAATCCTGACACCCCACACAATTTTTTGCAATTATCCATCCGCTCGCGGCTGAAGCTGTTTTTCCGTCCTGCCGGTTTGACACCGCCGGTTGCGACCGCAGCGGACACATTACAGTTAAACCTCTCCGGCAAAACCTTACAATTACACAACCCTACGCCGTACTACATCACGATCTCCAAAATCACCTTGCTTAAAGATGCGCAAACCGTGACCGTTTTACCGCAAGTGCCGATGTTGCCGCCCTTCGGCCAAACCTCGCTAACCCTCCCTGCTTCTGCCGCCGCTGCCACCCAAGCACAGGTGCACACCATTAACGATTACGGCGGCATCACCGAAACCGACATTTTGCTGAAATAATTTCTCTCCGCCTACAATGCCTTGTTTCTTTCGTTCTTTACGCCGTTTCCCCCACCGTCTGCTTAACCTGCTGGGCGGTGCGGCGTTATTGTGTTCGATGGAGATCAATGCAGCACCTGATCTGTATGCCGAATTTGACAGCAGTTTTATTCGTCAATTACCCGGTCAGCCGACGGTGGACATCAGTCGCTTTTCCCGGGGTAATCCGATTCTGCCGGGACGTTACCATGTCGATGTGTACGTCAATCAACAATGGCGCGGCAATACGGACATTCTGTTCATTACCGATCCGCAGCGCGACGGTGAAGCACGCTTGTGCGCTCGAAAAAATTTATTGGACAAGCTGGATTTGAAACAACCTGTTCAGGCAGCCTTAAACAATAATCTTGACGAAACAGGCTGCCTGCAACCGGAACATGAACCGCTGAACGCTCACGTGACTTTTGATCTTGCCACTTTACGGCTGGACATCGGCATTGCCCAAGCATTGTTACAGCAACGCCCTCGCGGTTATATTGATCCGGAAAGTTGGAGCAAGGGGGTCAATAGCGCATTCATTGTCTATCGGCTGAACCATTACCGCTCTGAGCTCACTCATGACCACCCTTTCAGGCAGCATCACACTTATCTGAACATCAACAGCGGCATCAATTTGGGCAATTGGCATTTACGCCATCACGGCGCCTATAACCGCCATGGTAATGATTCGTGGCAATACCAACCCTTCAACACTTACGCCCAACGCGACATTCCGGCGTGGCGCAGCCAGCTTACCTTAGGCGATTTTTATACCGATGGTTATTTGTTTGACAGTGCACCATTGCGCGGGGCGCAATTGAGCAGTGACGAACGCATGCTTCCAAGCTCGCTGCAAGGCTACGCACCGACGGTACGCGGCATCGCCAACAGCAATGCACAAGTACGCATTGAACAAAACGGGCAGGAAATTTATCACACCGCCGTGCCGCCCGGTCCGTTTGAAATCAACGATCTTTATGCTTTGAATAATGGCGGCGACTTAACCCTTATCGTCACCGAAGCCGACGGCAGCGAACACAGCAGCACCATACCTTACGCCAGCGTTACTCAACTACTGCGTCCCGGCATCCATCGCTATCAGATCGCAGCAGGGCGTTTGCGTAACGGAAACCTCAATCTCTACCAAGACAAAGTCCTGCAAGCAACGTGGCAATACGGCTTGAACAATCACTTAACCTTAAACAGCGGTATGATCCTCAGTTCACATTACCGCTCTGCACTACTGGGTGGCGCGGTCAATACGCCCATCGGCGCACTGGGTTTTGATGCCACTTACGCCCAGACCCAACTGCTCGCAGAAAACCGCCGCCACAACGGTCAAAGCTACCGCCTGCATTACAGCCGCCTGTTCGATGCCACCCAAACCAACCTCACGCTGGCGGCTTATCGCTATTCCACCTCAGGCTATTATCGGCTGGCTGAAGCCGCAGAAGTCAATCGCCTGCGCTCGCCGCATGAGCAACAAGACATCGGACGCAGCAAAAATCAATTACAGCTATCGGTTAATCAATATTTAGGCGAAAAACGAGGCAGCTTTTACGTGGTGGGCAGCCGCAAAGATTACTGGCAGTCCTTACCCACCGAAACCGAATGGCAAATCGGTTACAGCAACAGTTTCAAACGCTTAAGTTACGGCATTGCCGTCGCGCAAAACAAAATCAGCGGACAAGACCGCTGGCAGCGACGCTATATGCTGACCCTTTCCATGCCTTTGGATCTGCAAGGACGACACAGCCTCAGCAGCCAAATCAGCCGCAATCATAACAATACTCAACTGAGTACCGGCATTTCAGGCTCATTGGGTAATGATCATGCACTCAATTACGGCATTTCCGTTAATCGCGATACACGACCGGCATACACCTCTTGGTCAGCCAATATCGCCTATACTGCTCCATGGGCTAAATTCAATGGCGGTTACGGCCATGGCAGCCAAAGTCGGCAGATATCGGGTGGTATCGCCGGTGCGCTGGTGGCACACGCCGGTGGCGTTACGCTGGCCAATGATTTGGGCGACACCTTTGCCATCATTCACGCCGAAGGTGCCGCCGGAGCGAAAGTATTGAGTGGGCAAAACATCCGCATCGATCGCAATGGCTACGCCATCGTGCCGTACGTCTCACCTTATCGTTACAATACTTTAGGCATTGATCCGCAAGGTTTGCCGCTGGACGTACAACTGGATGCGACCAGCAACCAAATCGTCCCGCGTGCCAACAGCAGCACACTGATTACCTTAAACAGCCAAGCAGGACGCGCGGCTTTGTTTGAAATCACCTTGAACGACGGGCGTTTTGCACCGTTGGGCGCGGACGTACTGGATGAGGAGAAACAGAATCGGGGTTTTGTCGCCCAAGGCGGACGGGTATTTGCCACCGGTTTGGCGGATTCAGGCAGCCTTACCGTGCGCTGGGGCGCGGCAACAACCGAACAATGCCGCTTTGCCTACCAATTACCGTCATCGGGCAATGTGTCGCCAGCCCTCCGCATGATTCCGATCACGTGTTCGACGGATGAAAAGGAAGTTTTATGATTCGGCAACAACATTATCGTGCGTTGATTAAACTGACTGCCGCCTGCTGTCTGTCGGTCATGATGGATGGCGCACAGGCGGAAGTCTGCTGCACCATCACCGCCCAAGCAAGCGCCCAAGAAGCCTATACTTATCCGCTGCACCAAGCCGTCACTCCTGCGCTGATTACCATGCTCAATCCGACCGGTAATGCCATGGGTCGAGCAATCAGTTCGGGTGAGTTAAACACTACCGTTCCCGGTTGGGATGGTGGTACCGGTGGCTACCGAATTGAATTTACCCCCGCCTTACCCGCCGCACCGGTCTCTGCCATCAATACAACCTTAACCGGTGCATTCTCAAACCAGAGTATTGGCAACTTATCCGGCAGCACCAACGGCAATTATCAGGTTTTCCAAACCGGCATCGACGGCATCGGAGTGATTTTCCGCCTTGCCGCCGACATGCACCCCGATGCCGGCGGCAGTGCACAAAGTTATGCGGTAGCTAACGCCTCAACCCGCCAAATTTACCGCCCTCTCGGTACCACATGGACACTGACCACCGTCTATCGGGCAGATTTAGGCGTTCAAGCAGCTTTGGTCAAAATCCCGCGCACCAGCTATAACCCTTCATCCGACACCGCAATTAACCGCACCATTACCTTAGGGCGATTCAATATCTATAAACAAAATTTTTGGACGGACAGCCAACGCGCGGGCACATTAGAAATACCGGTTCAACTGCAAGTCCGTATCGACTTACGCCCGAAAACCTGCTCCTTGAGCAGCGCATCCAATCAAACCATCGATTTAGGTATGGTTAAAGTCAGTGAATTTCCTACTGTCAACAGCGTGATGCAAAAAAACACCAACAGCGCCACCTTCGATCTGAATTGTCCTGCCGACTACCCGATCACCGTCAAAGCCGTGGTCTCCGACAGCAATAATCCCGCCAACACCAGCGGCGACATTTTGACCTTGGGCGGCAGCAGCACCGCAAGCGGCGTCGGCGTGCAGCTGCTCAAAGACGGCGTGCCCGTACCGCTGGGCACAGACAGCCCTGCTCCATTACCCGCAGGCGACGCACGCCAATGGCTGATTGGCAGCGGCACCGGACAACGCTCCGTCACCTTTACCGCCCGCTATATTCGCACCGGCACGATCACGCCCGGTACGGTACAGGCACAGGCGGGGATTACCTTTTCTTATCAATAAGCACGCAAAAAGGCTGCCTGAAAGTGCAAAACACCTTCAGGCAGCCTTTGTTTTTTGAATGAAGCTTAAGGAGCCTCTGAAAAACTCTGGCGAGTGGATTTGGCTGCTATTTTTTTGGCAGACAAGGAGCATATTTAGGGCAATAGTGGTTCTATTGCCCTAAATGTGAGACGCAGTATGACGAAGAAAGAGCAGTTAAAGCCGCCGCCATGAGTTTCTCAGAGGTTCCTTAACCTTTCAGCTTCGCCAATTGCGCCGCAATCTGCGCGTCTTTTTCTTGCAATGCCGCCAGTTCGGCGCGGTCTTTTTCCACCAGATGCGCCGGTGCTTTGTCGGTGTAGCCGGGTTTTTCCAGCTTGGCGACAAGCTTATCCAAAGCTTTGTGCAGTTTTTCCGCTTCTTTTTGCAAACGGGCGGTTTCGGCGGCTTTGTCGATTTCCACTTGCAGCATCAGGCGCGCACCTTGGCACACCGCAATCGGCGCATCGTCGTTTTCAGGCAGCGTATCGACCAAACGCGCTGCGCTCAAACGCGCCATCATCGGCAAATACGGCAGGCTGCCTGCAAGGTTTGCGCCGCCTTCGATCAAAAGCGGTGCTTTGAGCGACGGGGCAAGATTCATTTCGCCGCGCAGGTTGCGAATGGTGTTAATGAGTTCCTGTAAAGCCGCCATGTCTTGCAGGGAAGCGGCGTCGATGTGCTTTTCGTCCGCCACGGGGAACGGCGCGAGCATCAGGCTGTGGTCGCTTGCAACGCCGGCCAAAGGCGCGACCGTTTCCCATAATTCTTCGCTGATAAACGGCGCAATCGGGTGCAGCAGGCGCAGCACGGTTTCCAGTACGGTCAGCAAAGTATGGCGCGTGGCGCGGGCCGCGTCTTCGTCGCCGCTTTGCAGCTGCACTTTCGCCAATTCCAGATACCAGTCGCAGTATTCGTTCCAGATAAATTCATACAAACTTTGCACCGCCAAATCAAAGCGGTAGGTGTCATAAGCTTCCGTCACCGCGGTGATGACCTGTTGCAGCCGCGACACCAACCAGCGATCGACAAAAGACTGTTTCAGGCTGCCTGCGGAGCAGTCTTTGCCCTCGGTATTCATCAGCACAAAGCGCGTGGCGTTCCACAGTTTGTTGCAGAAATTGCGATAGCCTTCGCAGCGTTTGAAATCGAAATTCACCGAACGCCCCAAGCTGGCGTAGCTGGCCATGGTCATGCGCAAAGCGTCCGTGCCGTACACGGGAATGCCCTCGGGGAACAGTTTTTCCGTGTCGCGAATCACCTGCGGTGCTTTTTCGGGACGGCGCAGACCGGTGGTGCGTTTTTCCAATAGTTCAGGCAGCGCGATGCCGTCGATCAAATCCACGGGGTCAATCACATTGCCCTCGGATTTCGACATTTTGCGCCCTTCATGGTCGCGCACCATGCCGTGAATATAGACATCTTTGAACGGCACTTTGCCGGTGAAGTGCGCGCTCATGAAAATCATGCGCGCCACCCAGAAAAAGATGATTTCATAACCCGTGACCAAAACATTGCTCGGCAAAAAGGCGCGCAGCTCGGGCGTGTCGGTAATGTCGCCCGTCCAGCCGAGCGTGGAAAACGGCACCAGCGCGGAAGAAAACCACGTGTCCAGCACGTCTTCGTCACGAGTGAGTTTCAGGCTGCCTGCAAGCTTTTGCGCGGCTTCTTCGTTGCGTGCGACATAGACTTGACCGTGCTCGTCATACCACGCCGGAATGCGGTGCCCCCACCACAATTGGCGCGAAATACACCAGTCTTGAATATTGCCCATCCATTGATTGTAGGTATTGACCCAGTTTTCCGGCACAAAGCGCACCCGGCCGCTGTCCACCGCAAAACGCGCCTTATCCGCCAAACTCATGCCTTTGAACGGGCTGTCCGGCTCGGCGACTTTGCTCGTGTCGGGCTTGGCGGACATGGCGACAAACCATTGGTCGGTCAGCATCGGCTCAATCGCGCTGCCGGTACGGTCGCCGCGCGGCGTCATCAGCGTGTGCGCTTTTTCCTCGACCAATAAACCTTGCGCCGTCAAATCCGCCACGATTTTTTTGCGCGCTTTCAAGGCAGGCAAGCCGGCATAGCTTTCAGGCAGCCTGAATGCGGTTTGCGCTTCGCCGCGATGATTGAACACCTGCGCTTCGTCCAAAATACACGCTTTCAAATCAAATACATTCACCATCAAAGTCTGATGGCGCTGCCCGACCTGATAGTCATTGAAGTCGTGTGCGGGCGTGATTTTCACGCAGCCCGTTCCGAAATCTTTTTCCACATAATCGTCGGCAATCACCGGAATCTCACGTCCGGTCAGCGGCAACACTAATTTCTTGCCAATCACATGACGGTAACGCTCATCATCAGGGTGCACCGCCACTGCCACGTCACCGAGCAAGGTTTCGGGGCGCGTGGTCGCCACCACCAAACCTTCGGCAGGGTTATCGGCAAACGGATAACGGATGTGCCAGATTTTCCCTTGTTCCTCAATGCTTTCCACTTCCAAATCCGACACCGCCGTGCCCAACACGGGATCCCAATTCACCAGCCGTTTGCCGCGATAAATCAAGCCCTGCTCAAACAGGCGCACAAACACTTCCGTCACCACCTGCGCACGCGTATCGTCCATGGTGAAATATTCGCGCGACCAATCCACCGAACAGCCCACGCGCCGCATTTGCTCGGTGATCGTGCCGCCGGAATGCTTTTTCCATTGCCATACCTTGTCCAAAAACGCCTCACGCCCCAAATCGTGACGGCTCACGCCCTGCGCCGCCAACTGCCGCTCCACCACAATCTGCGTCGCAATCCCCGCGTGATCCGTTCCCGGAATCCAGCAGGTGTTTTCGCCTTTCATGCGGTGATAGCGCGTCAGCGCGTCCATAATCGTCTGGTTAAACGCATGACCCATGTGCAGCGTGCCGGTCACGTTCGGCGGCGGCAATTGAATGGAAAAAGACGGACGGCTCTCGTCCAAAGACGGCGCAAACAAACCCTGCGCCTCCCAAGAGGCATAGCGGCGTTGTTCAATCTCGGCGGGGGAATATTGAGTGTTTTGCATGGCAATGTTCGCAATGGAAAAATAAAAACGGAAAATCGGAAATTATACGCGATAGAAGGGATAAGCGACAATCACGCACCCTAGCCATCGCCGGAAACGGTAAGCCTCTTACTACGCCCAGAGCAATATTGGCATCCAAGCGAAATCTTTGTTCAGCACAGTCGAAAACCAAACCGCAGCTTTTTCACAACTCAAATAACGCTGATGATTCGCCCGCTGACGGTTGTCTTCACCCGACAAACCGAACAGAAACGCAACGTGGACGTGCTTCACACCAAACAGCAAGCAGTAATGACAAGCTGCCTGCACACACCCGTCCTGCACAGAAGTGCTTAAATATATTGCCAAATCAAATCAATCATATATAATCATTAACCAGATGGTACGCAGACCCGACCACATCAGAAAAGCGATGGTCTACGGGGTAAAAAATATGAAAATTATTTCTATCGAAGTGTTTGAAATAGGGAATAATAACCCCATGTCGCGACAAATGCTGATTGAAAATCGCTTTTAACATTTTTAGTGTGTTTGATTTTTTTTATGCAAACTGTCTGACTTTGATTTATCATTACGTAAAAACGTGCCGCATAAGCGGCGTCATCAACCCACACAATAAGGAGTCGCAAAATGGCACAGTTACAGGTTCAGGTTTCAGGTGTTTCTTCCAAAGAAAATGCAGATCAGCTTAAAGCGGCTGGCGAAGCATTGCCCGGCGTTAAGCTCGTCAATGTCAACTTTGAAGACGGACGCGTGGTCATCACCCATGGAGATGGTTTTGATGTGGAGTCCTTTAAAAAAGCTGCCGCAGCATTAGGATTTAGCGTCGCTTAAAGCAGCGCTGCCTTCGCCAACGGCATGGTTGCCCATGCAAACATCACCATGCCAAAAATCTCGAGATCACTTCAATCATCGTGCACATCATGTGCACGATTTGTTTATGGGCAATACCTTTAATAAGGCTGCCTGTATCATCTTTTCAAGCAACACCAACCCCGCACGCTATTGGCCACAACTTCTCTAGCGCGCTTGCTGTATAATAAACCGTTTTTTCTTTCGGCTTTTCATCATGAGCACGCAACGCACGATTTTGGTCACCTCCGCCCTGCCTTATGCCAACGGCAGCATCCACCTCGGTCACATGGTCGAGCATATCCAGACCGATGTTTGGGTACGCTTTCAAAAAATGCGCGGTCACAAATGCTATTACGTGTGTGCGGACGACACCCACGGCACACCGGTGATGTTGGCGGCGCAAAAAGCAGGCCTTACTCCCGAAGCGCTGATTGACCGCGTGCATGACGAGCATTTGGCGGATTTCACCGGTTTTCACATCGGCTACGACAATTACTACAGCACCCATTCGCCCGAAAACCGCGCCTTTATCGAGCAGATTTACCATGCTTTGAAAGCCAACGGCAAAATCATCGCCCGCACCATCGAACAGCTGTACGACCCTGAAAAACAAATGTTTCTGCCCGACCGCTTCGTCAAAGGCGAATGCCCCGAATGCGGCGCGAAAGACCAGTACGGCGATAACTGCGAAGCCTGCGGCACCACCTACAACCCCACCGATTTGAAAAATCCCTACTCCGCCATTTCCGGCGCAACGCCCGTGTTGAAAGAGTCCGAACACTTTTTCTTCCGCTTGGGCGAATGCGAAGCCTTCTTGCGCGAATGGACTTCAGGCAGCGAGACTTTAGCCGACGGCTGCCTGAAAAGCCGCCTGCAGCCCGAAGCCTTAAACAAGATGAAAGAATGGATCGACGGCGGCTTGCAAGACTGGGACATCTCGCGCGACGCGCCCTATTTCGGCTTTGAAATCCCCGACGCACCGGGCAAATATTTTTACGTGTGGCTGGACGCGCCGATCGGTTATATGGCTTCGTTCAAAAACCTGTGCGAGCGCATCGGCGAAGATTTCGATGCTTTTTTCCGCGCGGAGAGCACCGCCGAGATGTACCACTTTATCGGCAAAGACATTTTGTATTTCCACGCGCTTTTCTGGCCCGCTACCTTGCACTACGCCGGTTTACGCACCCCGACTGCGGTTTTTGCCCATGGATTTTTGACCGTGGACGGGCAAAAAATGTCCAAATCGCGCGGCACGTTCATCACCGCCCGTTCTTATTTGGACGAAGGCTTGAACCCCGAATGGATGCGCTATTACATCGCGGCGAAACTCAATGACCGCATTGAAGATATTGACCTGAATCTGCAAGACTTTATCGCCCGCGTGAACAGCGATTTAATCGGCAAATACATCAACATCGCCGCGCGCGCCGCCGGTTTTATCCACAAACGTTTTGCAGGCAGCCTGAAAGACGTCGCCGACAGCGATTTAATCGCCCATTTGCAAGCCGCCGCCGACGGCATCGCCGCCGATTACGAAGGCCGCGAATACGGTAAGGCCTTGCGCAGCATTATGTCGCTGGCGGACGCGGTCAATGAATACGTCGATGCCAACAAACCGTGGGAACTGGCGAAACAAGACGGTCAAGAAGCCAAACTGCATCAAGTGTGCAGCGAATTGATCAACGCTTTCAAAATATTAAGCGTTTACCTCGCGCCGGTTCTGCCCACCACCGCCGCAGGTGTGGCCCGGTTTCTGAACCTGCCTGCATTGACTTGGGCCAACGCAAAACGCAGCTTGGGCGAACACCGCATCAATGCCTACAGCCATTTGATGCAACGCATCGAGCCCGCCCAAGTGGATAAACTAATCGAACGCAACAAACAAAACATTCAGGCAGCCCCTGCCACCTTGGTAGAAAGCCAAGCCGCAGGCAAGCCGGATTACGAACCGCTGAGTCCCGAATGCAGCTTTGACGATTTCACCAAAGTCGATTTGCGCGTGGCACAAGTCCTTAACTGCGAAAAAGTGGAAGGCAGCAGCAAGCTTTTGAAATTCCAAGTGGATTTGGGCTTTGAGCAACGCACCATTTTCTCGGGCATTGCCGCGAGCTATCCCGAACCGGAAAAACTCATCGGCCGCAAAGTGATCGTCGTCGCCAACTTCGCCCCGCGTAAAATGGCAAAATTCGGCATGTCCGAAGGCATGATTACTTCCGCCTCGGGTGACGGCAAATTATTCCTACTGGACGCGGACAACGGCGCAATGCCCGGTATGCGTGTAGGGTAAAAACAAGGCTGCCTGAAACTCAGGCAGCCTTTTATGAATTATTCCAGCACTTTTATTTTTCAGGCAGCCTTATTGTCTGCAAAATCAACAATAAAGCTGAGACCTTTGCAAAAGTCTGTAATGTGGATGCAGTTCGCAGGAATAGCACCGCAGAAAGCGCAGACATATCTCACAGATAGACTACGCTTTCGAGGAGCGCATTCCAAAGAAATGCGCCGCAGGACCGATTTTTGCAAAGGTCTCAGGCTGCCTGAAGATGAGTTTCCCTTCACTTATTCCTTTCAGTTATCAGCATAGCTCGCGATATTCTTTTGCTCAGAGCTTAAATCGCCGTATGATAGCGACCATTCAAGTTAATCAACGGATAAGGAACAAATCATGAATATCGCCGCCAATATCACCGAACTGATCGGTCACACCCCGCTGGTACGAATCAACCGCCTCAATGACGGTCAAGCAACCGTCGTCGTCAAACCGGAATTTTTCAATCCGGGCAGCTCGGTCAAAGACCGCATCGCCGCCGCCATGATTGAAGCCGCCGAAAAAGACGGCCGCATCCATGAAAACACCGTAATTGTCGAGCCCACCAGCGGCAACACCGGCATCGGACTGGCAATGGTGTGTGCGTCCAAAGGCTACAAACTCGTCATCATCATGCCCGAAACCATGAGCCGCGAACGCAGAATGTTGATGCGCGCTTTCGGGGCGGAATTGATTTTGACCCCCGGTGCAGACGGCATGGGCGGGGCGATTGCCAAAGCAAATGAACTGGTTGCGGCAAACCCAAACACCCATATTATCCTGCAACAGTTTGAAAATCCTGCCAATCCCGAGATTCACCGTCAAACCACCGCCGAAGAAATCTGGGCGGACACCGACGGTAAAGTGGATATTTTTGTGGCGGGTATCGGCACCGGCGGCACGATTACCGGCGTGGGCGAAGTGCTCAAAGCGCGTAACCCAAACGTCAAAATCGTGGCGGTCGAACCCTCCGCTTCGCCCGTGCTGTCAGGCGGCGCGAAAGGCCCGCACCCGATTCAAGGCATTGGCGCAGGTTTTATTCCTAAAGTATTGAACACCGAAGTTTATGACGAAGTGGTGCAAGTGCCGAATGATGCCGCTTTCGACACCGCCCGCGCCTTGGCAACGCAAGAAGGCATTCTGGCGGGGATTTCTTCAGGTGCAGCCGTATGGGCGGCACTGGAACTGTCACGCCGTCCCGAAAACGCAGGCAAGCTGATCGTGGTGATTCTGCCCTCGTGCGGCGAACGTTATTTGTCCACGCCTTTGTACGAAAATCTGGCGTAAACCTTTTCTTTCCTTCCAGTAGGAGCCTCTGAAAAATTCGTGACGGCGGCTTTTGCACCTCTTGTTTCGCCATACTGCGTCGCAAATTCATGACCATAGCACCACTATGACCATGAATTTGCTTCTTGTCTGACAAAAAAATAGAAGCGAAAAACCACGCGCCAGAGTTTCTCATAGGCTCCCTTGTCATCTTTAACGGGCATATCTGCGGATATGCCTTTTTTATTCTTTTAAAGAAACAACTGAAAAGACCAAACTCAACAGCTATTACTATAGTGAAATAAAATAAGAAAGATACAAGGCGGCAAGCCGAAGACAGTACAAGCAGTACGGCAAGGCGCAGCCAACGCCGTAGGCTTCTTATTTTATTTCACTATACTGACCGCCTGCTTCCGACGCCACTGAACACTCACGCTCTTTTACCGCCCATCAATTTTTGCGCCGCCAGCAGCAGCACAATGCACGCGGCAGAAATCACCAGCACCAGCATATTCGCCACATCGTCTTTGCCCGCCTGCACCGCTTCGTACACGGCAATCGACAGGGTTTGGGTTTTGCCCGGGATGCTGCCTGCAATCATCAGCGTGGCGCCAAACTCACCCAAGGCACGGGCGAACGCGAGCAGCAGTCCGGCAAAAATACCGCGCCATGCCAGCGGCAAGGTCACGCGGAAAAACACGCCGAGTCGATGCACGCCCAGCGCGGCGGCGGCTTCTTCGTAGCGGCGGTTTACCCCTTCAAACGCAGCGCGGGCGGGTTTGATCACCAGCGGCAAGGTCACCACCGCCGCCGCAATCACCGCGCCTTGCCAAGTGAAAATCAGGTTGATGCCGAAACTCTGTTGCAGCCATTGTCCGAGCCAGCCTTTCCTCCCCAACACCACCAGCAGGTAATAACCGAGCACCGTCGGCGGCAACACCATCGGCAAAGTCAGCACAGTATCAATCATGTGCCGCCCGACAAAACGGGTACGCGCCAGCCAGAAACCCAGCGCAACGCCCAGCACCAGATTGATGCCGCACGCCCATAGGGCGACTTTCAGCGAAAGCGCAAGCGCGGTCCAGACTTCGGCAAAGGCGGGCATGGTGTTTTAAGGTTGAGTAAAGCCGTATTGTTGCAAAATGACGCGTGCCGGTTCGCTGTCCAGATATTCGATAAAGCGTGCGGCTTCGGCTTGTTTATCTGAGCTGCGAATCACCGCCACGGGATAGGTGATTCTTTGTTGCAGAGGCTGCCTGAACAGGATTTTGACTTTATCTTTCACCACCGCCGCGTCCGTGCCGTACACAAAACCGGCATCGGTTTCACCGCGTGACACATAGTCCAGCGACTGGCGCACGTGCTGCGTGGTGATGAGTTTGGGTTGAATGGTCTGCCATAATTTCGCCTGCTCCAGCACCGCTTTGCTGTAACGCCCCACGGGTACGCTGTCGGGATGACTCAGGGCAATGCGCGTCACCGCAGGCGAGGCAATCAGTTGTTTCATATCGGTCACGCGCAGTTTGCTGTCGGCAGGAGCAATCACCACCAAGGTATTTTCGGCAAAGCTGCGACGGCTTTGCGGCACAATCAGGTTTTTCTCCGCCGCCATGTCCATGGTTTTTTCGTCGGCAGAAGCGAATACGTCCACCGGCGCACCTTTGTCGATTTGCTGCAATAAAGCACCCGAACCGGCAAAGTTAAAATGCACCTTGCTGTCGGGATATTGCGCTTCGTATTGCACCGCAATCGCTTTGAAAGCGTCGGTCAAGCTGGCGGCGGCCGACACGGTGATTTCTGCGGCAGACACCGACACGCTCAGGCTGCCTGCACACAATACCCACCATGCTCTTTTGCAACACGCTGATTTCATGCTGAATCCTTAATCTTTCAATGGCGAACCAAAGGATTATAAACCAAATAAAACAAGCGGCATAAGCCGCTTGTGGTGCATCTCATTGTTTTCAGGCAGCCTGAGACCTTTGCAAAAATCCATCCTGCGGCGCATTTCTTTGAGATGCGCTCCTCGGAATCTTGCCTATCTGCATGATATGTCTGCGCTTCCTGCGGTGCTATCTGAAGCGACTGCATCCACATTATGGACTTTTGCAAAGGTCTCAGCCTGATTAGCGTTTATCCAATTTCGCCGCGATGCGGTTACCGATGCTTTGGGTAATCACCACCATCAACGACAACAACGCCACAATAAACACTATCACTTCGGTCTGATAACGGTAATAACCGTAACGAATCGCCAAATCGCCCAAACCGCCGCCGCCGATCATCCCTGCCGCCGCGCTCGACGACAGCAGCGTAATCATCAAAATCGTCACGCTCAATACCAAACCGCTGCGCGCTTCGGTCAGCAGCACTTTGACCATCACCGCCAAGGGCGGCGTGCCCATGGCATCGGCGGCTTCGAGTACGCCGCGCGGCACTTCGCGCAAATTTTGCTCCACCAGCCGCGAAAAATAAAACAGCCCCGCCACGCTTAACACCAATGACGCTGCCAAGGGCCCGATCGACGTGCCCACCACCAGCCGTGTCGCCGGAATCAGCGCAATCATCAAAATCACAAACGGAAAAGCACGGATAAAATTCACGGTTTGCCCGACGGTGTGATGCACGCCGGCATTCGCCAGCATTTGCTTGTCTGCGGTCACAAACAATAACACCCCGAGCAGCCCGCCGATCACCACCGACACCGCTGTGGAAATGCCCACCATCACGCAGGTTTGCCAAAAAGCGGTGATGATTTCGCCGCGCATCAGCCATAAACTGTTGATTGCCGCTTCCATGATTATGCCTCCTCGACCAATTCGCGCCCGATGGCGGACTGCGCGTTAATGTGATTGCCCTGCACGTCAATCACTTCCAGCAATTGTCCGCGATGCAAGAGCGCGGTGCGGTCGCAAATGCGGCGGATCACACTCATTTCATGGGTGACAATCACCACGGTCACATTAAAACGTTGGTTAATGTCTTGCAAACAATTCAAGACACTGCGCGTGGTCGCAGGATCAAGCGCGGAGGTGGGTTCGTCCGCCAAAATCACGTGCGGATTCGGCGCGAGCGCACGCGCAATGCCGACGCGCTGCTTTTGTCCGCCGGACAATTGCGCCGGATATTGCTGCGCGTATTCGCTCAAACCGACAATATCCAAACACTCTTCCACCCGTGTTGCAATACGATGCCGCGCCACGCCCGCCACTTCCAGCGGAAACGCGATATTGCCCGCCACGGTGCGGTTGGCCAGCAGATTAAACTGCTGAAACACCATGCCGATATTGCGCCGCGCTTGGCGCAAAGCGTGCGCGTTCATCGCAGTCAAATCTTTACCGTCCACCGCCACCCGTCCCGCATCGGGACGTTCCAGCAGGTTAATCAGGCGCAACAAAGTGGACTTGCCCGCACCCGAATAACCCATCAAACCAAAAATCTCACCCTGCCGAATATGCAAATCCAGCGGCAACACCGCATCAAACCATGTCTTGTCATGGCGTTGAAACCGTTTGCAAACCTGCTCCAATTTAATCATTTTATATCCGCAACAAAAAAACCCTTTGTGAACACAAAGGGCAGAAGCCACATTTTAGCTGATATGCCCCGTCATCGGCGGCATCGCCCGCAAGCTGTGTCCAAATCGGCGTAAGGTAAGGATTAAACTATTTTTTCACGGTGCGGTCAAGGTGTTTTTATACCAAAACCGCAGGGTGAAACCAAGTGAGTATGACGTTTAAGTCTGCCTTGTAACATAGGTAGTATCAGCTTGAGATTTACTGTCGGTTTGCCCGCATAACGAAAACTCAAAACGTATAAACCCAAAGAAATGAATATTTCATCCGCCCAGCCCCCTTGAAGCAGCCGTTCAAAAAGCCGTTTTTGCGGAGAAAAAGGCTTGCATGTTTGAGTATTTGCAAAGCAAATACGAGTTCAAGCCCGCCGCACAAACGGCTTTTTTAACGGGAAGTTTTGGCGCAGCCAAAACCTGCGCCGTGGGGTCGTCTTTCTTTGCTTACTTTCTTTGACGAAGCAAAGAAAGTAAGTTGCCGTGCGGCAATGAAGCACAAAGTGAACAGCTTCTGTAAAGCTATACAGGTTGCCTGAATCCTACTGGGGTCTTTCAGGCAGCCTCAAGACTATTTTGCCGCTGCTGCCACTGCCGCTCGAATGTGCGGCAACGCTTCACGCGTCGCTGCTTCACCGGCGGCAATCGCCTGCGCGCGCCGGTCAAAACCGCCGACCGCACCCAAAGCCTGCACTTTAGGACGAATCACCACATCGGCTTTCGCCAGTTCGCTTTCCAAGGCGGTCATGCTCATGATGTTCAGGCTTTGCTGGAAAAAAGACAAAAAGCCGCTGTCGATGTTTTTTTCGGGACGGGCGGAAATATCCACCGCAATCACCACCGTCGCGCCCAGATTACGCGCCGCCGTCACCGGCACGGGCGCGGACAAGCCGCCGTCCACATAACGCCGCCCGTTGATCTCCACCGGCTGAAACACATTGGGAATGCTGGCGGAAGCGCGCACTGCTTGTCCGGTATTGCCGTAATTGAACGCGACCGCTTTGCCGTTTTCAAAATCGGTCGCCACCGCCGCAAAGCGCAAGGGAAACTCTTGAATCTCGACGTTTTTGACTTTGCGGTTGATGTAGTCTTGCAGTTTTTGCCCGATGATAAAACCTTTGCCGGACAAGGTTAAATCCGCCACATCGGCTTTATCCAAAAGCTCGGACTCCAGCTCCAGCCGATCCACGCTCATGCCGGAAGCATACAGGCTGCCCACCACCGCTCCTGCGCTGGTGCCGGTGACGATGTGCACCGGAATATTGTTTTCCTGCAAAACTTTAATCACGCCGATGTGGGCAAAACCTTTGGACGCGCCGCCGCCCAAAGCCAACGCCACCCGCACCGGTTTTTGCACCACGACGGGCGGCGGGGTCGGGCTGCTGCACGCTGTCAGCAACCCGCACAATAACGCTCCGCAAAACGCCATGAAGCGTTGATTCAAAAAAGATTTCATCATTATTTCCTTTAGACTTGCATTGAAACAGTACGGTTGATTATTCAGGCAGCCTCTGCTGATCGAAAGACGGGCGTTGGCGATAAAACTGAACCGTGGCTTCACCTGCTTCTTCAGGCTGCCTGAAAAGATGCACCGCGTGTCCGTACACGATTTCCAAGGTCACGCCGTGCAGGCTGCCTTTCAGCAAGGCCTGCTCCACGAGTTCGCGCCCCGCCGCGCTGTGCGGTACATAATCCGTCAAACCCAGCATGGCGACATCATCCCAAAAACGCTGCGGCGTGCGGTAGGTTAAGGTGCGTTTTTCCATATCGGTCACGGGATCGCTAAAACCGCAACGCAGCAATTCGTCACCGATATCGTGCATATCGGGCAAATCCGGCAGGGTTTCGTCCATCTCGGCGGTCTGCAACAACGCACGGATTTCGCGCAAAGTATCGACGCCGAATGTCGAAAAAAACACCATCCCGTCAGGACGCAACGCCGCCCGCCATGCGGACAAAACCGTTTTATCCGTCACCGCCGTGCATAAGTTCGCCCACAGGCAATCATACGCAGCCGACGGCAAAGGCGCGCTCACAGGCTGCCTGAAAAGCTGCGGGCGATGCTGCGGCAAAAGCTGCCGCCATGTGCGCTGCCGTTTGATTGCAGCGGTTTCGGCGGCGGCGCAATCGTCATCCGCAACCACCGCATCCATCCGCGCCGTCGGATAACGCTTCGCCAATAAAGCGCGGCTGGCACCGCCGTCACCGCCGATCAGCAAAATATTCTTCGGCGTGGCTTTGACGCAATCCAAACGCGCATCCATCGCTTGTGCAAACAATGTGTGTAAAGAAAAATCGTTCATAAAATAAACCCGTCTTAGGTAACGTCTGCACAAGCCAAGTTGAGCATTTGACAAAAGCTTACCCGTAGAAAATTTTTAGACGGCTGCCTGAAAGATGTCAGTAGGGTTCAGGCAGCCTGTATTGTTTTGCAGATGTTGTTTACTTCGCGCTTGCAAGGTGGGCGGATGAAATAAAGGTTTCTTCCAGTTTGATATTTTGGGTTTGAGTAATATTGAGCATACTCAAAACAAACATCACGTCACTGCCATCTTAAGCGGGCGCAGTTTAACAGAAAGGCTGCCTGAAACATCTAAAACCTTTCAGGCAGCCTGAAAACCACAATCTTTATTTCCCTGCCCGACACCAAAAATCACGCACCAGCTCGGCACAGTTTTCCGCCTCCGAGACAAACGGCATATGAGCGCTTCTGGTCAACAAATGCAGTTCGGCATGGGTCAAATGCTGCTGCAAATATTCCCCCATGCTCGGCGGTGTGACCCGATCTTTACGCGCGAACAACAATAACACCGGTTGTCGGATTTCGGGCAAAAGCGCACGCACATCAGACTCCAACACCGCCGCTTGCGCCGCATACAATGCGCTTGGCATACCGTTGGCGGTCAGTTTTGCCGCCAAGGCCTGAAAGCGCGGTTGGGTTTCGGGTGCGTATAAGGACTGCAAATGCAAAAACTGCGTCATGTGATGCGTGAAGTCTTGGGCAAATAAATCCGCCATTTTGGCCGTGGGCGGATTCACCACCCCTGCCGCGTAATCTTCCGCCGCGCCATAACGGGCAAAACTGGCACATAAAGTCAGGGAGCGTACCGCGTGCGGATGACGAATCGCCAGCAGCAGCGCAATGTAACCGCCCAAAGACCAGCCGAACACATGCTGCGGCACGGTGATGTCCGCTGCCAAATCGTCCGCAATCCGCTTTGCATCAAACGTGCCGCCAAACGCCGCCTCGCCGTGTCCGGGCAAATCAGGCGCGTGGCAATGAAATTCAGGCAGCCTCGGTAGGAAGTCGTCAAACACATGCCGATTCGCTGCCCAACCGTGCAGAAACAAAGCTTGTTGCGCTGATGCAGGCATGATCATTTAAGCCGCGCGGTGCTTATCCGCCAGCACCGTCACTTCTTCTTGCGCGCCCAAAATCACCGCCACGCGTTGATGTAGGCTTTGCGGTTGAATGGTTAAAATCGCTTGCCGCGCATCGCTGGCCGCACCGCCTGCCTGCGTGATCAGCCAGCTCATCGGATTGGCCTCGTACATCAGGCGCAGCTTGCCCGGCTTGGACGGATCGCGCGCGTCTTTGGGGTACATGAACACGCCGCCGCGCATCAAAATCCGATGCACTTCCGCCACCATCGACGCCACCCAACGCATATTGTAGTTCTTCCCGCGCACACCGCTCTCCCCTGCCAGCAACTCATCGATATAAACCCGTACCGGTTCTTCCCAATGGCGGTAATTCGACATATTGATGGCAAATTCAGCGGCTGCAGCCGGTACATTCAACCGGCTGCGCGTCAAAATAAATTGACCTTGATCATCTAAGGTGAACGCAAACACGCCATGCCCGAGCGTCAGCACGAGTTGCGTTTGCACCCCGTACAATACATAACCCGCCGCCATCTGCGCCGTGCCGCATTGCAAAAAATCAGCGCTCTGCGCCGCACCGTCATGCGGTTTACGCAATACCGAAAAAATCGTCCCCACCGAAATATTGACATCAATATTGGACGAGCCGTCCAGCGGGTCAAACAACACCAAATATTCACCCGCCGCATTGGCGGCAACGAAATCGTCCTCTTCTTCCGACGCCAAACCGGCAATGTGCGGACAGCGGCGCAAGGTTTCCACCAAGATATCGTTGGCGATCACATCCAGTTTTTTTTGCGCTTCACCTTGGATATTGCCGCTGCCGGCTTCGCCCAACACGCCCGCCAATGCGCCCAAGCGCACTTTTTTACTGATCGCAAGGCAGCCTGCAACAATATCGGTCAAAACCGCGCCGATTTCGACAGGTAAAGCATTTGCACGCAAATGTTCATTCAAAAACACGGGAAATTCGGTGTGTGCCACGACAGATACTCCTGAAAAAAGTTCGATAGAAAATTTAGGACTTTAATTTTACCTGTGAAATGGGTTAAAATCACGAGGTTTTATCGGAACACTACGCTGATTACCAAAACTTAGGACAAGGGTAATGAATAATCAAGAAATCAATCACAGCCGCCGACGCTTTCTGACGTTGGCAACGGGAGCTGCCGGCACTGTTGCGGTGGTCGCCACCGCCGTGCCGTTTTTGGCAAGCTGGTCACCGTCCGAGCGCGCGAAAGCCGCAGGCGCGCCCGTAGAAGCGGATTTGAGCAAAATCGAACCGGGACAGCTTTTGACTGTTGCATGGCAGGGGAAACCGGTATGGGTCTTAAATCGCACCGAACAACAACTTGCCGACATGGCAACGCTGACCGACGTATTGGCCGACCCCGAGTCTGCCGTCGAGCAGCAGCCTGACTACTGCAAAAACGGTACGCGCTCGATTAAACCCGAGTGGTGGGTTGCCATCGGCATTTGTACCCACTTGGGCTGCTCGCCGACCTACCGCCCCGATCTTGCTCCGACAGATTTGGGTTCGGACTGGAAAGGCGGCTTCTTCTGCCCGTGCCACGGCTCGAAATTCGACTTGGCCGGCCGCGTCTATAAGAGCATGCCCGCGCCGACCAACCTCGTGATTCCGCCGTACAAATTCATGAGCGATACGCTCGTTCTGGTCGGCGTGGATAATTAAGGGGAATCATCATGACACAAAAGACCACTCCGCAATCCAACAGCAAACTGCTCAACTGGATTGACGCACGTTTCCCGCTGACTTTCCTATGGGAAAGCCAATGGGGTAAATACATCGCACCGAAAAACTTTAACTTCTGGTATTTTTTCGGTTCGCTCGCCATGCTGGTGCTGGTGATTCAAATCGTCAGCGGTATTTTCCTCGCCATGAACTACAAGCCCGACGGCAACCTCAACGCCGACGGGCTGCCGGTAGCGTTTGCATCGGTCGAATACATCATGCGCGACGTTTCCGGCGGCTGGATCATCCGTTATATGCACTCCACCGGCGCATCGTTCTTCTTTATCGTGGTGTATCTGCATATGTTCCGCGGTCTGATTTACGGTTCATTCAAAAAACCGCGCGAATTGGTGTGGATTTTCGGTTCGCTGATTTTCCTGTGCCTGATGGCAGAAGCCTTTATGGGCTATCTGCTGCCGTGGGGCCAAATGTCCTTCTGGGGCGCGCAGGTGATCATTAACCTTTTCTCCGCCATCCCGGTGATCGGTCCCGACCTGTCCTTATGGATTCGCGGCGACTTCAATATTTCCGATGCAACACTGAACCGCTTCTTTGCTTTGCACGTGGTGGCTCTGCCGCTGGTATTGCTGGGCTTGGTGGTTGCACACTTGATCGCACTGCACGAAGTTGGTTCGAACAACCCCGACGGTGTCGAAATCAAGCAACAACCCATCGATCCGAAAACCGGTATTTATCTGGACGGCATTTACTCTCACCCCTACTACTCCGTGAAAGACATCCTCGGTGTAGTGGTGTTCCTGATTGTCTTCTGCGCGGTGATGTTCTTCGCACCCGAAGGCGGCGGCTACTTCTTGGAAGCTCCGAACTTCGATCCTGCCGACCCGATGAAAACACCGGCACACATTGCTCCGGTATGGTACTTCACCCCGTTCTATGCCATTTTGCGCGCGATTCCATCGTTCCTCGGCACTCAAGTGTGGGGCGTATTGGCCATGGGCGCAGCGGTGGTGTTGATTGCCTTGCTGCCGTGGTTGGATAAATCACCGGTGAAATCGATCCGTTACCGCAGCAATATCTTCAAAGTCGCGGTGGCATTGTTCTTGGTTTCCTTTATCGGCTTGGGCATCCTCGGCGCATTGCCGGCAACCGACGCACGTACTTTGGTGGCACGCATTCTGACCATCATTTACTTCCTGTTCTTCTTGGCAATGCCGATTTACAGCCGCATGGGCGTGAATAAAACCCCGCCTGAGCGTGTCACCATGAGCACCACCCGTCAAAAAGTGATGTTCTTGGTCTATGTCGGCATCACCGTGGTACTTTCCTACCTCTTTGCCACCAACATCTAAACGGAGAAGACACATGAAAACTCGATTGAAAGCACTTCTGCTGACCGCCGTGCTCGCTGTCGCTCCGTTTGGAACGGCAGCCGCTGCCGGTGCAGGTTTTCCGGCAGCACCGGTTGATCTGCGCGATCAGGCCAGCCTGCAACGCGGCGCGCAAATCTTTGCAAACTATTGTTTGTCTTGCCACTCGGCAAACGGCATCCGCTATAACCGCCTGACCGATTTAGGCCTGACCGAAGATCAGATTAAAAACAACCTGATTTTCACCGATGCCAAAATCGGCGACACCATGGGTTCGGCCATGACGATTGCCGACGGCAAAGCATGGTTCGGCGTTGCCCCGCCCGACTTGACCTTGATGGCACGTTCGCGTGGCGCGGATTATCTGTATGCTTACCTGCGCGGCTTCTACAAAGACCCGACCGGCGCGACCGGCTGGAACAACACCGTGTTCCCCAAAGCAGGGATGCCGCATATCCTGTGGGAACAAGGCGGCATTCAAGCCGTAGAGCTGGACGCCAACGGCCAACCGGTCATGGTCGATGACGGTCACGGCGTGCTCGTACCGAAGCTCAAATGGACTGCGGGCGGGCTGCACACCACCCTGAAATCGGACGGCACTGCCGATACGCAAGAGTTTGACGCGTACGTCGGCGACCTCGTCAATTACATGGTCTGGATGGGCGAACCGTCGCAGTTAAGCCGTCACCGCATCGGCTATCTGGTCTTGATGTTCCTGCTTGCCATCATGCTGCCTCTGACCTATTTCTTGAAAAAAGAATACTGGAAAGATGTAGAACACTAAGCATAAGCTTAGATGCACAAAAGGCTGCCTGAAAAGTTTCAGGCAGCCTTTTTATATTGAAGTTTGATGATTTACCCATCAATCAGGAATCCAAGCTTCTTAGATTCCCGCTTTGGGATTCCCGCTTTTGATTACCAATGACATCAGAGAAAGTAGTGAGCCGATTAAACCATCTCTTTAACCGCACGATAAGCTTGCTGTATTGCACCATGCAAATAAGGAGACCAACCTGCATCACTGTTGGCAATATGGATATTGCCTATTTTTTTCTGCGTTTGCGCTATGATTGCTTCTGCTTCCTCTTCATCATCCCACAGCGTAGTCGCTTCGTAGCTGTAACCATGCCCCCAGCGATTAATGGTCACAGCCTCAAGGCTGTCTTCCAGTTTCTCTCCAACTTGGGCATACATATCGCGTAGCTGACCCAGCATTTGTGCTTCAAGCTCCTCGTAAGTCTTGGTGTATAAATCCAAACGACCGGCTTGGCACTTGGTGCGAACATCTTGTTCGGGTGCAAATGAGGTATTGATGCGCACCATATGAATCACAATCGGCTCATCGAAATTCTGCGGGCAACGGTAGCCACCCATATTGACAGGATCGTCAAGCATCACAAGGCAATAGGGTGCGGTCGGCGCATAAATAGTATGTGTTCCCATTTTGCGAAAAGCGTGCCAATTGCTGACCAAAACTTTACCGTAAATCATCGGGATTTTGGCATTTTGCTTGAAAGCGGCATTTTTAGCCTCTGAACATTCCGGCACCAGATAGGGAACCATACGACCATGGCACGCCATAATGCATTTTTTTGCGCGTATTTTAATTGCCGCTCCGCCGGCATTGGCAAGATAAGTAACATTCACTCCGCCGGAGATATTTTCTGCGCGAATAACGGTGCTATTCAAACGAATACGTGTTAGGTTTGTAGGTTGATCCAGCTGGCTGTAATCAAATTTTGCCAACACCACATCTTCCATACTGTTTCCGGGTGCGACATGAGGAATAAGTTTGCGCACCAACAAGCGGGCAATAGAAGCATTACCGTCCGGAAAGTGATAAATATAAGGCTCTTCTTCAGCCTCTTCAATTTCCAGCCCTAATTGGTCAACACCGGGATAACCTTCTGCGGCGGCATCACTTAGCGCAATACTGTCAATACTGTATCCCCAATACTCTGTGGAGAGATTTTTTAAGTATTTGATTGCACTTTCAGAAAGGCCGACTTTTTCCTTAAGAAATTCATAATAACTGGTAGCATCAGCATATTCTTCTTTTTCTTTGGGGCTCATGCCTGCCAAATAATCTTTTGGTTCCTCATAAAGAGCAATTAAAGCTTGTTGGTCAGCTTTACTCATTGGAAAGCGAGAAATAACCTCCCGCGCATCCGCAGTTCCAAAATAAGGATCTCCCTTGACAATAGTGTTGCGACGAAAATGCTCCGCATCAAAATAAATACCAAAATCCAAGCCTAATTTCTGATAAAGGTCTTTTTGAAAATACTGATCAAATCGACGATAATCAACCCCCAAATCACGCATCAGCATATTCACTTCTTGCGTAAAGTTGGCTTTGGGAGAGTCAAAGGATTCACTGCCGCCATAAGTTACTCTTAGCGTTTTGCCGGATACCATCTCATTGCGAACGGCATGCCCGCCAAAATCATCATGATTGTCAATCAACAGGATTTTTGCATGCGGACGCTTTTTACGATAGAACCAAGCGGCAGATAAACCGCTGATGCCGGCACCGACAATGACTAAATCGTAATTTTCTGAAATGGCTTGGGGAATGTTAGCGGTTTGTTCTTGCCACGAATAGGCGTGTGCTGCGTCATAAGAAGCGTGATGATCCCCTCGCAAGCCTGTTTCCCGAGGAGGGTAAACATTGATTGGTTCCGGGTTAGCAAAATAAGTATTTTTGCCATAGACCTGCTGCCAAGGCAATAGAGCCGAACCAATGGTTAATGCCGTGCCATTTAAAAAGTCACGGCGTGTAATTTTTTTTGTCATTATTGATCCTAGATAATATATTTTTAAGCAGTCATTGAAATGGCCATACCGGCTGTAACTTTTACCTCAATACAACAGCATGCTGTACATCAAAACTGCCGGAGATTTAAGCAAATCCTGGAAAACTCATGATGGCGGCTTTGATCACTCTTTTCCTGCCATACTGCATCTCATATTTAGGGCAACAGGAACCATGCTTACCTTAAATATGCTCTTTGCCTACCTGAAACGCAATTCAGTGAGGCGAAAAATAGCAGCCCAACCCACTCACCGAAGTTTTTCGGAGCTTTTTAAAATTTTTAATACGGATTTTAAAAACACAAGGTCTGAGATAAATCACAAGCTTAAGGATTGGTGACCAAATCATTCAACGCATTCATCAGCTCTTCATCAGAAAAAGGTTTGTATAAAAATCCGCGCGCGCCGTATGCCAATGCTTGCAAGCCGGTGTATTCATCCGTCAGCGCAGAAATAACCAATATACTGACCGTGTTATCTATCGCCATGATTTCTTGGATACATTCCAGACCGTCCATTTCAGGCATGGTAATATCCATGGTAATAATATCGGGTTTAAACTTTTTGAAATGCTCAACCGCAGTTTTTCCGTCTCCGGCTGTAGCTACCAGATCAAATTGCAGTTCATTAAAACCACGTTCAATACGGTTTCTGATGATATTGGAATCATCTACAATCATTAATTTATACATAGTCATTCGCTTTATATCGTGATGGTAAATTTAGTGAATTTATTCGCAACAGTGGCTATTTTCAGCCTGCCGTTGACGCTCTGTACTTGTTCTTTAATAATATCCAACCCTACACCGCGTCCGGCATCTTCATTATTGTCTTCTGCGGTACTGAAACCGGAGCGAAAAAGCAGAGTGAGCAATTGCTGTTTATTCCATGTCTGAACCTCATCTTCAGGGGCAATGTGGTGACGGATGGCTTTTTGCCGAATAGCTTCATAGTCGATTCCTTGCCCATCATCCTCAACCATCAGCTCAACTTTATCATTAACTTTATCGAGGCTGACAAGGATATGTCCTTGGGTCGGCTTACCAAGTCTTGCTCTCTCATTATGGTTTTCTATCCCATGAACCACCGCATTGCGCAGCAACTGAATCAAAATATCTTTTATGACGTTTTTTTGATTTTCCGGCAAAGCAGATTCATTCCAAGCCTCATAGGTCAAAGCAACCTGCTTATGGTTGCGTTGCGCCACATCGGTAATGAACTGCTCAAAGAATGAAGGTGATAGGCTGTTCACCGCAGTATCGGCAGCTTGTTGCTCTGACTTCTCCCCCTCTGCTTTGATTCTTTGATGCAGATTGTTCGCCAAGTGTACATTGTTGAACAAATCTTCCAAGCGAATGGTTAGTGCTAAAAAATCTTGCCCTGTCAGGTCCGGCTTATCCTGTAATGTTCTAACTTTATCTTCAAACTGCTCCGCCAAAGAAACAAAAGAGCGCATATGAAATGCTGAGGATTCACTTTTAAAACTATGGATCTCTCGATAAATAGCGCGTATTTTTTGGCGCATCGCCTCGGCCGATTTTTCAGGTTCTTGCAGAACGTTATTCATCGTATTTAAGCGCTGTAAAGATGTTTGGATAAAGTTTTTCATCGCAAAATAATCTGTATTCAAAATGGTACTGATCATTTCAATCTGCAAATTACTTTGCGCTTGCTCTTGCGCCAGTTGTTTTTCCAGCTTAACCGCGGTGGTCAAGTCGGAGACGTTGACCAGTACTTTGGTAATCTTTTGGTTTTTAACAACGCGTGAAAACCGAAAACTTAAGGTCTTAGCTTGATAAGATCCATGAAAATCATCCACAGTCATGTCAACTTGGCGTAAAGGATTCAAACCATGAATCAAGTTCTCAACCACACGCGGATTGTAGAGCTGCTGAACAAAGAGCTTGAGTGATTTTTGTTTTTCCGGGGACAACATATCTGCCAAAACAGTTTCAAGCTGTTGGCCTCCGATTTCACGCTTTCCGATAATTGTTTCTAACTCTTTGGAATATTGACCGCCAATGGTTAAGCTCTCATCCAGCAGAAAAAGTCCGGTTGAAACCGTGGTTAAAATTTCAAGTGTTTCTTCACGCGCCTCCTCTAACTTAGCATCAGCTTTAATCATTTGACGAATAAAATAAAAAATAAAGATACTAAAGAACAAAACAATCAGCGAAATACCTGCAATCTGCAAGCCTCTGACCTGTTGGGAAATGGATTGAGACTCATTGGTTAAATTGTCAATAATACGGTCAAGAGTGTCATAGATCGGTTGCTTCTGTTCTTGTGCATAAGCAACCAGCTGCCCAAGATAAATCTGTTGAACATCCGGACTCGCTGCATTCATGTATTGAGTCAAAAGTTGTTGGTACGGGGACCAAATATTCTTAAAAACTTGGAGTTGCTCAATCTGCGTGCTGTCTTTTAGCGCATCCACCATCACCGAATCTTCTTCCTCGCCATATAAGCCGCCACTTTCCAATATATTGAATAATTCCTGGATATATTCTGTGGTTTCCTGCAGATAGGACAGATCCGGTACAGGATAAGATGTGCTCTCAGCTGCTTGGTTGGTTTGCAAAGAGATACGTTGAATCTCATACACGAGGTTGTAGGATTCATCACTGATTTCACCTGTTGCATCAATATGATGAGTCAGCATATTGAGCTTGTTGCTCAGTGAGTAGTTAAATAACAGGATCGCACCGATCAGCAACAGGAAGACCGTTACCGACAAAGTAATGGGTAAGTATCTTCGCAGTCGTCTGCTGTGTTGGGATAAGGGTTGATTCACGGGGTCTCCAGATAAAATTTAAGTTATTTTGTGAATAATGAATTCAAAACAAAAAAAGAAAATAATTAACTTGTAACCAATAAGTTTTCTAACGCGATGGGCATAAGTGACCTCTGAAAAGCTCATGACATCGACTTTAACCGCTATTTCTTCGTCATACTGAGTCTCCTAATTTAGGGTAATAGAACCACTATTGCCCTAAATAGGCTTCTTATCTGCCAAAAAAATAGTCGTTAAATCCACTCGCCAGAGTTTTTCAGAGGCTCCATCAATAACTGTCTAAGTAGCAATCATAGAATCACTATAATGGATAAAGAGTTTATGCTCGCTTAAGATCGTAGTATGGTTTGAACGTATCATTAAATGTTTCATTTAGCGATACTGGTTTGAAAAGTATTATCAAATAAAATGATCACAAAGTGCCGCCTACTATAATACCGTACATTTTCTTAGATTATCGAACTCATGAAGACACAGATTTTCTGTATTCATGTATGATACTTGATAGACAGGAGATTTTCTATAAAAAATCGCATAGGCAATCATAGTAGATATCTTACGATTTTTTGTTGAGTATGGCTGTTAATCGTTTAGCATGAACAAAGGGCTATGGCTAAAAAGTTTATTGATAAATTCAACTGAAAAGCGTTTGTTTAAAATGATGAGAAACCTAGCGAGGATAATTGTGTGAGCATTATTGAAACACCATAAACAATTGCCGGTAAAGAAAGTCGTGTTGCCGTTTCAAGACAAAGCCTGCCGCCTGCATTTCCTCCAGCAAAGTCTTTTCCAAAGTGTAGTGATGCGGCTGATTGTGCGAGCCGTGCGCTTGGTTAAAATCAATCAACAGCAATTCGCCCTTTTCTTTCAAAAAACGGCGCATCTGAGCAAACCAGCGGCTGCGCTCATGCAAATGGTGATACGTATTGCGGCTGAAAATGCGGTCAAAGCGCAGTTCGGTTTGCGGCAACTCACCCGCCGCCACCACTTCCGCATCCATGTGCGGATAAGTCGCGCTTAAAGTTTTAATGTGGGCGACAAATTCAGGATTCACGTCCATGCCGTGGTAATGCCCGTTTGCACCCACCGCTTGCGCAAAACGCTCGGCGTACCAGCCGCCGCCGATGCCGATTTCCAAAATCGACTCGCCTGCCTGCAAGTTGATCGCCGCCAGAATTTCTTCAGGCTGCGCATGAGCTTTGGATGCGGATTGGTTTAAGTGTTCAATAGGGTTCATCAAGCATTCACCATAAAAAATAACGGATAGGAATATTGCAGGCAAAACAAAACCGACATCGGTGCACGGCACATTGTCGGTTGATTGAATGCTTTGCTTACCGAGCGTGAATCGGAATCACGTTCTGCGTACGACGTTTTTTGCCGTCAATACCATAATGCTCATGCACATATTTTTCGACCATCGCGGTAAATTCGGCAGCGATGTGTTCGCCTTTTAAGGTCAGTGCACGCTCGCCGTCAATATACACCGGCGCCACCGGTGTTTCACCGATGCCGGGCAAGGAAATGCCGATGTCGGCGAGTTTGCTTTCCCCCGGCCCATTGACCACGCAACCCATCACCGCCACTTTCAGGTCTTCCACTCCGGGATACTGCTCACGCCACAACGGCATTTGTGTGCGCAAGTAATGCTGAATATCACGCGCCAGCTCTTGAAAAACGGTACTGGTCGTGCGTCCGCAACCGGGACAAGCGGTCACCGCCGGCACAAACGAACGCAAACCCATGCTTTGCAGCAACTCCTGCGCCACCACCACTTCTTGCGTGCGCGATCCGCCCGGTTCGGGCGTGAGTGAAATGCGAATCGTGTCGCCGATGCCTTGCTGCAACAGCACCGCCAGCGCAGCAGACGAAGCCACGATGCCCTTGCTGCCCATGCCCGCTTCGGTTAGTCCCAAGTGCAGCGGATAATCGCATTGCGCCGCCAAACTTTGGTAGACCGCGATCAAATCTTGCACATGAGAAACTTTACACGACAGGATGATCTGGTCTGCAGGCAGCCCCAACGCTTCAGCTTTATGCGCGGACTCCAGCGCGGACACAATCAATGCCGTCCGCATCATTTCCTCTGCACTTTTGGGCTGTTTGGACGCTTGATTTTCGTCCATCAGACGCTGTGCCAATACTTGATCCAGACTGCCCCAATTCACCCCGATGCGTACCGCTTTGCCCAGACGCGCCGCCGTTTCAATCATGTAGGCGAATTTCTCATCGCCTTTCGCCCCTTTGCCGACATTACCCGGATTGATGCGGTATTTGGCAAGGGCGCGGGCGCAGTCAGGATAATCATGCAGCAGCTTTTCACCATTAAAGTGAAAATCTCCGATCAACGGCACGGTACAGCCTGCATCATCCAGTCGGCTGCGGATTTCCGCCACCGCAGCGGCTGCCGCAGGCGTATTGACGGTGATGCGCACCAGTTCCGAACCGGCAGCAGAAAGCTCTGCGATTTGCGTTGCAGTTCCAGCAGCATCGGCCGTATCGGTATTGGTCATCGACTGCACCACAATCGGCGCAGTCGAGCCGACGGCAATATGTCCGACCATCACGGTGCGGGTAAGACGGCGTAACGGCATCATGGTGCAGGCACGGTAAGGTTGGCGGTGCGGCCGTTCAAATACGGCGCCATTTCATAGCTCGTGCCATTGAATTCCACCGTCGAGCCCAAGGCGTAGCCGATGCGGATTTGATAAGGCGGTTTGCCCGTCAACTGCTGCTGACTGCCGCCGGGCACAAGCTGGTTGATTAAGGTTGCTCCGTCGGCATCGCTCACGCTTAGATAGGTGCGGTATCGGGCATTGATGGTCAAAACATTATCCGTCACCACAGGTGCAGCTTCACTGACTGCCGTGGAAGATAAAGCCGTACCCGAAACCGCCGTTTCGGAAGCGACTGTCTCAGAGGCTTGTGCTTCAGGCAGCGGCACCACCAAAACATTACCGTGATTGATTTCGGGTGTACTTGGAAGCGTATCTTGCACCAGCAAGGCTTCGTCCTGCTGCTTGCTGCGCTCAAGCGAATGGCTTTGCCACCATACCACGCCCAATACCGCCAGCACTACCGGCACCAACACTTTCAACCAAGTCGGTATCGGTTTGCGACGCACTTCCTCCTTGGATTGGGATGGCACGAGATTTTTCTGCATTTGCACTGAAGTCGGCGGCAGGGCTTTGTCCAGCATCGGCAGAATATCGTTTTCAATTTCCAGCAAGGCGGCATATTTACGAATAAAGCCGCGTGCGAACACCGCAGCAGGCAGATTGCTCCAGTTGCCGTTTTCGATGGCTTTGATTTGATTGACACGCAGCTTCAGGTATTCCGCCACTTGTGCCAAGGAGAGTTTTTTTATCTCACGCGCAGCGCTTAGACCAACACCGATTTGCTGTTGCCACTCTTCTACGGTCACTTTACTTGGCGTCTCACTCATTTCAGTACCCTCCCGTTCCCAGTTGTCGTGCTTCGTCTGATGAAGGATAGCGGGTACGCAGTTGCGCTTCATATTCGTAGGCTGCCTGCGTATCGCCGCGTGCCCGTGAAATTTTCAGTCCAAGCAATAAATCATCGGGGCTTAATATTTCAACTTTGCTTTGGTATTCGTTAAACAAATCCGTCGCTTGCGGCGTTTGCCCTTCCATCAGTTTTAAGCGTGCCATTTCCTTGATGGCCGGTGCAAACCACGGCGCAAGTGCGCGGGTACGGGCAAGATTGGCGGCGGCGGAAGCAAAATGTCCGCTGCGTGCCTCGCAAATGCCTTTATTCATTTGCGCGGTTTGCGGTGTGGGATAGGTCGGATCAGCCAATGCACGGTCAAAATATTGCAGCGACTGCGCCGGTTGCTGCATACCGTCACACACAAACCAGCCGTAGTTATTGTTGATTTCCGCACTGTTGGGCGAAATCGACAAAGCCTGACGGTACGCTTGGTCGGCTTTGTCATTGACTTTTAAGGTTTGATAAATCAGACCTTTAATCATCCACGCATAATCAAAGCGACGATCGGCTTCAATCGCCTCGTCAATCGCCGCCACCGCCGCACGGTAGTCTTGCGCGCCCATGTACTCGATCGCCAGCTGGGTTTTGATGCGCGATAAACTTTCCATGCGTTCTGCTTTGGTCGGGCCGCTGTTGCCGCCGAACAAGGCGCATGATGTGCTCAACAGTACCAGTGACATCACACCCCAACTTTTAAGCCGGATGATTGTATTCATGAAGTAAGCCCTTGTGTCGAAATGGTTTGCCATGTTTCGCTGCGTTTGGTTTTATCCTGTACTTGCCCTGCCAATTGCCCGCAGGCCGCGTCAATATCATCACCGCGCGTTTTGCGCACCGTCACCACTTGTCCCGCCTCTTGCAACACATCACGAAACGCCTGTACCGCACGGCTGCCTGAACGCGCAAAACCCGAATTCGGAAACGGGTTAAACGGTATCAGATTAAATTTACACGGCACATCTTGTACCAATTGCACGAGTTCGCGGGCGTGTTGCGGCGCATCGTTCACACCGGCGAGCATGACGTACTCAAACGTAATGAAATCACGCGGCGCATGGTTCAAGTAACGCCTGCAGGCAGCCATGAGCTCTTTAAGCGGATACTTTTGATTTAGCGGCACAATCTTATCACGAATCGCATCATTGGGCGCGTGCAAGGACACCGCCAACGCGGTCGGGCATTGTTCTGCCAGCCTGTCCATTTGCGGCACCATGCCCGAAGTGGACACCGTCACCCGCCGCCGCGACAGCCCGTAACCATGATCGTCCAGCATGATATTGAGCGCGGTGACCACATTATCAAAATTCGCCAAGGGTTCGCCCATGCCCATCAACACCACATTGGAAATCACCCGTTCGTTTTTCGGGGTCACGCCCAAGGCTTTATTCGCCCACCATAATTGCCCGATGATTTCCGCCACCGATAAATTGCGGTTAAAACCCTGCCGTCCGGTCGAGCAAAAAGTGCATTCCAAGGCGCAGCCGATTTGCGAAGACACGCATAAAGTGCCGCGTGTCGCTTCAGGAATAAACACGGTTTCAATGCCGTTACCCGTCCCCACGTCCAGCAGCCATTTTTTCGTACCGTCTGCCGAGGCCTGTTCGCGCATCAACACGGGCGGCTGCACCGTGCACTGTTCTTTGAGTTTGGCGCGCAAGGATTTCGCCAAATCGCTCATCGCATCAAAATCGGCGGTCGCACCTTGATGCATCCAACGCATCACCTGCTTGGCACGAAAAGGCTTTTCGCCCATTTGTGCGAAATGTTCGGTTAAGCCGGGTAAGTCAAAGTCAAGCAGGTTGATCATGGCGAAGTGACTGCATCAATCAATATAGGGGTTGAATGGGTCGCAAAAGGCTGCCTGAAACGAAGTTTCTGCGAAGCTAAAAGGTTTCAGGCAGCCTTAGTGATTTAACGCGGGCAAATTTCGGTGCTGGCAAAGAAATATGCAATTTCGATCGCCGCGTTTTCCAAGCTGTCCGAACCGTGTACCGCGTTCGCATCAATCGACTCGGCAAAATCGGCACGAATCGTACCTGCTGCAGCCTCTTTCGGATTGGTCGCGCCCATCAGTTCGCGGTTTTTCGCCACGGCGTTTTCACCTTCCAGCACTTGTACCACCACAGGGCCGCTGGTCATGAATTTAACCAAGTCATTGAAGAAAGGGCGATCTTTATGCACCGCATAAAAGCCTTGTGCTTCTTTTTCACTTAAATGTTTCATTTTGCCGGCAATGATTTTCAAGCCGTTACTTTCAAAACGGCTGTAAATTTTACCGATGATGTTTTTGGCAACTGCGTCGGGTTTAATAATGGAAAGCGTGCGTTCGATGGCCATAATGATTTACCTTTTGTGTTAAAGAGACTGTAAAAGCCCCGTTATGATTAAAAATGGTTTTAACCTAATATTTTAACAAGATTTGCAGCAAGGTTACAGTGAAATTTATATAAAAAAAGCAGCCTGTATTCAGGCTGCCTGTACCAAGAAAATACCTTGGCGCTTAATAAAGAGTTTTACGCAACTCAAGACCATTCGAGGTTAAGGCGCAGCTTCTGACTCGACACACGACACCTCATTACCCAAGGAACATGATTTTTTGAAAAAAACTTCCGCCGCCGCAAGGTCTTTTTTCGTACCGTTTCCGTCACGATAGGCGATGCCGAGATTATGGCAGGCGTAGGCATCGTTACCGTCACATGCTTGCTCGTACAAAGCCTTCGCTTTGACGTGATCTTGCTTGGTTCCGGTGCCGTTGGCATAAGAAACGGCAAGGTTATAGCAGCCGTACATCTCGCCGCCATCGCATGCTTGTCGATACAGTGTATTGGCTTTAGCCTGGTCTTGTTTCGTGCCTTGCCCTTCATCGTACATGACACCAAGGCTGTAACAGCCGAGCATATCACCGCCGGCACAAGTCTTTTGCATCAAAGCAAACGCCTTGGTGTAGTTTTGGTCTGCATAAGCTTGCAGCGCATCATCCATATCGTCCGCCAGCGCAAAGTTGGCCGACAACAACACACATAACAATAGTTTCCGCATGATCACTCCCGATTAAAAATATTTGATCGCCAATCGCCTGACGGTTCAGGCGCGCTCATTATCCCATAAGGCACGGAACTGTTGCACCACGGCGGTCGGATTTTCCGCTTCGGTCACGGCGCGCACCACCGCCAGCGAGGAAACACCCGTTGCCAACACCGCACGCGCATTAGCCAAGTCAATCCCGCCAATCGCCACCGTCGGCGTATCGCCCGCTGCCTGCACATAGCGGCGCAAACGCTCCAAGCCTTGCGGCGCGGTCGGCATGTTTTTGGTGGTCGTAGGGAAAATCGCACCGCAGGCGACATAACTCGGACGCACCGCCAACGCGCGCGCCAGCTCGTCATCGGAATGGGTGCTGATGCCCAAGCGCAACCCTGCCTTGGCAAGCGCAGCCAAATCCGCCGTGTCCATGTCCTCTTGCCCCAGATGCACGCCATACGCACCGGCAGCCATCGCCTCTTGCCAATGGTCATTAATAAAGAGTTGCGTCGCCGTACCGTGCGCGGCAGCCACGCTGCGGGCGATTTCCGCCTGTAACGCCGCGCCGCTTAAATTTTTGGCACGCAATTGCACCGTGGGCGCACCGGCCACCACCATGCGTTCCACCCACGCGGCATCGGGTACCACCGCATAAAAACGCAGCGGCGCAAGCAAACGGGGAAAGGAAAGTTGAGCAGTCATGGCGTATCCGTTTTTGAGAAGTTCGTGGGTAAGCTTAGGGTAAGGATTAAGGCTGCCTGAAAAGAAAAACAAGAAACATTGTTATGCTTTCAGGCAGCCTAAAGGATTTGAAACGTTGCAGGCTGCCTGAAAAAACATCACGCCATTTCACACGCCCATAAATCTTCCATGCTTTCGCGGCGGCGAATCAGTCTGGTATTTTCACCGTCCACCAACACTTCGGCGGCACGCGGGCGGGCGTTGTAATTGCTCGCCATGCTGGCACCGTATGCCCCTGCGCTTTTGACTGCCAGCACGTCGCCGGCTTCTACCGCCAACGTACGGTCTTGCCCGAGAAAATCGCCGCTTTCGCACACCGGCCCGACCACGTCGGCGGTGATCGGAGCAATGTCCTTGCGCCGAATCGGCACGATCTCGTGATACGCCTGATACAAAGCAGGGCGCATCAAATCGTTCATCGCCGCATCGACAATCACAAAATCTTTCGCCTCACCGCGTTTGATGTATTCCACCTGCGTCAGCAGCACACCGGCATTGCCCACCAGCGAACGCCCCGGCTCCAGCATCAACGACAGCGGACGTTCACCGATGATGGCTTGCACCGCATCGGCATAGGCTTGCAAATCGGGCAAGGTTTCGTCGCGGTAGCGAATACCGATGCCGCCGCCCAAGTCTATATGCGACAAGGCAATGCCGTCCTGCGCCAGCACATCCGCCAGATGCACGATGCGCTCGCACGCTTCGATCAGCGGCGCAATCTCCAGCAGTTGCGAACCGATATGGCAGTCTATGCCTTGAACGTCCAGATGCGGCAAGGACGCGGCATGGCGATACGCCGCCAATGCGTCGTCATAAGCAATGCCGAATTTGCTTTCTTTCAAACCGGTAGAAATATACGGGTGCGTGTGCGCGTCCACGTCGGGATTGATGCGCAGAGAAATCGGCGCACGCACTTTCAGGCTGCCTGCAATCTGGTTGATGCGATCCAGCTCCGGCAGAGATTCCACGTTAAAGCAGCGAATGCCGCTGCGTAAGGCAAATTCGATTTCGGCACGGCTTTTGCCCACGCCCGAAAAAATCGTACGCTCCGCCGCACCGCCCGCCTGCAACACCCGCGCCAATTCGCCGCCGGAGACAATATCAAAACCGCAGCCTTGCTCGGCGAAACGGCGCAAAATGCTTAAATTGCCATTGGCTTTCACCGCATAACAAATCAGCGGATTCAAGGCGGCAAAGGCGGTGCGGTAAGCCGCCAGCGCATTGTCCAGTGCTTGTTGCGAATAAACATACAGCGGCGTGCCGTAACGTTGCGCCAGCGCGCTTAATGCGGTTTTTTCGAGGTAAAGTTCTTGTGTGTGTTCGGTCAGCATGATTTTTTTAAGGTTGCGGTTCGGAAGCGGCAGGTTCGGAGGCGGCGGGCGGAGTTAAGCCGATGCCGGTTTGGACGGGGCCGAAAGTGGCGTTATCGTCTTTTTTCGGCAGGTAAAGTTCGCCCTTAAAACCACAGGCAGCCGTCGCCACCAACAGCAGTGCGGACAAAAAGATTTTTGAATTCATGGCAGGCAGGATGAAGAAGGTTTGCAAAGATGAGATGATATGGCAAGATGCGGATTATCTCAATTTATCACTTCAAAAAAAACCATGATGACCGAAAGCGAATTTCTGCGCGTAAGCGACCGTATTTTTGCCTACATCGAAGAAAGTCTGGAAGATTTGGACGACGACTTCGACTGCTACACGCTGGGCAATGTCCTGACCATCGAGCACGCCGACGGTGCGCAAATCATCATTAACCGCCATTTGGCCAACGGCGAATTGTGGATTGCCGCCAAAAGCGGCGGTTACCATTTTGCCCCGCAAGCAGGCGTGTGGTACTCGGAGCGCGACCGCGCCGATTTCTTTACCGTGCTCAACCGCGTGTTAAGCGAAGCGGCACAAAGCGAGATTGTGGTGCCGCCGTTTCAGGCTGCCTGAAGCATTCTGGCTGCCTTAAATGATGTTGGCACGAATTGTGTTTTTAGCCTTCTCAATCTTGCTCAAACCCAAAACATCACATCAAAAGAAACCTTTATTTCATCCGCCCAATCCCCTTGAAGCAGCCGTTCAAAAAGCCGTTTTTGCGGAGAAAAGGGCTTGCATGTTTGAGTGGCGGCGCAGCCGACAAGAGTTCAAGCCCGCCGCACAAACGGCTTTTTGAACGGGAAGTTTTGGCGAAGCCAAAACCTGCGCCGTGGGGTCGTCTTTCTTTGCTTACTTTCTTTGACGAAGCAAAGAAAGTAAGTTGCCCGTGCGGCAATGAAGCACAAAGTAAACAGCTTTTGTAAGCAATACAGGCTGCCTGAACCCTACGGACATTTTTCAGGCAGCCTTCTATAGACATGATCACGCCACTCAAATAACAAAAAAGCGGACTTTCGTCCGCTTTTTTTAACGATCAAGCAATCTCCGAATTTTCATCAAAATCATCCGCCGCGTTTGCCGCTTGGTTTACGTGGTGCACCTTTGGGCGCACCATCATGGGCACGGCGCGGTTTGCCGGATTTGCCGGCAAAAGGTTTTTTGTCGAACGGTTTGCCGCCAAAGCCTTTTTTGCCTTGCGGCGCACGTTTTTTGGCAGGCGCGCGTTTGCGGGTCGGCTCCATGCCTTCGATTTCGACTTCAGCCAGCTTGCGCTTGATGTAGTTTTCGATTTTATGTACTTTGACATAATCGCGCACCTCGGCAAAGGTGATCGCAATCCCGTGCCGCCCTGCGCGACCGGTGCGTCCGATGCGGTGCACATAGTCTTCAGGCTGCTTGGGCAAGTCAAAGTTGAACACATGGGAAATGCGCTCGGCATCAATCCCGCGTGCGGCAACATCGGTTGCCACCAGAATTTTGATCCGTCCGTTATGCAAATCGCGCAAAGTGCGGTTACGCCAGTTTTGCGGCATATCGCCGTGCAGACATTGCGCGGCGTAACCTTTCTCATACAAAGCATCCGCCAGCTCTTCGGTCATGACTTTGGTCGAAGTGAAAATCACCGCTTGGTCAATCGCGGTATCGCGCAACAGATAATCCAACAAGCGGTGTTTATGGCGAATATCGTCGCAGTAATACACGCTTTCGTCGATTTTACCGTGATTTTCGCTGCGCTCGATGTCGATGCGTTGTGCATCGCGGGTAATGCCTTTGGCCAGCACGCCGACCGCGCCGTCCAAGGTGGCGGAAAACAGCAAAGTCTGGCGTTCGCTCGGCATAGCGGCGGTGATTTTTTTGATGTCGTCGATGAAGCCCATATCCAGCATACGATCCGCTTCGTCCAAAATTAACGTCTCCAGCCGCGCAAAATCAATCCGCCCTTGCTGCATATGATCCATCAAGCGTCCGGGGGTGGCGATGATCAAATCGATCGGCTTGGCCAACATACGGGTTTGAAAACCATAAGACGTGCCGCCGACCAAGCTGACGGTACGCAACCATTTGAAATATTTGCCGTACAACTTGGCATTTTCTTCAACTTGCTGCGCCAGCTCACGCGTCGGGGTCAGCACCAGCACCCGCGCCCCTTTGCCCGCTTGCTCACTGCGCCGCGCCGCGATCCGCGCCAAAGCAGGCAGTAAAAAAGCGGCGGTTTTACCGCTGCCGGTTTGCGCGCACACGCACAAATCTTCACCTTTTAACGCAGCAGGAATCGCGGCACTTTGCACCGGCGTGGGCGCGGTGTAACCGGCATCGGCAATCGCGCGCAACAACAGCTTGTCTTCGATTAAATCGTGAAATGATAAACTCATGAAAATATCCTCAAAAAATGGTGAGGCAAACTAATGTCCGTCCAACCCTACAGGCTGCCTGAAACACGCCAAAGGCGATTTCAGGCAGCCTCTATTCATTGAACTAGGTCAATTCGGCAGGGCTGATCAACCTGAATTCATTTCAGGCAGCCTGCGCAACCATGACATACGTGGTGTTTGCCAAAAAACATCGGCTGCAACCATTTTTCGGGGGAAAGACAAAAACGGAAAGCGCGGAACGCGACAAGTGTTTGAACATCTGGCTGACGTTTCAGGCAGCCTTAACAGAACAGTTGAAGACGATGGAAAACCCGAAATGATAAATAAAATTTTTACTTTGTGCAAGCGATAACACGATGGCATAATGATATTTTTCTTTACCCAGAGCTTCCCAACCTTCTTTGAGAGATATTTTATGAAAGAAATCATCCACAGCCATCACGCCCCTGCCGCCATCGGCGCTTATTCGCAAGCCGTACGCGTGGACAACACGGTTTACCTGTCCGGACAAATTCCGCTCGACCCTGCCACGGGTGAACTCGTCGCCGGCGATTTTGCCGCGCAGGCGGAACAAGTGTTCAAAAATCTGCAAGCGGTGATCGAAGCGGCAGGCGGTTCGTTTGCCGATGTGGTGAAAGTCAATGCGTACCTGACCGATTTGAGCCACTTCGCCACGTTCAATCAAGTCATGGCGCGTTTCATGAACGAACCCTACCCTGCGCGTGCCGCCGTCGGCGTGGCATCGCTGCCCAAAGGCGCACTGGTCGAGGCCGAGGCGATTGTGGTGCTGGGCGCGTAATCGCTTAAACTCCATACAAAAACCGCTTGGATGGTTGAATCTTCCAAGCGGTTTTTTGTTGCGCTGATTTATGCTTTACCCGTCAGCAGCGTCAAGGCTTCGCGGTACTTGGCAACGGTTTTATCGATAATCTCTTGCGGCACATGCGGTGCGGGCGGTTGTTTGTTCCAACCCGAACTTTCCAGCCAGTCGCGCACAAACTGCTTGTCGAACGACGGCGGATTGGTGCCGACTTGGTAAGAGTCACGCGGCCAGAAACGGCTGGAATCGGGGGTCAGCACTTCGTCCATTAAGGTCAGCGTGCCGTTTTCGTCCACGCCGAATTCAAACTTGGTGTCGCAAATAATGATGCCGCACGCTTCGGCGTGTTGTGCGGCGGCGGTGTAAAGCTCGATCGCTTTGGCGCGCACTTCTTCGGCACGTTCGCGTCCGATGATCGCGGCACAACGTTCAAAGTCAATGTTTTCGTCATGATCGCCGACTTCGGCTTTGGTCGAAGGCGTGAAAATCGCTTCAGGCAGCCTTTGCGCTTCTTGCAGGCTTTCAGGCAGCCTGATGCCGCATACCGCGCCGGTTTTTTGGTACTCTTTCCAGCCGCTGCCCGCCAGATAGCCGCGCACAATCGCTTCACATTTAACCGGTGTCAGTTTTTTCACCACCACCGCACGATTTTCCACCGCACGCGCTTCCTCCTGCGGCAACACATCGTACACGCTGTCGCCGGTGAAGTGATTCGGCATGATGTGGGAAAGTTTATCAAACCAAAAATTGGAAATCCGCGTCAGGATTTCGCCTTTGCCGACAATCGGATCGGGCAAAATCACGTCAAAAGCAGACAGGCGGTCACTCGCCACCATCAACATGCGTTGCACGTCAATTTCGTACAAATCGCGCACTTTACCGGAATAGATTTTTTTCAAACTGATTGCTGACATCATGCTTACCTTTGCACCGTAAAAACCATTATTTTACTGCGATTCATCTCAAGCAGGAAATGCTTTGGCTGCGTTCGCTAAAACCGCTCATGCTCCTGCAACACCCGCCACTTGCCTTGAGGCAAATCACCCAGCCTGATCTTGCCGATGCGTACGCGCTTCAAACCCACTACGCGCAAACCGACAAGTTCGCACATACGGCGGATTTGACGTTTTTTGCCTTGGCGCAGGATAAAGCGCAGTTGATCGCGGTTTTGCCAGGTAACTTGCGCCGGCAACAGTTTTTCTCCGTCCAAACTCAAGCCGTGATTAAGCAATTGCAAACCTTCGGGCGAAAGATTTCCGCTCACGCGTACCAAATATTCTTTATCGATGCTGCTGTTCTCGCCGATGATTTTTTTAGCAATCCGCCCGTCTTGCGTCAGCACCAGCAAACCCGTGGAATCAATGTCTAACCGCCCTGCCGGTGCCAATGAGCGCAACGGTAAATTCGGCATCGGCACATTGTGGCTGCCTGAAAAATAATTATCGGCTCCAATCAACTCCGCCGCAGGGCGATAACCTTTTTCCGCCTGCGCGCTGACGTAACCGACCGGTTTATGCAGCAATACCGTCACCTTGCCGCCGATGCTGCGCCGTGCTTGCGGTGCCAGCTCGATACGATCGGCAGGCGTGACCTTTTGACCGAGCACCGCCACCTGTCCATTGACCTTAACCCAGCCTTGCTCGATGTAGCCGTCCGCCTCGCGACGGGAGCACAAACCCAAATGCGCCATGCGTTTGGACAGTCGTTCGCTGCTCTGCATAAATGTGTTTTCTCAAGAGGATTCATCGTGCGAAAGGTTGTACTGTTTTTTTCTTGTTTTGTAAATGCTTTGTTTGTGGTATCTTTACTCGTTTTGGTAAATTAATGGGAACGAATGTCTATGCGAATAGGGCAACAATGGGTAGCTCGCGTGCTCATCTTATTGCTGCTGACGGCCTGCGCCGGCGCACCCAAGTCGCCGTCACGCACCGCAACCACACCGACACGCAGCACCGTGGCGCCTGTTCGCATCATGCACGTCACCCACGCTGCCGCATCACCCGAATTGATGTTGCACAGCATGAGTTTGGTCGGCACGCCGTACCGTTACGGCGGTGACAGCCGCAACACAGGGTTTGATTGCAGCGGCATGGTGCAATATTTATACAAAAGCGCACTCGGCGTTTCCTTGCCGCGCACCGCACGCGATATGGCGGCGGCAGGCATCAACATCGATAAAAGCCGTTTGCGTGTCGGTGACTTGGTCTTTTTCAATACCAACGGCAGCACTTATTCGCACGTCGGTTTATACATCGGCGACGGGCAATTTATTCACTCGCCCAACAGCCGCAGCGTGATTCGTACCAACCACCTAAACGAACGCTATTACGCGCAACGCTTCAGCGGTGCGCGCACTTATTTTGTGCATTAACCACCATGACTTAATAAGCATTCAGGCAGCCTGCACAGTAAGCAAACGCAGTTTTGCACCCGTTCAGGCAGCTTGCTTTATAACCACTGCAACCTAACCAATAAAGGAAAAATATGTCAAATTCATTGATACTGGTATTAAACTGCGGCAGCTCTTCAGTCAAAGGCGCGGTACTGAACCACCACACAGGAGAAGTCTTGTTAAGCTGCTTGGCGGAGAAACTTAACCTGCCCGATGCCTACATCACTTTCAAATACAACGACGAAAAAGAAGTGCAGGATCTCTCGCATAAACCGCACCACACCGGCGCGATTGAAGCTTTGATGGAAGCACTGGCCGCACACAATCTCGACCAACGCATCGGCGCAGTCGGACATCGCGTGGTACACGGCGGCGAACGCTTTAAAGAATCGGTCATCATTGACGACGCCGTGTTGCACGACATCGAAAAATGCATCACCCTTGCCCCGCTGCACAATCCGGCGCACTTGCTCGGCATTCACGCCGCACAAAACGTATTTCATCATATTCCGCACATCGCGGTATTCGATACCGCGTTTCACCAAACCATTCCCGAGCACGCCTACACTTACGCCACGCCATACGAACTCTACGAACAATACGGCTTGCGTCGCTACGGCATGCATGGCACCAGCTACCGCTACATCGCCGGTGAAGCGGCACGTATACTCAATCGCCCCGAAGACAATCTCTCATTGGTGATTGCGCATTTGGGCAACGGCGCATCGATCAGCGCGGTACTGGACGGTAAGTCGCGCGATACCAGTATGGGCTTGACCCCATTGGAAGGTTTGATGATGGGCACACGCTGCGGCGATATTGATCCGGGCGTGTTTTCCTTCTTACACGAGCAAACCGGCATGGATGTCAATCAAATCAATGAGCTTTTCAACAAAAAAAGCGGTCTGTTAGGCGTTTCCGGCGTTTCCAACGACTATCGCATGGTTGAAGAAGCCGCCCAAACCGGCAATAAACGTGCCCGTCTTGCCTTGGATATTTTTGCGTACCGCCTTGCCAAATACATTGCCGCCATGACGGTTGCCAACGGTCGCTTGGATGCGCTGGTGTTCACCGGCGGTATCGGCGAAAATGCCAAAGACATGCGCGCCGCCGTCATCGGTTATTTGGGTTTTCTCGGATTGCAAATTGATGATCATCTGAACGCAGAAATGCGTTTTGGCAACAGCGGCATCATTACTTCCAGCCAAAGCCCGCTGGCCATGGTCGTCGCCACCAACGAAGAGCTGATGATTGCGCAAGACTCGGCACACTTGGCAGGCCTGATGTAAGATTCGTTTCAGGCAAGCATTTCTATACGCTGCCTGAATAGACAACAGCACCTTTCTTGCAAAGGTGCTGTTTTTTATGCCAATTGAAGGCAACTCAAGATTTTTGCAACACGCTCTAATGCGAATATTTCTCTCAACAATACCATCGGATGTGTCGGCCTTAACCAGCGCATCAACGAGGCATACATCGCAATAAAATACGCCGCAGGGGCTGCTTTGGATCAGACGCCAACTTTACTGTATGAGACGTTTTGCCGCGGTAAAGCAATGTGAATGTTGTACCATCATCAGCGCAATGTTCAACCCAAACCAAAAGGACTGAGCCCTGCATTATTGCAGGGTTCAGTCCTCAGCCACACTTATATTCAGTGGTTCAACCGTTAAGGTTGTTCAATTTCAGGCAGCTTTTGGGTTTGCGCAAACATGGTAAGCAATAGAAGAGGGAACAGCGATTCAATGGAAATCGACTGCTCCGACACCATCATACAGCTCGTTTACAGAATCTCAGTAATGTTTCTGGCTGCACGTTTGGCATCCAAGAAAATCAAGCCCAGTTTCGCACCTTCACGCGCAATCACGGTCAATACGGCATCGGTACCTGCGTGGGTCATCAAAATATAACCTTGCGATCCTTTGACCATCACCTGTTCCAACTCGCCGCGATGCAATTCCCGCGCCGTACGCTCGCCCAAAGCCAGCATGGCAGCCGCCATCGCACCTACACGGTCTTCGTCCACATCTTGCGGCAACAACGCCGCCATGGTTAAACCGTCAGCAGAAATAATGGCAGACGCTTCGATGTCTGCGGAAGAACCATTCAAGTCGCTCAAAATGGATTTAAGCATTTGCTCGCGCATATTTACTCTCCAAAAAATAAATTAAATTCATCTACTCCGCAGGGAACAGATTAACCACCGTAACGTCGATACAATACCTGTATCAATTCCACAAAATCATCATTTTGCAGTTGCGGGTTACCGCCAACCACCAAAATCAATTTGACATCGCCAAAATACAATGGAAAAAATGCCATTTCACTGCGTCCCGACGGATCGCAAATCGCCCATGAGTTTTGATTGATGTTCAAGTTGTTTTTAATCAATAAAGCATGCTGCTCAGATAAACGCGCCACTTCGCCGGCCAGTGCTGCCACTTCCTCTGCAGACTCATGATGGAAGCCTGCCGTAGCGAAATAAAGACCGTTGTCATCCGCCAATAAGGCCTTACCGGTATCCGATAGTTTACCCAACATTGTCGGTAAACGGTTTTCCAAATCGGTTTGCGGGACAACAGTCGGCGCTTCTTCGCCGTACAGAAACTCTAAACGCTGCAAGCGATACAATAAATTCAGTGCCGTATCGTAATTTTCCGTATTCGTCCATTGTGCCAATGCTTCCCGATTGACAGCTTTAGGCGTCTCCATCTTCAAAATGCCGTGCAGCAACGCTCTGCTTGGATTCGGCTGGTAGCCGGACACCGCATAATACGCTCCGGCAGGAGTGATTTTCGGATACAGTTGTGTTTGTAAAGAAAGACTGGTTTCCATAGAATCCTATGCCTCTAGTCCGGGGTCAATCGAAAACAATAGTGCCACCACCAAGTGTTTGATATCGTTAGGCTCGCGCCCATCCACTTCAAACACCGGAATATTCAGCTTGCGTTCAGCCAGAAAGTGTTGGTATACACCAATAGTCGGAGATGATTTTAAATCCATTTTGGTCACACCGATGACAACCGGCGCATAACTTAACAGATCTTTAAACGCATCCAAGAAAAACTCTAAATCCTTAAGGGGGTTAGGTCGAGTATTGTCCAGCAACAATACCAATCCCAAAGCACCGGTACTCAGGATCTCCCACATAAAATCAAACCGCTCTTGACCCGGGGTACCATACAAATGAACTTTGGTTTCTTCATCCAAACGAATAACACCATAGTCCATTGCCACGGTGGTATGCCCTTTGCGCGCCAATGTCATATCGGAAGCCGCCGCATCGGTACGAATCGGCGGTTCATCACTGATGGCTGCAATGGCGGTGGTTTTACCTACACCGACCGGACCCGTGAAAATGATTTTACTTTCTATCATGTTCCCTTCCTTACTCTTTGACTGCCAAACGACTCATCAATCGCTGTAGCATGCCCGTGGATTGTGCTTTGTATTTTTGACGAACCACAATACCATCTTCCTGCAAACCGTTACCTTGCACTTTTTCGTCTGCATGGGCAGTTTGTGATGCAGCTAGCGATTGAATGGTTTGTGCATCGGTGGTCAACAATCCGACCATATAAGTTGCCGAAACAAAATTCAGCAAATCAATCAACTCTACCCGCAAAATTTTGTACAAAATATGCAAATTCGCTGTGGTTTGGGTCATGAATGCCGACAAACGCATGGCATCCGAAATATGCGCCAACCGTGTCAAATTCGGCCAGCCTTTCAATCTCATCAAAGTATCGGGCGTGATGGCCGCGACCAAACGACCTTGCCCTGTCCACACTGCAAATTGCCACAAACACGATTCAAAACTGACTTTGGCATTTCTGCGCCACGCAGGGTTGTCGGCAATATATTTCATCTCAACCTGAGCTGCATCATCTTCGCACACACTTCGCAAATCTTCAGGCGGCACTGCCAGCAAGATTTTCTGAATAGACGGGAAAACCACCAGCAGAGGTTTACTTTGATACACCAAAGCCACATCTTTATCTTGACGGCACGCTTCACGCAATGCACCCAATAAACCAGCTTCAGCATCAAACAGAGCGATACCGGCGGTAGGCAATTGTTCTTTGCGTTGGAATTTTCTGACCACGAATTGCTGGTCTTCCGGTGTATCTTTCTTTTTCTTGCTCTCCGCCTGTACTTTCTCTTGGCGAACCATTTCCGCTGCTGCTCGTTCTTGCTGCTTGGCAACAGGATTAAAAACACCTTCGCCTTTCATGACCGCACGAATTAACGGAAACAAATTCTCAATTTTAACAGGCTTGGCCAAATACGGTACCGCAAAGTCCGGCTCACTTAACGAACTTAAAATACCCGGCAAATCAGGATATTCCTGCACGAAACCATGCCATGCCTGCATACCTTCGATGCCATCCACATCAACAATCGCCAACTGCGGGGTTTCTCCCGACCCGGCGTCGATAATGGCATAACGAACTGCGGCATGCATTTTGAATGCCATGCGAAATACCGCCGCTTTTTTTTCATCCATCCCGACCAATAGGACGTTGATGGCTGGGGATTTGGATTGCGTACTCATCTTGCCCCTCTCTCACTTATTCTTTGCGTCAAATGACTCAAAGCAACCACAACTTCTTCCGGCAGATCTACCCCGGCACTGCGCACTTTAACCGAAAAGTCTTCGAATCGGCGCCAGCTTTCGGAGCGCTCATACAGATCCAGCAGCATCGAATACAGTTGCGACTCTTTCATGTGTGCAAACACACCCTCCTCCAAAGTACCCATCGCCTCTTCGATTTGACCGTACATCAGTTGCGCTTCGGCTTCCTGCAATACCTCATCAACTTCACTGGTAGCGTATTTTGCTTTTTGCTCCATGTTTTCCGTCACCAATGGCAACATTTTTGCCTTAAGGCTGCTGGTGCTGTCGCTAACGTAACCGTAAGCAATGCCGATTTCACGCAAGCGTACTTCATTGGGCGCACTCTCCAGCTCAGCAAACAGAGGGTGCTGCCCTAAAGCATAGCCCCAACCCAGCATACGCTCTTTCACCAAGCGCCCATAGCGACCCAACACGGAATAAAGATTCCACAGATGTTCGGCGTAATTGTCAATGTTGCGATGCTGATAATCTAAATTCAAGGCATCAATAATAATCGCCGCCGGGCGTTTTGCCTGGGGAAAAGCACGATTATAGAGATTGACGGCAGGAACATAACCGATTTCTTTACCCAACAGCCGCACTGCCTTTTCTTCTGAAGAAAAGGCGATAATGGTATCCCGCTCCTCAGGATTGATACCAAAAATACGACCAAAACCCTGCACCAACTGCTTGGCATTATCCAAACGGGAAAAATAAGCAGCGCGCGCACTTTGACGACCACTTTGAAAAGTATTTTGAATGTCTTCATCAACCAAGGGCTGATCCAACACCGGCAACTCCATACTGTCTTCTTTGACAATATTTTTAGCAACCTCGTCAACACCCCAGCCTAAATTCTTCTCGGCGAAAACCCGCAGATTAAGGTTGTTCGGCTCAAGTTCAAAACCCATTTTCACCACATCTTCCAACTCTTCCCGCGAGAAAAGTGTGTGGTAATCATCCAAACTCTCTACAAAATTATCCAGCTCGCCCGTTTCCAGATACAGACCGCACAACTCAAACACCAGTTCTTTGGGTTTTTCGTCGCGCAAAGCAAGATAACTGCTTAACGATTTGGCAGCTTTATCATAATAACCGAACTGTTTGTATACTTTATACTCGGTCAGGTCATCTACTTGAGCAACCGAAACTTCGGCTGCCTGCCCGCTATCCCAACCGACATCACTGAGCTCAAACGTCTTTTCAATCTTAACGTCATCATCAGTCTCTTCATCTGTCGCCATGGTTTGTGCGGCAGGTTGCGGCATATGGGTAGGGGCTTGCGGCGCTGCTTTTTGACGCGGCACAGAAACAGGAGCATCATCAGCTGCTTGCTGTTTACGTTTGCCGCGCAGCAGTATGACGAGCAACACTGCAATCAGCACCAGTCCGCCTATCATCAATGGATCCAAAATAACCCTCTCTTAAATCTTAATAAATCAGTTTACGCTTTAACACAGCGGAATATCCGACTTACTTCATTAAATCCAAACCGCATTCCAAGTTTTCAAACCAGTCCAAAAAGCGATTCACCATCACCTTGCCTTTGAACGAAGAACCGTGCTGCGGCACGATCCACTCAATATCCAGTTTACGTACCGCATCCACCCAAACGCGACAGGCCTTATTACCGGACATATAGTGCTGATGAAAGCCTTGCCCGCTACCGCGTGTTAAGAATTCGTCAAAGTCCGTCCAGATTTGGCCTGCTTCCTCACCCGATACCAGTGAGGCGCCAATATCACCCGAAAACAGAATCTTACTGATCGGGTCGTACACTTGGAAATTACCAATGGTGTGCAAATAATGTGCGGGCACCAACTTCAAGGGCGAACCGCCTAATTCAATATCCATACCTTCATAAGGAATCGGCACCATACGTCCGACGGTCGCACCTTTCAAGCAAAAGTGCGGAATAAACCGCTCCCATTCGGATGCAACCAAAATACTGGCATCAGTGATCAATAGCCAACCATTGACCGACGCGACAATATCCGGATCTTGATGCGAGGCAAAAACATATTTCAGACGTGACGGCAAAAAATAATTGGCCATTTCCGCCAGCAAATGCTTATAAGTCAAGTTACCGCCCGGATCAAGCAACATGCCGTCACCGTTATGACAAATGGCAAATTGGTTCGCCTGAACCCCTTCGCCTTGCACCAGCTCGGTAAATGCTATGCATTTATGCTGACCGTCGTCGTATAAAACCACTGCCATTTTCCGCTCCTTAATAACCAAGAAGTGCTTTTTATTAAGAAAACCTCAAGCTTACTCTGACGCAAGGTCAGTATTAACACCATAGACCATCAAGATAACAAACCTATGGCCGGGTACCGCTTTAAATTTCCTTAACGCATTTATTTTGCCAACTTTAACACAATTCACTATATATGTTACAACTATTTTCTTTCAAATACCGCAATTGATTCGACATGTGCGGTGTGTGGAAACATATTCATTACCCCGGCGGAGCGCAATACAAATCCTTTACTCTGTAAAACTTCCGCATCGCGCGCCAAAGTCGCCGGTTTGCAAGATACATACACGATAAGCTTCGGATTTTGATTGTTTTCTAACGCGCTAACGAGCTCGAATGCACCGTCGCGCGGCGGGTCAATCAGCCACTTGTCGCAGGCTGCCCAGCGTTGCAAATCAAACTCTTCGCGCCGGAACAGATCGGCTGCCTGAAAACAACACTGTTCTGCCAATCCATTGAACGCAGCATTCTCGCGCGCACGCTGCACCAGGGCTTCCGAGCCTTCCACGCCGATGGCCTGCGCACCACGGCGGGCAATCGGTAAAGAAAAGTTACCCAAACCGCAAAACATGTCGGCAATCGTCTCACCCGCTTGCGGTTGCAGCAACGCCATCGCCCGCGACACCATCACTTGGTTAATGTAAGGATTAACCTGTGTAAATTCGGTGGGATGAAACGGCATTTCCAAATCGAATTCGGGCAAAAGATAAGACAGGCGTTGCGGCATGTGCTCAGGGTAAAACGGCTGCAGCGAATCCGCTTTACCCGGTTGCAACCATAACTGCAACGGATACTCATCGCTTTGATACTCATCAACAAAAGCACGCACAATCGCCTGATCGTCTTCACTTAAAGCATCCATGATGCGAAAAGCCATCACGGTCAGGTGCGCGCCGACCGCCCATTCGATTTGCGGCAAACGATCACGTATCGACAGTCGCGCAATCATCTCGCGCAACGGCACAATCAAAGCGGAAACATGGCGCGGCATAATGATGCATTGCCGCATATCGGCGATAAACGGCGAGGCTTTTTCATGAAAACCGACCAATACCCCGCCTTTTTTGGCGACGTGTTTCACCGACATCCGCGCACGAAAACGATAAGCACTGCCACTGCCGTAAATCGCAGGTAGAACGGTTTGCGGGTTGAGTTTACCGATGTGTTGCAAAGCATCTTCCAAGGTGCGCTGTTTCATCGCCACCTGTGCGCGCACATCAATGTGTTGCAAAGAACAACCGCCGCAGACACCGAAGTGCGGACACGGCGGATCGGTGCGTACTGCGGAAGCTCGGCGAATAGCCGTGGCTTCACCGATGACGTATTGTTTTTTGTTTTTCAGTATGCGAAAGGCGGTGACGGTTTCGCCGGGCAAGGCATTCGATAAAAAACACACTTTTCCGTCCAAACGGGTGACGCCGCGTCCGTTTTCATCTAAGCCATTGATCGTGAGTAAGGTTGCTGCAGAAGAAGTCATGATTTTTTAGGTTCAGGCTGCCTGAAAGAAATGAAACAGGCGCATTGTCGTATGATTTGTTGTTTTTAGACAACGTTTTCGGTTGTCGGCTTGATGCTCGGCTCTTCGCTACTGCGGCAAACGGGCATTTTTCTGTAGGGTTTGCATCAAATTTTCGCTAAAAACGCTATAATCTTCAGATTGTCGATATTTTTACTTAAACATTGAGCCCATGAAACACGCATTTTTAAGCTTGTTGTGCCTGCTGTCTGCAGTCGGCGTTGCGCGTGCCCAAGATTTGCTGCCGGACCTCGCCGTGGCGGATTACGGACAGCACGTGGTGATCAATATCCCGCAACTGCGCCTTTTCTTGTTTGAAAACGGCGAAGTGCGTCACGTTTACCCGATTGCGGTCGGCAAAAACCGTACGCAAACACCATTAGGCGAGTATACCATCCGCAACAAAGCCTATAAACCGACATGGAGCATCCCGCTGAGCATTCAAAAAGAACGTGCGCAGCAAGGATTGCCTGCCATCACCTCGATTCCGCCCGGACCGGACAATCCACTCGGTCCGGTATTTGTACGCTTCGGTGATCCTTCGCTCGGTTTGGGCATTCACGGCACCAATGCGCCTTCCAGCGTACCCGGCTGGCGCAGTCACGGTTGCGTGCGCATGAAAAGCGAAAGCGCCTTGAAATTCGCCGACATTGTGGATTCGGATTCGCCCGTATCGGTGATTTATCAGCGTTACGCTTTAAACCAAGACGATGACGGTCAATTATGGTTGGCCGTTTACACCAATCCGTACAAACAAAAAGACGACAGCCTGTCGCACCTGACGCTTGCCTTGGAAAACTGGGCGCAAAACAACGGCGCGCACATCGACATGACGCGCCTGCAGTCGCTGCTGAAAAAACCCGGCAAACCGTTCTGCCTGACCTGCACCGAAAAAAACCGCAAGTAGCGGGCACTTTACGTACTTTGGCATGGCTCGACGGCTCGGATGCCATCCGCGAACCCTACCACACCGAACCGCCGCCGCAAGAGATTCCATATACCATTCAAGACGGTACCGCGGTGATTGACTATTCGCCGCACGAAGGCCAATTGTGGCAGGCAGCGCCCGAACAAGAACTGCTGCCGATCAACACCGCGCCGCAGCCCTTGCAACCGACCAATTCGATCAACTCTTTATTTTAACTTTCAGGCAGCCTGAACTTATGTTGGCAAAACGCATTATTCCCTGTTTAGACGTCGACAACGGCCGTGTGGTCAAAGGTGTCAATTTTGTTTCCTTGCGCGACGCGGGCGATCCGGTAGAAATCGCCAAACGCTACAACGACGAAGGCGCGGACGAACTGACCTTTCTCGACATCACCGCCAGCTCGGACAATCGCGACACCATCGTGCACGTGATCGAAGAAATCGCGGCACATGTTTTTATTCCGTTAACCGTCGGCGGCGGGGTGCGCAGCGTGGCCGATGTACGGCGACTGCTCAATGCCGGCGCGGATAAAGTCGGCATCAACACCGCCGCGATTACCCGTCCGGAATTGATTAACGAAGCCGCCGATTTTTTCGGCTCGCAAGCAATCGTAGTGGCGGTTGATGCCAAAGCGGTCAATGCCGATAACACCCGCTGGGAAGTTTTCACCCACGGCGGGCGCAAGGCAACCGGCATTGATGCGGTAGAATGGGCGGTGCAAATGCAACAACGCGGCGCAGGCGAAATTCTGCTGACTTCGATGGATCGCGACGGCACCAAAATCGGCTTCAACCTGCCCCTGACCCGTGCGGTCAGTGACGCCACCGACATCCCCGTGATTGCTTCCGGCGGTGTGGGTAATGTGCAACACTTAATCGACGGTGTGCTGCAAGGCCACGCCGATGCGGTATTGGCCGCCAGTATTTTTCACTTCGGCGAAGTACGCATTGCCGAAGCCAAAGCAGCCATGCGCGCTGCGGGCATCGAGGTACGGCTGTAAACGTTTCAGGCAGCCTGAACCACATAAGGACACAATATGATTAACCTTTATCGGATCTTGGACGTACACTATGCCGCGCCCGAGGCGGAAATTCTGATTGCCTTGGCGGGCTACCTGTATAAACAGGGCGATAATGCCGATCCCAAAGTCGTCTCGGCGGTCAAACAATGGCTGCTCAACCCCGACGCGCGTCCGCTTTACAACAAACAATTGCTGATCGAATTTCCGGATCAACCGACCGAAGGTTATCGTCCCGAATACCTCGGCACGTTTTTTGAATTAAAAGATCAGGCGGTCATGCTCAAAGAGCTCAACCGCGCCGTCCGTGATTTAAAGTCGGTCAACCAGACCTTGGAACAACGCATCACGCAACTGCGTTCCGAAGAAAAAATTTACCGCTTCCCGATGCGCGATCGTGAGTATTTGGAGGTCAATTACCGCCTCTTTGCCCGCAACTTCACCAATGCCGGCGCCAAAACGCTCTATTTCAGCGCCTTGCAAATCATGGCGCGCTACAAAAAACCGGTGCGTCATCTGCTTTATACCGAAGCCAAAGGCTTTTCTTACATCCGTTATTACGAATACATTATTTTAAAATTCAAAGTCGAAGGGCGTAAAAAATACCTGCTGGCACGCGCCACACCGGAAGAATTGATCGCCAAAGGCATCACCGCCGTCGAACCGTCGCTGGTAGGCGATGGCGTATTGTTCAAATCACGCCTGCTCATCGACAACAAAAACCCGATGTACCTCGAAGAAGCCGCCATCGACCACTTGACTGAAGAAACATTGCATATGCTCGACTATGCCATCGAGAGCATCCAAACCTTTAACGAAGCCGTGCTGCGCGTTAAACAGCAGCAAGTCGAACGTTTCCTCGAAGACAAAGCGGTCAAAGATGCAGCCGAACGGGTCAAACTGGTCAAATTTACCCAATACCAGCCGCAAGAACCGACCGTTTAGCCGAAAGAAAACATGATGCCTTCATCCGAAAACTTGCTCGAAGCAGTCAAATTCGATGCCCAAGGCCTTGTCTGCGCCATCGCACAAGACGCGTGCACGCAGCGCGTGCTGATGGTCGCATGGATGAACGCCGAAGCATTACAACAAACCGTCGCCACCGGCTTTGCCCATTACTACAGCCGCTCACGGCGCAAACAATGGATGAAAGGCGAAGAGTCCGGCCATGTGCAGCGCGTGATCGAAATCCGCTTGGATTGCGACGGTGATGCGGTATTATTGCAAATCGAACAAGCAGGCGGCATCGCCTGTCACACCGGACGCGAAAGCTGCTTTTACCGCGTATGGCAAGACAACGCTTGGCACACCGGCGATGCCGTCTTAAAAAGTAGCGAAGAAATTTACGGTCAATAAACCTTCAGGCAGCCTGACAACACATCACACCCGTAACACTTGCCGCCTACAATGAACCGGCAATCAGGCGCCAACGGTCAACAGGCTGCCTGAAACCGACACACCTGTTCTTACCCGATCCGACGGAGAATCACCATGGATAACTCGCTTGAACAAAAAATGCGCTTGGGCGCAGTATTGGCTGAAATTGCCGACGTGATGGAAGTGAGGCGCGAAGCCGCACCCGAATCGTCGTACGTATCGCAACTGTTGCACGGCGGCGAAGACAAGATTTTGAAAAAAGTCATCGAAGAAGCGGGCGAAGTGCTGATGGCCTCCAAAGACGGCAACCGCCTGCATCTGATTAAAGAAATTGCCGACGTGTGGTTTCACTGCATGGTGCTCTTGGCCTACCACGGCCTGCGCCCCGAAGACGTACTGATGGAACTGAAACGCCGCCAAAACATTTCCGGTCTGGACGAAAAAGCCGCACGTCAACCATCGTGACCACAAAGCAAGCCGTTTCAACCGACTCCATCGCTGCCTGTGTGAATCGGCTTACACCCTTCACACAGGCAGTTTGATGCTCACATCAAGATTCAAACACATAAAAGGCTGCCTGAAACTTGCAGCCACAGGAAAACCGACTCATGAGCAGTAAAATTCAAGCCGTCAAAGGCATGAACGATTTATTACCGACAGCCCAAAAAGACTGGCCGATCGACTCTGCTTTCTGGCAGGCATTCGAACGCGAAGCGGCGCGTTGGATGAAGGATTACGCTTACCGCTTTATCCGCACGCCGATGATCGAGCCGACCGCGCTCTTCGTACGCTCCATCGGTGAAGAAACCGATGTCGTCGGCAAAGAAATGTACACTTTTGACGACTACGGCGAATCTTTGAGTCTGCGTCCCGAGGGCACGGCATCATGTTTGCGCGCAGTGGTCGAGCATAATTTACTGTACAATGCGCCGCAAAAATTATGGTACATGGGCGCGATGTTCCGTCATGAAAAGCCGCAAAAAGGTCGCTATCGCCAGTTTCATCAATTGGGCGTGGAAGCTTTGGGTTTTGCCGGTGCGGACACCGACGCGGAAATCATCGCCATGTGCGCCGATTTATGGCAGCGGCTGGGCATTCTCGATTGCGTGCAGTTGGAATTGAACTGCTTGGGCAATCGTGACGAACGCGCCGCCCATCGCGCCGCGCTGGTCGCTTACCTGCAGCAACACGAAGCGATTTTGGACGAAGACGGCAAACGCCGTCTGCACACCAACCCCTTGCGCGTGCTCGACACCAAAAATCCCGCACTGCAAGACATGGCAAATAACGCACCGCGTCTGCTGGATTTCCTCGGCGAAGATTCGCGTCATCACTACGCCGCGCTGAAAAACCTGCTGAATGCCTTGGGCATTGCTTTTGTCGAAAACCCGCGGCTGGTGCGCGGTTTGGACTATTACAATGCAACCGTGTTTGAATGGACCACCGACAAACTGGGCGCACAAGGCACGATTTGCGGCGGCGGACGTTATGACGGTCTGATTGAAGAATTGGGCGGCAAACCGACGCCGTCGATTGGTTTTGCCATGGGCATCGAGCGTTTATTGCTCTTGGTACACGAACACGGCTGCCTGCAAACCGATGCCGCACCCGAGGTGTACGCCATGTACCAAGGTGACGCGGCGGCAGCGGCATTATTGCAGGCAGCCCAATCATTACGCGCCGCCGGTTTTGCGGTTTTGACCCACGGCAGCAACCAAAAACTCGCCACCCAATTCAAAAAAGCCGACGCTTGCGGCGCACGTTTCGGCTTGATTGTCGGCGAAAGCGAAGCGGCGGCGGACGAAGTGACTTTGAAAGACTTACGCGGCGAACACGGGCAAGTGACCGTGCCTGCCGCACAGGCAGTTTTGCAATTACAACAATGGAAGGCTTAAACAAATGGCATTGGATTTACAAGAACAGGAAGAACTCGAAAACGCCAAACGCGCATGGAAAACATGGGGACGTTGGGTGTTTGCGGTATTGTTGGTGTGCGCGCTGGTGTACTTTGGCAATATTTTGTGGAAAAACCACATCGCGGCACAAAACGAACAAGCGGTTGATTTGATGGCAAGCGATTTCACGCCCAAAGCCTTAAGCGGCGACACGGCGGGCGCGCTGAAAGCTTTGCAAACCTTGCAGCAAAAATACCCCAAAACCGTCGCCACCGCACAAGCTACCTTAAACACTGCCGGTAATGCCTTTTTACAAGGCAAATACGACGAAGCGGCACAGCATTTGCAATGGTTAGCCGCTCATCAAAAAGACCCTGCGGTGCACGCGCTGGTGTTGCGTCAATTGGCAACGGTGTATTTGCAGCAGAAAAAATATGACGAAGCTTTGGCCGTCTTGAGCGAAAAGGTCGAACCCGAATTTTCCGCCCGTGCGGAAGAACTCAAAGGCGATATTTACCTTGCCCAAGGCAAACAAGCCGAAGCCCGCGCCGCGTTTCAGGCAGCCTTACAACAGCTGCCTGAAAACGACCAGACCCGCGAATTCATTGAAGCCAAAAGCAAATTGTAAGATCACGACGCATCAGCTATGATGCTGTTTTGGCTGCCTGAAACACGGAATCCATACTTTCACGGCGCGACCCTATATCAAGGAGGATTGACAACATGATGACATTCAGCAAAAAAATCTGCGGCGCACTGCTGTGTTCCGCCGTATTGGTTCTTGCCGGTTGTACTGCCGTCGCCGATTTGGCCGGTTACGACACCCGTACCGTCAACGAAAGCGCGAAAAAAAGCTATTCGCAAGTGGTTTCCCAAGCAAGCAGCCAGCAAGTACTGGACACCCGTTCCGATACGGCACGGCGCGTGCATCAAGTGTTCAACCGCATGACGCCGCATGCCAACGCGGCCAACCAAACCGGCGTACCGTTCGAATGGCAAATGAGCGTGATCCGCTCCGACGAATTGAACGCATGGGCGATGCCCGGCGGTAAAATGGCGGTGTACACCGGTCTTGTGGAGAAGTTGAAATTAAGCGATGACGAGATCGCCGCGATTGTCGGTCACGAAATGACCCACGCTTTGCAAGAACACAGTAAAAACGCCATCGGTCAGCAAATCCTGACTCAAGTTGCCGCGGGCTACACCGCCCAAGCGGTCGCCGCGAAAACCGGCTGGAATACAAACTCGGTCGGGCTGATGAAAGACTTGCTCACCGATTACGGCATCGGCAAACCGTTTTCGCGTTATCAGGAAGATTTGGCCGACATCGGCGGTGTACGTTTAATGGCACAGGCAGGCTATAACCCCGAAGCCGCCATCACCGTATGGCAAAAAATGAATGCGGCCAATAACAACAATAACGCGCTGGTGACCCTGCTTTCCACTCACCCCTCGAATAACGCCCGTATCGAATCGATTCGTCAAATGTTGCCGGAAGTGATGCCGATTTACGAACAAAACAAAATACGTACCACCACCAACAAACGCAAAAAATAAATTCAGGCAGCCTCAGATCGTAAAATAGCGTGCTTGCAACCGCTACAGGCAGCCTGAGACCTTTGCAAAAATCCATCCTGCGGCGCATTTCTTTGAGATGCGCTCCTCGGAATCTTGCCTATCTGCATGATATGTCTGCGCTTCCTGCGGTGCTATCTCCGCGAACTGCATCCACATTATGGACTTTTGCAAAGGTCTCAGCTTTTTTTCAGGCTGCCTGTAACGTCTGTAAACCATCTCACCCTATACAATCATCCTATATATGAAACCCACCCTTGTCCTTGTCGGTCGTCCGAATGTCGGCAAATCGACCTTATTTAACCGCCTCACCCGCAGCAAAGACGCGCTGGTCGCAGACATGCCCGGGCTGACGCGCGACCGCCATTACGGACACGGACGCGTCGGTGATAAACCTTATCTCGTGGTCGATACTGGCGGTTTTGAGCCGATTGTCGATGAAGGCATTTTGTTTGAAATGGCCAAACAAACCATGCAGGCGGTGGACGAAGCCGACGCGGTGATTTTCCTCACCGACGGGCGTACCGGACTGACCGCGCAAGATAAACTGATTGCCAACCGCCTGCGCCAAGCCCGCGCGCCGATTTATGTCGCGGTGAATAAAGGCGAAGGAGTGAATCGCGCCGTGATGGCGGCAGAATTCTACGAACTGGGCTTGGGCGAACCGGCGGTGATTTCCTCCGCACATGGCGACGGCGTGCGCGAGCTGATCGATGCAGTCCTCACCGATTTTCCCGATACACCGCCGGAAGAGCACGCCCACCACCCTTGTTTTGCGGTGATCGGACGACCAAACGTCGGCAAATCGACCTTGGTTAATGCGCTTTTGGGCGAAGAACGGGTGATTGCGTTTGACCAAGCCGGCACCACTCGAGATTCGATAAAAATCGATTTCGAGCGCAACGGACAACCCTTCACCGTCATCGACACCGCCGGCGTACGCCGTCGCGGCAAAGTCAGCGAAGCCATCGAAAAATTCTCCGTCATCAAAACCATGCAGGCGATCGAAGACGCCAACGTGGTGGTGCTGGTGCTGGACGCAGCGCAAGACATTGCCGAGCAAGACGCGACTTTGGCCGGTTTCGCGCTCGAAGCAGGACGCGCGCTGGTGGTCGCCATCAACAAATGGGACAGCGTTTCCGCCGAACGGCGCGAGGAATTAAAACGCGACATCGCACGCAAGCTGTATTTCCTTGATTTTGCGAAATTCCATTATATTTCCGCGCTCAAGGCACGCGGCATCGGCGAGCTTTTTTCCTCGATTCAGGCAGCCTACCGCGCCGCCATGAGCAAAATGTCCACGCCCAAAATCACCCGCGTCCTACAAAGCGCGATCGAACGGCAAGCACCGCCGCGCAGCGGACTGGTGCGCCCGAAAATGCGCTACGCCCACCAAGGCGGCACCAATCCGCCGATTATCGTGATTCACGGCAATGCCTTAAACCGCGTTCCTGAAGCTTACACTCGTTACCTCACCCAGATTTTCCGCAAAGCGTTCGCGCTCGAAGGCACGCCGCTGCGCATCCAATACCAATCGAGCGAAAACCCCTTTGCCGAAAAAGCTCAAACCGATAAAAAACCCTTACGCCGCGCGGTATTAAGCAACCGCATCGCCAAAAAAGAAGAAAAAAAGCAACTAAAATCCAAAAGACAGGTCAGTGTAAAGAAATCAGGCAAAGCCAAACAGTAATGCTATAATCATTCGGCTTTTTGCTTGAAAGCCTTCCCTTAATCCATAACGACAATCAAACGGAGTCAAAATGAACAATAAAGGACAACAGTTACAAGATCCTTTCCTGAACGCACTGCGTAAAGAGCATGTACCGGTGTCGATTTACCTCGTCAACGGCATCAAACTGCAAGGACAAGTAGAATCTTTCGATCAATACGTGGTGCTGCTGCGCAATTCCGCGGTCACGCAAATGGTGTACAAACACGCCATCTCCACCATCGTCCCCGCCCGCGCCGTCACCCTGAACCACGAAGCCCGTAGCGGTTCGGCACCTGCCACACCCGATGCAGGCGGTAACGAACAGTAATTTCCGCTTCAAGCAATGCCCTGAGTTTCGGGGCATTTTTTTATGCTTTCAGGCAGCCTGAAATCTTTTCTGTATCAATCATCAACAAAAAAGGGACGCCATCATGCGTCCCTTTTCGCGTGCCGTCTAAGCAAACATTTACAGCAGGCCTTCTTTTCTCATGGCTGCCTGAACGCCTTTGTCCGCTTGCATTCTTTCTACAAAAGCAGGCAGATTTTTGAAGATATTCAAATCAAACTCCATGCCGAGATACCAGCGCAAAATCACAAACAAATACGCATCAGCAACGCTTTTTTTACCGCTTAAATACTCTTTGCCGTTTAAGGCATGATCGGCGACGCTCAGCAGTTGCTTGACGTTTTCCGCCGCTTGCGCGCGCAGTGCGGGATGCACGGCTTCGTCGGCGATGAAACGTCCCGGCACAAACAGCGGCCCAAACATTTTGTGCAAATCGGCATTGCAAAACGACAACCAGCGGCGCGCTTCGGCCTTATCGCGAATATCTTGCGAACCGAGCAGATTGGCTTCGGGGTACACATCGTCCAGATATTCGAGAATGGCGACGTTTTGGGTCAAGGCAAAATCGCCGTCGGTCAAACACGGCACACTGCCTAAAGGATTCAGCGCAAGAAACTCGGGGGTTTTCAAGTCTTCGCGCGCCATCAGGCGAAATTCATAGGGCTTGCCGATCCATTCCAAAGCAATGTGGTCGGTCAATGAGCAGGAACCTGCCATGGAGTAAAGCTTCATAAACGCTCCTTAATATTGATCAATCACAGGCGGCGAGCACATGCCGTCGCTGCCTGTCGGGAAATTTATTTTCTGGCCGCTTCGATTTGGATATTCAGCTTCACTTCTTTGCTGACACCCATTTTCACCAGGTAGTCCATGCCCCAGCGGGTACGGTCGATCGTGGTTTCAAAGTCGCCGCCGCACACTTCGGTATGCAGCATCAGGCTATTGTAGCAGTTGAACTTGGTCGCATGCAGCGTGACCGGCTGCGTTTTGCCGAGCAAGGTCAGTTGGCCTTCTACCGCCGTCACTTTATCGCCCGAAAAATGCCATTTTTCGGAAACAAAACGCATTTCCGGATATTGCTCGACATGAAATAAATCGGCACTTTTCAAATGCTCGTCAAACGCCGCGTTACCACTGTTGAGCGTACTCATCGGAATGGTGAGATCAATCGCACCTGTTTGCTTTTTCGGGTCAAAGCTCAGTGTGCCGGTCAAGTTATAAAAACCGCCATGATTGGTGCTGGTGGCAAAGTGGTCAATCGAAAAACGGGCATTGGTGTGCGCCGCGTCCAGCGTGTATTCGGCGGCTTGCGCGGTCAAGGCAGCGGTGGCAAGCATTGCGCCGAGCAGGGTTTTATTGAGGTATTGCATAAGATTTCCTTTTTGGTGGTGTGTGAAAATAAAGTTGTGGTTCAGTTTAGCAAACTATTCGGGCATACGTCTTACAGGCTGCCTGAAAATGTTTAAAAAGCCTTGGAAGCTCATGACGGCAGCTTCTAAATCGCGCCAAAGCGTCCGTCGCGGTAATCGTTCAAAGCTTGGCGGATTTCCTCGTGCGTGTTCATCACAAACGGGCCGTATCCCACCACCGGTTCGCGCAGCGGCACGCCGGAGAGCAGCAGGATTTTGACCGGTTCGGAGGCTGCCTGAACCTGCACCGCACCTGCGGTGTGTTCAAACACGGCCAACTCGCCTGCGCCGGCCGTATCTTGCCCGTTAAACGTCACTTCGCCGCGCAAAATCACCATCGACAATTGATGATTTGCAGGCAGCCTGAAAGTGGCGGATTGATTGGCGTTCACATCAATATCCCATACGTTTAATTCGCTAAACGTATCCGCCGCACCGCGCACGCCATCGTAATCGCCCGCGATCAGGCGCACTTGCCCTGCATTTTCAGGCAGCTGTATGCTCGGGATGTTTTCTTTGGGCAGATGCTGGTAACGCGGCGGCGTGTTTTTATGCGCCTGCGGCAAATTCACCCACAACTGCACCACTTCAAACGTACCGCCGCGACGGCTGAAGTCTTCGGAGTGAAATTCCTCATGCACGATGCCCGCACCTGCGGTCATCCATTGCACATCGCCCTCGCGGATAATGCCGCCGCCACCGGTTGAATCACGGTGCGCGACTTCACCTTGGTAAGCAATGGTCACGGTTTCAAAACCTTTGTGCGGGTGCTGCCCCACCCCGCGCGGCGCGCCGTCATTCGGTGCATAAGCGTGCGGCGCGGCATAATCCAGCATCAAAAACGGATCGGTGCCGCGATCTTCGCCCATATGCGAGAACAAAGGCTGCACAAAAAAACCATCGCCCACCCAGTGACGGGACGATGCGCGATAAGTCTGATGAAGTTTTCTCATTGTGGTGTCCTCGAAAATAGTGTGTAGAAATATATCGCTAGAATAATCATTGTTGATTCATCAAAGAAGCTTCAGGCTGCCTGAAAGGCAATCAAAAGCCATAACTTGCCAAAATCAACATTACTCATTATTATAGTGGGTACAAACTTTTTTAAAAGTACGCACATTTTTTATACCATCAAAATGAATACCGAAAATCCCTCTATCGAACACAACCGCTGCCCGGTCAATACCACGCTGGCCATCATCGGCGGCAAATGGAAAGTCTTGATTGTGCATCATTTAAGTGACGGCGCGGTGCGCTTCAATGCCTTGCGCCGCTTGATGCCCGATATTTCGCAACGCATGCTGACCTTGCAACTGCGCGAGCTGGAACAAGACGGCATCGTGCATCGCGAGGTTTATCCCGAAGTGCCGCCGCGCGTGGAATATTGGCTGACCGAACTCGGTCAAACCCTACTGCCCGTGATCGCCGCCATGCACGGCTGGGGCGAGTCGTATGAAAAACGTTGAGCTCAATTGCGTGCCGATTCGATACCATTAACTTTCAGGCAGCCTCACCCTGCTGAAAATTACCCGCAAACCCAATCTTTCGCCGTACAATGCGGCTGATGTGATTTTTTACGGTTATCCCATGCTTTCCATTTCCCGCCGCCACGCGGCACTTTATGTCACGGTCGCGCTGACCGCCCTTGTGTTGGACCAACTGAGCAAATGGTCAATCCTGCGTCATTTCGACTATCGAGAACGGCTGAATATTATCCCGAACTTTTTCGATTTGACCTTGGTGTATAACCCGGGCGCGGCGTTCAGTTTTCTTGCCGGTGCCGGCGGTTGGCAGAAATACTTTTTTCTGCTGCTGGCGGTGGTGATTTGCTCCTATCTGATTTATGCCATTCTGACCCGCCAATTCGGCTTTATCGGCTCACTCGGCGCGGCGGCGGTGATCGGCGGCGCGATCGGCAATGTGATTGACCGTTTAATCCACGGTCATGTGGTTGATTTTTTATTGTTTTATTGGAATGAACATTATTATCCCGCCTTCAATATCGCCGACAGTTTTATCTGCGTCGGCGCAGCCTTACTGATTTGGGACGGCTTCAAACACGGTAAAACGCAGAAAAAAACGAACGAGACGATATAACTTTCAGGCAGCCTGAACAGTATTCAAAACAAAAAGCTCTGAAACTTCAGAGCTTTTTTATCGAGATAAATCATTCTTTATTCGCTGCAACCCTCACGCAAAGCACGCGGCAGCACAAACACAATCGACTCTTCCGTGCCGGAAAGCTGTTCGACATTCAGGTAGCCCCACTCATTCAAGGTCGCGACGACTTCGCTCACCAAAACTTCAGGTGCGGACGCGCCGGCGGTGAGGCCGATTTTCTTTTTCCCCGCAAACCATGCCGCTTGCAGTTCACCGGCATTGTCCACCATATAAGCGTCCACGCCGCGCAAGGCCGCTACTTCGCGCAAACGGTTACTGTTTGAACTCGTGGGCGAACCGACCACGATCACGATGTCGCAATCTTTCACCAAATCTTTCACCGCGTCTTGGCGGTTTTGCGTGGCGTAGCAAATGTCTTCCTTACTCGGGCTTCTGATTTCCGGAAAACGCGCCTTGAGCGCGGCAATAATCTCTTGCGTCTCGTCCACCGACAGCGTGGTCTGACTGACGTGCGCCAGCCGTGTCGGGTCGTTCACGTGCAGATGCGCCACATCGTCCACGGTTTCCACCAGCAACATGCCTTCGTTTACCTGCCCCATCGTACCTTCGACTTCAGGGTGCCCTTTGTGTCCGATCATGATGATTTGGTAACCGTTTTCCGCCAGCCGCTGCACTTCGCGGTGCACCTTGGTCACGAGCGGACAAGTCGCGTCAAAAACACGGAAACCGCGCGCTTTCGCTTCTGCCTGCACCGCACGCGACACGCCGTGTGCGGAATAAATCAAGGTCGAATCAGGTGGCACATCGGATAATTCTTCGATAAAAATCACGCCCTTGGCGATTAAATTATCCACCACGAATTTATTGTGCACCACTTCGTGCCGCACATAAATCGGCGCGCCGAATTGTTCCAATGCGCGCTCGACAATATTGATCGCACGATCCACGCCCGCACAAAAGCCGCGCGGATTCGCCAGTAAAATGGTTTTGTTCATGATTGATTGCATTCAGTTGATATCTTGCAGGCTGCCTGTAAAAAACTTAAGCTTGCCCGTCCGGCCCGCCATCGGCGAACTGCGGCAGCTGATCATCGGTTGCAAGCCACGGAATCTTGCTGTCGGTCCAAATATGGTAAGCGGGCGGACATGCTTGCGGTTGATCTAAACTCGCCACCGTAACATCCAGCCATTGGGGATGCTCCGTCGAATAAAACACGAGTTGTGTGCCGCATTGCGGACAGAACTCACGCCGTCCCGCGCTGCTGGAAGAAAAAATTTTCGGCGCGCCGGCGGTGTAAGCAAATGCGGCACGCGGCACACTCGCCCATGCCACCGAAGGCGCGCCGGAGGCTTGTTGGCACACGCGGCAATGACAATAGCCCGCATCGACGGGCTTGACCGTCACGCGGTAGCGAATCGCCCCGCACAGACAGCCTCCGTTTAATGTTTCGTCCATGGTGTTTCTCCTTGTGATGCAACAGATCTTGACCCGCTGCCATGCCGGTTCATATGAGCACATCTTATCACTGTCCCGGTTTTTCGGCACTACCGTATGCCGTGCCGATCACATTTCAGGCTGCCTGAAAACGGATGTCCTCTTGGCGTGTTGGGCAACCGTGTTTATCCGTCACCATTTGCCGCTCGCTTTGCTATAATTCCTACTCATGAATCCGCATCATTTATCTGCCAAACCACACCGCGACACATTGTTGTACGCGACTTCCCTCACCGCCGAATTGAAAAAACAAGCAGCGTCGTTTACCGTACGTTTGAATTTTCTGGGCTTGTCGCATCTGGATGCCGACGAAGTGCCTTTTTTCACACCGCTACGCGCCGGTGATGAAGTGTTTGTGCGCGAAGTATGTTTGTGTCTGGACCACATTCCCGTGGTCAGTGCGCGCAGCGTATGTTTGCCGCACGACACTTATTGGCGGCAAACGCTCGATTGCGGCGTGCAGTCTTTAGGCGGCCGTTTATTCGGCGGCAGCATGGATCATTTGCAACGCAGCCCGTTTGCTTTTACCGACTTGCCCCCGGAACACCGTTTGGTGGCGGGTTTTGCCACCACCAACCGCCCTTCGCGCCGCTCTGTTTTTTCAGCGGAAGATGGCGATTTACTGTTGATTGAATGTTTTTTACCGGAATTGAAGCGTTACTATGCGTAAATCTTGGACGGAGCGCGGTAAAGTTTACCTGCGCCTGATGCGCGCCGACAAACCGATCGGCACTTTACTGCTGCTGTGGCCGACGTTGTGGGCGTTGTGGATCGCAGGCAATGGTCGTCCCACATGGTACTTGGTCATCCTGTTTATGCTCGGCACCTTTTTGATGCGCTCCGCCGGTTGCGTGGTCAATGATTTTGCCGATCGCAATTTCGACGGCGCGGTCGAGCGCACCAAAATGCGACCGTTTGCCCAAGGCGAAGTCACGCCGCGTGAGGCTTTTGCGCTGTGTGTCGTATTGTGTTTGCTGGCGATGTTGTGTTTGATTCCGATGAACCGCCTGACTTGGCTGATGAGCTTGCCCGCGTTGTTTCTGGCGGTCACTTACCCTTTTACCAAACGTTTTTTTCCGCTACCGCAGCTTTATTTGGGACTGGCTTACTCATTCGGCATTCCGATGGCATTTGCTGCCCAAGCCGGCACCGTGCCGCCCTTGGCATGGCTGCTGTTTTTTGCCAATGTTGCATGGACATTGGCCTATGACACGATTTACGCCATCGCCGACAAGCCCGATGATTTGAAAATCGGCATCAAAACCTCAGCCGTGACTTTTGGCGACCATGACGTGGCATGGGTGATGTTTTTCCATGTGCTGTTTGCCGTATTGATGGCGGTTGCCGGTTATCTGATACAGGCTTCATGGGTGTATTGGCTGGCATGGTGCGTGGCTTTGGTGATGCAACTATCACAGTATTTCCGCATTCGCAGCCGTGACCGCATGGCGTGTTTTCATACGTTTTTATTCAACAATCGCGTCGGTCTGGTGTTATTCGTCGGCGTATGGCTGCATTATGTTTTACAGGCTGCCTGAAAACCTCAGCTGCACAAACAATTCATGAGTTTGATAATTCTCCGTCGCCTATGGTATTCGCTTGATTTCTTTGCTACCATCTGCGTTCCAATAAAAACATTAACTACTGCGGCAGGAGCATAGCGTGAGTCACGCAATAATCGGATTGGCACAAACAGGCGCGGCATGCATGGCTCATGTTCAACGCTTATTGCCCGATGTCGCCGCATTGAGCGCCGAGGCTCCCATCAGCTCGTTTTATTTTCGCAGCCGTGCCGATGCCATCGACAAACTGCCCTTTCTGCCTGCATCACACTGTTTTTCCCTTTCGGACAAATCACTGACACTCGCACGCGGCGAATGCGAGGAGCTGCTGCAAAAATACCACGGGCAAAACCTTCTGCCTGCCCATACTGCCGCCATCAACACCAGTCGCCGCTTATACGCATCGGCGTTTCGTCATGCCGCCGCACCCTTACAAAAAGCAGTGCAACAATTCATCGGTAAGTTGGACAGTGATGCCAAACCAACTTTTCATATTGTCAGCGATGGCACACAACCTGCCGATACAGGCATTTTGACGGAATTACTGGCCATGTTGCGCCACGAGTCCGCCGTTGCCGATATTTTTGTGTATCTCTTTTATCACGAAAAAAAGCTTACCGACCATCAGGCAGCCTCATGGTATGCCACCTTACTTGAAGCTCACACCGCAACAACCCATCAGGCAAGATTTTCACTGTTCCCGTTTCATGACAATGCTTCTTTAGCCGCTGAACAACAAAGCTGCGCATGTCAGATTTTTCATACCGCCGTGGCCTCAGCCAATGTCGCATTTAAAGCACCTACGGAAGATTCAGGCAGCCTCTTTCTCCGTACGGCCGAACTGGCGATCAGTATTGACCGCAACAAAATGCAAACTCTGCTGGCACGCCAAATCACGGTTAATATGCTGGGACGTATGGCCGGTGACACTGAGCATTCTGCCCAGCCGGTTATCCCGTTATGGGTGAATGAGCTTTTTAGTGATAAAAAATGGCTGCTGCATGCCGATTTTTTATCCATGGAACAAGATTTTTTTGCCACACGCAGCGTTACTTACAGTTCGATTGAGCGCGAATGGGCAAGCCGTGCGCAGTTTTTCTTGGAAAAAGTGGACGAAGACTCAGAATGGAACGAGCAAATCTCCTCCATGGCAAGCTCCTTGGAAAACGTCTACCGCAAATTGTTTCGCGGTCAAGGTGTCGAGCTTTTTTATGCGGTTAATGAAAGCGGCTTGACCGCTATTGCACAACGCATCGTCGCGCAAATGGAAAGCGAACTGGCTAAAAACTGGTGCGAAGGCAAATGCAGCTTGGCCCATATGCCGGACATCGGTCAAAAAATTGTCGCCGTCATCGACACCCGTCTTAGTGCTTGTCGTAATCGCCGCCAACAACAAGGCGAGTTGGCCAAAAGCTTACTGCAAGAGCATCAAACCACGATCAGTAACTGGCAAGAAGCCGGACGGGGCGAACGACGGAAAATTCAAAAAAATTATAGTGTTGCCGATGCAGCACACCATTTGGAGCGCTATTACATTGCCGACTGCCACGCCAAGGCGATGACGTTTGCCTGCCGCTTATTGTTGGCTGTCATTGCTGAGTTGGACAATGTGCAAAACCGCGTAGACCAAATCAGGGAATACATTACTGCTCAAGTCGATGCGGCAACAGTTCAGGCCCCAAGCACCGAAATCCAAGCAACCGTGGCAACCCGCAGCGAAGAAGTGTGGAAACTCTCAGGTGAAGCCAACTGGCTGAGTCTGATGCCCAAAGAGTTTGCCGCCTCATTGGATAATTTATATGAAATGATTCACGCCGATTGTATCGCCACGATCAAACCCGAAGAAGGTTTTGCCGGCATAGAAAAAGAATTGTCCAAGCCTGAGTTAAGCCAAGAAATCACTCAGAAAATCATGGCGCAACACCCGATATTCCGCCCGGAAAAATTTACAGCGGCTGAAAACATTTTTTTCTGGCATCTGTTACCGCAACTGACTCTCCAAGTACAAGCTGCTTTACAACGGCTGGATCAAGTGCAACCTCATACCGACGATACACAGCAAACATGGCTGATGCCGCCCAACCCCGATAATAAAAAATTACCCGCCACCATCGCCGCGGATCTCCACCGACAAATGCCGCATTGCCAGACCTTAATCAATGTCGCCATGCTGTTTCCTTGCTTACTGTATCGTAGAACCACCACCTATGCATTATCCGCACTGGACGGATTCAAAGCATGGGGAAATGACTATAAGCGTTTGCTGCTTGGCACCAACGGTGCGGCGCATAGTTTATTGCTGCACACCCAAAACAAAACTCCCTATCCCGAGTATGAAACAGGGCTGTTACCTGAGCCCGCACCCGATACGGTTCGTTGCGCCTTGCTCACGGGAGAATTACGCGGCGTGGTACACGAACAGCAATATAACAACGGCACCCAAATGGTGACGCTGCATGTCGGTGGCATTCATGTTCCATTGGGTAAAAACTTTCCCGATGCACAAACCCGTATGACACCCGTACGCTTTGAACTACTGCGTCATGCCGTTTCCTCCACCGCCCCGTCCACCCCGCTTTCCGAAGAAAACCGCCACACTTTGAACCATCGTTTAGACAATATCAAAATGATTTGCCTTAACGGCAAAACAGACATTCGTCGCGCCGATTGGAAAGAGGCCGGTAACTACATGCCGTGGGCACGTGCAGTCGAAAGTTTGCTGGCAGAAAAGTAATTCAGGGGTAAGGGACAAAAAAGGTGCTAAAAATCGCTGAAATGCTTATGTTGTAAGGA
>JAUNUS010000007.1 GCA_030538055.1 Neisseria sp.
TCCTTACAACATAAGCATTTCAGCGATTTTTAGCACCTTTTTTGTCCCTTACCCCATGTTTTGAGAATCGGCAACTTGACCGCCGCATAGGCGGCTTAGAAAGGGTTGAGGATGCCGATGTTCTCGTTTTGTACCTTGACCGCCGCATAGGCGGCTTAGAAACATCGAGTCTATTTTTCCCTTCGAGGATTGTTCTTGACCGCCGCATAGGCGGCTTAGAAAGATGTAATATCCCGCGTCATCAAGTTGACATACTTGACCGCCGCATAGGCGGCTTAGAAATTTGACGTGCGGATAAAAGAGATGCACACGGTCTTGACCGCCGCATAGGCGGCTTAGAAAAACGGCACGGTGATCGAGCATAACCGTAAAAACTTGACCGCCGCATAGGCGGCTTAGAAACGTGGGGAAAGGCTGCCTGAAGTCGGGCGAGGTCTTGACCGCCGCATAGGCGGCTTAGAAAACCGGTGCGAATTCGTCGGCGGTGGCGGCAGGCTTGACCGCCGCATAGGCGGCTTAGAAAAACCACCGTACCCACCAGCGCAAGATATGTGTCTTGACCGCCGCATAGGCGGCTTAGAAATGCGTCAAGTGCGTACGCTCATTGCGCTTTTGCTTGACCGCCGCATAGGCGGCTTAGAGTAATCATGAACTCTCCATAACGAAAAAAATACATTTTTGAGTCCACCTTTACCACAATCATCAATATCTTCATAGATGGAATTGCCGCATTATTGATCATGCGCCAACACCTCAATAACAGTAACTTTTATCCAATAAAGTATGTTTCGCGTTACAATCATTGTTTTTTCTTGTTCGGCAATCTGCTTTTTTTGTTATGTCCCAGACCTCAATGCATTATTTGAAAGATTATCAACGCATACCGTTCACCGTTAACCGTCTTGATTTGACGTTTGACATCGGGAGCGATGCTACCGTGGTTCGGTCGCGTGCCGTGATCACGCCCAAAGGCAATGCCGCAGCTTGCGTTTTGCACGGTTCGGCGAAGTTGTTGTCGCTGGCAATAGACGGGCATATGCTTGCCGCGACGGATTATGTGCAGGACGGGGAAACTTTGACTTTGCCCAATGTGCCGCAAGAGACGTTTGTATTGGACGTGGAGACTGAGCTTTTTCCGCAGGAAAATAAAAGCCTGATGGGGCTGTATGCTTCCGGTTCGGGCTTGTTCACGCAGTGTGAAGCCGAAGGGTTTCGCAAAATCACTTATTTCTTTGACCGTCCGGATGTCTTGACCAAATATACCACGACGATTATTGCCGATAAGAAAAAATATCCGGTGTTGCTGTCCAACGGTAATTTGATCGACAGCGGCGACATCGACAAAAAACGTCATTTTGCCAAATGGCTTGATCCTTATGCCAAGCCCAGTTACCTCTTTGCCTTGGTGGCGGGCGATTTGGCGTGCACTGAAGATGAGTTTGTCACCATGTCGGGCAAGAAAGTGGCGATTCGTTTTTACACCACGGCGGCGGACAAACATAAAACCGCTTTCGCGATAGCCTCCCTGAAAAATGCGATGCGTTGGGATGAAGTGCGTTTTGGTCTTGAATATGATTTGGAAATTTACATGGTGGTCGCGGTCGGCGACTTCAACATGGGGGCGATGGAAAACAAAGGTCTGAATGTTTTCAATACCAAATACGTTTTGGCCGATGCCCGCACCGCCACCGATGCGGATTTTGAAGCGATCGAAAGCGTGATCGGGCATGAATATTTTCACAATTACACCGGTAACCGCGTCACCTGCCGCGACTGGTTTCAGCTGTCTTTGAAGGAAGGCTTAACCGTCTTTCGCGATCAGGAATTTTCCGGCGACCGCGCCAGCCGTGCGGTGCGGCGCATTCATAATGTCAATGTGCTGCGCGCACGGCAATTTCCGGAAGACGCTTCACCCACCGCACATCCGATTCGCCCCGATTCTTATGCCGAAATCAATAATTTTTACACCATGACGGTGTATGAAAAAGGCGCGGAAGTGGTGCGGATGTATCATACATTGTTTGGGGAAGAAGGCTTTCGTGACGGTTTGCAGCTTTATCTGCGCCGCCATGACGGGCAAGCGGCGACGTGTGATGATTTTCGCAATGCCATGGCCGATGCCAATTGTTTTGATTTATCGCAATTCGCTTTATGGTATTCGCAAGCCGGCACGCCTTTGCTAGAGGTTTCAGGCAGCCTTAATGTGCATGAAAACACTTACACTTTGACCGTGCGCCAAAGTATTCCCGACACGCCGGGGCAAAGCGACAAGCAGCCGATGATGATTCCGCTGAAAGTCGCCCTGCTCGGTCAAAGTGGTCAGGCGATTGCGTTTCGCGTGGTGACGGGGCGCGATGCGCAGGGTGCGCCGCTTTATTCCGAACCTTTGGACGAAACCGTGCTGATTGTGCGCCATGCCGAGCAAAATTTTGTGCTGCACAATGTGCGTGAGCAAGTGGTGCCGTCTTTGCTGCGCGGTTTTTCCGCGCCGGTGCGCTTGGATTTTCCTTATCGCGAAGAAGAGCTCAGCCTGTTAATGGCGCATGACACCGATGAATTTGCGCGCTGGGAAAGTACGCAGATTTTGTATCGCCGCGCGATTGCCGCCAACATTACCGCCTTGCGCGAAGAGCGGATTTTGCCCGCGCATCAAGGTTTGATCGACAACCTCAATCAATTGCTGTCGCAAGCGCAAGACCCCGCTTTCACGGCTTTAATGCTGCAACTGCCCAATGAAGACGAACTGCTGGATTTGTTTGCGCCGATCGACCCGTTATTACTGTTTCGCGCACGCGAAGCCCTGCTCGACACCGTGGTAGAAAGCTGCCTGAACGCGCTGATTGCCTGCCGCGACCGCGTGTGGCAACAGTTACCCGACACCGGCGGTGCATATGATCCCGCCTTAGCCGGTGTGCGTACTTTGCTGAATCTGTGCCGCGCTTATCTCTTCCGTGCCAACCCCGACATGATGCAATATTTCATGCTCAAATATGGCGAACTGGCTACCGACATGACGCAGGAACTCGGCATTTTACAAGCGGTTAATCACAGCGACGCGCCCGAACGGATGCTGCTGCTCGCACAATTTGCCGAGAAATTCCGCGACGATCCGCTGGTTCTGGACAAATATTTCGCCTTAATCGCCGCTTCACACGGTCAAAATACCTTGCATAACGTTCAGGCAGCCTTTTCCCACCCTGCGTTTTCGCTGGAAAACCCGAATAAGGTTTACGCGTTAATCTTGACCTTTACGCGCAACACGCCGCATTTTCACGCCGCAGACGGTTCGGGTTACGCTTTGCTCGGTGAAACCGTACGCACGATTGACCCGTATAATCCGCAGCTGGCGGCACGTTTGGTCAATGCTTTTGCCAAACTGCCGAAACTTGATGCGACCCATCAAGATTTAATGCGGCAAGAACTGCAACGCATCGCCGCCGTACCTGATTTATCCAAAGACACCGCCGAAATCGTGCATAAGATTTTGGCAAGTTAAGCATTATTCAAACCCGATAAAAAACGTTATAATCCGCCCGCCTCTCATCCATAGCTTATTTATGTTTACCGAAATCCCCTATTTCCGCCAAGAACTCCCCGCCGATCTTAACCGTGTCAATGCGGTGATTACCGCACAAGTCCGCTCCGAAGTCGTGCTGATTGAACAAATCGGACAATACATCATCGGTGCGGGCGGTAAAAGGCTGCGCCCGATAACGGCGATTTTGGCAGGTAAAGCATTGGGTTACGATGCGGACGAATTGTACCGTCAGGCAGCCATGGTTGAATTTATCCACACTTCCACCCTGCTGCATGACGATGTGGTCGATGAAAGCGACAAACGGCGCGGACGCGCTACCGCCAACAATTTATTCGGCAACGCCGCAGCGGTACTGGTCGGGGACTTTCTCTACACCCGCGCTTTTCAGTTGATGGTCGGTGCAGGCAGCATGAAATTGATGCAAGTAATGGCTGATGCCACCAACATTATCGCCGCCGGCGAAGTGATGCAGCTGATCAACATCGGCAACACCGATTTGACCGAAAACGAATACCTCACCGTGATCCAAAGCAAAACCGCCAAACTGTTTGAAGCGGCGGCACAAGTCGGCGCAATTCTCGCCCAAGCCACCCCCGAACAAGAAAACGCTTTGAAAAACTACGGCATGCACATGGGCACGGCGTTTCAAATAGTGGACGATATTTTGGACTACGCCGGCAACGGCGAAGACATCGGTAAAAATCTGGGCGATGATCTTGCCGAAGGCAAAGCCACCCTGCCGTTGATTTATCTGATGCAGCACGGCTCGCCACAAGCCGCCGACGCGGTGCGCGATGCCCTGACCCATGCGCGGCGCGACAATTTTCCGCGCATTCACGAATACATCATGCAATCGGACGCACTCGCCTACAGCCGCCAACACGCCCAAGCCGCCGCCGATGCCGCCTGCGCCTGCCTGCAAGCCCTACCCGCCAATGCTTACACCGACACCTTGCAGCAACTGGCGCAACAGTCCGTCTTACGCCTTAACTGATCCGACTCGCCGTAGTTCAACGGATAGAACGCATGCCTCCTAAGCGTGAAATACAGGTTCGATTCCTGTCGGCGAGGCCAAGAGTAAAATAATCACCAACGGCTGATGATATGCGCCACGCGCATCAAAACCACTTCAAGCGCTACTTGAAAAAGCATATGGCAAACGATATACCAATAAATGCCATACAGAAAAAACGAAATACTTTCAGGCAGCCTTAACGCTTGTCGTATAGCGGCTTAGTAACCTGTTATATCATTCTTCAAACTTGACCGCCGCATAGGCGGCTTAGAAAGCACGGCGTGTGGTATGCCGATTTAACTCGCCCTTGACCGCCGCATAGGCGGCTTAGAAAATACTCCGCAGCGTGTTGCAGCAGTTCTTCGGCTTGACCGCCGCATAGGCGGCTTAGAAATCCAAGTGCACCAAGATGCCATCGCGCGGTTTCTTGACCGCCGCATAGGCGGCTTAGAAAGATTAAGTCGGCGAGTATCAGCGGGGCTTTTACTTGACCGCCGCATAGGCGGCTTAGAAAAAGCATTGTTTGGAACGTTTTATGATGATTACCTTGACCGCCGCATAGGCGGCTTAGAAAATATTGATTTGAGGTATCGCCATTTGCTGCAGCTTAATCGCCACAGAAGAATGCTATAAAAAACGCCCTGCATCTCCAATGCAGGGCGTTGCTGGTTTAAGCTTTGCTTACACTTTAGCGGCAGCAGCCACTTCAGCGGCGTAGTCCACCACTTTTTTCTCAATACCTTCGCCCACTTGGAAAGCGGTGAAGTTTTTGATGGTGGTGTTTTTGCTTTTCAGCAGTTGTGCCACGGTTTCGTCGGGGTTTTTGACGAATTGCTGACCCAGCAAGGTAACTTCTGCCAAATATTTATTGACGCGACCTTCCACCATTTTTGCAACAATCTCGGCAGGTTTGCCCGATTGAGCAGCTTGTTCGGTGTAAATGTGACGTTCTTTTTCAATCAATTCCGGATCAACCTGATCGGCGGAAATGCATTGCGGACGAGTGGCGGCGATGTGCATCGCAACATCGCGTGCAGTGGCTTCGTCACCGGCGTATTCGACCATCACGCCGATTTTTGCGCCGTGCATGTACACGGTCATCGCATCGTTGGTTTCATAACGTTGGAAGCGGCGTACCGACATGTTTTCGCCCAGTTTGGCGATGATCGCTTTACGCATCTCTTCAACCGTTTCGCCGGAGGCGGTTTTGGTGTTGCCCAATGCATCAACATCGGCAGGATTGCCGGCGGCGACTGCTTCGGCGGCGGCGGTGGCAAATGCCAAGAAGCCGTCGTCTTTGGCGACGAAGTCGGTTTCGCAGTTCACTTCGACCAAGGCGCCGACATTGCCATTGACCACATGGGCGATCACGCCTTCTGCAGCGGTGCGGCCGGCCAGCTTACCGGCTTTTGCACCGGATTTAATCCGTAAGATTTCTTCGGCTTTTTCCATATTACCTTCGGCCTCGACCAAGGCTTTTTTACATTCCATCATGCCCAGACCGGTGGCGGCGCGCAAATCTGCGACCATTTTTGCAGTGATTTCTGCCATAGTATTATTCCTTATGTGTTCTTGTGAAACAGAAGAAGGGGCGTTGCCGCCCCTTAGTGTCATGCCTTATTCGGCTGCGTTTTCGGCTTGCTCTGCAGCGGCAGCGGCTTCTTCCGCTGCGGGCGATGCGACGGCTTGCACGACTTCTTGCAGCGATTGCGCTTTGCCTTCCAAAATCGCATCGGCGATGCCGCGGCAATAGAGGCGGATGGCTTTGGCGGAGTCATCGTTACCCGGGATAACGTGTTTGATGCCGTCGGGGCTGTTGTTCGAGTCCACCACGGCAATCACGGGGATGCCCAGTTTGTTCGCTTCGACAATCGTGCCTTTTTGGTAGCCGGTGTCGATCACGAAAATCGCGTCGGGCAGACCTTTCATTTCTTTAATCCCGCCCAAAGAACGCTCCAGCTTGTCCACTTCGCGTTGCAAATCCAGCAGTTCTTTTTTGTTCAGACCGCTGTTGTCGGCGTTTTCCAAAACGACACGTTTTTCTTCGAGGCGTTTGATCGATTGTTTGACCGTTTTGTAGTTGGTCAACATGCCGCCCAACCAGCGTTGATCGACATAAGGCGCACCGGCGCGAGCCGCTTCTTCTTTGACGATTTCACGCGCTTGGCGTTTGGTGCCGACAAATAATACCGTGCCTTTATTGGCAGCCAGACGGCGCACGATGTCCTGTGCTTCGGTGAACATCGGCAAGGTTTTTTCGAGGTTGATGATGTGGATTTTGTTGCGCGCACCGAAAATGTATTGTTCCATTTTCGGATTCCAATAACGGGTTTGGTGACCGAAGTGCACACCCGCTTCCAACATCTGACGCATGGTTACTTGAGACATTATCTATCCTTTTCAAAGGGTTAAAACCTAACACCGCCTACACAGAACTTCACCTTGCGGCAAAGCACCCTTTGTCGTGCGGTGCGAGCGTTCAATAAAAAACAGCTTCTCGAAATGAAAAGCCGTGAGATTTTAACGGTATTTTCGACAAAAAACAAGTTTAATCGACATCTGTATTGTTCAGGCAGCCTTTATGGGCTGCTTGGATTTTGGGTGCTTTTAACACGGTAGCGCCCTGCCATGGCACGGTAAATCAGGTTTTCGCTTTGCAGCAGGTGATAACGCGCATTCAACACAGCTTGCGCCGACGCCAATTCACCGTTTTGCGCGCTTAATAAATCACTGAGCGGCGCGGCTCCGTGACGATAGCGGGCATCATGATAACGGGTGTTTTCGCGATCATAGCCGTATTTTCGTTCCGCATTGTTTAAGGTTGCCTGCGCGGTGCGGTATTGGCGGTCATAGCCGTCCACTTCGTTCAAAGCGGTGGTCAGCGTTTTTTCAAAATCCACCAAGGCTGCCTGAAAGTCTGCTTCGGCGCGTTTGTTTTGCCAATACAGGCTTTTCCAATCGAGAAAGGGCAAGCCTACGGTGGCATTCACCACACCCAAAGGCAGGCTGAAATAACTGCCGGCGCGCTCCGAAGTGGCATTGATCGCGGCACGCAAACTGAGGGTCGGCAGCCAACTGCGGCGGGCAACGCGTTGCGACGCAAAAGCTTGCTGCAGACGGTATTCGCTTGCGCGAATGTCGGGACGGTTGGCCAACACCGCCAAAGGCACGTCAAGGTCAATGTCCGACGAAGCTATTTGATTCAAATCAATCGCCTGCAAAGTCGGGTCTTCGCCCGGACGCAGATTCAGCAGATTGCGCAAGTTTTGTTTGAGGGTATCACGCGATGCGGTCAGACTGTGAATGGTGTCCTGCACCGCCAGCAATGATTGCCGCGCATTGACTTCATCGATCACCGAGATTTTGCCGTGGCGGTATTGCGCTGCGGCGATGCGTGCCAATTCCTGCTGACGAACCAACACTTCTTGATTCAATGGCAAAACCGCTTCGGCATACGCCAGATGAAAGTAACTGTCGATCACTTGGTGAATCAACGCCAAACGGGCTGCCTGAACATCCTGCTCGTTCGCAGCATAATCCCAGGCAGCGGCATCACTGCCTGCGCGGACTTTTTGCCATAAATCCACTTCGTAACTCACGCCGAGATTCAGGCTGCTGCTCGCGGTTCGGGTATGCGCTTCGCCGCTTTTCAGGTTTTTGCTGATGCCGTCGCTGATCGAGGCATCGCCGCGCAGTTCGGGAAACAGGCTTTGCCGCGCCTCTTGCAAGGCATACGCGCTGCGCGTCAGGCTGATCACGGTCTTTTTCAAATCGGTATTGTTCGCCAAGGCGGTTTCAATCAATTGATTCAACTGCTTATCTTGGTAAATAAACCACCATGCTTCGTCGATGTCATACCGCGCCGCACGTTCTGCGTCCGTCCACAGTCCGGCTTGCTGCAGGCTTTTGGCGGCTTCGGGCGTGGTGGTGGCGCAAGCGGTCAATGCAATGCCCGCCATCACCACACAGGCTGCCTGAAAATAAGATTGATACAGACCATTCTTTTTCATGATGAATCTACCTATCACCAAGGCATCACCCAAAGTACAACAGCTACAGAAGCTAAGACAATTGTGGTGATGGCAAGCCATGTGTAACGCTTGGATTGTTGCTGTATTTTCTTCGTATCTGCTTTGATTTTAACGGTCTCCGCTTCAAGTTTTGCAATCGCCGCTCTGAATTCAGCCATTTTGGCATGATCTACATGATTGAAGTTTTCTTGTTCCATTATTTTCCTTTCTCAAATCACTCCCTTGATAAGGCATCAATCGGATTCAGTTGCGATGCATTTTTCGCCGGCATAAAACCGAACAACACCCCGATTAAAGTCGAGCACAAAACCGCCAAGATAATCGAACCTGCCGAAAAGGACATCACAAAATTATCCACCAAGCCATTGAACAATAAACTGATTCCAAACGACAGCATCACCCCGAAAATACCGCCGATGATGCAAATCAGCACGGCCTCAATCAAAAACTGCTGCAAAATATTCGCCGCGCGTGCACCAATCGCCATGCGAATGCCGATTTCGCGGGTGCGCTCGGTCACCGACACCAGCATGATGTTCATCACCCCTATGCCGCCGACAATCAATGAAATCAAAGCGATGGACGAAATCAGCAAGGTCATGGTGTTGGTGGTTTTTTCCACCATCTGTTTGATGCTGTCACTGTTGTAGGTGAAAAAATCCTTCTGCCCGTGACGCGCCAGCAGCAGGCGGTTGATGTTGCGTTCGGCGGTAGCGTTATCGATGTCGGGTTTGATTTTGACGGTGATGGCATGAATATGACGGTTGCCGCTGATTTGATTAATCACCGTGGTATAGGGCGACCACAGGTTCAGGCTGTCATCACGAAAGCCCAACACGCCGCTTTGCCTTTTTGCCACGCCGACGACTTCCAGCGGACGGCGGTTGAGCAGCAAGGTCACGCCGATTGGGTTGGTGCCGTCGGCAAATAATTTTTTGCGCGTCGCCTCGTCAATCACCGCCACTTGACGGTTTTCACGCACATCGTCTGCGGTCAATAAACGCCCTTGGGCTGCCTGCAGCCCTTGCACGCCGAAATAGCCTTCGCCCACGCCGTTTAACTGCGCGTTAAAACTGCTGTTGCGGTACAGCAGCATGGCACTGACCGTGACCGACGGCGTGCTGCCTGCAACATAGCTTTGCTGTGCCAAGGCATCGGCATCTTCCACGCTCAACGTATGCACCCGCCCTGCGCGCCGATCACCCGAGCCTTCACCCGGATAAATGGTGACGGTATTGGTGCCCATCGCCGCAATATCTTTAAGAATTTTCTCTTGCGAACCGCGCCCCAAAGCGACAATCGACACCACCGAAGCAATGCCGATGATGATGCCGAGCATGGTCAAAAGCGAGCGCAGCTTATGCGACACAATCGCCTGAATCGACATCCGAAACGCCTCGGCAAACTGGTCTTTGTAAAAACTCAAACCGCCCTGCTCCGCTGCCGGTGCAATCGACCTTGCCCGCTGTGTTTCAGGCTGCCTGAAATCATCACGAATAATCTGTCCGTCTTTGATTTCAATAATGCGCTCGGCATAACCGGCCACCTGCGCATCATGCGTCACCAGCAGTACCGTGTGTCCGGCACGATGCAAATCCTGCAAAATACCCATCACCTTTTCGCCGCTTTGCGAATCCAAGGCGCCGGTCGGTTCATCCGCCAAAATGATTTCACCGCCGTTCATCAACGCACGGGCAATGCTCACCCGCTGCTGTTGTCCGCCCGAAAGCTCACCGGGCTTGTTCGCCGTTTTATCCGCCAAACCCAGATTCGCCAGCAATTCATGGGCACGTTTTTTGCGGTCGGCCTCGGCCATGCCCAAATACACCGCCGGCAAAGCCACATTGTCCGCCGCACTCAAAGCAGGCAGCAGGTTATACCTTTGAAAAATAAAACCAAAACGTCTGCGGCGCAAAGCTGCCAGCGCGTCTGCATCCATCTGCGCGGTTTCTTCGCCATCAATGCGGTAAGAACCGCTGCTCGCCTGATCCAGACAACCGAGAATATTCATCAGGGTTGATTTGCCCGAACCCGACTGCCCCATGATCGCAATAAACTCACCCTTGGCAATCGTCAGGTCGATTGCTTTAAGCACCTGCACCCGATTGTCGCCCTCGCCGTAAAAACGGTTGATGCTGCGCATTTCAATCATGGTCGGGTTCTTTTTATCCACCGTCGCATCCTCTGTACATCAGCGTTTTTTCACCAAGATATCGCGCCCGATCAAATGCAATAAACGCCCGAACGCATCAATATCCGCCAATTCGGACCAAGGGAAAAAACGTATTTTTTTCAGCTCGAATCGATCCGCTTCCCAAGACACCCAAAAACCCTCTTGCGCCGCCAAACCCAAACCCACGGCACTCAAACGCAGCGCATAGGATTTTGCCTGTAAAAAAGCATCTTCCAATTGCTTATCATTGGTAATACTGTATTTTGCCTCCCAAATAAAACGCGCCGACTCCTGCCCCTTTTTTGTGTTCGCCAATAAAGCATAGTCAGGATAGTTCCGCTCTCCCCGTCCCATTCTGACCGACATTTGCCTGACCCAATCCTCATCGGAAAAACCCAGTCTCTCCAATAAAGGCTCTAACATATAACGCTCCACATCCCGTTCGTTTTTTAAAGTATCCGAAAGCACCCATTCAGGTCGCATCAAACGCGGCAAGCCGGAAATATCAAAACCTTTAGCTTCCAACATCGCCAAAAGTGCATCGTATTCTGCAGAGGAACATTCTCTACCTCCAACGCCTTGCATATTTGCCTTGACTAAACCTTTATCTTTCCATACAGCATTATTTTTCAATTCTGAGAAAGATACATGAGGAATAAGTAATGATTCACCTATCCAAATTCTATTAGCATAATAAGAAAAAGGATCAAAGTAAGACGCAGTGATCGTCCTACTCACCGCCGTAATCGCCTTATGCGGCGTTAGACTATAAATTAAAACAATATCACCTCGCATGGTGAGCGGATTTCCAGCCCAATAAAATTTATCCATTGGATGATGTTTCATATTTTTTGTATCTTCTGGCGATGCACCTGTAATATAAACGTGTGTGGGTTCAGGAAGCTTTTCTTGGCTGATAAAATTCGGAAGCATATTGGGGATGAAACCATAAAGCAAAACACAGCATTCTGCCGGAGTTAAATTATATTTCTTTTTAAAATCATTTAATGATAAACACAAATCCCAATAAAATTCCAAGCGATCCCAATAGTTATTTTTAGGCGGTTCTTCAGGCATTTCTATATTAAAATACTTGAATGTATTTTCTAATTGAAAAAAATGATCTTCATAAAAATAAGGAAAAAAGAAATTTGGATTTCTCAAAAATAAATCAACCGATATTACAGTCATTAAAGGGAGAATTTCTTTTGCTTGACGATTAGAAAAATCATCACCCTCCTGAACTTCGGGAAACTGAATTGATAACCAAACGTTAATTAACCCCCAAAAATCATCATAAGCCTCATCTGAAGAAGTATTTTTTTGATTTAAATCTTCTAAATCAATATCTTCAAATATATTCTTAAGATTATCAAAGTCAATATTGATGTACTCACCTATAGGCTTTAATCGAATCTTATTGACAACCCATTTAAAATCATCAATCCTATTATCTTTAATCACCTCAAAAAAATGTTCAAAAATGTCCAGCATTCTTTGACCTTCACCGGTCACCAGATAATTATCCAAAACAAAACGATTGAATATCATGATTCAGAAACCCTCTTCAGATAAAACCCATAAAAAATTGATGCCCATCGGGTGGATACCACCTTCAATCACACAACCTCATACTCTTAATGCAAAACATCAGGCATCTTACCGCATTGCCCTCTGAAAAGGCTTGCCTGCAGGCAAGCTGTCCGCTCAAACACTTTACTTTTCCAAGCAAAAAAAGCCTGAACAGCATCGAATGGTATCGCGTCCTGTTCAGGCTTTGAACCGTAGTGCGACCTTTGCAAAAATCAGTTCTGCTGCGCATTTCTTTGAAATGAGCTCCTCGAAAGGTAACCTTCTTAAAAAAATATATCTGCACTTTCTGCAGTGCTATTCCTGCGAACGCATACGCATTACAGACTTTTACAAAGATCTCAGCATCTGCCCAGAAGCTCCAAGCTCTGGGCTAAAACCCTGCCTTAGCTGTAGAAAATCCTAGCGTTGTTTACAGTATTTGAAAGACAATACTGACATGAAACTGCATAAAAATACCCGACTACTGCCCTACGAGCGCGAAGCCATTTGGCGTGCTTACACGCAAGACAAAATCAGCGTGACCTCCTTAGCCCGCCAGTACGAGGTCAGCAGACCCACCATTTACAACATCCTCAAAGCTGCCAGAGGAAGACTGCTCATCCAAAAGAGCAGTACCAACAACCGCTTCAAACAAGCCCGTTACGGCATCAAACGATTAGCCAAAGTCGAGATCGCCATACAGGAAAAGTTGAAAAAACAAGCCAAACGCTACAATAAATCTTACCCCGGGGAAATGATGCACGTCGATACCAAACGGCTGCCGTTACTCAAAGGACAGGTTGCTACCGACAGACGCGAATACCTGTTTGTTGCCATCGATGATTTTTCCCGAGAGCTGTACGCAGCCATATTGCCCGACAAAACAGCCGACAGCGCAGCCAAATTTCTGCAAGAAGAGGTCATCAACCCTTGCCCGTACCTGATCGAATGCGTCTATTCGGATAATGGTACGGAGTACAAAGGAACGGCACATCATGCTTTTGCCGCAGCCTGTTCTCAAAACGACATTAACCAAAAATTCACCCGCGTTGCCCGACCGCAGACCAACGGTAAAGCAGAACGCGTTATCCGCACCTTGGTAGAGATGTGGCATGATAAAATCATCTTTACCGATAGCGAACACAGAAAAAAAGAGCTGTGTCGGTTTATCAACTATTACAACACCGTCAAGCCTCATGGCGCCTTAAAAGGAGAAACACCTTTTGAAGTCCTGCAGGCTTATTTTTCTCAACCCACTGTGTAAACAACGCTGTTGTTTTCTACATTTCAGGCGTATTGCCATCGGGTTGCGCGGCGCTTGAGTCTTCCAAAATCACTTGTTGTCCTTCGCTCAAACCGTTTTTGATTTCGGTATTCATATTGTCACTCATGCCGGTGGTGACGGCTTGTTCCTGCACGGTGTTGTCGTCATTCAATAGCCGCACATATTTTTTGCCGTCACGCTCGGCAATGGCCACACTGGGAATCACGAGCACATTTTTCGCACTGTCCGCCGCGATCACGTTTTGCGTGGTCATGCCGATGGCGAGCTTGCCGTCCGTATTGTCCACCACTGCACGAGCATAGTAATACACCGCGATATTCGAGGTGTCGGTGTTGGTGGTGTAGCTGCCTTGGGAAAGCGTGGTTAAGCCCGGGTCAATGCTTTCGATCACGGCGTGGTGCTCGGTGTCCGGCTCGGATAAAGTGGTAAAGCTGACGTTCATGCCGGGTTTGACCTTGCCCAAATCGCCTTCGGCAATCTGCATTTTCAGCAGCATTTTGCTTAAGTCCGCCATTTGCACGATCGCAGGAGTGCTTTGGGCGGCGTTCAGGGTTTGCCCTTCTTCCACCCGAATCGACACCACCGTGCCGTCAATGGGCGCAATGATGCGGGTATAACCCAAGGTGTTTTGAGCGTTTTTGACCGCAATTTGCGCCTGCTGAATCTGCGCTTTGGTGTCCGCCAATGCGGCTTTGGCATTGGCGAGGGTTTCGCCTGAACTTTCAAACGCGGCTTTGCCGGTAGCGTTTTCCGCCCATAAGGCTTTTTCGCGGTTGTATTGCTTCTGCGCCACGTCCAACGCCACTTGGCGCGCGCGCAATTGCTCTTGGGCAATCGTCAGCCGTGAACGGGCGGTGTCCAATTCGTTTTGTTGGGTTTCGGCGTCGATTTCGGCAATCAGCTCGCCCTTTTTGACAAATTGTCCCAACTTGACGTACATTTTTGTGACTTGCCCCGAAGCTTGTGCGCCCACGTCCACAAGGTGAAGCGGTGACACGTCTCCGATGGCTTTGACCGTTTTTTCGATGTTGCCGCGCCGCACCGTTTCGGTCAGATAATGCACCGCAGGATCAGGTCGCAGCACCCACCACGTTGCCAATGTTAAAATGGGCAACAGCAGCCACCCTGCTTTTTTTAATGTTATTTTCATAAAAGAATAGTGGGTAAAAAGATGGATAATCAATCTTGGGAGCCTCTGAGAAACTCATGACGGTGACTTTAACCGCTCTTTCTTCGTCATACTGCGTCCCATATTGAGGGCAATAGAACCACTATTGCCCTCAATACGCTCCTTGTCTGCCAAAAAAATAGCAGCCAAATCCACTAGACAGAGTTTTTCAGAGGCTCCCTTGGGAGCGGCATTTGCGCCGTGACTTTGAACGTGAAACAGTAACGGATTTTACGGTAGCGGGCAAGATTGAGGCTGCCTGAAAAAGTTTCAGGCAGCCTTAAAGGAGCGTTATTCATTTTCCAAGCAATGAAAAATCCGTCATAATCTTATATCATGTATTTTTCCTGAATGTTTTGTCTTTATGCCTCTGAAAAGCCTGTCTTCGCGTTTGAAATCTTTGACTTTGCTGTGGGTGGCGGTGGCGGCAGGGTCGATTATTTTGACCTTGCTGTTTTCATGGCGCTTGGAAGGCGGCGGTGCGGCGATTAACGATGCCGGCAGTTTGCGGATGCAGACTTACCGTCTGGCATTGCAGATACAACAACAAGCACCCACGGCCGAAATCGAACAAAAAATCCAACATTTCGACGAAACTTTGCTGACTTTACAGCAAGGCGATCCGACTCGCCCGCTGTTTCTGCCCGACACGGCGCCGATACGCGAACACATGGCTTTATTGCAATCGCAATGGAACGGCACCATTAAACCGATGTTTCAGGCAGCTGTGACTTCGCCACAAGCGCCGGATAACGCCCGTCTGTATGATTTTGTCGGCAATATTGATGATTTGGTGCGGGCGGTTGAAGCGGTCAATACGCGCTACACCAAATTACTGCGGCTGTTTCAAAGCGCATTGATGGCGATGGTGCTGATCAGTGCGGTGATCATGATCATGCTGCTGTATATCTGGGTGATTAAACCCTTGGAAATTTTGCAACGCGGCATGAGTGCGATTCATGACGGGCAATTGGGCGTACAAGTACCGTTGGACAGTTCGAGCGAATTTGCCCAAGTGGACGAAGGCTTTAACCGCATGAGTCTTCGTTTGCAACGGCTCTATACTCACTTGGAACAAGAGGTTGCCAATAAAACCCGTGATCTCGCCGATAAAAACTACTCGCTGGAAACTTTATATTTCTTCGCCCGCTTTTTAAACCGTGCACAGAGCGAACCTGAAGCGGCCGAGATGTTTTTGCAAAAAATCATGGCCATCGTTCCGGCGCAGGCAGGCAGTATTCGCCTGATTGATTTGCAACGCCGCCGCATGGATTTGATGGCTCATGTAGGGCTGCCTGAATCTTTGCAAAACGCCGATGCTTGTCGCCGTTTGGACGATTGTTTGTGCGGGCAATCGGTGCGTAATGACAACTGGCAGCCGATTCTTTTCGCGGAAAATGCCGCGGAACACCACGTCGAACACGACGCGCTGCCGGTGACCACGTGCGAAAAATTCGGCTTCCGCTTGCTGCATTTGGTCAAAATCCGCTACGGCGGGCAAGATTTAGGCGTGATGGCATTGTATTTTGACGAAGATTACACCATCAAAGCATCCATATCTAAGCTGTTGAAAACATTATGCAATCAATTCGGCGTGGTCATCACCAATATCCGTTTGGCGGACGAAAGCCGCCATTTGGCAGTCTTGCAAGAGCGTAATCTGTTGGCGCAAGGTTTGCACGACAGTATTGCGCAAAGCCTGACGTTTCTGAATCTGCAAGTGCAAATGTTGGAAAGTGCTTTGCAGGCGCAAGAAACAGAACAAGCTGCGGAAAACCTGCAATTCATCAAAGAAGGCGTACAGGAATGCTACGACGACGTGCGCGAGTTATTGTTGAATTTCCGCACCAAAATCAGCAGCAAAGAATTCGGCGAAGCAGTGCAGACTTTAGTCGAGCGTTTCGAGCAGCAAACGCGGATGAAGGTGAACATCATCCGTCGTGGCGACGGCCCGCCGCTGAACACCGAACAGCAATTGCAGTTTATTTTTATTTTGCAGGAAAGCCTGTCCAATATTCGCAAACACGCCCAAGCCTCGAATGTCAGCATCGAGCTGGATAATCGGCAAGATTTCGTGATGCGCATCACCGACAACGGTCAAGGGTTTGACCTCGCGCACTTTAAGCAACTGCCCGGCAAACACGTCGGCGTACGCATTATGCAGGAACGCGCGCACCGTATTCGCGCCCATCTGCAATTGAATTCGCAACCGGGGCAATACGCTTCGGTGTGTCTGACTTTACCCCATCAAGAAAGAGCATTGGCATGACTTCCAAAATCCGAATTGTATTGATTGACGACCACACTTTGTTTCGCAGCGGCATCAAAGCCCTGCTCGCCCGCCAAAGCGATTGCGAAGTCGTGGGCGAAGCCGCCGACGGTTTGAGCGGTACCAAACTGGTTGAACAAACCGCGCCCGATGTGGTGCTGCTGGATTTGGACATGCCGACCATGAACGGCCGCGAAGCCTTGGCGCAGATTCTCAGCACCCGTCCGGATCAAACCGTAGTGATGCTGACCGTCTCTGAAGACAATGATGATTTGACCGAGTGCATGCGCTTGGGCGCGCGCGGTTTTCTGCTGAAAAACATCAATGCCGATTTTCTGATTGATGCGGTCAAAAAAGCCGCCAACGGCGATAATGTTTTCTCACCGGAAATGACCGCGCGCTTGGTGCAGTCTTTAATCAATCCCAACACGCCGTCTGAAGTCGGCGCATTGGACAGTCTGACCACGCGCGAGCTGGAAATCTTAGGCTGCTTGGCTGCGGGGCACAGCAATAAAATCATCGCGCGCAAGCTGGATTTGGCAGAGTCCACGGTTAAAGTCCATGTGCAAAATATTTTGCGCAAACTGGAAATGACGAGCCGCGTTCAGGCAGCCGTGTTTGCGGTGCAGCATCAAGTGCCGCAACCACAGGATTGAAGCAACAAACATAAAAAGAGGCTGCCTGAAAGGATTTCAGGCAGCCTCTTTATTTATTATTAAAATATGCTAAATCTGATGATGTTTGGCTTGGTCTTCAACCGTTTTATTGATGTACCATTGCTGGGCAATCGACAAGATATTGTTCACCACCCAGTACAGCACCAAGCCCGCAGGGAAGAAGAAGAACATCACCGAAAACACCACCGGCATGATTTTCATCATTTTCGCCTGCATCGGATCGGCGGGCGGCGGGTTCAGATGGGTTTGCAGGAACATGGTTGCGGCCATCACCAGCGGCAAAACATAATACGGGTCTTGGCGTGCCAAGTCGGTGATCCAGCCGATCCACGGTGCTTGGCGCAATTCTACCGAGCTTAACAACGCCCAGTACAAGCCCAAAAACACGGGGATTTGAATCAGCATCGGCAGGCAGCCGCCCAAAGGATTGATTTTTTCCTTTTTGTACAGCGCCATCATTTCCTGCTGCATTTTCATGCGGTCATCGCCGAATTCGTCTTTTAAGGCTTTCAGTTTCGGTGCGACCGTGCGCATTTTCGCCATCGAGCGGTACGATGCCGCAGTCAAGGGATACAGCACCGCTTTAACAATGATCACAAGCAGAATAATCGCCCAACCCCAGTTACCGACAAAACCATGCAGTTTTTGCAGCAACCAGAACAAAGGCGCGGCAAACAAATGCACTTTGCCGTAGTCTTTGACGAGTTGCAATTCGTCGGCAACTTTGGTGATGCCTGCATATTCTTGCGGCCCTGCGTACAGCGTCATCGGTACGGTGACGGTTTGTCCGGGGGCAATCGTCGGAATCGGCGCAATCACCCCTGCCGAATAAAGTTTGTCTTTGTCGCGGCGCGAAAAATCAAGGCGGCAGTTTTCGCCTTCGCCGCAAATGCTGGCACCGTCTTTAGGCTGCAAAATCCACGTCGCCATAAAGTAATGCTGAATCATGCCCAACCAGCCGGTTTGCGTGTTTTTGACATATTCCGCACTGCGGTCGTCCAAATCACCAAACGAGATTTTTTCAAACTTGCCTTGCGGCGTGTACAGCACCGGGCCGGTGTAAGTATAAGTAAAACGGCTTTCGCCTTCGGGCTTTTGATCGTCGCGCAGCAAACGGTACATTGCGGACAATTGCAGCGGCTTGTCCGAGGTGTTGTGAATTTCATAATTCACGCCGATGGCGTAATCGCCTTTGCGGAAGCTGTAAATTTTGCTGACCTCAACTCCGTCCGCCGCCGCGTTCAAGCGCACGTCCAGCGTGTCACCCGTCATTTCATAGCTGCTTTGGGCTGCCTGAAAGCTCGGCGCAAGGTATTGGCTGTCTGCGTTCAGCAAGCCGCTTTGGGCGACATAGGTGTTTTTGTCGCTGTTTTCAAACAACACGAACGGTTTTTCCGCATCGCCCGCCGCATTGTAACGGCTTAAAATCAGCTCGCGCACATCACCGCTGACGGTGTCGATTTTGGCATCGAATACATCGGTTTTGACCGTGATCAGCTGCCCTGCCTGTAAGGTTTTTTCGGGCGCGGAAGCTGCGGCCGTGCCGGTTACGCCGCTGTTTTGGGTCGCGGCAGTAGGCTGCGGTTCGATTTTGGGCGGCGGGAAAAGGTAATTCCAGCCAAGCAAAATCAGCATGGCGATGACCATGAAAAGAATCAGGTTACTGTTGTTGCTTTTCGGTTCCATGGGAGGTTTCCGTGTGATGTGAATGGGGCACGGGGTCGTAACCGTAACCGCCAAAAGGATGACAGCGCAAAATACGCCGTAATGCGAGATAGCCGCCTTTGCGCGCACCGAAACGATTGACCGCTTCCAGCGCGTATTGCGAGCAGGTCGGCGTGTAACGGCAACGCGCAGGCAAATAAGGGCTGATGCCCCATTGGTAAAAACGAATCATGCCGATGAAAATGCGTTTCATGGTGTTGATGAAATAAGTTCAGGCTGCCTGAAAGTATTTACTTAATCAGCAGCCGTTGCAGCTTTTTTTCCACTTCGGGAAAATCGGCGCGGGTAAATTTCTGCCGTACCTGCACGATAAAATCTTTATTGGGCAAACGATGACGGTTTAAGCGAAACCATTCGCGCAAACGGCGTTTCATGTAATTGCGCTGATTCGCACGGCGCGCGCATTTTTTACCGACCACCAAGCCCAAACGGGCGTGGGGCAAAGCATTATCCGCACTGTACACGCATAATCGATCCAAAAAAATGCGGCGGCGTAATGCAAAAACGGATGAAAAATCATCCGTTTTCAGCAATCGGTACGTTTTACCAAAGGTATAGCGCAAGATTATACGGCCAAGCGTTTGCGCCCTTTGGCACGACGCGCAGCCAAAACGGCACGACCGCCACGGGTTTTAGAGCGAACCAAAAAGCCGTGCGTGCGCTTGCGACGGGTAACGGAAGGTTGGAAAGTGCGTTTCATGTCTGTTTCCTAAAATTTTCAGATTGCAAAAACGTTTTATTTCACCAGCTTTTGCCTTACTTGTCAAGTTAAATCGTCGTCTTCCCTTACCGCTCAAGGAAGCTGCCGAGCATAGCGGCACGTAGGCTTTTTTGCTATAATCCGCAAACTTTTGCGCCGTGCGTTTTGACGGCGGCGCACCGCATATACCCGATTATCCTTAAAGAAGTGCCGAAGCTCCCGCCATGATGCCATTATCCGAATTTTTACCGCAATGCTTGCAACATCTGCAACAGGAACTGTCCGTTGATCAGTTCATGATGTGGGCGGGTCGTTTAAGTGCGAAAGAAGGCGACGGCGTATGGATTATTTATGTGCCGAGCGATTTTGCCGCACGCGCGGTCACGGATACTTTTTTGCCGCTGATGAGTGCTTTCAAAGAAAGCGTAGCGCCTGATGCGCCGCCACTGACCGTACAAGTCGGCAAAGGCACGATTCAGGCAGCCTTACACACTCCGGCGAACGATCACGCCGTTCATACGCCCTCAAACGACAGCGCACACTCGCCCGACACCGCCAAAAAACCGCGCCGCGACCACACCGCCGCCGCCCAAGCTTCCGACTCACGTCTGAATCCCGACTACACTTTTGAAAACCTGATCGTAGGCAAAGGCAACCGTTTCGCCCACGCCGCCGCTTTGGCGATTGCCGACGAGCCGGGTAAAAAAGACTACAACCCGTTTTTTATCTACGGCAGCACCGGCTTGGGCAAAACCCACTTGGCACAAGCCATCGGTAACCGCATCTTGCAGCAAATGCCGCACGCGAAAATCCGCTACGCGCACTCCGATCATTACATGCAAGATTATATCCGTGCGGTGCGCAATAAGGATTTTGACCGTTTCAAACGCAGCTACCACAGCTTTGATTTATTGATTCTGGACGACGTGCAGTTTCTCGCCGGCAGGGAAAAAACCATGGAAGAGTTTTTCCAACTCTTCAATCGCTTCTTGGACGAGGGCAAACAATTCATCCTCACCAGCGACAGTCCGCCGGCGGAATTTGACAAAGAAAACAAAGACTCCGCCCGTATTCGTTCGCGTTTGTCGTGGGGTTTGTCGGCGGAAATCGAACCACCCGAACTGGAAATGCGGGTGGCGATTTTGCAGAAAAAAGCCGAAATCGCCCGTTTCAGGCTGCCTGAAGATACCGCGTTTTTTATCGCACAAAACATCCGCTCCAGCGTGCGCGATTTGGAAGGCGCATTAACCCGCGTCAGCGCGTACTGCCGTTTCAACAAGCAACAAGCCGAGCTTGAGGTAGCCAAAGTCGCCTTAAAAGATATTTTGGCAAGCGGACAAAAACAGATTACCATTGAACAGATTCAAAAAACCGTTGCCGATTATCATCAAGTCCGCATCAGCGATATGCGCAGTCAAAAACGTCACCGCGCCATTGTGCGCCCGCGCCAAATCGCCATGGCATTGGCCAAAGAACTGACCACGCTGAGCCTGACCGAGATTGCGGCAGCGTTTAACCGCAAAGACCACACCACCGTGATTCACGCCTGCAAAACGGTGGACGATCTCAAAAACGAAGATGCGGAAACGGCACAAACTTACGATACATTACGCACCATGTTGCAAAATTAATTGAAAAAATCACAAAGGACTGTCTCATGTTGATACTCAAAGCCAACCGCGACGCACTGTTAAAACCGCTGCAAACCGTCACCGGCATCGTCGAACGTCGCCATACCTTGCCGATTTTGTCCAATGTTTTGATGGAAAACAAAAACGGGCAGACTTCTTTGCTCGGCACCGACTTGGAAATCCAAATCCACACCGACGGCCCGCAAAGCGACACGCCGGATTTCCGCCTCACGGTCAATGCCAAAAAGCTGCAAGACATTCTGCGCGCCCTGCCCGACACCGCCGAAGTGTCGCTGGAACAAGAACAAAACCAACTGACGGTCAAAGCGGGCAAAGGCCGCTTTAATCTGCAAACCTTAAACCCCGACGACTTCCCCACCATGAATGTGGCGGAAGACATCAGCGCCTGCTTTACGCTCAAACAAGAACTGCTGCGCGAAATGCTGTCGCAAGTGCAGTACGCAATGGCGGTGCAGGATATCCGCTTTTATCTTAACGGCTTACTGATGCAGGTTGACGGCGATCAATTGCGTCTGGTGGCCACCGACGGTCATCGCTTGGCGTTTTCGCAAGCCAAAATCGAAGCGCAATTACCATTCGCCGAAGTGATTTTGCCGCGCAAAACGGTGCTGGAGTTGTTCAAACTTTTGTCTTTCCCCAACGAACCCGTCACCGTGGAATTTTTGCACAATCAAATCCGTTTTCGCGCCCGCGATACCGTAATCGTCAGCAAAATCGTCGAGGGCAAATTCCCCGACTATAACCGCGTGATTCCTCAGGATAACGATAAGATTTTTGAAATCAACCGCAGCACCCTGCTTTCCGCTTTGGAACGCGCCGCGATTCTCGCCAGCGAAAAATTCCGCGGGGTCAGCATCGCTATTCGCCCCGGCATCATGAGCATCACCTGTACCAATAACGAACAGGAAAAAGCGCAAGAAGAACTGGAAATCGCCTACCAAGGCTCGGAGCTGGAAATGGGCTTCAATATTCTGTATTTGATGGACGTACTGCGTAACCTGCATAGCGAAGACATTCGCTTGGCATTCGGCGACTCGGCACGCTCGATGCTGATGAGCATTCCCGATAATGCGGACTTCAAATACATCGTGATGCCGATGCGGATTTAAGATGATCTCATATAAAAACGGAAAGCCGAATCGCTTTCCATTTTTTTTGCGCTTCAACCTTTCAGGCAGCCTGAAAGATGGATTCAGTTCAATAACGACAACATTATATTGATCACCGCCACGCCGACAACCATACCTGCCAGCACATTGCGCCACAGCCGATACACCAGCCACACCGCCGCCAAAGCCGCGATTTGCGCGCTCAACAGATGCAGGCTGCCTGCAAGCGCGCCGTCCACATCCACGCTCGCCGCAATCAAAATCGTCATCACCGACAAGGGTAAGGCAAAATTCAGCGCAGTTAAATACGGCGAATCGAAATAACGCTTCGGAATCAGATTCGGCGCAAAGCGCAGCAAAAACGTCACCGCGCCCATGCACACAATCGCCATGATTTGCTGCCACGGCGGTTGCTGCGTACCGAGCATTTCCGCCGTATTCATGTTGGCCGCAGGCGTGCTTGTCCATAATAAAACCATCACCGCCAACGCCAACACCGCCGTCGGCAGTGCCCAAGCAGACCGTGCATGATGAATCCGCCATTGTTCAGGCAGCCTTGCCTCTGCCACGATAAACAGGGCGCACACCGTCACCGCCAGCAGCAACACATAATCCGTAGTGACGGATTTGGCAAAGAAAAACGCCAACAACGCCGCCACGCTCGGCCAGAAAACCCGTTTGCCGCGAAACTGCTCATACCACAAAATCACAAACAAACACGCCAGCGCAAAATCCAGATTCGGAATCAGGCGATTCAAACCCGCGCCCAATAAAAAACCGATCAGCGATGCCGTCCACCAGTAGCATTGATTCAGAAAAACGATTTTGACAAACAAAGGCTTGCGTTCTTGTTCAGGCAGCGTGGTCATCACCGAAAAACTCTCGTCGGTGAGCGCGAAAAACGCATACAGCCGCTGCCAGCGTTTCTCCGGCACCACATTGAGCAAAGGAATGCCGTAAAAAACGTGACGCAAATTGATGATAAAAGTGTTCAAAGTCAGCGTCACCACGCCCGCGCCGCTGGCCAAAAGCGGAATCGCCGCATACTGCGCCGCACCCGAATAGACAATCAAACTTGCCGCCAGACACAACCACAACGGCAAACCTGCCGCCGCCATCAGCACGCCGAACGCAATGCCCGCCGGATAATAGCCCATCGCCACAGGCAGGCTGTGGGTCAAGGCTTTGCGCCATGCGGAAGGTGTCGGAACCGCTGTATCCATGCTGAAAAATACCCGAAATAAATCGGCTATAATAACAAAATTTTCAGGAAGATTCCGAATGATTGCAGGTGTGGATGAAGCGGGACGCGGCCCTTTGGTCGGCAGCGTGTTTGCGGCGGCGGTGATTTTGCCGTCGGATTACGATTTGCCCGGCTTGACCGACTCCAAAAAATTAAGCGAAAAACGCCGTGACGCATTGGCGGCCGCCATTAAACAGCACGCCATCGCCTATGCCGTTGCCTCGGCGGACGTGGCGGAAATTGCCACGCTGAATATTTTGCACGCCACCATGCTGGCGATGCAACGTGCGGTCAATGCTTTACACAGGCTGCCTGAAGAAATCGTGATCGACGGCAACAGGCTGCCTGAAAACCTGCCCGTCCCTGCGCGTGCCGTGATTGGCGGTGATGCGCTGATACCGGCGATTTCCGCCGCGTCGATTCTGGCCAAAACCGCGCGCGACGCCGAAATGTACGCCCTGCATGCATTGCACCCGCAATACGGCTTTGACCGCCATAAAGGCTACGGCACGGCGCAACACTTGGCGGCGATTGAAGCGCACGGCGTATTGCCGCAACATCGCCGCGATTTTGCCCCGATCAAAAAATGGCTGCGGCAACACGGCGCACAATAGGCTGCCTGAATAATGAGTACAGGTTTTCGTTACGCATAAACGATGTCCCAGACTGTATTGTTTTGCAGAAGCCGTTCGCTTTGTGCTTCATTGCCGCACGGGCAACTTACTTTCTTTGCTTCGTCAAAGAAAGTAAGCAAAGAAAGACGACCCCACGGCGCAGGTTTGGCTGCGCCAAACTTCCCGTTAAAAAAGCCATTTTTGCGGCGGGCTTGAACTCGTGTCGGCTTTCGCCGCCACTCAAACAGGCAAGCCCTTTTCTCCGCAAAAACGGCTTTTTTAACGGCTGCTTCAAGGGTTTGGGGTGGGTGAAATAAAAGTTTCTGCTGATTTTACGTTTGAATTTTAAGTAATACTGAGAAATACCCAAAACAAAACTCACGTGAAATCTCAGCAAAACAGCAGCATCGTAAGGTTTCAGGCAGCCTGAAACAAAGCATTGCATCAAACAGCTTACGCCCATGCCACAAACAAAATAATTCGGTTACAATAAGCCTTATGAAAAGCCAATTTCATCATATCGGCATTGTCATCCGTCCGCACACGCCGCACATTCCCGAATCGGTAGGTGCTTTGGCGGATTTTTTGCTGGGTCACGGCATTGAGGTTTATCTGGACATCGAAGCCAAAGCCGAACTGCTGCATCTGCCCTGCTTCGCCCATTGTCAAAGCATCGAGAAAAAACGCATGGGCAAAAAGTGCGATTTGGTGATTTCTTTTGGCGGCGACGGGACCTTATTGTCCATCGCCCGCAAAATCGCCCCGTATCGCGTGCCTTTAATCGGAGTCAATCGCGGTTCGCTTGGTTTTCTCACCCAAGTGCCGCATGAAGACACCGTCGCCGAAATCAGCAATATGCTCACCGGCAAATACGTTGCCGAAGAACGCATCATGCTCGAAACCTCGGTGATGCGCGATGGTGAGGAAATCCACCATTCACTGGCCTTGAACGATGTGGTGTTCAGCCGTGGCGGCATGGGGCAAATGATTGAATTTGAAGTGTTTATCAATCGGGATTTTGTCTATACCCAACGCAGTGACGGTCTGATTGTCTCTACGCCGACAGGCTCGACCGCTTACGCGCTGGCGGCGGGCGGCCCGATTTTGCAGCCGACTTTACGCGCCCTGACCTTGGTGCCGATTTGCCCGCAGTCGATGAATAACCGCCCGATTGCCGTGAGCGATGCCGGTGAAATCGAAGTGCTGATCACCAAGGGCTGGGACGCACGGGTGCATTTTGACGGGCAGTCTTACTGCGATTTGCATAATCTGGATCGCATCGTCATTCGCCGCTACCGCAATTCGATGCGGATGCTGCATCCTGCCGACTATAACTATTTCCGCACCTTGCGCCAGAAACTGCACTGGGGCGAGCAACTGATTTAAACCATCATGCTACTGAATCTTTCCCTGCGTAACTTTGTGATTGTGGACGAATTGCAGCTTTCGTTTGAGGACGGTTTCACCGTGCTCACCGGCGAAACCGGCGCGGGCAAATCGATTACGCTGGACGCTTTGGGTTTATTGCTGGGCGATAAGGCCGATTTTTCGCAAGTGCGTCACGGTGCAAAAGAAGCGCAGTTATCTGCGCTCTTTTCATTGCAAAGGCTGCCTGAACTGCGCCGCGAACTGACCGAACAAGGCTTGGCCGACGAAGCCGACGAAGAGCTGACCCTGCGCCGCATTATTTCGGCGGAAGGCAAATCGCGCAACTTCATCAACGGCCAAGCCGCGACCTTGGCGCAGTTGAAAAAAATCGGCGAATCCTTAATCGACATTCACGGGCAAAACGCGCACCATTCGCTCAATGGCGAAGCCGCACAACGCGCGATTCTCGATGCCTTTTCAGGCAGCCTCAATCAAGCCGCCGCCGTCACCACCGCCTACCGAGCATGGCAAGACGCACAACAAGCCTTGGACGACGCACGCGAACGCTCCGAACAATTGCTCGCCGAACGTGAACGGCTGGAATGGCAGCAACAAGAACTGACGAAACTCGCCCCGCAAAAAGGCGAATGGGAAGAACTTTCGCAAAGTTACGACCTGCTCGCCCACGCCGCCGAACTGCTCACTGCGGCGCAAAACGGTGAAGACATCATCGACGGCGACAAAGGCATGCAATCCCAACTGGCGCGCTGCATGCGCGAGTTGGACGATCTGGCTGCGATTGAACCACGCTTTGCGGAAAGTCTGGAATTACTCGCTTCGATTGAAGCGGAGTTAAGCGAAATCTCCGCCAATTTGCGTGCCGTGGTCGCCCACACCGAAATCGACCCTGACGAACTGGCGCGGCAAGACGAGCGTATGCGCGAAATCGCCGCCGCCGCCCGCAAATACCACATCGACGAAGACGCCCTACCCGACAAATTGACCGCCGTGAGCGCACGTTTGGCAGAGCTGGACGCGGCGGTTGATTGTGAGGCTTTGCAGCAAAAAGTCGATGCCGCCGCTGCGGTTTACCGCGAGGCCGCCGCCGAACTCACCCGTTTACGCAGTATCGGCGCGGAAAAATTTTCCGCCGAAGTCAGCACCGCCATGCATGAGCTGGCCATGGAACGCGCCGTTTTTCAGGCAGCCTTAATCCCCTCTCAAGCCTCCGCCCACGGTGACGAGCGCGTTCAATACCACATCGCCATGAACCGTGGCAGCGAATTGCGCCCCTTATCCAAAGTCGCCTCCGGCGGCGAACTGGCGCGCATCAGCTTGGCGATTCAAGTGGTGGCCAGCCGTTACACTGCCGTGCCGACCTTGATTTTTGACGAAGTGGACAGCGGCATCGGCGGACGTGTCGCCGATACCGTCGGTCACCGCCTGCGTTTGCTCGGCGAAAACTATCAAGTATTGGTCATCACCCACCTCGCCCAAGTCGCCGCTTGCGCCAATCGCCACTGGCAAGTCTCCAAAAGCGATCACGGCGAGCAAACCGTCAGCCGCATTCAAGTGCTGGACGAAAACGAACGCATTGACGAAATCGCCCGCATGATCGGCGGCGAAACCCTCACCGCCACCACCCGCGAACACGCCGCAGAAATGCTGACTTTGGCTGCACGTTCCAGAGCGTGAACACGATTGGAATCAGGATTTCAGGCAGCCTGAAAATAAAATGTATTGATCAAAATCTGCCAATCCCCTATTCAGGCAGCCTTATCTTAACAACCATTCTTCCATCACCCACAAAAAAACAACGGGCAAAACATCACGTTTGCCCGTTGGCTTTTTCAGTCAATGCAACAACCTCACGGCTTTAGCTGCCGATCACATCGCCGTTATCTTTGGTGATCACCACCGTGGCGGCGCGCGGGCGGCCGTTCGGGTCGTGATCCGGCCATGAAGAAATCGCGGTCGGATGCAAGGGATCGGTGTCGCCTTTGGACGGTTCGCCCGGGTGCTGAATATTGATGAACAAGGTTTTGTTGTCGGTGGTGAAGGCGATGCCGGTGATTTCGCAACCGGCAGGTCCGGTCAGAAAACGGCGGTATTCGTTACTGCCCGGAATGGTCGCCACCATTTGGTTATTGCCCATGCCTTGGTATTCTTTCATATTCAGCGTGGAGGTGGAAACGTCGGTTTGAATCCACAACACGCCGCGATGGTCAAAGCGCAAGCCGTCGGGACTTCCGAAAGCGGCGTCTTTCATGCTGCCTTGATGATTTTTATCGTCGGTGTCGGGGCGGCCTGCCATTACCAGAATATCCCAACGGAAAGTGTGCGCGGCGGCATCACCTGCGTTTTCTTGCCAATGAATAATGTGTCCGAAAAGATTATTCGCACGCGGGTTCGCCGCATCGGTCGGTGCTTTGCCTTCTTTGCCGCGATCGTTATTATTGGTCAAGGTGCAATAAACGCTGCCTGAAACATAAGGATCGCAGTCAATCCACTCGGGGCGATCCATCTTGGTCGCGCCGAGCACGTCCGCCGCCATACGAGTTTTCACCAGCACTTCGCCTTGATCGGCAAAACCGTTCGCCGCCGTGAGTTTGCCCTCGCCGTGAATCAAGGGCAGCCATTGACCGCTGCCGTCCTCGTCAAAACGCGCCACATACAGCACGCCTTCGCTCAAAAGCTGCATATTGGCGGCGCGGTTGGCAGGGTTATAGGTGTTTTTCGAGACAAATTTATAAATGTATTCAAACTTCTGATCGTCGCCCATGTACACCACCACCTGACCGGACGGCGCAATCACCACGTTCGCGCCTTCGTGTTTGAAACGACCCAGCGCAGTGTGTTTGACCGGACGGCTGTCGGGACGATACGGGTCAATTTCCACCACCCAACCGAAGCGGTTGGGCTCGTTCGGGTTTTTAGCCGCATCAAAACGCTCGTCCACCGTGCTCCAGCGGTAAGTATCTTCGGTTTTCATAATGCCGTAGCGTTTTTCCAAGGCGGTTTGTTCACCCTGTTTGGTGAAAATATCGCTCCAGTTTTCTTCACAGGTCAGATACGTGCCCCACGGCGTTTGTCCCATGGCACAGTTTTGCATCGTACCCAGCACGGTTTCGCCGCGACGGTCGGCACGGGTTTGCATCAGACGATGACCACGCGCCGCACCGCTCAAACTCATCGGCGTTTGCACGGTAATGCGGCGGGCATAATTGGACGGTCGCACCACTTGCCATTGACCGGCCGCATCTTTTTTCACCTCAATCACCGAAACGCCCATCGCGTTTTGGCCTTTGCGCGCTTTGTTCAAATCCCAATTAGCAGTACCGTCGGGGAACAATAAACCGTTGTCGATGTATTCATGATTCATCGCCAGCAGCCCGTGATTAGAATTGTCTGAACCTGCAGGCAAGGGGAAAAAAGCAATGCCGTCGTGATGCATGCCCGCTTGCAAAGCTTGCTCGGCAGTGGTGTTGGACGCGTCTTTTTTGAACGCAGGCATCCGTCCGGCGATCCCGACCGCATCGCCCCAGCTGTACAAAGCACGCGCGGTGTAGCCTTTGGGCACAATGACTTTATCGGCGGTCGAAAACGGCACGCTTTTGAAGCCTAATCTGCCTGCACGCGGCAGCTTGCCTGCCGTTTGAGCCGACGCCGCGCCGGAAGCCAACAAGCCCAAAGGCGCAAAGGTCACCGCACCCAAAGCCGCCGAGCCTTGCAACAGTTTGCGGCGCGACACCGCCAGATCCAATACTTTGGAAAAAGCGGCGTTATCGGAAATATTGCTGACGAGTTCCCCGTTGGGGTCTTTGATTTTGCAAGCAAAAGGTTTGCTCATGGTTCTGTCCTTATCATGATGTGTTTGATGAAATCGGACAGAAGCTTAAAGCAGGAATATGACAGGCAGATGAAGTCGGCAGTGCCAGGGAGCTTCTTTAGGACATTCCGTCACAGCAAACCATGTGCCTGATGCGTATGCAAACAAGCCGGTGCGTTATCGTTACCGCTCAGGCTGCCGCTTTGTTTGAGTTCTGCCAGAATCGGACAATGACCGCCTTCGGCCATGCACAGACTGCGCAAACGGGTCAGTTGCTGTTCCAGTTTCTGTAAGCTGGCAATGCGATGGCGCACATGCTCGATGTGTTCATCCACCACACGATTGACCGCATGACAGTTTTCTTGGGGGCGCGCTTGGAAGTCCAGCAGCAGACGGATTTCATCCAACGACATATCCAAGCTGCGGCAATGACGAATAAAAACCAGCTGCTCCAGATGTTGTTCACTGTAATGGCGGTAATTATTGCTCCGGCGCTGCGCCGCAGGAATCAGCTTTTCCCGCTCGTAATAACGAATCGTATCGGTGGACGTTTCGGTAATGCGCGCCAGTTCGCTGATTTTCATAAGACTTGACCTTGTAGTTGCTCCAAGCTTTAGCATAAGGGCATGATGCAAAAATCACAAGAGGCAAAACCATGACCAACGATAACCATCACACCACTTGCTGCGGTTGCGAAACCGAACCCTTGGCGACCACACCTACCGCCACAACATGCTGCGGCGCGGCAGCATCCGCTTCATCGGCATGTTGCAGCGGCGACGCGACGCTTGCCATCACGCCGGACCATGCCCCGCCGCATCGCAACCGAGTGCGCTATCACGTGCCCGAGATGGATTGTGCAGTCGAGCAGGCACAAATCACCCAAGCGCTTGAGTCTTTAGCAGGTATAGAAAGACTGGCTTTTCATTTAAGCGATCGCATCTTGAGCATTGACGCTGCCGATGCGGTGCAAGCGCAAGCAGTGCGGATTTTGCAGCAAACAGGCTTTAAACCGAACAAGATCAATGAGCAACAAGCGTCTTCCTTGGAGCAGAAAAGCTTTTGGCAAACTTGGGGACGCCTGCTGCTTGCCTTGGGCTTGGCTTTAAGTGCCGAGCTGATCGGCATCTTTTTTCCTGAAAACCGCATCAGCTTATTATCCGAAACAGTTTTGGCATTAAGCGCGATTTTTCTTGCCGGTTCGGGGGTATTGAAAAAAGGTTTGGTCGCTTTAAGCAAGCTGCATTTAACGATTAACGCCTTGATGGCGGTGGCGGTGATCGGTGCTTTTTTGATTGGGGAATGGCCGGAAGCGGCCATGGTGATGAGCTTGTTTGCCTTATCCGAAGCGCTCGAAGCGCGTGCGGTCGATAAGGCACGCCATGCGATCCAAGCCCTGCTCTCCCTGTCGCCGCAAACCGCCAGCGTGCAAACCGCCGATGGCCGGTGGCAGGAACAAACACTGGAAAGTATTGCTACAGGCAGCCTGTTGCGGGTGATGCCCGGCGGACGCATTGCCTTAGACGGTGTGGTGGTTCAAGGAAAAACCACCGTCGATCAAACCGCCTTGACCGGCGAAAGCCTGCCTGTAGAAAAAGCAGAAGGTGATGTAGTGTTCGCGGGCACGGTGAATCAGGCAGGCAGCATCGTGATGCGCTCCAGCGCACCTGCGGGCGACACCACTTTGGCGAAGATCATCCACGCGGTCGAAAAAGCGCAAAACGAGCGCGCCCCGACCCAGCGTCTGGTTGACCGCTTTGCCCGCTACTATACGCCGACCGTGTTTTTTCTGGCTTTGGCCGTGATGTTGTTCCCCCCGCTGCTTTTGGGATGGCCGTGGTTAAAAGCCGTGTACCAAGCTCTGGTGCTGTTGGTGATCGCTTGCCCGTGTGCCTTGGTGATCGCCACCCCCGTGACCATTGTCAGCAGTTTGGCCACGGCGGCACGCATCGGGCTGATCATCAAAGGCGGCGTTTATTTGGAGCAGGCGCGTTTATTGCAAGCAGTGGCCTTCGACAAAACCGGCACCATTACCCAAGGGCAGCCTGAACTCGTGGCGTGGATACCGCTTACAGAAGCCTTGTCACAGCGCGGTTTAAGCACCAAACAGGCGCGCGAACTGACCGCACTGATGGCGGGCAGCTCCGACCACCCTGTTTCCGCCGCCATTGCCCGCGGCTTGGCATGGGAAAAACCTTTACCCCGCATCCAGATCGAACAGCTCAGCGGGCGCGGCATCCAAGGTCTTTACGCAAGCAAACCCTACCGCTTGGTGAATCGGCGCTACATCAGCGAACAAGGCTTTGACACCCAAAAATGGGATGACTTGATCCATGCTTACGAACAGCAAGCACAAACCGTCACCCTGCTGAGCGATGACGCAGGCCCGCTCGCCTTATGCGTGGTCGCCGACGTGATCAAACCGCATGCCGCCGACGCCATTCGCGCCTTATCCGAGCGCGGCGTACACACCGTGATGCTCAGCGGCGACAATCCGCACACCGCACAAGCGATTGCCCTGCAGGCAGGCATTCAGGAAGCGCAAGGACATTTGCTGCCTGAAGGCAAACTCAATATGATTGAACAATTAAAACAACAGCACGGCTTAACCGCGATGGTCGGCGACGGCATGAATGACGCACCGGCGCTGGCGAAAGCCGATATCGGCTTTGCCATGGGCGGCATCGGCAGCGATATTGCCATGGAAACCGCCGATATCGTGGTGATGAACGATGATTTGCACAGCGTGGTCAAAAGCATTGATTTATCGAAAAAAACCCATAGCGTCTTATGGCAAAACATCGTACTGGCTCTGGGGATAAAACTGGTGTTTCTGGTGCTGACCTTATTTTCCATGACCACTATGTGGATGGCGGTTTTTGCCGATGTCGGCGCAAGCTTATTGGTGATCTTCAACGGTATGCGTATGCTGATGTATCGTCCTTAAAAGGTAATGGCTGCGGTTGGCTTATTCAGGCTGCCTGAATAGCATGCAATCAAAGCGTGAACAGCACAATTTTTCAATAGTTTAGCTATTCGGTATCACGGCAAACCTATCTTGTGAGTTCAAAAGCAATATGTTTTAATGCATTGCTTTCTGGTGAACCGGATACCCAAGAGCTACGCTTTTGGGTTTCCTCCGCTTCGCTCCGACGCCGCTTACCTCCAACGTTAAGGCATAGAAGAAAATGGAATACTGTAGAAAATGGTCGGGTTGTTTACACTTTTTTGTACTGACCCGCTTTTGCTTTCTGCTTGTGGGAGTTTAAGTGGATTTAGTAGATTATCAAGAACTACGCGGCTTCGCCGTGCCTTACGGCATTCTTGACAACCCACTAAACCCACTTTTTGTGGTCAACAAGCACTAAGCAAAAGTGTAAACAACGCTGTTGTTTTCTACAAATGACCACTACTATGCTTTAAGTGATGCGGAGTACGAAAAATTCAAAAGCCTGATTGAAGCAAAAGGAATCAATCACCCCGAGTTAATAGAAATGAAGTTAAACAGTTGGCAGAGAATATTTGATCTTTCGCTTATTCCTGACCCTTTAACTTGGTCGGCTCAAGGAGTGGTCTGGGAAGTGGCATTAGACAGGGTCAAAAAAATGGACTATTTTATTGCTCGATAACCAGTATTTTGTGACTCTCTGCTTTATCAACTCACCCTCGGCCAAACGGACATCTAAAAAAAACGCTTTTACCTAAACCTTACAGGCAGCCTGAAAACCGCGACAAAAAGTCGCACCGTGTTTGACTGCCAGCCGTTATAATCCCTAAGCAGGCTCTGAACGCAGGGTTCAGAGTCTTTTTTATGGGCAGTGAAATGGATGGATGTGCTCAACGCATTGCCGATGGCACGGATACGAAAGGAAGCATATGAAATATTTTTGGATGATGTTACTCGCTTTGGGTTTAAGCGCGTGTGACGGGGCGGCCGATCAAACCGCTGCGCCGCCTGCCTCGGCACCGGTTCAGGCAGCCTCGGCAGCAGACGCGAATCAAGGCTTTTTCGGCAGTGATGTGCGCGCGGAAAAGCTGGGCATGGACTTTTCCTTGGCATCGACTTTGAATCAAAAAATCTCGCCGGCGGATTCGCGCGGCAAGGTGACGGTGCTGGTGTTTGGTTATACGCATTGTCCGGATATTTGCCCGACCAATCTTTTGACCTATGCCGAAGCCATGCAGCATTTGGGCGATAAGGCCAAAGACGTGCAGCTTTATTTCATCACGGTAGACCCTGAGCGCGATACGACGGCGGTGCTGGCGGAATATGTGACCATTTTTTATCCGTCCTTTGTCGGGCTGGTGCCGACCGTGGGCGATGAGCTGGAAACCGTGAAAAAAGCATGGCGCATCACCTCGTATAAAGTGCCGCATACCGATGGCAATTATCTGGTCGACCACAGCACCGGCACTTATCTGCTGGATAAAAATGGCGAAACCGCGATTTACGAACCGCACGGCACGCCACCCAAACAGGTGGCGCACGATTTGGAATTGTTGTTACAATAGCGGCGGAACGCATGGACGTTAACGTTCATGCGGTTTTTCTTGTCATGTTTTCAAGAGGAGAAACGCCATGTTGCCTGTGATTTATCGTAATGAGAAACACCATATGGCATTTGCCTTGTTGCAACTGCTGCTGTCTTTTGTTTTGTCGCTGCTCGCGGTGTTCGGAGCCATTTTAAGCCATATCAATTACTTGGCATTTTTGCCGGTGGGGTTTATGCTGTTTGTCGGCTCATTGTTCGGTTTTTTGATTTTGGCGGAAGAAAATCCTGCTGCCCGTAAGTTCAAAACGTATTTCTCGATCGAAACCTCAGCCGTGCTGTTTGCCGTACTCTTGTTGCCCTTGGCATTCTTTTTTGTATGGGGCATTACTGCCTCTTAAAATGTTCACATGACCGACACTTTGACGATTGCCCTGTCCAAAGGGCGTATTTTTGACGAAACCCTGCCGCTTTTGGCGGCGGCAGGGATTGTTCCTGCCGAAGACCCCGAAACGTCGCGCAAGCTGATCATCGACACCAATCACCCGCATATCCGCGTGGTGATTGTGCGCGCCAGCGATGTGCCGACTTATGTCCAATACGGCGCGGCCGATTTCGGCATCGCCGGTAAAGACGTGCTGGTCGAGCACGGCGGCAGCGGCTTGTACCAGCCGCTGGACTTGAAAATCGCTTGCTGCCGCATGATGGTCGCGGTCAGGCAGGGTTTTGATTACGCGGCGGTTTCGCAGCCCGGTTGCCGTTTACGCATCGCCACCAAATACGTGCACACCGCGCGTGAGCATTTTGCGAATAAAGGCGTGCACGTGGACATCATCAAGCTTTACGGTTCGATGGAACTTGCGCCCTTGGTCGGCTTATCGGACGCGATTGTGGACTTGGTTTCCACCGGTAATACGTTGAAAGCGAATCATCTGGAAGCGGTCGAGCATATCTGCGATGTTTCCAGCCGCTTGATTGTGAATAAAGCCGCACTGAAACTGAAATACGCCGCGATTCAACCGATTATCGAGGCTTTTGCTGCGGCCGCCGAGCAATAAGGCTGCCTGTAAGCATTTGACCCGTCGTATCGATTGAAGTACACTGTCGGTGCATTTGGTCTCATTGCTCCTTTTGAAAAGCAAGACTAAACCCGCGAAGTAACTGCTTCGCGGGTTTACTGTTTTCAGGCTGAGACCTTTGCAAAAATCCGTCCTGCGGCGCATTGCTTTGGAATGCGCTCCTCGAAAGCGCAGCCTAGCTTAAGCTATGTCTGCGCTTGCTGCGGTGCTATTCCTGCGAACTGCATCTATAGTGAAATAAAATAAGAAAGATACAAGGCGGCAAGCCGAAGACAGTACAAGTAGTACGACAAGGCGCAGCCAACGCCGTAGACTTCTTATTTTATTTCACTATACATTACAGACTTTTGCAAAGGTCTCAGGCTGCCTGAAACCGTTTTTTCACGGCGGATATGTTAAAATCCGCCGTCTTTGCCTTTTCTTTTCACCTTCACGACACACATCATGATCAGTACCCATAACATCACCATGCAGTTTGGCGAAAAGCCTTTGTTTGAAAACGTTTCGGTCAAATTCAGCGACGGCAACCGCTACGGCTTGATCGGCGCGAACGGTTCGGGCAAATCCACGTTTATGAAAATCCTCGGCGGCGATTTGGAGCCGACCGCAGGCGAAGTGGCGATCGAAAACGGTTTGCGCTTGGGCAAATTGCGCCAAGACCAGTTTGCCTATGAAGACATGCGCGTGCTGGACGTGGTGATGATGGGGCACGTCGAAATGTGGGCGGCGATGAGCGAACGCGACGCGATTTACATGAATCCCGAAGCCAGCGAAGACGACTATATGCTGGCGGCAGAACTGGAAGCCAAATTCGCCGAATACGACGGTTACACCGCCGAAGCGCGCGCCGGCGAATTATTAAGCGGCGTGGGCATCGAGGAATCCTTGCATCAAGCCACCATGAGTGCAGTCGCGCCCGGTTTCAAACTGCGCGTATTGCTGGCGCAAGCCTTGTTTTCCAAACCCGATGTATTGCTGCTGGACGAACCGACCAATAACTTGGACATCAACACCATTCGCTGGCTGGAAAACATCTTAAACGGCTACGATTCGACCATGATCATCATCTCGCACGACCGCCACTTTTTGAACGAAGTGTGCACCCACATGGCGGACGTGGATTACGGCGGCATCACGCTGTATCCGGGCAATTACGACGACTATATGCTGGCGTCCACCCAAGCGCGCGAACGCACCCTGAAAGACAATGCCAAAGCCAAAGAAAAATTGCAGGAACTGCAAGAGTTTGTGGCGCGGTTCTCCGCCAACAAATCCAAAGCGCGCCAAGCCACCAGCCGCTTAAAGCAGGCGGATAAAATCAAAGACCAAATGGTGGAAGTCAAACCGTCCAGCCGTCAAAACCCTTATATTAAATTTATCCCCGACGATAAATTCAAACTGCACCGCCAAGCCTTGGAAATCGAAAACCTGTCCAAAGCGTTTGACCAGCCTTTATTTGCCCGATTGTCCCTGATTTTGGAAGCGGGCGAACGCTTGGCGATCATCGGCCCGAACGGCGCGGGCAAATCTACCTTGCTCAAACTTCTGGCCGGCGCATACGATGAGCAATACGACGCTCTGAAACCCGACAGCGGCAACATCAAATGGGCGGAAAAAGCCCAAGTCGGCTACTATCCGCAAGACCATGAAAACGATTTCGATAGCGAACAAAACCTGACCGAGTGGATGCGCCAATGGGGACGCGAAGGCGATGACGAACAGGTGATTCGCGGCACGCTGGGACGCTTGCTCTTCGGCGGCAACGAAGTCACCAAAGCCGTGCGCGTGCTCTCCGGCGGCGAAAAAGGACGCATGCTTTACGGCAAGCTGATTTTGCAACGCCCCAACGTGATGATCATGGACGAGCCGACCAACCACATGGACATGGAAAGCATCGAGTCCTTAAACATGGCTTTGGAAAAATTCCCCGGCACTTTGATTTTCGTGTCGCACGACCGCCAGTTTGTGTCCTCGCTCGCCACCCAAATCATTGAGTTGGACGGTAAAGGCGGTTTTGAATATTACACCGGCGACTACGAAAGCTATTTGGCGAAAAAAGGTTTGGTGTAAACGCTTTCAGGCTGAGACCTTTGCAAAAGTCCATAATGTGGATGCAGTTCGTAGAGATAGCACCGCAGGAAGCGAAGACATATCATACAGATAGGCAAGATTCCGAGGAGCGCATCTCAAAGAAATGCGCCGCAGGATGGATTTTTGCAAAGGTCTCAGGCTGCCTGAAAAGATTCAGGCAGCCTAGTGAACCTCTGAAACGCGGTTCAGGGGTTCCCCAGATAAAGAAACATAGCGCAAACATTCAAAATGCGCGATAATGTCAGATGTTTTGCGTTTCTATTGTCTTTTTGAACATTAGTGTTCGTTTCTCAACAATTCAGGAGATTACTCGATGAGTCATATCAAAGTACCCGCTGGCGGGCAAAAAATCGTTCCGGGACAAGCCATTCCCAATAATCCGATCATCCCCTTTATCGAAGGCGACGGCATCGGCATCGACATCACACCGGTGATGATTGACGTCATCGACGCCGCCGTGGCCAAAGCTTACGGCGGTGAGAAAAAAATTCATTGGATGGAAGTGTACGCCGGCGAAAAAGCCACCCGCGTGTACGGCGACAACGTATGGCTGCCTGAAGAAACCTTGGAAGCCTTGAAAGAATACAGCGTTTCGATCAAAGGCCCGATGACCACGCCCGTAGGCGGCGGCATTCGTTCGCTCAACGTCGCTTTGCGTCAAGAGCTCGACCTGTATCAATGCGTGCGTCCGGTACGCTACTTCAGCGGCGTGCCCTCGCCTTTGAAAGACCCGTCGAAAACCGACATGGTGATTTACCGCGAAAACACCGAAGACATTTACGCCGGCATCGAATGGGAAGCCGAATCGGCCGATGCGAAAAAAATCATCGCCTTTTTGCAAAACGAAATGGGTGTGAAGAAAATCCGTTTCCCCGAAACTTCGGGCATCGGCATCAAACCGGTTTCCAAAGACGGCACGCAACGCTTGGTACGCGCCGCGATTAACTATGCCATCGACAACGACCGCGACAGCGTGACCTTGGTACACAAAGGCAACATCATGAAATACACCGAGGGCGGCTTCCGCGATTGGGGTTATGAGTTGGCGCAACAAGAATTCGGCGCGACCGTGATCGGCGCAGGCCCGTGGTGCGAATTCAAAAACCCGAAAACCGGCAAAACCATCACGGTTAAAGACGCGATTGCCGACGCATTCTTGCAGCAAATCCTGTTGCGCCCTGCCGAATACGACGTGATCGCCACCTTGAACTTAAACGGCGACTATATTTCCGACGCCTTGGCAGCGCAAGTCGGCGGCATCGGCATCGCTCCGGGTGCGAACATTTCCGATAATTACGCGATTTTTGAAGCCACCCACGGCACGGCACCCAAATACGCCGGTCAAGACAAAGTCAATCCGGGCTCGCTGATTCTCTCCGCCGAAATGATGCTGCGTCATCTGGGCTGGAAAGAAGCCGCCGACTTGGTGATTGCTTCCATGGAAAAAGCGATTGGCGACAAACAGGTCACTTACGACTTCGCCCGCCTGATGGACGGTGCCAACGAAATTTCCTGCTCCGCCTTCGGTAAAGCCATGATTGAACGCATGTAAGCAGCAGTCCTACACCACAAAGCCGCTCGGGTTAAACCTAAGCGGCTTTTTTTATGGTGTTCAAGATTTGTAGCGTTCAAGGCTTTTTCAGGCTGAGACCTTTGCAAAAGTCTGTAATGTGGATGCAGTTCGCAGGAGTAGCACCGCAGAAAGCGCAGACATATCTTTAAGATAGACAAGCTTTCGATGAGCGCATTCCAAAGAAATGCGCCGCAGAACGGATTTTGGCAAAGGTCTCAGACTGCCTGAAAAGTCATTGCAACATCGGAAACAAAGCTTTAATCCCCGCCACAATGATTTCCACCGACAAAGCCGCCAGCAGCATACCCATGACGCGGTTGATGATGTTGATGCCGGTTTTGCCCAGCACTTGAGTCAGGCGGTCGGCGGAAATCATCGCCAGATAACACGCGACGGCGACCACCGCACCGGCAAGAATGATTTGTGCGATGCCCCACCAGTTTCGGGCGGCGGAAGCGTAAATGATCACGGTGGAAATCGACCCCGGCCCGATGAGCAGCGGAATCGCCAGCGGCACCACGGCGACGCTTTCTTTGCTTTCCGCTTCCAGATGTTCTTCGTCATTGGTTTTGGTCGGGTGCGGTTTGGCGTTCATCATCGAAATCGCAATCAGCAACACCAAAATCCCGCCGCCGACCTGAAACGCGCCGATGCTGATGTTGAGCATTTTCAGCAAGCCGTTGCCCGCCACCGCAAAAAAGACGATGCCGAGAAAAATCGCAATCGTCGCCGTGCGCGCAATGCGGTGTCGCTGCGGGCGGCTATTGTCTTGGGTCAGACTGAGGAATATCGGCACCGCGCTGATCGGATTCACCAGCACCAGCAGGGCTATCAGGATTTTAATGATTTCGGGATTCATGATGGTATGAGATTCAGGCTGCCTGAACGAAGTTCAACATTGCTAAAACGCAGCTAAAACGAAGTTCAAATTTTTAAAACTTTTTGAAATATTACAACCTTTTCAGGCAGCCTTGCAATTTAAACAAAAGGCTGCCTGAAAGATTATTACTCACCGGTTTATCTATCATTTTTCGCAACAAGAGATGATTTACCGTAGTTCTTCGAGTGCGGCTTGGGCGTCCTCATCACCTTGCGCAGCGGCTTTTTCGTACCAGGTGCGGGCTTGCTTGTCGTTTTGCGCCACGCCCAGCCCGTGATGGTACATATATCCGAGATTATATTGTGCATCGACATCACCCTGCTTGGCGGCTTTTTCGTACCAGGAGCGGGCTTGTTTGTCGTTTTGTTCCACGCCCAGCCCGTGTCGGTACATATATCCGAGGTTGTTTTGTGCAGCGGCATAATCTTGCTTGACAGCCTTTTCATACCACGCGCGGGCTTGCTTGTAGTCTTGCGCCACGCCCAGTCCGTGTTGGTACATATATCCGAGGTTGTTTTGTGCGGCGGCATAGCTTTGTTTGGCGGCCTTTTCATACCAAGAGCGGGCTTTGGCGTAGTCTTGCGCCACGCCCAGTCCGCTGTCATACATATATCCGAGGTTGTTTTGTGCATTGGCATTGCCTTGCGCGGCGGCCTTTTCATACCAAGAGCGGGCTTTGGCGTAGTCTTGCGCCACGCCCAGCCCGCTGTCGTACATATATCCGAGGTTATATTGTGCACTGGCATTGCCTTGCGCGGCGGCTTGCTCGTATAAAGTGCGGGCTTGCTTGTAGTCGCCACGATCATAGGCAGCATCTGCATCAGTTAATTGCTGCAGTGCATTTTGGGCGATGGCGATTAGCGGTGCCGCAGTGGCGGGTAACGGCGCGGCAAACAGCGGCAGCAGCAGGGCGGCACACAACAGGGATTTAATTGGTTTCCGAGTAAACGTTGTGGTTGGTTGCATAATATTCCCCTATAATATAATGAATAAACAATAAGTTAAGCGTGATTAAAACGCATCTTCTGCACAGCTAAAAGGTTTTACGGCATATCGCCTTGGCTTTGGCATACCGAAAACAGCGGCACGCCCAAAGCGCGGATTTTACTGCTGCCGGGCAAATCGGTAAACTCCAGCACCGTAGCGGCTTCCACCACTTCGCCCTTGAGTTTGCGAATCAAATTGATGCCGGCCTGCATCGTGCCGCCGGTGGCCACCAGATCGTCCACCAGCAACACGCGCGCACCCTCCCCTATCGCGTCGGTGTGGATTTCCACCGTCGCCTCGCCGTACTCCAGCGCGTAACTTTCTGCAACCGTCTCAAACGGCAATTTGCCTTTTTTGCGAATCGGCACAAAACCGACGTTCAACTGATACGCCAAAGCCGCGCCGATGATGAAACCGCGCGCGTCCAATCCTGCCACCACGTCGATTTTCTGCTGCATATAACGGTACACCAACAAGTCAATCAACAACCTGAAATATAAAGGATTTTGCAAAACCGGCGTGATGTCGTGAAACAAAATCCCCGGCTGCGGCCAATCGGGAATTTTACGGATACCGTGGGCAATCACATTAACCCCTAAAGCTTCGGGATGAACCTGCATAACCGTACCTTTTGATTGAAGTCCTCAGAATTCGTTATTGTATAGTGAAAAAGGTAAGGAATCATTCTCTGCTTTCCCCCAGCTTGGAAAAATGGCAAAATGCTTGCCTTTCCGCACTCCGACACAGGTCACGCGCCATGCTGCTTCTCATCGACAATTACGACAGTTTCACCTACAACATCGTGCAATACCTTGCCGAACTCGGGCAAGAAGTGGTGGTGCGGCGTAATGACGACATCGACTGCGCGGAAATCGCCGCCTTGGCACCCGATTATCTGGTCATCGGCCCCGGTCCGTGCGATCCCGATGCGGCGGGCGTGTCTTTGGAGGCGATCCGCCATTTTGCGGGGAAGATTCCGCTTTTGGGCGTGTGCTTGGGGCATCAGGCGATTGGCGCGGCTTTTGGCGGGAAAATCATCCGCGCCCAAACCTTGATGCACGGCAAAGTCTCGCCGGTGCAGCATGAAAACAGCGGCGTATTTAGCGGTCTGCCCAATCCTGTCACCTGCACGCGCTATCACAGCTTGGTGATTGAGCGCGCCACGCTGCCTGAATGCCTGCACGTGCACGCATGGACGGCAGACGGCGAAATCATGGGCGTGCGTCACCGTGAGCTGGCGGTAGAAGGCGTGCAATTTCACCCCGAAGCCTTGCTGACCGAACACGGTCATCAAATGTTCGCCAATTTTTTGCGCGAATTTCAAACCTTTCAGGCAGCCTGAGACCCTGACAGAATAAACCATTATCTGTAAAACAATACGATTGATATTGTTTCAATATCAAATTCAAAACACCACGATGCTATCATTGCATCTTGGATGATTATTCACTTAACGGAAATTGATTTTTATGTGGTTCAAACAATTAAGCTTTTTTACGATTGACAGCAAAAACATCCCGACGGCGGAGCTTTTGGAAGAAAAACTGGCCACCGCCGCCTTTGCACCGGTGACGGGCTTGGCATTAAGCAGCGAAGGTTTTGCAGCAGCAGTGCCGTTTGCGCCGGAACACGTGTTTACCGCCGGCAAAAGCATGCGCATTGCCTTGAAAAAAGAAGAGAAAATCTTGCCCGCAGCCGTGGTGCGCGAAGTGTTGGAAGAAAAAGTCGCCGAAATTCAGGCCGCCGAAGCACGTGCGGTCGGACGGCGCGAAAAAATGGAGCTGAAAGAGCAAATCACCGATGATTTATTGCCGCGCGCCTTCAGCAAAAGCTCGCACACCGTTTTGATTTTCGCACCGGAAAACGGCTTTCTGCTGGTGAACCAATCCGCCGCCAATCGCAGCGAAAACGCCGTCAGCCGCTTACGCGAAGCCTTGGGCGGTCTGGAAGTGAAATTGCCCGACACCGTGCAATCGCCCTCCGCCTTGATGACCGAGTGGCTGCTGGCAGGCGATGCCGCAGGCGGCTTTAGCCTGGACGAAGATTGCGAACTGAAAGGCACGGGCGAAGCCGCCGCCGTGGTGCGCGTATCGCGGCAGGATCTGACTGCCGACGAAGTGGTGCAGCACGTTAAAAACGGCAAAATCGTCACCCGTCTGGGCTTGGTGTGGCAGGACAAGGTATCGTTTGTATTGGGCGCGGATTTAAGCCTGAAACGCATCCGTTTCCTCGATATGCTGCAAGAAGAAGCCGCCGATGCGGGCGATGACGTCGCCTCCCTCACCGCCGCCACCCAAATCGTGATGACGGAAACCTTGAGCGTGATGCTGTGCGAACTGTTGAAGCATTTGGGCGGATTGATTGAAAGGTAAACTTTAGGAACCTCTGAGAAACTCATGACGGCGGCTTTAACCGCTCTTTCTTCGTCATACTGCGTCGCATATTAAGGGCAATAGAACCACTATTGCCCTTAATACGCTCCTTGTCTGCCAAAAAAATAGCGGTCAAATCCACTCGCCAGAGTTTTTCAGAGGCTCCTTAGGCTGCCTGAAAAACAAAGACCTTGAAAGATATTCAAGGTCTTTTTGGTTTAAGGCTGCCTGAAACATTACTGCACCGGCGTTACCGTATAACCGGCAGCGCGCAATTGGGCGATCATGCCGTTTTTTCCGTCCAGATGCATCAGCCCGACCGCAATCAAAGTCTCTTCTTCAGGCAGCTGCGCCAGTGCCACCGGCATCCAACCGGCGGTGCGTTTGTCCAGCACCGTGTCGTAAAACCATTCCCGCCAAAAAGCGCGGTCACTCGGCGGCAGGTATTTCAGGGCTTGTTCTTCATCATTCGCCCATGCAATCAGCTCGGCGGTTTTGCCTTGTTGGTACAGTTGCACCAGTTTTTGGGTGTCGGCTTCGGTCTCGGCAATGTGTTGCAGGCTGATGTCGAGCGCGCTCAATACTTTTTCCTGCGGCAGATTTTTGAAGGTCTGCAAGGCTTTTTCGACTTTTTCCAAGCCCATGCGGCGAATGCCGTTTTTGTGTGCCGCCTGACTGAGCAGATAATCCACCCCGTGCTCGCTGTCATAGCCTGCGGGCGGCGCGGACGAGGCATACATCAACACTGCCCACGGTTGCAAATGATCAAACACCGGCAGCAACATGGATAATTGCTCGTTACCGGCAAAATATTGCCTGACCGTGGCATAACGCGCCTCGCCCAAAGTGCGGCGCAAAGCGGCGGCATCGGGGTTGAGCGTGCTTTGCATCACGGCGACGATTTCGGGCTGCGCCGCTTCCACCGCGTTAATCGGCATGATGCTTTCGGTCATCAGGGTTTTGCTTTGCAGCAAAGCTTGCGCCACGAGCGGATTCAATGTGCTGTCCGACGCACCGAAATGCACCGTACCCACCAGATAAGAAGTCGGTTCGCCTGCTTTTTCGATTTTCCATAAGGTGTGGTTAATCGGCTCGGCTGCACCGCATGAGGCCAGCAGCAAAGTACCGACCAACACCGCCAAACGTTTCATCCATTTCATGTTTTTTCTCCAAAAAAGAATGCACTCAGCCGTTGCCATGTTTCTTTTTTCAATGCGCTTTGACGCAGCAAACGCGCAGGATGCGGCACGGTCAAAGTGTTTTCAGGCAGCGTGGTGTGTGTGCTCAGCAGTTGTTCAATGTCTTCGCCCAGCAGCACCACGCGCGCTTCGCGATGCTGTGCCAGCAAGTTCAGGCAGCCTGCAAGCGGCGCTTCCTCGTGCACGCCGAGGCTATTCCACACCGCATCCGTATGAGCGCAAGCATAGATTAACTGCTTGAGCAGTTTGCCGAATTCGCCATGACCGATATCGTGCGCCGGTGCGTTCAAACTCGAACGTAAAGTCAGCCATAACACGCTGCCGCCATCATTTTGCGTTAGCGCGTACACCAAGCGCACCGCCAGATGAATGTCCGAATCTTCGGCAGGCTTGGCCGGTGCTGTGCCGGTGCTTTCTGCCGCGGGCGCAAGCCGTGCAATCATGGACTGTACTTTTTCCGCCGAAAATTTAGGCTCTTCGCTTTCAGGCAGCCTTGGCGCAGGTTTGCCGGTCCCACGCGCTTTTGCGCCCTGCACTTGCGCGCCGCGTTTCAGCCATAACGGGCCTAGCCCCAAGGCTTCGTGCAAATGAATGTAGCGGCTGCTCAGCATATTTTTTCCATGATTAAAGCGTCTTCGATCGGCAGCAGATAATAATTCTTACGCCGTGCGATTTCAATAAAACCGTGTCGGGCATACAAAGCACACGCGGCAGTATTGCCGATGCGCACTTCCAGCAATACGCGCCGAATATGCGGTCGGGTTTGCACGAAATGCTCCAGCAGCGCACTCGCCGCACCTTGGCGCACCTGCGCGCGGTCGGTGACAATCAAATGCAGTTCGGCTTCGTCGCACACGCTTTGCCACACCGCAAACGCCAATACCGCGCCCGCGTGCTCGACGAGCTCGATATGGTTCGTATTCAATGCGTCGCTAAAATGCTGCTCCGCCCACGGGTGCGGATTACTGTCGCGATTTAATGCCAAAATCGCCGGCAAATCGGCAGCACAAGCGAGGCGGACGTTCATCGTGCGGCTTTGGCGGCGGCTTGTTCGGCCGCGGTCAGGGCGATTTTATCGCGCACATACAATAAAGACGCATTCGCCGCGCTCTTTGCCGCATAACGTCCGCCGGCAGCCAGTTCCAGAAAGGCTTTCGCATCGGGCATGTTCAGGCTGCCTGCAATGCCGACTATCGGTTGCACAAAAGCATTGCCGCAACCTTGCGGCGTCACGCTCATGTTTTCAGGCAGCCTGATATTTTCCGCCTTATCCACTGCGTAATCGCTTAAACGTTGATGATTCACGGTATCGAACCACGCATAAAACACCTCGCCCATGCGTGCATCAATCGCCGCCAACACGCACTCGTGCGGGGCAAGTTGCGCCGCCACCGCATCAAGCGACGGCACGCCGATTAACGGGGTGCCAAACGGCGCCGCCAAACCTTGCGCCACGCCGATGCCGATGCGCAAACCGGTGAACATGCCCGGCCCTTGATTGTAAACAATTGCCGCCACATCACGTACCCGAATATGCGCTTGCGCCAATAATTCATGCAATACCGGCAATAAACGCTCCGACTGCCGATTGCCGCAATCTTCTTGAAAAACACAATATTCGCCGCCCGCGCGCAACGCCAGCGAAAGCACCGCCGTGCCGCTGTCAATGGCTAAAACGGGGCGGGAAAAGTCAATTTCGGGCATAATTTCATCTTGATGACTGAGAAAAGTTACGCGAATTATACATGGATTACATCGGACGTTTCGCCCCCACGCCCAGCGGATCATTGCACATCGGCTCGCTGCTGACCGCCGTCGCCAGTTTCCTCGACGCGCGCGCCCACGGCGGGCAATGGCTGGTACGCATGGAAGACCTCGATCCGCCGCGTGAAGTCGCCGGTGCGGCGGACGAAATTTTACACACGCTCGAAGCGTTTGCGCTGCATTGGGACGGCGCAGTCATCTACCAAAGCCGCCGTCACCACACCTACCGCGCCGCCTTGGAAGATTTGTACGCGCAAGGCCTGATCTACGCTTGCACCTGCAGCCGCAAACGCATCCAAAGCCACGGCACTAAGGGTGCGGACGGCACGGTGTACGACGTGCATTGCCGTCATCAGGCTTTCAGGCAGCCTGAAAACCTCGGCAAAACCCCTGCTTACCGCATCATCGTGCCGGATCAAACCATTGCTTTTCATGATGCCTTGGTTGGCGACTATGCACAAAATTTGGCACGCGACATCGGCGATTTTGTGTTGTTGCGTGCCGACGGTTTATGGGCGTATCAACTCGCCGTGGTGGTCGATGACGCGGCGCAAGGCATTACCCATATTGTGCGCGGGCAAGATTTGCTGATTTCCACGCCGCGCCAGATTTATCTACAAGGCTGCCTGAACGCCCCCACGCCGCACTACGCACATCTGCCGCTTTTGACCAACCGCCACGGGCAAAAATGGTCCAAACAAACCCGCGCTGCGCCCTTAGACTTAAACCGCAAAACAAGCCTGCTGCGCCAAGTGCTGACTTATCTGCATCTGCCCGCGCCGATTCCCGACGGCGATTGCGCCGAACTGCTGCAATGGGCAACCCTGCACTGGGATTTACACCACCTGCCCCGCACCGCAATCAACACCGAAAATACGCTTGGAACTGATATTTCAAGCTGATGCCGTCTCAAACAAAAATGGATGTGATATTTTTCATATTGATATTAAGCAGAATAACGATAAATATTTAAGAAGCCTCTGAAAAACTCTGGCGCGTGGATTTGGCTGCTATTTTTTTGGCAGGCAAGGAGCATATTTAGGGCAATAGTGGTTCTATTGCCCTAAATGTGGGACGCAGTATGACGAAGAAAGAGCGGTTAAAGCCGCCGTCATGAGTTTCTCAGAGGTTTCTTCAATGCTTGACACACGGCAACAAGCTCTCTACACTCACCAAAAATAGAATAAAGAAGTCAATTTCAAATACACTTCAACATCTTGATTTTCATCAATAGAATAACCCTCTATAACCCATTTTGAATATTTCAGGCAGCCTGAAAGGAGTAAAAATGATTTTAGTCGCAATAATCTTTGCATTAGTCGCCGTGCTTCTGGTCTGGATCTTTACGATTTGGCTATTTGCTTATATAGGAAAAAAAACATTTGGTCATATAGGACGAAACATTGGCATGGCTGTGCCATTTTTAGCAGGGGTACTTTATGTTGTTTATTTAATTTTCTCTAATATTAACGAATACCGAATGGTACAAAGCTATGTTAGCCAGCAATGTAAAGAATATGGCGGTATTAAAATTTATATCAGTCCTGAAGAATGGAGAAAACAAGTAGGCGAAGAAGAATGGAAAACACTGAAACCTTGGTCAGGAAACGGCAATCGTATAGAGGTAGAAGACAAGGTATTTGAGGGAACACCATATCATAAATCAGGTGGTATCTTTGAAGGGAAAGAATATGGCACATCAGCTTATCGAATTAACAATAGAGTTGATCTGTATGTGAGATACGAATATCATACTGCGAATTACACACTAAAAATTGATAATATATATTTTGACAATAAAAATAATAATATTCTATTTAAAGCAACATCCTTTAATACCGGAGTAGGACTGCCGGGTATTTATAAGGGGTGGATGAATGATATTAAAGATTGTGGTTGGAGAGATTTGAAAGATGATGAATTAGAAAAGCAGTATTCTTTTAACGAAAACGGAGAGTAAAAATGAGTAATCAATTTATCGCACAGTATGTCACTTTGGCAGAAGCTTCTTATGCAGATTTTTCTGAGAAAACATTTTCTGATAAAGATGTAGAAAAAGCTATTGTTGATACAAATGAAAATAAAAAAGGGTCTGAGAAATTCGCCGAATCCGTAAGCAGTTCTTTTTCTGTGGTGGCTCACTGGAAAGACCGTGAAAACGAAAGCAGCTTTTCAGGAACTTTGTTTCAAAATAAAGAAACCGGAAAAATATGTGCTGGGGATTAACCTCCTTCAATCATTATTTTTTAATGCTTCAGGCAGCCTGAAAGGAGTAAAAATGATTTTACTGGTTACTTATGCCATGATTGCAGCAGGTTTCTTTGTTTTAGTTCTGCTTATTGGCACAGGTATTTACCTCGGAGATCGATATGGTAATCCTAAGCATGGATGGTGGGTAGGCGGTTTGATCCCGGTGATTATTGCTGCCGTTTATCCGGGATATCCGCTTTATAAAGAATATCGCTTAAATAAAGATGCCAAGGCAGCATTTGATTACTACTGTAAACATGAAGCAGGCACAAAAATTTATAAAACTTTGGATCAATGGAAAGCCGAAAATCCGAGTGTCTGGGAAACTTTAAAAGAGGTAAGTTGGGATAACGTAAATTATCAGGATTTGCCGAATGAGTATAAAAACAATCCTAACATCAAAAAAAATATTGTGATAAACGGACAAGTATATCATCTAACATCAGGAGGCAATCAAAGAATATTAAATTATACAATTGATAATTTTTTTTATGAGAAAAAATTACAAGATTGGGTCATGATTATATATGACAATAGCTATAATTCAATCTTAGCTGAAAGCCATACCTACATGTATGAAGGTCTTATTGGCTTACCAAGAATTTCATGCAATCATTCCAATAATTACCCAAACAATTTTAGAGAAATAATTTATTCATTCTCTAACCCTCATTATGATAACAGGAGTAAACAATGAACAATCAGAAAGTTTCACAATATGTTCTGCTAGCAGAATCTGCTTATGCCGACTTAGCAGATAAAGATACCAAATTACTAAGCACAGAAAAAGATATTAAAGATGCATTTAAAAATTCAGTTCTTTCTAAGACAAACCCTAACTCTGATCAGATTAATATAATTACTTCTAACTGGGATATTAAAGCTCATTGGAAGGATCGTGCAGAAGGTGTTTTTGATAAAGAAAGCAGCTTTTCCGGAACATTGTTACAAAATAAGATAACAGGGAAATATGTATTAGCACTGAAGGGAACAAAAGAGGATAAAGACTTAAAAGTAACAGATATAGGTGATATTGTTCTCGACGGTTTGGCACATCATCAGATTGTCGATATGTATAATTTTTGGCAGCAGGTTAATACGCAAAAAGACCAAACCTATCAGGCTGCTTCTATTATTACGGATAAAGAATTAACCCGCACTTTACAGCAATTGAAAAACTATGAAAGTTATCGTATAAAAAGCGATGCTGATTTTGAAGCATTACTTGGCTACCCTAAACCTAAAACAGAACAAGAAGTTATTGATAAATTCGGTTATAAATCATCTTCTCAGATGATACAGAAATTATCAGAAAATGGCTACTTAATTGATGGATCTCCATATGATTATCAGGAGGCGGTAGCAATCCGTCAGATTACTTTTCAAGATTCAGGGGAGGCGTATGCAGGTGATTCCAGCAGAATGACGGGACTGGGCATAGCTCCCGATCAAATTATCGTCGTCGGACACAGTTTAGGTGGTCATTTGGCGGCGGCTTTTACACGCCTGTTTCCTGAAGAAACCGAGCATGCTTATATGGTCAATGGCGCAGGCTTTGGTGGCTCGGAGAGTATCGTTTCTTCTGTTGTTGATAATAATGTCCAGCTAGTGTTTAACAAACTTAACGGAAGTATCAATTTTCATGAAGAAAAAATCACCAATATCATTGGTAATAAGTATTTCAAGGTTATTGCTCAAGATTGGGAAAAAGGGTTGTTACAACCTGGACAATCGGAAGAAATATTTATCGAAAAAGCAGGAAAAGAAGAAATATATGGTCACGAAATATCTCAAATGACTGACACCATGATGGTATCTTCATTGTTTTTTAAATTGGATAAAAGTTTAGATGAAGGCTCTATCCACAGTGCATTTAAAATACTGACATCTATCCTTAATGCGTCTACCAATCAAGAAGATCAATCTTTAGAAAGTGCTCTGTATGCCTTAGATAAAATGTTGTCAGATGACAAGAGTATAGTCACTAAAATTGAAACCGATAACCGCGATCAGCTCTATGAAAAGATCAAAGAGCTGTCAAATAAAATCGATGCGGCTAAAGCATCGGGCAAAATTATTTCGCTTGCCGATACGGATTTTGACTGGCAAAAAGAAGCAGGGAAAGATACGGCGGAAGGAATAGCAATTCGTTATGCTTTAAAAGAATTCAACCCCTTTGCCGTGGTCGGTTTTGATTATTCTAAAATCAATCAAGATAAAACTCTTGATTTATCTTCAAAAGATAATCCCAAAGGCATGAGCAAAAGCTATATCGACGATCGCGCTGCGATGCTGGCATTGAAACTGGATTATGATGTTGCGAATAAAGATTATGATGAACAGATGGGTTCATTCGGCATTATTTCTCAGTTTAAATCAGGCGACTGGCAGTATAAGGATATTGGTAAAAATTTAAACTTAGAAATCGATGGTGTTAATCTGGTTAATGAACATCAGATTATTTTCGGTTCAGAGAAGAATGACCACCTCGCCGGCGGTAAATTGAATGATCGTTTGTACGGCGGGGCGGGTGACGATACTTTGTACGGCGGCGCAGGCGATGACAGGATGGAAGGCGGTGCGGGGTTTGACCGCTATTTTATTGAAGGTTTTGACACGGTGTTTGACAGCGATGGCAAAGGTGCGTTGTATTTTGGTGATCTTCAGCTCACACCGGGCACGCTGAAGGGTAACGGACGAGATGTGTGGCAAAGTTTTGATGAGAAAGGCAACGCAACTAAAGATTTTATCGCTACCAGAGAGCTGGGGAAAGACGATTTGCGGGTGGTGACTCAAGGAGGCAAACACTCGGTAAAAATCGAAAACTTTTTCAGCATGGCCGAGCGTGGCGAACGTGATGCGTATCAAATGCTTGGGCTGACGCTGGAAACGCTGACTGAAGAAGAAAAAATGCCGAAACTGCCCTCTTCCGAAGAGCTTTCTCAAGCATCACTAATGCTCAGTATTGCTGCTTGACACACGGCAGCAAGCTCTCTACACTCACACAAAATAGAATAAAGAAGTCAATTTCAAACACACTTCAACATCATACTTTTCATCAATAGAACAACCCTCTCTAACCCATTTTGAATATTTCAGGCAGCCTGAAAGGAGTAAAAAATGATAGTCATCGGAATTGCTCTAGGATTGATTTTTATACTTTTTCTCTGGTGGTTAATCATTTGCTTATTCGGCTGGATTGGTGCTGCCTACGGTGCCAATGGACGAAAAATCGGTCGGGCTGTTCCGTTTTGGCTAGGCATTGCTTTTCTTGCCTACCATGTCGGCATGAATATCACTGCCTATGGAGCCTATCGTTATTACTGTAAGTATGAAGCGGGTACAAAGTTCTATAAAACTTTGGAACAATGGAAAGCCGAAAACCCGGGCGTATGGGAAACTTTGAAAAAAGTAAGTTGGGATAATCGAGGTTCTCAATATTTGCCGAATGACTACAAAAACAATCCTGATATTAAAGAATATATTGATATAGAGGGAAAGATTTATAGATTAACATCAGGAGGTAATCAAAGAATCTTAGAATATAACTTTACTGACTATCCGTTTAAAGGGTATTTAGAGCGTTATCATCATATTGCATATGATAATAAAAAAAACAATGTATTAGCGATAAGAAAACGGTATCTTTATAATACATTAGGATCACTTGTTGGATATGGGGGACAAAGGAGACGTTCTATATTTGGAACATATGTCTGTAATCCTGAGAATAAAGATTTAAATAGAAATTATTTTTCAAAATTCATTAATTCATTTTCTAACCATAAACTCAATGAAAAGGAGTAACAAATGACGAATCAGAAAATTTCTCAATATACTATGTTGGCAGAGGTAAGCTATGCCGACTTTGTTGATATTACAGATTCTAAACAAATAAAAGATTCATTATTAGATTTAGAATTTGCAAAAAATGAAAATGACGCGCAGCTTGACGCTTTTATTGACAACTGGGACGTTAAAGTCCATTGGAAAGATCGTGGGAGCATTTTTAACTTTAACAGTGGTTTCTCTGGTACATTGTTTCAAAATAAAAAAAGTGGTGAGTATATATTGGGACTTAAGGGAACAGATGGAGGAAAAGATTTATTTGTTGCAGATGGAGGTGATATTGTACATGACGGCTTAGCTCATCATCAGATCGTTGATATGTATAACTTTTGGAAACAGATTACTACAAAGGGAACATATCAGGCAGCAAAAATTATTACTGATATCGCAATGACTTCTCTGTATAAAGCTGCTATAACCGATTCAGCAAAACTTCTCTTTGTAGAAAAAACATTAAAAGATCAGGGATATTTTGTTGATTCCGGAATCGTAAAGAAAATTGTATTTGAAAACTCTGATGCAGTTTATCAAGATGAAAGAGCCAATGGACTGGGAATTGAAGCTGGAAAAGTATCTGTTATAGGACATTCTCTGGGTGGACATTTAGCGGCAGCTTTTTCACGACTTTTCCCCGATGAAACAGAACATGCATATATGGTGAATGGAGCGGGATTCGGTGCCAAATTTAATCTATTGGCTAATATTTTAACCATATCAGAATTTAATATTCGTGAAGTATTTAAAGCTCTTGATGGAAAAGATGCATTTGAAGTATCAAAAATTACCAATATTACCGGTGATAAAAATTTTGATTTGGTCGCTCAAGACTGGTTAGTTGGATTAGAACAACATGGTAAGCAACCTGAAATTTTTATTGAGAACGTCCTAAAAAATACTTTTGGTCATGGGTCATCTCAAATGACTGACACCATGATGGTATCTTCGCTGTTTTTTAAATTGGATAAAAGTTTAGATGAAGGTTCTATCAACAATGCATTTAAAATACTGACACCTGTCTTTAATGCGTCTGCCAATCAAGAAGATCAATCTTTAGAAAGTGCTCTGTATGCCTTAGATAAAATGTTGTCAGATGACAAGAGTATAGTCACTAAAATTGAAACCGATAACCGCGATCAGCTCTATGAAAAGATCAAAGAGCTGTCAAATAAAATCGATGCGGCTAAAGCATCGGGCAAAATTATTTCGCTTGCCGATACGGATTTTGACTGGCAAAAAGAAGCAGGGAAAGATACGGCGGAAGGAATAGCAATTCGTTATGCTTTAAAAGAATTCAACCCCTTTGCCGTGGTCGGTTTTGATTATTCTAAAATCAATCAAGATAAAACTCTTGATTTATCTTCAAAAGATAATCCCAAAGGCATGAGCAAAAGCTATATCGACGATCGCGCTGCGATGCTGGCATTGAAACTGGATTATGATGTTGCGAATAAAGATTATGATGAACAGATGGGTTCATTCGGCATTATTTCTCAGTTTAAATCAGGCGACTGGCAGTATAAGGATATTGGTAAAAATTTAAACTTAGAAATCGATGGTGTTAATCTGGTTAATGAACATCAGATTATTTTCGGTTCAGAGAAGAATGACCACCTCGCCGGCGGTAAATTGAATGATCGTTTGTACGGCGGGGCGGGTGACGATACTTTGTACGGCGGCGCAGGCGATGACAGGATGGAAGGCGGTGCGGGGTTTGACCGCTATTTTATTGAAGGTTTTGACACGGTGTTTGACAGCGATGGCAAAGGTGCGTTGTATTTTGGTGATCTTCAGCTCACACCGGGCACGCTGAAAGCTAAAGATACAGAAGACAACGTTTGGCAAAGCATGGATGAAAAAGGCAACGCCACCACAGAGTTTGTCGCTACCAGAGAGAGGGGCAAGGACGATTTGAAGGTGGTGTTTCAAAGCAAGCATTCGGTCATCATCGAAGACTTCTTCAGTCTCGCAGAACGTGGCGAACGTGATGCGTATAAAATGCTGGGGCTGACGCTGGAAACGCTGACTGAAGAAGAAAAAATGCCGAAACTGCCGAGTGCGGGGGAGTTTTCGCCCGCATCAATGGCGGCACCGTTTGACAAATACAATATATTTTATCTGAATGAAACGGCACCGCTGTCTGTTACGGGCGGGCAAAAGGACGATATTGTGTTTGGTTTGAGTGCAAACAAGCTGTTGCTGCGTATGGGTGGGGGGAATGATAAGGTCTGGGGTAGTTTCGGGACAGATGCGATTTACGGAGAGGATGGTAACGATATTTTATGGGGCAGTGCCAACAATACCAACCGACCACAGGAAGAGTTGGATAAAGACCGTGATTTTATCGTGGGCGGCGACGGGCGCGACATGATTTACGGGGTGGCCGGCGACGATATTATTCATACCGGAAATGAGGGCGATCACCTTAAAACGGAAGGCAATAATGCACAAGGCGACTGGGCTTTGGGCGGCTTGGGTAATGATGCGATTTTCGGCAGCAGTGGCCGGGATTTTTTAATGGGCGGTGCGGGGCGCGATACGATTCACGGCGGGGCTTCCGATGATGTGATTTTGGGTGACGGACAGATACTCTTTCACTATAAAAATCAATTTATTTACATCGAAAGCGATATTCCGACACCGGGTTACGGCACACCGAGCGTACCGATTCATCCGCTGATTCCGGTGATCACGCCGCCCGGTTACTCCGGCCCGCCCATCCATACCATCGGCGCGGAACATACTTTGCGCGCCGACGGAAATTGGGATCATAAGAACATCAACAGCGCAACCAAAGTGCATCCCGATACCGATAAATGGGATGTCACCATCGATGCCGCGAAAGGCGATTACACTTTAGAAAGTGTGGTCACGCCCACAGAGACCCAACACTTGACCGAGGGCGGCGATACGGATTTTCTGTACGGCGGCGCAGGTAATGATTTGATCATCGGCCAGACCGGAGATGATTTCTTATTTGGGGAAGACGGCGACGATATTTTATGGGGTGACGATAACCGTGATCTGAGCATCAGCGGCAATGACTATTTGGACGGCGGTCAAGGTGACGATACCCTGTATGGCGGACTGGGTGATGATATTCTGATTGCAGGCAGCGGCTCGGATAAACTCTTCGGCGGTGAGGGATTTGATGGATACTGGTTCAGCAAAGCGGATTTGCAAAACGGAGAGGATATCAACACGATTGAAGACGCCGACGGTAAAGGTTATATCGCGATTGATCATGTGCGGATAGATGATGCGAACTGGGTGATTGATGACAATAATCCGCAACGCTGGAGCTCGAATAAAGGATGGGTATTGACCCAAAACGGCAATGATCTGACTTTAAGCGGCAAAGATTTCCAAGCGTCGATTGTGATCAAAAACTTTCAGGACGGTGTGCTGGGCATTTCCTTACCAAAGCCCAACGTTGCACCGCAAGTTCATCAGGCCGCAGAAACATTCAGCGTGAACGAGAAAACCTATTTCACGCATACGCTGCCTGAAAACCTGTTTAAAGATGAAGGCGACTGGCTGCGTTACAGCATCACGCAAAAAGACGGCTCACCAATACCCTCTTGGTTGCATTACGACGCTGCGACACGTACGGTCAGCGGTTATGCCACGCCTCAAGCCATCGGTGAAACGGTACTGAACATCACCGCCACCGACAGTAAAGGCTTGAGTGCATCACAGCCGTGGACACTCAAGGTGCTGAATGTGAACGATGCGCCTCAAGCTCACGGCGCACTTGATGCGCAAGAGCTGCGTGCAGGACAGGCATGGAGTTACACTTTACCGACAGGACTTTTCAGCGATGAAGACGGTGATGTATTGAGCCACAGCATCACGCTTGCCGATGGTTCTGCCCTGCCCTTATGGTTACAGTTTGACGCCGCCGGCATGACGTTACGCGGCACGGCAGAACAAGCCGAGGTGCTTCATCTGCGTGTTGTCGCAAGTGATCCTTCCGGTGCAAGTGCCAGCGTGCCGCTGACTTTAAACATCGCGGCAAAAAGCATTAACCACGCACCGGAAATCGCAGAGCAGCAAGGCGATCTGGCGACAACCGCCAATCAGATATTTACTTACACGCTGCCTGAAAACCTGTTTAGCGATGCGGACAATGATCCTCTGGCTTACATCATCACCCAAAGCAATGGTCAGCCTTTGCCGGCATGGATAAATTATGATGCGGCGAGTAAAACCTTGAGCGGCACAGCACAAAACAATGATGCAGGCAGCCTGCAACTGAACATCACCGCCACCGACCCCGCCGGTGCAAGCGTGACACAAAGCTTCACTTTAAGCATCGCTCAAGACAATACGGTATCTATTCAAGGTCTTGGTTTTGCCGGTATGGGTGATGATGTGATTGCAGGCAGCGCAGGCAATGACACCATTCACGCCAACGCAGGTCATGACACGGTTTATGCAGGCAAAGGCGACGACACCGTCTATGGCGGTATCGGCAACGACCGCTTATTCGGTGAAGAGGGTGCCGACAAACTTTATGGCGGCATAGGAAACGACACGTTAAGCGGCGGACGCGGCAATGACCGTCTTGAAGGCGGTATTGGTGATGACACTTATCTTTTTGCCAAAGGTGATGGCAAGGATACGATTTATGACTTGGGCGGTAGTAACGATACATTGTTACTCTCTGAATTGACGGTCAATGATTTATGGTTTGGCAAAAAAGACAACCATCTGGAAATTTCCATCATCGGCAGCGAAGATAAAATCACCATTGAAAATCAATTTTTATGGTTTTTTGGTCACCCCAATCAAGTCGAAAACATTCGTCTGGAAAATGGGAAGGAAATAAAAACCGATGATTTGGATAAACTCATCAAAACCTTAAGTGGGTTTTCTCCACAAACGACTGACACCGCCTCGCTTGATACGCAAATGCAACATTATTTGCAAAAAATTGATGTCAATCAATACTGGTCAAGCAGTGAAGGCATCATTTAACGCTCCCCGTTATCAAGAAAAAAGGCAGATCACTCTGCCTTTTTTTAATATGATTAAGCAATAATCTAAAATCATCACAGACACGCCAACGGGTATGCTTTGCAAGAATTTCTGATTAGGATTATTCGCCGCAAGCGCGTAAAATAACGTCTTTTGCCCCATTCACCTTTAAATAGCCATGCTTAAAATCAGCTCTTCTTTTGACGGCGGCAGCATCAGCGTGCTCGCGGCGGATCACCCCGAAAACATCCAAGTGCGCCTGCGCCCGGACAATGCGTCGCCCTTCAAACAATGGTTTTATTTCCGCGTGCAAGGCGCGGCGTATTGTCCTTGTCGGATGGATTTCGGCGATGTCACCGACAGTGCCTACCCCGACGGATGGGAAGACTATCAAGCGGTGGCATCGTATGACCGCCAAAACTGGTTTCGCGTACCGACGACGTTTGAAAACGGCTGCCTGAACATCGAACACACGCCGTTGGCCAACAGCATTTATTACGCCTATTTCGAGCCGTATTCTTATGAGCAACATTTGAATTTGCTCGGCGAAGCGCAAAGCAGCGGACTGTGCCAAATCGAAGACTTGGGCAGCACATCCGAAGGGCGCGACATCAACCTGCTCACCATCGGCAACCAAACCGCCAGCGACGTGAAAATCTGGGTCATCGCACGCCAACACCCCGGCGAAACCATGGCGAGCTGGCTCATGGAAGGCTTTTTATCCCGCCTCTTGGATCACCAAGACGCCAGCGCACGTGCGCTGCTGGACGTGGCGACGGTGTATGTCGTGCCGCACATGAACCCCGACGGCGCGGTGCATGGCAATTTACGCTCCAACGCCCAAGGCGCGAACCTCAACCGCGAATGGGAAAATCCCACGCTCGAGCGCAGTCCCGAAGTCTATGTGGTGCGCGAAAAAATGCACGAAATCGGCGTGGATCTTTTTCTGGATATTCACGGCGACGAAGCTTTGCCCTATGTGTTTGTCGCCGGAACCGAAGGCGTGCCGAATTATTCGCCGCGCATTGCCGCGCTGGAAAGTTTATTCAAAAACGCTTTCCGCGCCGCCTGCCCCGACTTTCAAGATGAAGTCGGCTATCCGAAAGACGCACCGAACACCGCCAACCTCACGCTTGCCACCAACTACGTCGGCAACACTTTCCAATGCTTGGCGTTCACGCTGGAAATGCCGTTCAAAGACAACCTCAACCTGCCTGACGACGACTACGGCTGGAACGGACAACGCTCATTACGCATGGGCGAATGCTTATTGCACCCGTTGCTGGTGGCCGCTCGGGCGATTGATGACGAACGGTAAAACCGTTACGGTTCTTTATTCTAGACGGTAATTCACCGCTGTTTATCCACTCAAAAAGCGGTACAATCCGCACTTTGTCGTTTGACGGGAAAATCATGATGCACAATTATCTGACACCGAACTTTTCCTTTGCCCCGATGCTGCCTGCACGGGCGGCAGGTTCGCGCGTGTGGGACGTTGAGGGTAAGGAATATCTGGATTTATCGGGCGGGATCGCGGTCAATGCCTTGGGGCATTGCCATCCGGATTTGGTGGAGGTGCTGCACACGCAGGCGCAGACTTTGTGGCATATTTCCAATCTTTACACTTCGCTGCCGGCGCAAGAACTGGCGGGGAAATTGGTGCGGCACACTTTTGCCGATAAGGTGTTTTTTGCCAATTCGGGCGCGGAAGCCAATGAAGCGGCGTTAAAACTGGCGCGCAAACACGCGCGTGACCATTTCGGCGCGGAGAAAAACGAAATCGTCGCCTGCATCGACAGCTTTCACGGACGCACTTTGTTCACGGTGAGCGTGGGCGGCCAGCCCAAATACAGTCAGGATTTCGCACCCTTGCCGCAAGGCATCCGGCATGTGCCGTTTAACGATATTGCCGCGCTGGAAGCTGCGGTCAATGAAAATACGTGCGCGGTCATCATCGAGCCGATTCAGGGCGAAAGCGGCGTTTTGCCGGCGCAAAAAGAATATTTGCAAGCGGCGCGCCAATTGTGCGATCGCTTTCAGGCAGCCTTGATTTTTGACGAAGTGCAAACCGGCATGGGGCGCACGGGCAAATTGTTTACTTATCAGCATCATGATGTTGCGCCCGATATTTTAAGCTCGGCCAAAGCCTTGGGCTGCGGCATTCCCATCGGCGCGATGTTGTGCACCGAAGCGTTTGCCGCATCATTTACCCCCGGTTCGCACGGTTCGACTTTCGGCGGTAATCCTTTGGCCTGCGCGGTCGGCAGCCGTGCGTTCGACATCATCAATCACCCCGACACCTTGGACAACACTCTGCGCCAAGGCGCGGCTTTGCAGGCAGCCTTGAGCGATTTGGGCAAAGAAAGCGGTGTGTTCTCAGCGGTGCGCGGCGTCGGTTTGCTGATCGGCTGCGTACTCGCCGAACCGTATCACGGACGGGTCGGCGAGCTGGTGAAAGCCGCCTTGCAAGAGCAGTTGATGCTGTTGCAGGCAGGGAGCAATGTGTTGCGTTTCGCCCCGTCCTTATTGCTTAACGATGAAGACCGTGCCGAAGGCATTGTCCGTCTGCGCCGCGCCATCGCACGCTTTCAGGCAGCCTGAATGATATGAACCTCACGTGGTCGTGCCTGCCGTTTGCCGATTTAAGTCTTAATGAATTGTACGAGCTGTTGCAACTGCGCTCGCGTGTGTTTGTGGTCGAGCAAAATTGCGTGTTTCTCGATGCGGATAATCTTGACCAACCAACGCATGTACGGCATGTATTGGGCAAAAATACGCACGGCAAACTGTGCGCTTATGCGCGCATCAGCCTGCCGCATGCGGCGGAAAAACGCTGTGTCATCAGCCGCGTGATGACTGCGCCCGACATGCGCGGCACGGGTTGCGGTCACGCACTGATGCGCGAAGTGCTGCACCGCTGCCGCCAATCCGCACCCTCCGCCACACTCACCCTGTCGGGACAAAACCATCTGCGCGACTTCTACCGTGCGCACGGTTTTGTGCCACAGGGTGAGGTTTACCTTGAAGACGGCATCGAACATATTCGTATGGATTATGCCTTTCAGGCAGCCTGAGACCTTTGCAAAAATCCGTCCTGCGGCGCATTTCTTTGGAATGCGCTCCTCGAAATCTTGCCTATCTTAAAGATATGTCTGCGCTTTCTGCGGTGCTATCCCTGCGAACTGCATCCACATGACAGACTTTTGCAAAGGCCTCATCCTAAACGCTTTCTACCCTTTTTGAACCATGTCTTTTTCCCCGCAAAAATTCGCCGCGCCCGGATTGGTCATTGGCTGCATCGTGTTCGGTTTAGGCAGCCTGATTGTCAAATTCGTACCGCTGGGCGCGTATGCCATGGCCTTTTGGCGGTTGCTGATTGCCGCCGTGGTGTTTTGGCTGTTGATGCGTTTTTTCGGACAACACTTGCCACGCCATGCCAAGGCTCGGCGTTATGCTTATTTATCCGGCGTGTTTCTGGCGTTTGACTTGGCGTTCTGGCACGAGAGCATTCATGCGGTCGGGCCGGGCATTTCCACTTTGCTCAACAGCCTGCAAATCTTCTTTTTGGCGGCAATCGCCCGCGTGTTTTTTCAAGAACGGCTCGGACGTGTGCAATTTTTCAGCCTGTTTGTCGCCATCAGCGGTGTGGCGTTGATTGCCGCGCCGGAACTAAACCGCAACGTTCAGGCAGCCTATGGGATTTTCATCGGGCTGGCATCGGGCGCGATGCTTGCACTGTCCATGAGCTGTATCCGCCAAGTGCATCGCGTCGAGCCGACCGGTATTTTTGCCCTGATGTTGATGCTCAGTCTTAGCGGCATGGCTGCTTTGCTGGTGCCGACCTTATGGCTGGACGCGGGAAAAATGCTCCCGACGGCGTGGCGCGATATCGGTTTAATCATGATTTACGGCATCGTCATGCAGTGCATGGCATGGGGTTTGATTGCGTATGCGATACCGCTTTTGTCGCTGACTTTGACCGGATTATTGCTTTTGACCGAACCCGTCGCCGCTTTAGGAATTGATTACTTTTTATTGGATAAACCGATTAACGCATGGCAATGGTTAGGCGCGGCTCTGACCTTATTCGCCATCTATTTAGGCTCCCTGAAGCCTCAACTCGAAAATAAAACCTTGGCGGAAACTTGATATTCCGCCAAGCAACCGCATCTGTTGCACCATTCTGTTGATTAGCCGTATAAAACCATGAGCCAAAAAGATTTTTACGAAACACTGGGCGTGAGCAAAGGCGCGAGCGAAGACGAAATCAAAAAAGCCTACCGCAAACTCGCGATGAAATATCACCCCGACCGTAACCCCGACAATAAAGAAGCCGAAGAAAAATTCAAAGAAATTCAAAAGGCTTACGCGATTTTGTCCGATCCGCAGCAAAAAGCGCAATACGACCAATTCGGCCACGCCGGCGTCGATCCCAACCAAATGGGCGGCGGCTTCGGCGGCGGATTTGGCGGTGCGGGTTTTGATTTCGGCGATATTTTCAGCCAGATGTTTGGCGGCGCAGGCGGCGGAGCATCGCGTGAGCGTGCCTTTCAGGGAGCCGATTTGCGTTATGACCTGCACATCACGCTTGAAGAAGCCGCCGCCGGTCTGAAAAAACACATCACCATTCCCACTCACGAAGAGTGCGACGTGTGTCACGGCAGCGGTGCCAAAGCCGGCACTTCGCCCGAAACCTGCTCCACCTGTCGCGGTTCGGGTACGATTAACGTGCGTCAGGCCATTTTCCAATTGCAGCAAACCTGTCCGAATTGCCACGGCTCGGGCAAAATCATCAAAGACCCCTGCCTGAAATGTCGCGGCGCAGGGCAGGTCAAAACCAGCAAAACCTTGGAAGTCGCCATCCCCGCCGGTATTGATAACGGTCAAGCGATTCGCCTGTCCGGTCAAGGTGAACCGGGCACGCGCGGCGCGCCTGCCGGCGATTTGCTGGTGTATATCTTTATCCGCAAACACGCCATTTTCGAACGTGACGGGCGTGATTTGCATTGCGAGCTGCCGATCAGCTTCACCGTGGCGGCACTGGGCGGCGAAGTCGAAGTGCCGACTTTAAACGGCAAAGCCAAAATGACGATTCCCCCCGGTACGCAAAACGGTAAACAATTGCGTTTGCGCGGCAAAGGTGTCGTTTCTCTGCGCGGCAGCGCACAGGGCGATTTGTACTGCCATATTTCAGTAGAAACCCCGCTGAACCTGACCGATCGCCAAAAAGAAATCCTGATGGAATTTGAAAAGATTTCCACCGGCATGGATCGCCCGCAAAACCCGCACCAACGCTCGTTTATGGACAAATTGCGCGATCTTTTTGATTGATTGCCGGCATGAAAAGTCCCTGTACCTTAAGTTGCAGGGACTTTTTTGTTTCAGGAAGCCTCTGAAACGCAGTTCAGCGAAGCTAAAGACTCTGGTGAAAAGTAAATCGCCGCGCGGCGATAGAGCGCGAAGCAAGCAGCTTCTGCAAAACAATACAGGCTGCCTGAACCCTTTACATCATCACAACCCTTGCTCTTTTTTTGCAAAAAACCTATAATCTCATCTTTCGTCCGCCTGAATACGCCGTGCGGACGCTAAACCAACACGGTGTAAAAAGCGTGGTGTCGGGTTTTAAGCGTTGTTTCACAACAACCTCCTGATGCCTTAATTCAATAAAAAGGAAATCTTATGCCTAAGATGAAAACCAAATCGAGCGCGAAAAAACGCTTCAAAGTATTGGGTAACGGCGGTGTCAAACGCAGCTTTGCGTTCAAGCGTCATATTTTGACCAAGAAAACCACCAAAAACAAACGCCAATTGCGCGGCACCACCATGGTGAACGAACGCGATATGGCTTCGATCAACAAAATGTTGCCCTACGCTTAAGGAGTAAACCATGCCTCGCGTTAAACGCGGCGTTATCGCCCGTGCCCGTCACAAAAAAGTCATCGCTTTAGCCAAAGGTTATCGCGGCCGTCGTAAAAATGTCTATCGCATCGCCAAACAGGCGGTGATGAAAGCCGGTCAATACGCTTACCGTGACCGTCGCCAACGCAAACGCCAATTCCGCCGCTTGTGGATTGCGCGTATCAATGCCGCAGCACGTCAACACGGTCTGGCTTACAGCCGCTTCATGAACGGTCTGAAAAAAGCCGCGATTGAAATCGACCGCAAAGTATTGGCCGACATCGCTGTTTTCGATAAAGCCGCATTTGCCCAGCTCGTCGAAAAAGCCAAAGCAGCTCTGGCTTAAAGCCTACTGCACCGGTAAACACCAAAGAGAGGCGCAAGCCTCTCTTTTTTTGGAGTTATGATGAGTCAATCTTTAGCCCAAGCCGTCGGTACAGCCTACACTCCGAGCAAAATGCGTCACGCGCAAGCGCAAACCCAAGCGGCGATTACGCGCATCGCTGCGCACATTCACTCCGGCATGAGCGAAGGGGCTGCCTGTACGCTGGCACGGGAAGTGCTGCAAGAAATGGGCATGGATCGCGTGTGGCATCAAGTCATTGTGCGTTTCGGTGCCGACACGCTGAAAATTTTCAACCAAAAAATCACCCCTGACACCGTTTTGCAAACAGACGATATTTTCTTTATCGACTTGGGCGTAGTGTGGGACGGCATCGAAGGCGATGCCGGCGCGACGTTTACCGTCGGCAACGATGCCGCCATGCACGAATGCGCGGCGGCAGCACATGATATCTGGCACGAGTGCGCACAGTTCTGGCGCGAACACGCGTGCAGCGGTCAGGAACTTTACCGCCACGCACAAAACATGGCAACCGAACGCGGCTGGGTATTGAATCCGGCGGTGGGCGGCCATCGCGTCAGCGAATTTCCGCATAAAGTCTATCAGGCAGGCGATTTAAGCGCATTGGCAGAAACGCCGCGCAGCGGTATCTGGGTGTTGGAAATCCAACTGAGCCACCCCGAACGCCCGTTTGGTGCCTTTTACGAAGATGTGTTGTGGGATTAACAAGCTTCTGAAAAACCAAAATTTTTACATAATCAAAATAACCGTTTAAAACTGACCGCAGTTATGTGTTATATTTTGTACCTCCTCCCTTAAAAGCACATTGCCATCATCAGACGCATGATATGCGTCTTTATTTTTATAAGTTCACTATATATCCGTCACTTACAATAAAAAACACTACCCGCAAAGAACAATTGTGCAGTAGGTTTGTTTGAACTTTTCCTATTGTTTGCCAGCACATTTGCTCGTGTTTTTCTTTTGATTGTTTGTGGTGTGAAACCGTCAGGAGTTGATATGAAAATTGGATTATTCGGTTTTGGAAAAACAGGGCGCGCCGTAGCCTCCGTACTGTTGCAAGAACAAGAGCTGGATTTGCAATGGGTGATACGCCGCTCGCAACAGGCGGATACGCAAACCGTCGCCGAACAACTCAGCATCGGCTCGGCTCACCCTGCCCGCATTTATGCGCAGGACACTTTATCTTTCATTGATTTGCTGCAACAGCAACCGGTCGATGTGATCATTGATTTTTCTTCCGAGCACGGCATTGATACCTATGGCGAAATCGCTGCCAAACGCGGCATCGCCATCATCAGCGCCATTTCGCATTACTCGGAAGAAAAAATCGCCTATCTGAAAAAACTGGCGCAACACACCGTGGTGATGCACAGTCCGAACATCACGCTTGGCGTCAATTTTTTAATGATGGCTGCCAAGATTTTACAAAAAATCGCACCTGCAACCGATATCGAAATCATCGAAGAACATTTTAAAGACAAACCGGAAATCTCGGGCACCGCCAAAGTGATTGCCGATGGTTTAGACCTGCCGCAAGACAATATCAAAACCGTCAGAGCCGGCGGCATTATTGGCGTCCATGAAATCTTATTTGGCTTCCCTTACCAAACAGTCAGGCTTAAACACGAATCCATAGCCCGCGAGGCTTTCGGTACCGGTATATTGTTCGCATTGAAAAATATCCGCGATAAACATAATGGTTTTTACGACATGGAAAGCCTTTTAAAACCTTACTTTCAGGCTGCTGCTTAAAAAAACGATCCCAAAGCTCCTTCAACAGTACACAAACCATACACCGGCCTTGATTCAAACAAGGGAACCTCTGAAACGAAGTTCGGCGATTCCCAAGATTTTGCCGTGCCCTATTACATTTTCAGGCTGCCTGCGGTAAGATACTGTCCTTATTATTTCGCTGCTTGGCGGTTGAAGACGCACCTGTTGCGTCTTTGCTTTTTGGGTTCAGGCAGCCTTCACTTCAACACCGACGGATTGATTATGCAGCAAGCACAAGACATTGTTCAACAAGGGATTATTGATATAGAAAACTGCGCCGATCTGCAGCAGTTGGAAGTGGTCAAGGCGCGTTATTTGGGTAAAACCGGCTCCCTGAATGCCTTACTCAAAACCTTGGGACAAATGTCACCCGAAGAGCGCAAAACCATCGGCGCGGCGATCAACGAAGAGAAAAACCGCTTTCAGGCAGCCTTAAACCTGAAAAAAACCGCGCTGGACAACGCCAAACTCGAAGCCCAGCTTGCCGCCGAAGCCTTAGACGTGACCTTACCCGGCCGCGGGCAAAACACGGGCGGACTGCACCCTGTTACCCTGACTTTGCAACGCATTGTCGAACTTTTCCACGGCATGGGTTTTGAAGTGGCGGACGGACCGGAAATCGAAAGCGATTTTTACAACTTCCAAGCGTTGAACATACCCGTCAATCATCCGGCGCGTGCCATGCAGGACACGTTTTACGTTGAAAACGGCGATGTTTTACGCACCCACACTTCACCGATTCAGATTCGCTACATGCTGGAGAAGAAAAATCCGCCGATCCGCATCATCGCACCCGGTCGCGTGTACCGTGTCGATTCCGACGCGACCCATTCGCCGATGTTTCACCAAGCAGAAGGTTTATGGGTGGAAGAAGGCGTGACCTTTGCCGATTTGAAAGCCGTGTTTACGGACTTTATCCGCCGCTTTTTCGAGCGCGACGATTTGCAAGTGCGCTTTCGCCCGTCGTTTTTTCCGTTCACCGAACCGTCGGCGGAAATCGACATTTTGGGTGAAAAAGGCTGGCTGGAAGTCGGCGGCTGCGGCATGGTGCATCCGAACGTGTTGCAAAACGTCCATATCGACGCGGAAAAATACACCGGTTTTGCGTTTGGCATCGGCTTAGATCGCTTTGCCATGTTGCGTTACGGCGTGAATGATTTGCGCCTGTTTTTTGACAACGATTTGAATTTCTTACGTCAATTTAATTAGCCGATTCATCCGTCGGCACCGCATAAAACCCAAACATCACTCAATAGGAAAAACATGAAAAACCAAAAATACGAAAAAATGCGCCGTTCGGCCAAACAATACGCCAAAAAATGGAGCCACCCCGTGAGCGCGCAAGGCAATTACCTGACACGCATTTATGACGAGCCGCAACAATTGGGCTGGTGGGATGACGTGGTGTTCAGAATGGGCTCGCAAATCGTGTCGGTGTGGTGGATGCATCCGCGTACCGCCTACCAAACTCAAGCCGCTTTTCCGCAAATCGAAGACGGTGTTGGCGATTGCGCCATCGCGATGGAAGAAAATCTGGTTCCGGTTTACCGGTATTTGGGCAAAAACAAAAAACGTAAAAAAGTGCTTTATTACGAACCTGCCGAACAAGATGTCGCGGCAGAAGATGAATCCGCCGATGAAAACGACGCCGCCTACGAAGCCGCGCTGGCCGCCGAAGAAAAAGCCTTACGCGAAAGTGATGTGGTGATTCGCCCGCACATGCAAGTCACCCAAACTCCGTGGGGCAAATGGGTGGATTTGTGCATGCCGGTAGAAGCCGTCGATGTCGCATCGGTCGAAGCCATGGCCGCCACCGCACGCCGTCTGCTGCGCGGTGAAACCAGTTTAAACGAGCTTTTCCCCCATTACACCTACAGCAAAACCGATTGGATAAAAGAAAACGAGGCGTAAGCCAAGTTTCTGCGAAGCTAAAACGAGGCGTAAGCCAAGTTTCTGCATAGCTAAAGCAAGACATAAGCTGTAGAAAACAACAGCGTTGTTTACACTTTTGCTTAATGCTTGTCGACCACAAAAAGTGGGTTTAGTGGGTTGTCAAGAATGCCGTAAGGCACGGCGAAGCCGCGTAGTTCTTGATAATCTACTAAACCCACTTAAACTCCCACAAGCAGGAAGCAAAAGCGGGTCAGTACAAAAAAGTGTAAACAACTCGACCATTTTCTACACATAAGCCGAGTTTCTGCGTAGCTAAAACAGGGCTTAAGCCGAGTTTCTGCGTAGCCAAAAACCTTAACATCGTTACCCTCTTTACAGGCTGCCTGAAAACAAGCATCCTTAGATTTCAAGCAGCAAGTAAATACCCTGATCATTTCTTAGAAGGAGATTCCCGCATGAACCATCGTTATCTGTACCTGCCACTGCTTGCCGTTTTGGCCGCATGTCAGCCGCAAACCGCCGCCGAACAAGCCGCACCGACTGCTGCGGTTGAAGCCGCCGCCACCGAAGTGCCTGCTTCTGCCGTCGAACAATATCAGCAAGACGAAGCGGAAATGGCGGAAGCAAAACATTTCGCCGATTACACTTCGGCTGACGGCGAAAAAATCCGTGTGGCGTTTTATCAGGTTTACAATAAAGAGTTGCAAGATGAACAATTGTTTGTCGATGTTGAGCGCAACGGTGTGGTGACCCAATTTTCCAAAGCCACCGAAACCCCTGAAGGTAACGCGGTTTACGGCGACGGCGACAAATGGACGCTCACCAGCGATGAAGGCGGTGCGGTGGTGACTTTGACTTCCGACACCGAAAGCATTGTCTTTAAAATGTAATACCGTTTCGGGCTCCGGTCACAATACCGGAGCCCGAAATCCGCTCTTAAAGAACCAAAACGATCGCATCATAAAGCTATTTTCTTTTCAGGCTGCCTGAAAACATTGCGTAAACAACATCATCTTCCACCACATATTTAATCGCTCCGACGCACTTATTTTACGAAAAGAAACACCATGCAATTTCCCTACAGCTGGCTCAAAACTTGGGCAAATCCAAATCTTTCCGCCGATGAATTAGCACATCTTTTAACCATGTCCGGACTGGAAGTGGAAGAGCAAAGCACGGTTGCGCCTGCTTTTTCGGGCGTGGTGGTGGCGGAAGTCAAAGCGGTGGAAAAACACCCCGATGCGGATCGTCTGCGCGTCACCCAAGTGGATGCGGGCACGGGCGAGCTGATTCAGATTGTCTGCGGCGCGCCCAATGTCGCGGTCGGGGTTAAAGTACCGTGCGCCTTGGCCGGCGCGGTGTTGCCCGGTCATTTCAAAATCAAACCCACCAAAATGCGCGGTCAGGTTTCCAACGGCATGTTGTGTTCCGCTACGGAATTAGGGCTGCCTGAAGATGTGGACGGCTTATTGCTGCTGCCTGCCGATGCGCCGGTCGGTGAAGATATCCGCCGTTATCTGGATTTGGACGATGCGGTGTTTACCCTGAAAATCACGCCCAACCGTGCAGACTGCCTGAGCATCAAAGGCATTGCGCGGGAAGTCAAAGCATTAACCGATTGTACTGCCACGCCGCAGGACGTGCCGAGTATGCCCGTTTCTTCGGATAAAACCTTTCCCACCCGCATTCAGGCAGCCCAAGACTGCGGTCGCCTGCTCAGTCGCGTGATTGAAGGCGTGGACGCGCGCGCCGCCACGCCGTTGTGGATGCGTCAGCGTTTGGAGCGTTGCGGGATTCGTTCGATCAGCGTGTTGGTGGATATTGGCAATTACGTGATGCTGGAATTAGGCCAGCCGATGCACGTTTTTGATCTGGATAAACTTTCAGGCAGCCTCAATGCGCGCCGTGCAACAAGCGGCGAAACCTTAGCCTGCCTCAACGGCAAAACCGTGACCTTGTCCGACAATACTTTGCTGATTGCCGATGATGAACGCGCTTTGAGCATTGCCGGCATGATGGGCGGCGAATATTCCGCCGTGAATGACGACACCACCAATATCCTGCTCGAATCCGCCTTTTTCACCCCGAACGCGATCGCGGGTAAGGCGCGGCAATACGGCTTTGGCTCGGATTCATCGTTCCGCTTTGAACGCGGCGTGGATTATGCCTTGCAAGAAGAAGCGGTTGAACGCGCCTCGGCGTTGATTGTCGGCTTATGCGGCGGTCGGTGCGCGCCGATCAACCACGCAACAGGCGATTTACCGGCGGCACGCGAAGTCAATATTCGCTTGGCGCGCGCCGAAAAAGTGCTGGGCGTAGCGTTGCAAGCGGATCAAGTCGAAACCATTTTGCATAACTTAGGTTTGCAACCGCAAAAAACCGCCGACGGCTTTACCGTCACCGAGCCGAGTTTCCGTTTCGACATCGAAATCGAAGCCGATATTATTGAAGAAATCGCACGGGTTTACGGTTACGAAAACATTCCGAGCGACGCGCCGCAAGGTGCGCTGGAAATGATTAAGCTGCCTGAAACCCAAAAAGCGCGCTACGATATTTACCGCGCTTTGGCGGCACGCGCTTACCGCGAAGTGATCAACTACGCCTTTGTCGATGAAGCGTGGGAGCGCGATTTTGCGGACAATCACCGCCCGATTCGCCTGCAAAACCCGCTGGCGGCACAAATGAGCGTGATGCGATCCACCTTAATCGGCGGCCTGATCGACACTCTGCACGGCAACCTTAACCGCAAACAAAGCCGCGTGCGCGTGTTTGAAATTGCCCGCGTGTTCAGCCATGCCGCGCAAGGCTATGCGCAAAACGAACGCGTCGGCCTGCTCGCTTACGGCAACGCCCAGCCCGAACAATGGGGCACGCCGAACCGCCGCGTTGATTTTTACGATGTCAAAGCCGACATTGAAGCACTGTTGAGCGCACCTGCCGAATTTATCGCACAAGCACACCCTGCTTTGCATCCGGGACGCGCCGCCGCCATTCTGATCGATGGCAAACAAATCGGCTTTATCGGCGAGCTGCATCCGCGTTGGGTGCAGCAATACGAACTGGGGCAAGCACCGATTGTGGCGGAACTGGAACTGTCCGCGTTGTTGCAACGCGAAAAAACCAGCTACCGCAGTGTGTCCAAATTCCCGCCGGTGCGCCGCGACTTGGCGTTTGTGCTGCCTGAAAACATCACCGCCGCCGCCCTGCTCGCTTGCCTGCGCGAAGTGAAACATCAAACCGTACAAGACATCACCGTGTTTGACCAATACCGCGGACAAGGGCTGCCTGAACACCATAAAAGCCTTGCGGTACGCATCATGCTGCGCAGCGACGACAAAACCCTGCAAGACGAAGAAGTCGATGCCCTGACCGCAAAACTGATTGATGTCGCCGCCGCCATTGGCGCGAAACTGCGTGCTTAAATGAGCTCCGATCAATTGCAAGAAAACCCTACAAGCGTACGGAAATCATAGCCGCACGCTTTCAGGCAGCCTTACCCGATTTACAACAAAGCAACGCAGAAACAAGTCATTCCGACAAAAACATCTTGAAAAACAAGACAAAATTAGCGATAATCTTACCCTTTCACAATCAAGGTACGAAAACATGACACTGACCAAAGCAGAACTCGCCGACATCTTGGTGGAAAAAGTTTCCGGCATGAGCAAAAGCGATGCCAAAATGCTCGTAGAACTCTTTTTTGAAGAAATCCGCGCCACGCTGGAGAGCGGCGAAGAAGTCAAAATCTCCGGCTTCGGCAACTTCCAACTGCGCGACAAACCGCAACGCCCCGGCCGCAACCCGAAAACCGGCGAAGAAGTACCCATTTCCGCCCGCCGCGTGGTCACCTTCCATGCCAGCCAAAAATTAAAAGGCATGGTTGACCACCACTACAAACCGACGAGCAACTAACGCCGGTTTTGGCACAGGATAGGCACACGACACAGCCATCGCAAACCTTGCCAAATAATGACAAAAGCGTTATAATTTTCAGCTTCAAAAGTCGGAGTGTGGCGCAGTCTGGTAGCGCACTTGCATGGGGTGCAAGGGGTCGAAGGTTCGAATCCTTTCACTCCGACCATTTGTCAAATATAAATCAGCTAGTTACGATAGCTGATTTTTTATTGCTTAACGGTTGGTGTCATTCTGGTGTCAAACATCATGGAGTTGTCCGCGAATTCGCGCAAGTGATCGATGTTCATGTGCGCGTATTTTTGCACCATGTCCATACTTTGCCAGCTTCCCATCTCGCGGAGTTGGTAAAGAGGCGTTCCGGCAATAACATGATTTGTCGCCCATGTGTGACGGCAGTCATGGAATCGAAAGTCCGGAATCCCCGCCCTTTCCCTTGCCTTCCGCCATGCCGCCTGATTTGCGCGCTTGATCGGTTTGCCGCGATACGTGAAAACAAAGTCCTTGTGCTTGCCAAGACATAGCTCAAGAACTTGCATTGCCTCCGCGTTTAACGGCACGCCTATCGGTCGCTCTTTCTTTGTGCTGTCCGCGTAAATCCATGCTGTGCGACGGGATAAATCAACCTGCTGCCAGTGTAACTGGGTAACGTTCGACATTCTTAACCCCGTCGCCAGCGCAAATCGTACTATCGGGATCAGATGTTCCGGCAGCTCATTAAAAAGACGTTCGCGCTCATCTTCCGTGAGCCATCGCTCCCTGCGCTTGGGTTCAGGCAGCATCTTGATTTCAGGCATGGCATCAAGCCATTTCCAAGATACGGCGGCCCTCAAAATACAGCGAACCTGCTGTAAATAAGCGTTTACCGTGCGCGGTTTTACCCCGTCCGACATTTTTCTATCTCGAATTTGACGGATAACGACGCGGTCAATTTCTTTAAGCATTAAATGACCGATTATCGGGTCAAGCCATCGCAAAAAATACAGCGTATTTACATCGTTTTGTTTGTGCGGATTTTCCTTAAACCACTCAACAACTGCCTCTTGCCAAGAGTAGTCAGGCTTGATGCCTAAACGTTGCTGTTCAAAATACATCTGATAGTGCTTTGCGGAAAGCTCTAATGCCTCCTGTTTGTTTTCAGTTTTAGCAGATTGGCGTACTCGCTCCCCGTTTGGGGCGGTAAACGAGTAATACCAGCCTCGCCTGTTTTTGCGTTGATATACGCGGATAATGCTTTTGTTTTGCATGTCGGTTTCCTTTCATGCGCCACATCTTGCGTGGCGACATTCTTGCCTGTTTTAACGTACTCGTCCAGCTCATCCTTGAAGAAATACCACTTCCCAAGGCGTTTATGCGCCGGTATCTCACGCGCTCTGGCTTTGTCTCGCAGGGTGACAGGGTGTATCGACAAGTATTTTGCGGCAGATTCTACGGTCATCATATTTAAGTCCTTTCTGCATTTCTCCATCGATCAACCTCATCGGCATACCACTCTTCTGTACGTTGCCGCATGGTTGATCCATGAAAAAACCCACCTTGCGGTGGGTTGGTATGCTTAAAAAATCGGGTGAATGCTGCGGTAGTGTTGCTGCTGTTCGTTACTGCCGTTCCACGGGAAATATTCCATGTGCTGTCGGCTCATGCCATTCCAGTTCATGCGGCTGCGGATAAGCCCGATGCCCAGTTTCATATCCTTGACGTGGTCAATAATGAAATTTGCAGCATGGGGATTCAGTAGCTTTAATGCAGGGTAATGATGGGTGAACCAGTAACAAACCCATTCCGCAGCGTTTAGGGTGGATTGCACGTTATGACGGCAAGATTCCCAGTTATCGGGTGCATCAATCACCTCGCCTTCAAAGGTTTTAACGGTAACACCCAGCCATGCGCAGGCTGCCTGAAAGTCTTTGGGTGCAAGGTGTTTGTAGCTGGCAACGCCGAAGTGACGTTTTAAGCCGCCAAATACGGTTTGATACGGTTGCCCTGTTTCGGCGCAGATGCGCATCACGGATTGGTACAGGTAGCCTACTTGCTTGTCGCTGAGGCGTGGTTCGGTGGGGAGTGTGTAGCTGCCTGTTTTGCGGATTTGGGGGAGGACTTCGGAAGTTACCCATCTTTTAAAGGTTTTCGCTTCCGGTTTTGTGCTTCCGAAAATCAAAGAGTACATACCGCTTTCATTAACGTATGTGCTTTTCTGTTTTCCGCCTTTTGTAAGGGTGTCCATTTTTTGGACATCCTCTTCATCAACATGTGTTGAGAGGGCTTGTCGCCCATTCTTAAAGCCAAGAATTGAAGTTAAAGATGCTGCCTGAAACCAGATTTCTCCGTCTTTTTCAAGAACAGTTACCGTTGAATTTTCAAATGAAAAAATAATGCAATTAGACATGATTTGTCTCCTGTACAAGGTTTTATTCTTGCCCGACTGTTCTCAAGCAGTAGGTGGGCAAGTACGCACGGGTTGAGAAACCGTTGTACAGGACACGGCAAACCCGAAGGTTTCCCGTGCGTCTCACCCATAGGTGAAATCATGCAAAATAAAAACCGCACAAAGGCGGCATTATCTGCCTGTACAAAATCAGGTTCTCAAGCCCGACCGCTCTATTGAAAGCGATAAGGCATTGTAGCAAGTCTGTTTTGACAAGGCAAGAATGGTGGCGGGTATTTTTATGCACCGCCCGCCACGGTGCTATACTCCCGATGGTCTAAGTCACGGAGTACAAAAATGGAAAATCTTTTCAAATGGCTAACTGAAAGTGTATCTGTCGTGAGAATAATGCTTATTCTGTTTTTGGTGGTGCTGTGCTACCTGTTTGCTCCGGAGGCTCTGAATGCCCGTCTGGATGTGGTGAACCCTGTTTTTGCACCGGAGGGGTTTCTGCGCTTTGTGCTGTTTTTCAGTGGTTCGTTTTTGGTGATGTTCGTCACCGCACCGCTCTTGGAAGGTTATGTAGACCGTCGGCTTAAAAGTGCGGAGGATCGCGCTTTTGCGGTTAAAGTCCGACAGGCTGAAGATAGGTTAAATAATCTTTCGCAAGGTGAATGGGAGATTATGTCACGCTTTGTTCAAAACGGTTTTGGCAGGTTGCTGCTTACCCCGTCTGAGGCGGTAGTGATCAGTCTTGTGGATGATGGTTTGATCGAGCAGTCCACCGGTTTTTTTGATGGTGGTCAGAGTGTGTTCTACCTGACGGCAACCGCAGAAAGAGCGTTAAGAAATAAAGCTATCGCTTCGCTGAATAAGTAGTCTCTCTGCTTGGCTCCAATCGGGCAAGGCTTTCGCTTGTTTTCACAAGGCAAGAATAATCATTCGGGTAATCTCCCTTTTTCTTCACACAACTCCACGAGCGCAAAGATGGCATCACGAGCCTGTTCTTTCGTTGAAAATGCCCCTTCCCGAACTCGCGCCCCTGTTTTTGCTGTAACAAAAACTGCTGTCCAAAATCCACCGCTGGATTTCCAGACTTTGTATAAGCCGCGATCTGTTTGTAGGTGGTATTCCTGCCAATTTTTATCTTGCGGAATCTCAATTTTTTTCCATTGAGAAAAATCTAAGTTAATCATTTTTTGCTTCCTCTGGAGATAGATGAGTGTTGGTCAGCCAGTTTATGGCTTGCGCTCTGGTATTAAACTCTTCCGTCCACGCTTGCCCAGTTGTATTGTCGATGGCAATGAAAATGCCGTCGACACAAAAAAGAAAGCTTCCGTAGGGAGTGTAGTTTTCCCAAATATTTAAGGCTTCTTCTTTCGTAATGGTGGTGATTTTGTTCATCTTTATATCCCGTAAAAACTCGTCATTGCTGACGGGTTGTGGTTAAATCAGTTTTATGTAATATCATTTATTGCAAATTTTTTTAATTCTTTTATTGTTTTTACCAGTGATTCCAGTTGAACGAGGCTTAAATTATTCAAATCCACTGCGCAGAACATTCTTACACAGTCGGTTAAATTATTTATTGTTTGCTGCTCTTTAATTCTTTTAAAATCCTCATCGGTTGGGATTGATGCTCTGATAAAATCAAAATAACCATACCCGAGCGTCAAACCGTTTACTTTACGGAAAGTATCAAATCCTGCTTTAAAAAAGTCGGGTGTTATTTCATACGCCTCGGCTAGATACTCAGTTTTTCCACACCTTACAATTACAATATCACCCTTTTTTATATTTTCAAACACGGTTATACTCCTTTATGTTTCCATCCTTAATATGTTTCCGATCCAGCGCATTACCGGCACAGCCATGCTGTTTCAGATTGCCTTGTACCGTGGCGCGTCCGGACACTGATCTGCTGATTTCCCGCGCCACGGAATCCTTGTGTGGTTGTCTGGAAATCCCTGTAGCCGCTCGCACTCAAGCGGAGTTAAGCGGCGTACGCTCATGTAGAGATCGGCTCTGTTGAATATCTCCATTCGGTGTGACGTACACACGAAAAAGTTACTCTGCACTTCTCGCACACGACATCCTGCACATCTTCCAGCCCGTCGAAATCAATCTCGTGCGAGTTTTGTTGCTCATACCCGCAATACGGACATAATGGCTCGTATGTATAGCAATAGCGGTTATCTATTTTTTTATGATCAATCATTTCTGCTCCTTAAAACGGTATATCGTCCGCCAAATCGTCCGAATGCTCGGGCGCGGAATCTGCGGCGGGACGGCGCGGCGGTTCGGGGGTATGCCCGCTTTGCGGCGGATAGTCGCCGCCGCTGTCGCCTTTGCCGCCGAGCATTTTCATTTCATTGGCGACAATATCGTATGCGGTGCGTTCGATGCCGTCCTTGCCGGTGTATTTGCGCGATTGGATTTTGCCTTCGATGTACACCTGCTGACCTTTTTTCAAGTACTGTTGTGCGATTTCCGCAAGGCGGCGGTACATGACGATGTTGTGCCACTCGGTGCGTTGTTGGCGGTTGCCGTCGCGGTCTTTCCATGTTTCGTCGGTGGCGATGGAAAAGTTGCACACCGGTTCGTTGTTGCTCATGTAGCGGCTTTCGGGGTCACGCCCGAGACGGCCGATGAGAATCACTTTATTGACACTCATTTTTGGTTTCCTTTCAGGCAGCCTTGAGGCTGCCGTGTTTAGTAATTGATGGAAACGTGCGGCACTTCGCCACGCGCCATTTTTATCAGCAGCTCTTTTGCAGCATCTTCCGCAATACCGCAATTTGCGAGTGTTTGCAGAATTTCGCGGTTGATGTTTCGGCGATGTTCAACATCTGCCGCCCGTGCTGCGTCCTGACGCTCTTTTTCGGCTTGTTCGGCTGCAATGCGCTGACGCTCCGCTTCAGCAGCCGCCTGTTTCTCTGCTTCGGAGCGTTCAATCGCCTCTTGTTTTTCGCGTTCGGCTTGTTCGGCGCGGAGTTGCGCTTCGATTTTTTCGCGTTGCGCGGCTTCTTGCTCTGCTTTAGCCTTGGCTTCTGCTTCGGCGCGGGCTTTTTCTGCGGCTTCTGCGGCGATTTGCGCCTCACGCTCTGCCTGTTCGCGTGCCGCTTGTTCTTGACGCAGCCGCTCAAGCTCGGCTTGCTGTGCTTCGGCTGCGTTTGCCGCCGCAATCATTTCATCAAGCTCGGATAACGTGCGCTCAACTTCGTTGCTGATGGATTCGGCAAACTCGCCGTAGTCCACGCCTCGCATCGCTGCAACATCTTCCTTGCGCTGTCGTAATTGCTGCGCCGTGGCGCGCTCGCCGTCGGCATTGACGGTTTTTGTCATTGCCGCAAGGCGGGCAAGAATTTCTTGTGCCGCCGCAAGCTTTGCCTTTTCAGCCTCTTCGTACTCCGTTACCGGCTGGCGGATGCTGTCGCGCAATGCGTCAAGTTGATCTCGTACATCTTTGCGGTTGTTGTCCACGACTTTGATTTTGTTTTTGGCATCGGTAACTAAATCTTTACCGGCGTTATCAATTGCGATTTTTGCTCGTGCAACGCCGAAAGCAATAGATGCAAGTTTTTTGCGCCCGCTTGCGGTTGATGCGTCGATGCCTTCGGCTTGCTGTAACGCCTGCTCCGTGATCTGGTTGATGATGCTTTCCAGCCCGTCTGCCTGCGAAAAAGCCACCATGTAGGCGGCTTGCTGAATGTTTACGCCATCAAAAATGGCGATTTCGGTTGTTTCGGTCATTTGATTTTCCTTAAATTAAATCACATCGGAACATCGTCGGTGTCATCGGTCGTTTTGCTCGGCTGCACATCTTGCGATGATCCGTCGATCACGTCATTAAGATTCGATTTTTGACTTTGCTCCGGCACGGCAAACCAATCGGACGGCTTACTCATACCATCTTTCAGGCTTGTGTAGATTTTGCGCAACTCCAAAAACTGCGCCGGTCGAATAGCCTCGATACGGCATTGGTATCGATTTTGAATCATCTCTACATCAACCCCGAACTGCCGAAATACTTCGACCATTTTTTTGATGCCATCTTCGGTTAAATCAACGTTTGCCGCCAAGGTGACGCCGCATTGCTCTACGGCTTTTTCCACTACGTCGCCCGGAATCACCCCGAGAATGCAGGCTCGCAAGCGTCGCGCCCCGTTGTTTGCTACAAGCTCATAAATATCACGCGGGTCGGTGAGTTTTTTTGCTCCTTGGCGACTGAATCGCGTGTGCGGCACTTGGAACACTTTGACTTGTCGCGTATTGGTTTCCAAGTCCCAAGCATAAGCCTCAACCGTACTTTCGCCGTTAGATTGCGATATTTCGCGGATGCCAAAGTCGATATTTCCCCAATTTTGCGCGAGAACTTCGGCAAGCCGGATGCTCGGCCCTTCGACGTTCTGCCCGCCGCGTGGGTAGCTGTAAACCGCCCCCTCTGCCAAGGTTCTGCGAGTGCAGGCGTTCAAAATACGATCCATTGCGAGCAGTTGATCGCGTGGAAATTGTTTAGCCATAACAACCATAGCCTGAACTTCTGTTGCCTCGCGTTGTGATTTTGTTTCAACCATTCCGCCGCTGTCGTGTTGTTTTCCGCTTTGGGTCGAGAACGGGTTGCTGACTGCTGTTTGATTTGTCATGATGACTATCCTTTTTTAGTTAAAAGCCCAGCGCGGCAGGCTTAGAGTTTCGATTTCTTCGCTGTACGCTGTCCAGGTATCTGTTTGTTTTGCTTGCGCCAAGGTGCGTAAATTATCTTGAAAAAGGGCGCGCCCAAGCTCTCTTGCTTCGTCGTCCAGCTCGTAGCACGCAACGGCGAAAGGTGCGGTTTTTTCAACCGCGATGAAAACAAATCCCCGCGCCCATTTGCCGTGCGCTCGGTAATAGCCCTCGCTATAAAAAGCATCTTGGACGTGGTAACGCAGATTGGCGGCGGATTTGGCGAAGTCATCGGGAGACGCGCTGACTGTTGATTTCAAGTCAACCAATATCCCTTTCTCGTGTATAAAGTCGGGTCGGCATCGGCATTCCAGACCTGTTTCATGGTCAGTCCAAAAAATAGACGCTTCCGCCTCCCCGCTGGAAAGCAAAGCCGCTGCCCGTGGGTGCCTCCGAACGCTTGTTGCCATGTTTTTAATCGTAGTAAACCATTCATGTTTTAACGCAATGCGTCCACTTTCCTGAATTATGCGCATCAGCTCTTTTCCGTCTTTTTTACGCCCATCAAAATCTGATGGCAGCACAGTGTAGGATGTCTCAAAAACATGAGGCGATAATACAAAATCATGAAACGCAGAGCCGATAACCATTGCATCAGTTTGTATATGAGGCTCGAAAATTGATGAGCGATAATGCGCCGGTGATTGCGCAATTTTATCTAAGCCGCTCTTACTGATCGCTGGATGAGCGTGGTAGTCGGCAATCGGCATGTTGCTGATAATAGACGTCATATCTACTCCAAAAAATCCGCCATCGGCGGGATGAGTTAATTATTCTGTTTACAGCCGCGCAAGCCACGCGTCTTCGCGCTCGATTGCATCTTCTTCTTTCATTTTTAAGTTGTTGTACAACTCAAAAAGTATTGCCGTGATATGCGGCGGCAAATCGGTTTTGCCGCTGATTGATAAGCATTTCCGCAGTTCTAGTATGTCAAATTCGGATGCGTCATAATCAAACAATGCGATTTCATCAATGATTTTGTTGTCATATTTTCCTGCCAAAACGTCGCGCTCGATTTTAAGCATGGCATCATCAAGACGCTCTTGCTCTGCTGTCGCTGCGTCTTGGGCGGCTAAGTAGGCGTTTAAGCCGCCAAGGGGGTTTGGGTTGGTGAGATACATGATGTTTGCTCCCGTAAAAATATTTTTAGCCGATAAATAACCGCACAAAAAAATACAGGCTGCCTGAAATGCCGAGCAGCCCGAGTAGGAAAAGTTTGATGTTGCTTTCAGGGAACATTTAACGCTCCCATTTCACAAATTCCGCGCCGTCGTGTGCCGAGGCGGCGGTGATGCGGTCGAGGTCTTGCTGCGTCCATTCGTGCGCCGTTTCGTCTTGCGGCGGCAGGTAGTTCGGGCTTAAAGGGTCGCGGCTGTCGCAGGTTTGCAGCAGCGCGATAATGCACACCATCACAAGGGCGACAAAGGTGCGGAAAGCGTAGGTTTTCATCTGGTTTTTCATTTCGAAGCTCCTTTTATAAAATCCTCCATTCAGGCAGTCTGAATTCAAGCTGCCTTGATTGAGAATCTGGTCGCTGCGGCTTAAAGGCAGCCGCAACTCTCACATTGCTATCAACTTATAGAGCGTGGCGGCCTAGCCTGTATTTCGTTCGCTCCGTTTCCGCTCCGCCGTGTGTTCTGGTCTTGAGCGCGTCGTCGGTGTCTTGTTTGTTGAGGTGAATCTTACCTCTGGGTAAGGTAAATATCAATACCTACAGGTAAGATTTATTGATTATATTTAATATCTATTTGATTTTTAATTGAAAATAGCTTGACGCGGAAAGAAAAAAGCCGCATTAAGCGGCTTTCTGCGGCGAATATCCAGAATATCGCTTCACGGGCGTTTAACCGCGCCCCCTGCTCTTAAATCATCGCTTAAAGCATTCAGCGCAAGCGTTTCAAGCTTGCGTAACCGCTCTTTCAGTAATGCCAGCTGACGATAAGCCGTGCTGCGAATCAAGCAATACCGCTTGCATAGGGCGGTAATGTCGGCGCGGCGGTTGCATAGTATTTGTTCGATCATGCCGTGCCGAACCTCGTGCGGCAGACCCTCTAACTCGACAAATCCGCATAGCCCGTCACGGGCATCTTGCCACTCGTGCGTCGGACGAAGCTGTCCGCAGCACGGGCAATCGCTGCGCACATCGCCGAAGCGCACGGTAACGGCATAACGTTGTTCACGCGGCAAGCGATCAAGCGCGGACAGAATAAACCCCGCTTGCGCCGCGCCGTCCAATCCGTACAAGCCGCGACCGCCGCCTGAAGTTTGCATTAAATGCGTCATCGGCGTGCGTGGCGACTGCTGCTGCGCGTAACGAAAGGCGAAGGTTAAAGCAGCTTCCACGGTGTCAAATAATGCATTGTTCATCATTTCCCCTTTCAACTGCGAAACACTGCCGGTATCGGCAAATAATGCTTATCCGCCCATGCCGCAAAATCAGACGGCGGAATATCTTTTAAGCTATCCACCCCGAACCATTCATACAGCCGCGATTTCAGCCATTCGGTGCGCATTTGCGCCGCTTTTTTCTCAAACCACTCACGCGCCGCCTGTTCTGTCTCTATGCTTTTGCCGTGATGCTTTAATACAGCTATTTCGCCGTTTTGATGCTGCATGGCGTGTTCGGCATGGCGCAGTGGCACGCCCCAATATTCAGGCTTGATACCGGTTCCCGATCCGTTCCCTGCGCGGCGCACGTGGGCGTACTCGCACCGCATTTCGCCGATGCCATCTACCCAATCGCCGCTGCCGGTGATTACCGACGGCTGCCGACGGCACCAATCCTGATATTCGGCGTCCGAACCCAAAGCCGCCCAAACATTCGGATTATTGAAAAAACCTGCTTTGTACAAAGCTTGATAACAATGCCCGTAGTCTTCTTTCGGTGATTCGGAGGGCAATAATTCATTGCCCTGCTCCTCGTCGCCCTGATGCACCCCGTAGGGTTGATTCGGCACCGCGCCGCGTACCACCAACACGTCCTGCCCGTAAAACACCTGCGTGGCGCGGACGTGCGATTCAATCGGCAATTCAACGATGATTCGCGTCACCTGCTGGCTTGGAACGTCTTTCACTTGCACTACACGCCCGTATGCGGCTTGATTAGCCATGTTTATTACTCCCGCCCTTAAAATTTCCGCCCAAAAACCAACATCGCCGCATCACGCCCGTGTTCGTTGGTTTGCTTTTCCCAACCCGTCAGCCGCGCAAAATCGGCATGATTCATTTTGGTGCGGTTATTTTTCGGCGCGACCAACGTCACCGCCACACCTTCATCTTCCAAAAAATCCGCCCAGATCGAACAATCACGCTTGATGCTGCCTGCACCCTGCAAGCGCGACCGCACGTCATCGGCACTGCCCTTGAACCACTTGCGCTGCCGCGCATCTTCCACGTACACCATCAAGCCGCAATCGGTATCGGCGGCGCGACGTTTCCACGCGCTCACCGCTTTCATCGCGTGATGAATTTTCAGGCAGCCTATTTCACGCAAAACGCCGTTTTCCGCCACGGCAAAACCCGTGTTTTTTCCCGGGTCAATCCCGATTTGGATCATGTTTTTCATCGTCCACTCACTTTCAATTCATTCACCCATCTAGCGTGTTCGTCATGTACTTTCTGCACCCAATCCATCCGCGCCGCAATCGCCTCATCATCAGCGCGTTCAAATTGATTTTTATTGCAGCGGCATGACCTGCCGTGATTCACCCATCGATCACCGAGTTCTCGCGCCTTGCGGCATAACGAAAAGACTTTCATTCCATACCTTGCCGCCTTCCGAAAATCCGCGTGTATGCAAAAATCACAGCGATTACCCACGGAAGCTCTCCCAATCAAACGGCACAAACGCCCCACCGTCTTCGCGCAAACGGTCGGTAATACGCTCGCCAAGATAGGCTTTAACGTCCGCCACCGGCAGATTGGAAATCAAAATGCACGGCTTGCGTTTTTCGTAGCGTTCGTTCAAAACGTCAAATAAAATCAGCTGCTCGGTTTCCGATCCGAACTGCACCCCTATCTCGTCCAAAATCAATAAATCGGGCGTGACCAAAGCCTTGACCGCCTCGCTTTCCGTTTCGCCGCCCTTGCGCCAAGAATCTTTGATGCGGCGGATTGCCCGCAACGTGGTCGTAAATAACACCGTCGCGCCGTGCCGATTCATCACACGTAAACCGATACCGGCGGCAAGATGCGTTTTACCGGTGCCGCACCGTCCGACAAACATCGCACATCGCCCCGATTGCAACACCGCCGCCCAGTCGTCCGCGTAGTCTTGTGCAAATGCCAAGGCTTCCTGTTTGCGCGGCGTATCGGCGATAAAGTTTTGCAAGTGTTTCTCGGTAAAACGCGGCGGAATGCCAGCGTCATCAACCTTGCGCCGCCATGCCGATAATCGTGCCGCCTTTTCCGCATCGGCTTTGCGTGCGTCTTCCGCCGCGCTTGCCTCTGCTTCGCATTGCGGGCATCGCGTCCAAACATCGCCCGTGTAGCATTTGCTTTCAAAAATCCCGTGCCGGTCGCAATGCGCCTGTTTTTCAAGCGGCGGATAGTTAAACGCCGCGCCCACCGTATCGCCTACGCTTACCCAAGTCATAACTTACCTCCCGTTCCGTAATCAACCGCCGCAAAATCCGTCTTCGGCGGCACACGCCCCGTTCGCCCTAAATGACCGTCAGACTTATCCCGAATCGGCGGGCGGTATCGCCCCCGCGCCTTATCCGCCATCAACGCCTGCAAAAACTTGTGCGTCCATACCGCCGCAGTAAAGCAATCCTGCGGCCGTGTTTGCCAATAGCCGCGAAACTCGACCAATGCGGTTTGGCAAACTTCATCGCCAAGTTCAGGCAGCCCTGCACGATGCAGCGACGCGGATAAACTTTCGTCCGGCAGCCAATCGGGATTCATCGCAAAAATTTCAGATTCCTCGCGCGCGCACGCGGGCGGGGTGGAGGGGGTTAATATTGGTTTCTGGTTATTGGTTATTGGTTGGGGTTTTGTTTGGGTTTCGTTTGGGTTTTGATTGGATAACCCAGAGTTAACCGACTGGGTTATTTTTGGGTTTTGTTTGGGTTTCGTTTGGGTTATTTCGCCCTGATTGACGCTGTTTGTAGCCGCCGCATCGAATTTAGGGACTGTTCCATCCGTTTGACCGCCATTGTTTTTTCTGCTTTCAGGCAAGTCTTCCGTGTTGGGGTGATTTTCGTTTTCGCTTTCAAAACCCAGTCGGTTATTTTTGGGTTTTGTTTGGGTTTCGTTTGGGTTTTGATTGGGGCGACCACCCTTTTTCCCGTTTTCGCGGTTTCGGTTCAGTTTTGCATGATAGTCGGCAATTTCACGGTCACAACGCGCGTGAATCCAACCTGTCTCGCCTAATATAAAAAATTCGGAAAGAACATCACGCACAGCCTGCTTTTCTTCGTCCGTTCGCGCCAAAGACAGCCGAAACAGCATTCTTTCATCTGATGGCAACGGGGATTCCTGCGCGTAATAAGTATCGATCAACCAGCCGTACACACCATGCTCAAGCAAAGTTAAATGTGCGGTATCGGTTCTGTAGTCGCCTATGTTTTTTGTGTAATAGTGCATGATTATTTACCGCCATTAAGTGAGTAGCTGGCGTAATGCTTGCCGCTGACGGCATCGCATACGATTTGCGAGATAATCGGATAACCGTCTTGTCTTAAATCATGCACGCGCGCCCCTAAACGCAGGCAGCCGAACAGCCGCAATGCTTCCAGCGGCGTCAAGCTTTTACCCTGCTGTAAATGAGCCAAAATTAAATCAGTTTGACTTGATTTTTTTGATAAATCCGGCATAATATCTCCTTACTAATCAATCTTTAGCCGCCAGCATTTGGCGGCATTTTTTTACAAACTGCGGTGCAACCCAACTGCCGCCTGAATCAATAGCTCAAGCTCCTGCTTGATCGCCTTGCGCTCTTTTTTTGAGAGCGTTTCGCCCATGTCCGATTCCGAACTTGTGGCCATCATCACTTCCTTGCCCACACCCGAACACGCGCCCATTACTTTAGTAAAGTGACGTACTACGTCCATGACGCAATATTGAGTTTCAGGCAGCGGCACCACGCAATAATCCGCCAGCATCGCCAGCGCATTAAGCAGCCGCTTGTCCTGCGTGATTTCGATGATTTCGCACGCATCAAGCAGCGACAGATGGTTCTGTTCGTGATTCGGATTAAGCTTATTTGCCAAAATCACGGGGGAAACACCCATCACCGTCGCCATTGCGGTGATGCCACCGATATGGTTTTTACAGGCTGCCTGAAAAACGGCTAAAACATTACGATTATTCATAAATAACCTATTATTTTCATGATGTTATTTTCTTGTTGGTGTGGCATGATGACCCATATCCCAAACGTATTTATGATGATCTAAAGGCATAAGCTCTTCAGGTTTCATAACGCCATGAGAAGCAATTAACAATGAAATTTCATAGCCAAAAGGCAAGCCAAGCGATATGCGCTTACGGATATAGCCGAGCGTTGTTCCGCATGATTTAGAAAAAGCTTCTTTTTCGCCAGCGTTGAGTAACGAAAGGTGTTGTTTTAATTTAGAAAAATCAACTTTACACATAGATGCTCCTGTTATTGGTGTGATTTTTTCTAATCTTACCCCTAGGTAAGTTAAAAATCAATACCCATAGGGAATATACCTGTAGGTATAAGTAAGAGATAATCACAAAATGGATAAATACGAATATCGCAGACAACGCCTCATCATCTTAATGGATGAGTTTTGCGGGGGGAAAATTAAAACCCTTGCTGAACGGCTCGGGCGTTCTGATTCTTATGTTTCAAGGATGTTGTATGAGGAAGGACACCCTCATAAAAAAAGAATCGGAGATGATATGCTGGATGTTATCTCTGAAAGTTTTGGCGTGACGAAGGCATGGATTGAGGGGGAAGATACTGATGCTACAATCCATCAAAGGATAAAACAGGCGAGAACCGCCAAGGGCATGACTTTAGAACAAGTCGGTGCCGCCGTCGGCGTATCTACTCAAGCGGCGCAGCAGTGGGAAAAAGAAGAAAATGCCACGGCTCCGCGCGCTGGAAGATTAAGAGAGATCGCAAAAGCTTTAGGGGTTTCCCCTGAGTGGTTGCAATTCGGCATAGGTGATAATGATGAGGGACAAGGCGGGTTGATCGCTCATGACGACATAACAAGCTTTGACCTTTACGACATCAAGGCATCATGCGGCGCGGGGGTGATCAATAGCGAATTTCCCGATTTTGTTCGCCGCATCGACATACCAAATACGCATCTGTACACGCTTTTTGGCACGGACAATATGGCGGGTATGCAGATCATCGGCATTGATACCGATTCGATGGAACCTACGATTCCGCGCCGCTCGCTGGTTTTTATCGACATACGCGTCAATTATTTTGAGGGCGACGGCGTTTATGCCTTTGTTTTAGGCGATGAGCTGTACGTTAAACGCTTACAGCGGCTTCCGGGTATTATTCGCGCCCACTCCGATAATAAAAAATACGATTCTTTCGACATTCCGAAGGAGGACATGGATAAACTCCATATCATAGCAAGGTTTCAGAGCGTTTTACCGCTTCATTTTATTGATGTTTAGATTTTGATTTGTATAAGAAAGGGGTTTGTATGTTTATAGCATCTTTTTTTGTTGTTGTTATTTTTTTTGCTATGATCGTTGGTATGATTAAGCCGTCGATATTTTCGTTTGGGTCTTTTAAAGCTACGCGGCTTAAAATTATCGGCATATGGTTTTTTCTTACTGTCATAGCTTCTATTTTTATGGGAAACGCGGAAAAAACCACAAATCAACTTGCAGGAGGTCAGGCGGGGAATACTCAACCCACAGCAACATCGGCACCGCTGACAAGCGATGGAAATGCCAATATTGCAAAATCAGAAGCGTCGAAATGGCAATACAGTGAAAAAAGAGATGAAATGAGGGGCTCGACAACATATTGGGCAACCTTAAAATCTAACAATAAAGTTGCTTTTGATTTTCCTTACAATGGCGGATCGTATTTGACGTTAGAGTTAAGAAAAGACCCTCAGTATGGAAATGATGTTATGTTTTCAATAAGTAAAGGTCAATTCACCTGTGTTATGGGGTGCAAGGGAAGCGTAAAATTTGATGACGGTCAAGTTCAGAGTGTCAATTTAACCGGAGCGAGCGACGGTAGTGCTGACGTTGTTTTTATTCAGGGTAGTAAATCAATTGTTAACTTTGTAGATAAAATTAAAAAATCCAAAACAATGATGGTTGAATTTGAATTTTACAACGAAGGAAGAAATCAATTTAAGTTTGATACGGCTAATTTGGAGTGGAAACATTTTTAAATCTTGACAAGTGAGATTTTTTGTCTCAAAATAGCCCTTAATTTATATCTTGGATTCATGCGCCTAGACGAAGCGCAATCATTAACCGCCCGAAAAAGGCGGTTTTTTGTTGCCTGTTTTCAGGCTGCCTGAAAGGATGAATAAGCAGCACCCCAACCGCCGATGGCGGTTTTTTTTATTGGCGTTGAAATGGAAAACAGGGGTAAGGGACAAAAAAGGTGCTAAAAATCGCTGAAATGCTTATGCTGTAAGG
>JAUNUS010000008.1 GCA_030538055.1 Neisseria sp.
CACGCTCTATCGCCGCGCGGCGACTTACTTTCTTTGCTTCGTCAAAGAAAGTAAGTAAAGAAAGACGACCCCACGGCGCAGGTTTGGCTACGCCAAACTTCCCGTTAAAAAAGCCGTTTTTGCGGCTCTCTTGAACTCGTGTCGGCTTTGCCGCCACTCAAACAGGCAAGCCCTTTTCTCCGCAAAAACGCCTTGTTGAACGGCTGCTTCAAGGGGATTGGGGCGGATGAAATAAAGGTTTCTTTTGGTTGTTACATTTTGGATTTGAGCCATGTTGAGAAGACCAAAAGACCAGTCGTGTCAACATTGTCTGATTGTGCTGCACTTCGTTTCAGAGATTCCAAAATTCTTGAAGTTCAATTGCCTGACGGCTCACGCTATAATGCGCGCATGAACACGCCCAAGTCGTCCTCTTCCGTCAAAAAAAACTTGCGTCGCAAGCAATCTCCGCTTGGGCGGCGCAGGCGGCATATTCGCCGTACACCGCCTTTCTGGCAGGCCAAAATGCCGTATCTGCACGAAACCAACATCACCTTTGCCGGCTTTCGTTGGCTGGGTTATTTGATGGCGTTTTTGGGCGGGGCGATCAATGCGGGCGGTTTTTTTGCGGTGTTGCGTTATACCTCGCATATGTCGGGCGAGTTGGCGCGGCTGGCGGATACCTTATACGTCGGCGATTGGGAAATCGCGATCACGGCGTGTTTGATGGTGGTGAGCTTTATCTTGGGTGCAACCCATTCCAGCTGGACGATTTTATGGGCGAAACGGCAGCGTTTTCGCAGCTCCTACGGCATTTCCATGTGGCTGGAAGCGATTTATATGCTGATTTTCGGCTTGATGGGCGCGTGGCTGGGCAAGTGGGGCAGCACGTTTTTTCTGTCGCCGACGATTATGCTGATGTGTTTCATCATGGGCATGCACAACACGGTGATGACCGTGCTCTCCAGCGGCGTGATTCGCTCGACCCATATGACCGGCTTTGTCACCGACATCGGGATTGAATTGTCCAAGGTGTTGTATTACCGCCGCGATACCAATCCGCGCCTGCCGGACGTGCAGGTGAACATCCCGAAAATCAAACTGTTCTCAGGGGTGATCACCAGTTTTGTAGTGGGCGGCATCGTCGGTGCGTGGGGTTTTCATGTGCTCGGTTATCACTTTGTGATGCCGGTGGCGGCGATATTGTTTGTGCTCGGTTTTGGCTCGATCGGTTATGATGTGCGGCTGCGTTTTCGCATTTGGCTGTATCGCCGTCATCGCAGGCAGCGTGCCGCGCGTCGGGAAAAAGAGAAAACGGACGAGCCGCGTTAACTAAGGAGACAGGAAATGTTGTCGCATTATGTACGCATGGTGATTTTCGCGCTGCTGCTGCTTATCGGATTGCAAGTGCCGGCGTTTGTCGATCAATACGGCAAGGCATTGCAAGCGCACTGGTCGGAGTCGGAACGCGCGGTCAGCGGTTTTCGTGCCGATGCGCAAAAGTTTTTTGCGGGCGATATGGAACGCTTGCTGCAACACTATTTACAACAGACCGATCCCGTGATTCGGCAAGGCGGTGAAAACGTGCGCACTTTGGTGACGCGCAACCGCGTATTAAGCGATGCCGTGGCGGATTTTCGCAGCAGCCCGTGGCGGGCGTATGCCCACACTTTTTTCTATCCGGTGGCGGATGTGCGTGATGAAGTGTGGCAGTCTTACGGTTTGATTGCGCCGCTGAATATGGCGAGCGTGGCGTTTGGTTTCGGCTTTGCCTTGTTTTGGAGTGTGTTGCTGGATGCCGTGACGGCGGGGGTTAAACGCTTGACGCGCAGGCGTGTTCAGGCAGCCTGAAAGGTGAATGACCGCAAACCAAGCGAAAAGATGCTTAAGCTTCGCAAAAACTGCGTGTTCAGGCAGCCTGAAAGCCTGTGCCGGCATGGTTTTAACCGGCCAACCAATATTGCAACATCCGCCACAAGAGCAAAACGGCGGCGGTGATCACGAGCACGACGGCGGTGACCCGTACCCACTCGTGAATGGTGTGTTTGTGTTCGCGGCTGACAAGCCGATGCACCACAAAGGCCACCAGCATCAGCACAAAAGCCACCCGTATCACCCGCCCGATCATTGCTTCCCCGCTGCCTGAACGATTATCATCAACCGTTATTTTAGTCTGAATTGACCGTCTTATGTCCGCTTCCTTATCCGCTTCTTCTTCGGTCGGCATTGTCCGCCCGCAAACCATCGCTTTCGATCAACCCTTCACCCTGCAAAACGGCGAAACCTTGCCCCGTTTCGATTTAATGATCGAAACCTACGGCCAATTGAACGCCGCAGGCAGCAATGCGGTGTTGATCTGCCATGCCTTGTCGGGCAATCATCACGTCGCGGGGCGACATAGCGCCGAGGATAAATACGCCGGCTGGTGGGACAATATGGTCGGGCCGGGTAAGCCGATCGACACCGACAAGTTTTTCGTGGTCGGGCTGAACAATTTGGGCGGTTGTCACGGCAGCAGCGGGCCGTTGAGCATCCATCCGCACAGCGGCAAAGCTTACGGCGCGGATTTTCCGATTGTGACGGTCAAAGACTGGGTGCGCACCCAAGCCATGCTGGCGGACGTGCTCGGCATCGCGACATGGGCGGCGGTCGTCGGCGGTTCGTTGGGCGGGATGCAGGCTTTGCAATGGGCAATGGATTTTCCCGAGCGCATCCGCCATGCGCTGGTGATTGCCGCCGCACCGAAATTGTCCACGCAAAACATTGCGTTCAATGACGTGGCGCGGCAGGCGATTTTGACCGACCCCGATTTTCACGGCGGCTTTTACGCCGAACACGGAACCTCGCCCAAGCGCGGCTTACGCATTGCGCGCATGATGGGGCACATCACCTATTTGGCCGAAGACGGCTTAGGCGAAAAATTCGGGCGGGATTTAAAAAACAAAGACTACCGCTTTGATTTTGATGTGGATTTTGAGGTGGAATCGTATCTGCGTTATCAGGGCGACAAATTCGCCGATGCCTTCGATGCCAATACCTATCTGCTGATGACCAAGGCTTTGGACTATTTCGATCCGGCACGCGAACACGACAATAATCTTCAGGCAGCCTTAGCCCATGTGCGCGCCAAGTTTTTTGTGGCTTCGTTCAGCAGCGACTGGCGTTTTTCGCCCGCGCGCTCGCAAGAAATCGTCCGAGCATTGATTCGCGCCGAGAAAAACGTGCAATACGCAGAAATCGAATCCTCATTCGGGCATGATGCTTTTTTGATGGAAGACGCCGCCTACATCGACGCCATGCGCGTTTATTTACGCAATATCGAGGTATAAACCCATGCAAACCGTTATGACCGACCGCGTGTTACGCGAAGACTTACAACTGATTTACCGCTGGATCAAACCCGAAAGCAAAGTGCTGGATTTAGGCTGCGGCGACGGCGCATTGCTCGCGTCGCTGGTGGCGGACAAACAATGCCGCGGCTACGGCGTGGAAATCGACACTTCCGGCGTGATTGCCGCCATGAGTCGCGGCATCAACGTGATTCAGGCTGACTTGGAACACGGACTGCAAATTTTTGGCGACGACAGCTTTGATGTGATTGTGTTGTCGCAGACCATTCAGGCGATGAAAAACACCGAGACGATTTTGCGCGACATGATGCGGATCGCACGGGAGGCGATCGTCACCTTCCCCAATTTCGGCTACTGGCGCAACCGTCTGCAAATCGCCTTGGGCGGACATATGCCGGTATCGGAGAGCATGCCGTACCAATGGTACGACACCCCCAACATTCACTGGTGCACCCTGCAAGACTTCGACCGCCTGTGCGCGCAAAACGGCATCGCCATTTTGGAACGCACCGTGATGAGCAACGGACGACGCATCGACCACCTGCCCAACCTGCTCGGCTCGCTCGCGGTGTATCGCGTGGGGAGAGGTTGAAAGGTGCAGGCTGCCTGAACGGTTTATGCCTTGTTTTAATGGTTTTAATTTTTGTTTGATAATAGCAATATGATTTTTATGCCGCCTATGCGGCGGTCAAGTTATCGAGGGCTTAAACCACAAAACTTATAACTTTCTAAGCCGCCTATAAGGCGGTTAAATTTTCCTGCGGACGTGATGTCCGCTTTTTTATTTTCTCAGTCAACCCATACCGGCAATATCAATATTCAGGCAGCCTGAAACCAGCTTTGTCTTAGTCTTTTCTCAATAATGACGTTTATATCACGCCATTCCAATCCCTGACACTTCGCGTGCCATTTTGGCGGCGGCGTTGTCGGTCATGCCTCCGACGAAATCCAATACTTTCATATAGGCATGGTAGAGGTCGTCGCTCTCTTGCAACGGGGTTTCGTTCAGGAGGGATAGGGCGAGTTTTTGGCGGTGGTTGATGGTTTGTCCGCTTAGGTAAGCGTGTACCGCAGGGACGAGCAGCGACAAAATCGAACCCAAACACGGGAAGGCGGCGATTTCGGTCATGACTTTGCTTTCGTGGCGGAACACGCGGTGCAGGGCGATTTCTTTGGCTTGTGCCAGCGTATCGCGCACTTCGGGCGAGGATAAGGCAATCAAATCCTTACCGGCAAAGCTGCCAGCCAGTAAATCCGCATGGTGGCGCATAAAGGTTTCGGCAACGCTTTTGATGGCGTGCCCGATGGCCATGCCGCGCAATTTGGCGCAGCGTTGGCGGGCGGATTCGCTGTGCCATGTGTCGGCGGCGTGTCCGGCCAGTGGCGACAGGACTTTTTCCAATTCCAGTGCGCCGAGCATGCCGATTTCGACCGCATCTTCCAAATCCAATAAGGCGTAGCAAATATCGTCCGCCGCTTCCATTAAATAAGACAAAGGGTGACGTACCCAGTGGTCGGGTTCGCGTTTAGGCAGCCCCAATTCGGCGGCGGCGCGGCGGATAAACGGCAGTTCGGTGCGGTAAATATTGAATTTCTCACGTCCGCGTGCCGGTTCGCTGCTTGTCCACGGGTATTTGAGTAGTGCGCCGATGCTCGCGGCGGTCAGGCGCATACCGCCTTGGGCGCGGTACATTTCCAAATTCGCCACAATCCTCAAGCTGTGCGCATTGCCTTCATAGGTTTGAATATCGTTTATCTGTGCCGCGTCCAACCCCTGCAAATATTGTGCGTGTTCAGGCAGCCTGAACCAATCGCGCAATGCCGCTTCGCCGGTATGGCCAAACGGCGGATTGCCCATGTCGTGCGCCAAACAGGCGACCTGAACCACCGCGCCGATGTCGGACGGCGTATTGGGCGCGGGCAATAAATCGGCGGCGTGCAGCATCATGCCGACGCGATTGCCGATGCTGCGCCCGACGCTGGCGACTTCCACGCTGTGGGTGAGGCGGTTATGGGTGTGGTCGTGTTCGGCAAAAGGGTGAACTTGGGTTTTGCGCCCCAGTCGGCGAAAGCTGCCGCAAAATACCACGCGGTCGTAGTCGATGTGAAAGTCGGTACGCAATGCGTCCGCACCTTCCTGTGTGGAAGGCGTGACCGTGGGCACGATGTCGCCGTTTTCCAAGGTTTCAAAGCGTTGCGTGCTGAGTAATTGCGTCCAGTTCATGCTCATGGGTTTACTCCCGTGGGTGATTTTAGCTGCGCAGAAACTGTGTTTTAGGCTGCCTGAAAGCGAAGCAACAGATTATATACGCTGCAGCAATTGTGCCAAAAATTGGTCGCAGGCAGCCAATTGTGCCAGTTCGACGTATTCGTCCGCTTTATGGGCTTGGGCAATATGCCCCGGCCCGCACAAAATCGTGGGCACGCCGGCTGCCTGAAATTGTCCGCCCTCGGCGGCGTAAGCCACTTTGCGCCGTGCGGGGTCGGCGATTAAGGTGCTGACGATATCGCCCAGTTCGCTGCGCTCGGCGGAGGTCATGGCGGGAACGCGTTCCCGTTGTTCCCATTCGATACGCGCGTGCGGTGCAACCGCTTGCATTTGCGGCTCAAGCTCTTGGCGGATATAGGTTTCGAGTGCGGCGGTCACCACTGAAATCGGCATTTCGGGCAGATTCCTGAAATCGAAAGAAAATTCGCACAGCTCGGGCACGATATTGTTGGCAACGCCGCCGTGAATTTGATTGACCGATAAGGTCGAAAACGGCACGTCAAAGGCATCGTCACGCGTGGATTGCAGTTGTTTTGCCCAGTCGCTGATGAACACCATCAGGCGTGCGGCGTATTCAATCGCATTCACGCCGCGCGGGGTCAGTGAAGAATGCGCCGCCTGTCCGTGCACGCGGCAATGAAAAACGTTGATGCCTTTGTGTGCAATCACCTGCTTCATGCCGGTGGGTTCGCCCACGATGCAAAATTCAGGGTTCAAACCCAAACGCTGCATTTCGGCAATCATCAGCGGCGCACCCAAGCAGCCGACTTCTTCATCGTAGGAAAAGGCCAGATGCAACGCTCGTGAGGGCGGGTTGGCGGCGGCTTGCGGAATCAGATTCAATGCGGCGGCGATAAAGCCTTTCATGTCGCAACTGCCGCGCCCGTAAAGTTTGCCGTCACGGATTTCGGCGCGAAACGGATCAGACTGCCAGTTTTGCCCATCGGTCGGTACAACATCGGTATGCCCCGACAGCACCAAACCGCCGTCGAGCTTGCCGTTTTTTGCAGGCAGGGTCGCCAGCAGATTGGCTTTGGTGCGGTCAGGATTAAAAATACGGCGCACCATCAAACCGTGCGCGTCCAGAAAAGCGGCGACTTCATCAATCAAGGCCAGATTGGAATCGCGGCTGACGGTAGGAAAGGCAATCAGGCGTGCCAGCCATGTTTGAGTGTTCATGTGTGCAAGGGTAAAAGCGAGGGTGATAGGGTGAATGGTAGGCTGAGACCTTTGCAAAAGTCTGTCCTGCGGCGCATTTCTTTGAAATGCGCTCCTCGAAAGTTTGCCTATCCTAAAGATATGTCTGCACTTTCTGCGGTGCTACTCCTGCAAACTGCATCTATAGTGAAATAAAATAAGAAAGATACAAGGCGGCAAGCCGAAGACAGTACAAGTAGTACGGCAAGGCGCAGCCAACGCCGTAGATTTCTTATTTTATTTCACTATACATGACAGACTTTTGTAAAGGTCTCAGCCTGCCTGAAAGCGTAAAAGCTTAATCAAAACAGTATTTCAGGCAGCTTGCAAGATAAGTGCAGGTAAACTGTCAAGGCAAATAAAAACCCGTGCGCCGGCACGGGTTGGGTCAGGATCATCAGTCGATTTGGCGGCGAATCGCGGTGGGGATTTCAAAATTATCCATGACCGCCTGATCTCTGAAGTCTTCCGCCGTCAGACGAATATTGCGCGTGCGACCGCTGCGGCCGGACTGGGCGACATGATCAATACTGAAGTCGCCGTCGGTGCCGGTGGCGGCTCTGCGCACCACTTGTAAGTTGCCTTGCGCATCGGCGGTTTCTTTCAAGCCGGTGGCGATCAAGGTCACGCGAATTGTGTTTTCATCCATGCTTTCGTCTTCTGCCGTGCCGTATTTGAGCTCGGCATTGGCGTCGGCATATTGGCTGACAATGCTCATCACTTCGCGGTATTCGGACATTTTCAGGCAGCCCGGTGCGGTGGTGATGTTCACTAGCACGCCGCGTGCGCCCTCTAAGCTGATGTTGTCCAGCAGCGGGCTGGAAACGGCTTGTTCGGTGGCCAAGCGTGCGCGATCCTCACCCGAGATTTCGGCCGAGCCCATCATCGCAATACCGGTGATGCCCATCACGTTTTTCACGTCGGCGAAGTCAAGGTTGATGATGCCCGGATGGGTCACCACTTCGGAGATGCCGGCCACGGCGGAGCACAATACATCGTCGGCAGCTTTGAATGCTTCGCGTACGGAAATATCTTCACCCAGTACCGAGAGCAGTTTGTCGTTGGGGATAACGATCAGGGAATCGACTTGGGTTTTAAGAATGTCCAAGCCGTCCTGAGCGATTTGGACGCGTTTGCCTTCGTACCCAAACGGGCGGGTGACGACGGCAACCGTCAAAATGCCCATTTCTTTGGCAATCTCGGCAATCACGGGTGCGGCGCCCGTGCCGGTACCGCCGCCCATGCCGGTGGTGATGAACACCATGTTGGCGTCGCGGATGGCATCGGCAATCGCTTCGCGGTCTTCAAGCGCGGCATTGCGTCCGACTTCGGGGTTGGCTCCTGCGCCCAGACCGCGGGTCAGGTTGGCGCCTAATTGAATGCGTTTGGTGGCTTTGTTCAGGGTTAAAGACTGTGCGTCGGTGTTGGCGCTGATGAATTCCACCCCTGACAGGGAGGCGTCAATCATGTTGTTCACGGCATTACAACCGCCGCCGCCGATGCCGATGACTTTGATCACCGCTTGGGTTACCGGCTCGTATGCCGTGCTGAAAACCAATTCCGCCATAGTATTGCTCCTGTTGTTTGCCGTTGCATGATGCCAAATTGGGCTGATTATACCGTAAGTGCTTTACACGTGGGGGTAAAAACCAACATTTTCTTATCGTTTCATTACAATCTGCTTCTGAACCACTCGCCCAGTTTGGCAAAGAGCGAACGCGGTTCGTCTTCGTACAAGCCGTGGCGGCCCTCTGCTTCCAGTGCCTGGTACAGTAAACCGATCGCGGTGGCATAACGCGGATTACGGATGCGCTCGGACAGCCCGCCCAGTTCGCGTGGGACGCCGACCCGTGCCGGCAGATTGAACACGTCTTCCGCCAGATCAACCATGCCGGTGAGCAGCGATGCGCCGCCGGTCAAGACCACGCCGGAAGTCAGCTGTTCTTCAGGGAAGCCGGCGCGGCGCAGTTCGTTGATGACGACTTCAAAAATTTCTTCGGTGCGCGGACCGATCACGCTGGCAAGCGTGCGCCGTGAAATCTGGCGCGGCTGGCGGTCGCCCACGCTCGGCACTTCGATCATCTCGTCCAAGCCTTCCAGCGAATCTACGGCGACACCGTGATGGATTTTGATGTATTCGGCGGCATTGTGCGGGGTACGCAGTGCTTGGGCGAGGTCTTTGGTGATGAGGTCGCCCGCCACCGGAATCACCGCCGTATGGCGGATTGCCCCGCCGGTGAAGACGGCGATGTCGGTGGTGCCGCCGCCGATGTCGATGCAGCACACGCCCAGTTCGCGCTCGTCTTCGGTGAGCACGGCCTGTGCGCTGGCTAAAGGTTGTAGCACGATAGTCTCAGGCATCAGACCGACGCGCTGCACGCATTTTTCCACGTTTTGTACCGCAGTGACCGCGCCGGTGATGATGTGCACCCGCGTGTCCAAGCGCATGCCGCTCATGCCCAAGGGTTCGCGCACGCCCGGTTGGTTGTCGATGATGAATTCCTGCATCACGGTGTGCAAGACCTGATGGTCGGGCGGAATGCTGACCGCTTTGGCGGTTTCGATGGCGCGTTCGATGTCGGCGTGGGTGACTTCGCCGTCTTTGATTTTGACCACGCCTTGTGAATTCAGGCTGCGGATATGGTTGCCGGCGATGCCGATGATGACGCTGCGTACTTGGCAGTCCGCCATCAATTCGGCTTCTTCGATGGCTTGTTTGATCGACTGTGCGGTCGCGTCGATGTTGGTGACCATGCCGTTACGCAGTCCGCGTGAGGGGGCTTGTCCCAGCCCGACGACATGGATTTCGTTATCGCCCTGCACTTCACCAATCAATGCCACTACTTTGGAGGTGCCGATGTCCAAAGCGCACAGATGTCTTTTGTTTTTGTCCGTCATGGTATGGTTTTTTTCCGTCGGTTAATTGGCAGGCAGCGTGGGCGTGCCGGTTCTCAGTTGAATGGCAAAACCGTTGGCGTAGCGCATATCGACATACAAGAGTGCGTCCGCTTGCGGTTGCAGCGTGTTTTGCCAGTGTTCGACAAAACGCGCGACACGCTTCACCGTGTCGTTGCGTCCTAATTTTACCGTAATTCCGTTGCTTAGTTCCAGTTGCCATGCAAAGCGGTCGCTGTAATCCAAGCGCACCAGCCGTAAATTTTCGCGTGCCAGCAAGGGAGCGATCTGGGCGTAAGTCTCGACCATGGTGGTTTCGCTCGCTTGCGGGCCGTAAAAGCGCGGCAAGGTGTCGGTGGCGGGGGCGATGAAAAGTTCACCGTTTTTGTCCAGCAGATAATCGTCATTCCAATACGCCACCGGCACCCGCTCGACAATGCGTACCGCGATCGTGTCCGGCCAAATGCGCGTGACTTCGGCTTCCTGCGCCCATGGAATGCTTTCAAAACGGCTTTTGATGCGATTAAGATTCACCTTAAAAATATTGCCGACAATGCTGTCGTTCTTGGCGGCAATCAGCTCTGCGCGGTCGATGCGCTCAAAGGCGGCGTTGTCGGATTTGCTGATGGTGACATGGCGAATCGGGAAATAGGTCGAATTGATCACCCATGCCACGCCGGCGGCAACCAGCAGCAAGGCGGCAAAGGCGTACAGCCAGCCCGTCAAAATACGGGCGGCGGGCGAGGTCGGTTTACGGGCGGAGCGCATAAGCGAGAATTTCAACACATAATTCGGGGAATGCCAAACCGATTTCCCGTGCCGCTTTGGGCACTAAGCTATGGCCGGTCATGCCCGGCACGGTGTTGATTTCCAGCAAATACAATTTTCCCGACTCGTCGCGCAGAAAATCTACCCGTCCCCAACCTCTGCCGCCAATCGCGGCAAAAGCGGCCAAGGCCAGCTCGTGCATGGCGGTTTCTTCGTCCGCGCTCAAGTCGGACGGGCACAGGTACACCGTATCGTCGCGCTGGTATTTGGCGTCGTAATCGTAAAATTCGTTTTGGGGAATGATTTTGATCGAAGGCAGGGCGCGTTGATCCAAGATGCTGCACGCATATTCGCCGCCGCTGATGGCTTTTTCCGCCAAAATCTCACCGTGGTATTGTTTTAAGGAAGGATAAACTCGCGCCAGTTCGCCCGCTTGCTTGATTTTGACCACGCCGACGCTGCTGCCTTCGCACGCCGGTTTGACAAACAAAGGCAAGCCCAATTGGGCTTCGACCGCCGCAAAATCGCTGTCGTCACGCAGCACCACATACGGTACATTGGGCAGACCAAGGCTTTGCCATAGCAGGCGGGTGCGGTATTTGTCCATCGCAATCGCGGAGGCCAGCACGCCGCAACCGGTATAAGGAATGCCCAAAGCTTCGAGCGCGCCTTGCACCACGCCGTCTTCGCCGTAAGTGCCGTGCAGCACGTTAAAGGCTGCCTGAAAACCTTCCGTGACCAAATCGGACAAAGGGCGCGTTTGCGGATCGAATAAATGCGCGTCAATCTTTTTGCTGCGTAACGCTTCCAATACCGCTTGACCGCTGGTCAGGGAAACGGCGCGTTCGCTGGAAAAGCCGCCGGCAAGCACCGCGATTTTGCCGAAATTTTGCATGAGAAATCCTTACGAAATAATGGTGTACAACGTTTTCAGGCTGCCTGAACGTTTCAGGCAGCCTGATGTGTCCTGATTAAGCGGGACATTATGTCATATTCGGTCTGTATCTGCTGAAATTTGCCGTCTTACAGACTGTAATACATCTCAAATTCCAACGGGTGCGGCGCCATGCGGATGCGTTTGACATCTTCTTCTTTGAAGGCGATGTAACTGTTCACCCAGTCTTGGCTGAACACGCCGCCGCGCGTCAGAAATTCATGGTCGGCTTTCAATGCTTCCAGAGCCTCTTCCAGCGAAGCGCACACGGTCGGCAGTTTGGCGTCCTCTTCCGGCGGCAGGTCGTAGAGGTTTTTGTCGGCAGGGTCGCCCGGATGGATTTTGTTTTGAATGCCGTCCAAACCCGCCATCATCAAAGCGGCAAAACACAAGTAAGGATTCGCCATCGGATCGGGGAAACGGGTCTCGACGCGGCGTGCCTTGCTGGATGCCACGTGCGGAATGCGGATCGATGCCGAACGGTTTTTGGCGGAGTACGCCAGTTTGGTCGGCGCTTCAAAGTGCGGCACCAGACGTTTGTACGAGTTGGTCGAAGGGTTGGTGATGGCGTTCAAGGCTTTGGCGTGTTTGATGATGCCGCCGATGTAGTACAGGGCGGTTTCTGACAAACCGGCATAACCGTCACCGGAAAACAGGTTTTTGCCGTCTTTCCAGATCGACTGATGCACGTGCATACCCGAGCCGTTATCGCCCATGATCGGCTTGGGCATAAAGGTCGCGGTTTTGCCGAAATTGTGCGCCACGTTGTGAATGATGTATTTCATGTCTTGGGTTTGGTCGGCGCGGCGCACCAAGGTGTCGAATTTGGTGCCGATTTCCATTTGTCCGGCGGTAGCGACTTCATGATGATGCACTTCCACCGGAATGCCGATTTCTTCCAGCAGCAACACCATTTGCGAGCGCAAATCCTGTCCCGAGTCCACCGGTGCCAGCGGCATGTAGCCGCCTTTGACAAACGGACGGTGACCGGTGTTTTGCTGATCGTAAGATTGACCGCTGGCCCATGCGGCTTCTTCCGCGTGGATTTTATAGCGCGTGCCCGACATATCGGTTTCAAACTCAATCCCGTCGAACACGAAAAATTCAGGCTCGGGCCCGAAAAACGCCGTGTCGCCGATGCCGCTGGATTTCAAGTAGTTTTCGGCACGCCGCGCAATCGAGCGCGGGTCGCGCTCGTAACCTTGACCGTGAATCGGGTCAATCACGTCGCAAGTGAGCACCACGGTCACGTCATCGTAAAACGGATCAATATACGCCGTTGCCGCATCGGGACGCAGCATCATGTCGGATGCCTGAATGCCTTTCCAGCCGCCAAACGACGAGCCGTCAAACGCCTGTCCGTTTTCAAACCACTCCTCGCCGTCTTCCAGCACGATGCGCGCGGGAATGGTGACATGATGCTGCTTGCCTTTGGTATCGGTAAAACGCAAATCGACAAAACGAGCATCGTGCTCTTCAATCATTTGCAAAACATTTTTGACGGACATCGTGTAACTCCTTGAATGGGTATAAAATCATGCGCGGCGGGGTGGGTTGGTTGTGTTGGCGCAAGATGCGGAGTATTGTGCCACAACCGCCAAGGGAAAAAAACATTATTCGGGTAATAAAGTGCGCGAGCCGCCGGAAAAGCATAAAAAAACACTTAAAAAATCTATTTTTTGTTATTTTGTGCCAGATGAAAAGCGATGTCAGGTTGTTTATGCCATAAGATGATGTTGTTGCATATGCTTTGTTGCAGCCTGAGACCTTTGCAAAAATCTGTCCTGCGGCGCATTTCTTTGGAATGCGCTCCTCGAAAGCTTGCCTATCTATAAGATATGTCTGCGCTTTCTGCGGTGCTATTCCTGCGAACTGCATCCGCATTACAGACTTTTGCAAAGGTCTCAGCCTATGCATGCGAATTCTTCGCAAGTGGCAAAAAACGACTATAATTGCCCATCACTCATGCAGGCAGTCTGTGTATTTTATGACACAGATTGAGACCTTTGCAAAAATCCGTCCTGCGGCGCATTTCTTTGGAATGTGCTCCTCGAAAACTTGCCTATCTTAATGATAGGTCTGCGCTTTCGGCGGTGCTATTCCTGCGAACTGCATCCACATGACAGACTTTTGCAAAGGTCTCAGATTGTTCACAACATTTCACAATAAATAAAGGGAGTACGCGACATGGCGGTAAATTTGACGGCAAAAAGCGGCAATGAATTGTCGGCAATTGACGGCATTCAGATTTATGTCGGACAAGCGGGCATCAAACGTGCCGATAAAGACGACGTGACTTTAATGGTGCTGGCGCCTTCCGCCAATGTGGCGGGCGTGTTCACCCGTAACCGCTTTTGCGCCGCACCGGTGCAAATCGGCAAAAACCACCTTCAGGCAGCCCAAGGCATTCGCGCACTGGTGATCAACACCGGCAACGCCAATGCCGGCACGGGGCAAAGCGGACGCGACAACGCCTTGCTGGTGTGCGCGGCCGTGGCCAAACAAATCGACTGCGAAGTCGCGCAAGTCTTGCCGTTTTCCACCGGCGTGATTCTCGAACCTTTGCCGACCGATAAAATCCTCGCCGCCCTGCCCAAAGTCAAACCGGTGCATTGGGATCGTGCCGCTGCCGCCATCATGACCACCGACACCGTGCCCAAAGCGGCTTCGCGCCAAGTGGAAATCGACGGCAAAACCGTGTCCGTGACCGGCATTGCCAAAGGCGCGGGCATGATTTGCCCGAACATGGCGACCATGTTGTCGTTTGTCGCCACCGATGCCGCGATTGCGCCGCAGCTTTTGAACCAATGGGTGCGCGAAATCGCCGACATCAGTTTCAACAGCATCACCGTGGACGGCGACACCAGCACCAACGACAGCTTTGTGCTGATTGCCACCGGTAAAGCAGGGCTGCCTGCGGTCACGGCCGATGACAACGATGCCGCGCGCCAAATCAAAGCCGCCTTAAGCGAAGTCGCCGTGGAGCTGGCGCGTGCGATTGTGCGTGACGGCGAAGGCGCGACCAAATTCATCACCATTCAAGTCAATGCCGCCGCCAGCCGCGAAGAAGCGCGGCGCGTGGCGTACACCATTGCCCATTCGCCTTTGGTCAAAACCGCGTTTTTCGCCTCGGATGCGAATTTGGGGCGGCTGCTGTGCGCCATCGGCAACGCCGGCATCGAGGACTTGGACGTGAACAAAGTATCGGTGTTTTTGGATAATGTCTTGGTGGCGGAAAACGGCGGCCGTGCCGAACTGTATCAAGACGAAGACGGCCAACGCGTCATGGCGAAACCCGAAATCACGGTGCGCGTCGAGTTGCAGCGCGGCGAAGCCAAAGCCACGGTGTACACCTGCGATTTGTCGCATGAATATGTGTCGATCAATGCGGATTACCGCAGTTAATGGTTCAGGCAGCCTGAAAACATTAATGCTTTATTTGTAGAAAAACTTTAGATGGCTGCCTGAATGATGTCAGTAGGGTTCAGGCAGCCTGTAATTGTTTTGCAGAAGCTGTTTGCTTCGCGCTCTATCGCCGCGCGGCGACTTACTTTCTTTGCTTCGTCAAAGAAAGTAAGCAAAGAAAGACGACCCCACGGCGCAGGTTTTGGCTGCGCCAAAACTTCCCGTTAAAAAAGCCGTTTGTGCGGCGGGCTTGAACTCGCATTTGCTTTGCAAATGCTCAAACAGGCAAGCCCTTTTCTCCGCAAAAACGTCTTTTTTAACGGCTGCTTCAAGGGGTTTGGGCGGATGAAATAAAGGTTTCTTCAGGTTTGATGTTTTGGATTTGAGCAAGGTTGAGCATATTCAAAACACAACTCACAACTCACGTAAACATCATTCAGGCAGCCTTGTATGCTTGTTCAGGCAGCCTGAAAACATTGTTCATCATTCATTCTTTTAATCTTTCAGGCAGCCTTATTTTTTACGCTGCTTGTATTCTTTCAGGCAGCCTGAAAACATGAATCACGATTTACACCGACTTTTCTTATCGCAGCTTGCACCCGATGAAATCCTGAACGATGCCGCAGCGATTGAACCCTTGCTGTGGGACGATCGCGGGCGTTTTTACGGTGCGGCGGATATTGTCTTGCAGCCGCGTGCTGTCGCCTCGGTGCAGAAAATTTTGCGGCTGTGCCATGAAAACCGCATCGCGGTCACGCCGCAAGGCGGCAATACCGGCTTGTGCGGCGCGGCCACACCGGCGGGCGGCGTGTTGTTGCTGTTGCACCGCTTAAACCATATCGGCGCGGTCAATCATGCCGACCGCTGCATCACGGTGGGTGCGGGCGCGGTGTTGCAACAGGTTCAGGCAGCCGTGCGTGCGGAAAATGTGTTTTTCCCTTTAAGCTTGGCTAGTGAAGGCTCGTGCCAAATCGGCGGTAATCTGGCATGTAATGCCGGCGGCATCAATGTGTTGCGTTACGGCACGGCGCGCGATTTGGTGTTGGGATTGGAAGTGGTGTTGCCGGACGGAAGTTTGATTTCGCAGCTTGCGCCCTTGCACAAAAACACCACCGGCTTGGACATCAAACAGCTTTTCATCGGCAGCGAAGGCACGCTCGGCATCATCACCGCCGCCACGCTCAAACTTTTCCCCGCGCCGCACGACACCGCTACCTTATGGGCAAACTGCACCGACATCGCCGCCTGCGTGCGCTTGCTCAATGTGTTGCGCCGCCACTGCGGTGACCGCGTGAAAAGTTTCGAGATGATTTCCGCCGCCGCCTTGTCGGTTTCCTTGAACGATTTGCAGCAAACACCGCCCGCGGGCGAGGTCGGCGCATGGCAGGTTTTGTGCGATTTGGAAAACGAAGCGGGTTGCCCGCCGTGGCAGGAAAGGCTGCCTGAAATCTTGCTCGAACACGGTTTTGACGATGTTTTATTGGCGCAAAACGACAGCCAGCGTGCACGCTGGTGGCAGTTGCGTGAACACATCGCCGCCGCGCAGAAACGGCGCGGCGTCAGCCTCAAGCACGATATTGCGATGCCGATTGCCACGGTGGCGGATTTTGTCACCGCGTGCGGACAAGCGGTTCAGGCAGCCTTTCCCCACGCGGAAATCGTGCTGTTCGGGCATTTGGGCGACGGCAGCCTGCATTACAACGTTTTCCTGCCCGATCTGCCCGACAAACGCGCTTACGCCCATGAGGACGCGCTCAATCAGATTGTGTATCGCCATGTGCTGGAGCATCGCGGCACGATTGCCGCCGAACACGGCATCGGCGTGATGAAACGGGAATGGCTGCAACACGTCCGCACCCCTGCCGAAATCGCCATCATGCGCGCACTGAAAAACCATCTCGATCCGCACCACATCATGAATCCGGGCAAGGTATTGCCGGATTGAAGATTGCATTTGCCGTACATCAGGTTTTGGCTTAAAATGCCGCCCGTTCTTGGGGGAGTAGTCGTTCAGGCAGCCTGAAACCTTTGCAAAAACCCCTCCTGCGGCGCATTTCTTCGAGATACGCTCCTCGAAAGCTTGTCTATCTCAAGATATGCCTGCGCTTTCTGCGGTGCGTTCTCTTTGAACTGCATCCGCATTAGGGGCTTCTGCAAGGGTTTCACCTGAAACCGTTTGTCAACATCTTCGCGCCGCTCGGTGCGTGGCAACGGTGTTTTGCTGAAGGAGCCTCTGAAAGAGGCTCCTAAATTTCGGCAAAATTGACGAGACTCAAGACAATTGCGCCGCCGGCAACGAGGCAGGGGTACGCGATTGTCTTGATTCATGACTGCCTCGGGATAAATATGATGCTTTCTGTATTCTCGGTCTCTTTCGGCTCGGTTTTTCTGGCGGAAATCGGCGACAAAACCCAACTGTTAACGTTATTTCTGGCGGCGCGTTTTGCCCAAAAATACGCCATCATGATAGGCATGGTGCTGGCGACATTGCTGAATCACGCACTGTCGGCATGGTTCGGCGCGTGGCTGCACCGTTTTGTGTCGGGCGACGGCATGCTGTGGATCACCGGCATCGCGTTTATTGCGGTCGGGCTGTGGCTGCTGCTGCCGGACAAAGACGATAACGACGAACAAAAACTGCGTTACGGCGCGCTGCTCACCACTTTTACCCTGTTTTTTCTGGCGGAAATCGGCGACAAAACCCAAATCGCCACGGTGTTGCTGGCGGCGCGTTACGACAGTATTTGGACGGTGACCGCAGGCAGCACCGCCGGTTTGCTGGCGGCCAATATTCCGGTGATTTACTTGGGCGAAAAAATCCTGCGCCGCTTACCCATGAATAAAATCCGCTTGGCGGCATGCGTTGCCTTCTGCCTGATCGGGCTGCTTGCGCTTTTGAAAATCCTTACCGGCTGACGTGTATTTCATAACATCTTTCAGGTACAATCAAAAGCTGAACAATGCCCAATAAAAACCACGAAAAAGGACAAAACCATGAGCGAAACCATCGAACGCGATCAAATGCAGTTTGACGTTGTGATTGTCGGTGCAGGGCCGGCGGGCTTGGCCACCGCCATTCGTTTGAAGCAGCTTGCCGCTGCCGTGTCACGCGAAATCAGTGTGTGCGTGGTGGAAAAAGGTTCGGAAGTCGGCGCGCATATTTTATCGGGCGCAGTCATTGACCCGATTGCGCTGAACGAGCTGTTGCCCGACTGGAAAGCAAACGGCGCGCCGCTGGCTTGCGAAGTCACTGCCGACCGCGTGGTTTACCTTACCCGCAATAAATCATTCACCCTGCCGACACCGCCCAGCTTTCACAATAAAGGCAATTACATCATCAGTTTAGGCATGTTGTGCCGCTGGCTGGCGGAGCAGGCGGAAAACTTGGGCGTGGAAATTTACCCCGGCTTTGCCGCCGCCGAAGTGCTGTATCACGAGGACGGCTCGGTCAAAGGCATTGCCACCGGCAATATGGGCGTGGGACGTGACGGTGAACCGACCGATAACTTCCAGCCCGGCATGGAGCTGCTGGCGCAGCAAACTGTTTTTGCCGAAGGCTGCCGCGGCTCTTTGAGCAAAACCATCATCAAAAAATTCGCACTCGATCAAGACGTACAGCCGCAAACCTACGGCATCGGCATCAAGGAAGTCTGGGAAGTGCCGGCCGAGCAATGCCGCCAAGGCTTGGTGATGCACACCACCGGCTGGCCGATGGACAGCAAAACCTACGGCGGCACATTTGTGTACCACATGGAAAACAACCAAATCGCGCTGGGCATGGTGGTGGGTCTGGACTATCAAAATCCTTACCTGTCGCCGTTTGAAGAATTCCAACGCTTCAAAACTCATCCGTCGATCCGCCCGATGCTCGCAGGCGGACGGCGCATTGCCTACGGCGCACGCGCGCTGACCGAAGGCGGTTTGCAAAGCCTGCCCAAACTCAGTTTCCCCGGCGGCGTGCTGGTGGGCGATGCCGCAGGCTTCCTCAACGTACCGCGGATTAAAGGTTCGCACACCGCGATCAAATCGGGCATGCTTGCGGCGCAAGCCGTGTTCGCCGCGCTGCAAGAACCGCAGGAAGCCTATACTTCCGCCACCGAAGCGAAAGAGTACGGCGAACTGTTCAAGCAAAGCTGGCTCTACAGCGAGCTTTACCATGCGCGCAACGTGCGCCCGTCGTTCAAATGGGGTACTTGGCCGGCGTTTATTTACACCGCGCTGGACGAGTACATTTTGCGCGGACGCGCACCGTGGACGCTCAAACACCACGGTACGGATCACGGTAGCCTGAAAAAAGCCGCCGCATCGGTCAAAATCGACTACCCGAAACCGGACGGCGTGCTGACTTTCGACCGCCTCTCCAGCGTCTTTTTGTCGGCGACCAATCACGAAGAAGAGCAGCCATGCCATCTGCGTTTGGGCGATGCGGCGCGTGCGATTGAGGTCAATTACCGCGAATACGCTTCGCCCGAAACCCGTTACTGCCCTGCCGGCGTGTATGAAATCGTCGAAGAAAACGGTCAGCCGCGCTTGCAAATCAACGCCCAAAACTGCGTGCATTGCAAAACCTGCGACATCAAAGACCCGACCCAAAACATCACATGGGTGTGCCCCGAAGGCGGCGGCGGGCCGAATTACGGCGCGATGTAGGTCACCATCAACAGGCTGCCTGAATTTCAGGCAGCCTGAATCTAACGTCGGCTTATAAAAAACTCAAGCGGCAGTACATCTTTGGGCGTTTCTGTTCATCATCAGTTGTTGCGTCACCATGTGCAAAGCCTGATCCAGCTGTTTGTCGGTAAACGGCTTAGGCAAAAACCCTCTTGCGCCCAAGGCGATGGCTTGCAGGCCGGATAATTCGTCCGACAGCGCGGAAATCACCAAGATATTGGCATACGGATCAATCCGGCGCAGATTGCGAATGCATTCAAAACCGTCCATGCGTGGCATGGTCAGATCCATGGTCACGATGTCGGGGCGGTATGCTTGGTATTTGAGCACGGCGTCTTCACCATTGTTGGCGGTGGCCACCAGTTTGAACTGATCGGCATGGCAATGCCGTTTGATCAAATTTCTGACGATGTTCGAATCGTCCACAATCATTAAATCATACATTTGCTTATCCTTTCCTGTGTCGAGCTTGTCGGTGTTTGCTCGTTATTGTGGGTGCGTGCGGGCACGCTGTTCTCGATCATGTGCCGGATCACGTTTGCCGAGTTATTGGTTCTCCGGCGGTTTTTCCCGAATCATGCGCACATTACAACCATGCGTCTTGCGGAATCAAAACCGTAAACTGGGTAAACTGCTGTTCAGCCGAGCGAACTTTTAATTTGCCGCGCAAACGGTTGACGCGGTCCTTGACAATATCCATCCCTCTGCCTTCTCCTGCATCTTCTGCCGCATGTTGTGCGGTGGATAAACCCGGGTGGAAAATCAAGGCGGTGATTTTTGCCTTATCCCAAGTTTGAACTTCTGCCGCCGTCACCACCTGATGCGCGATCGCTTTTTGTTTGATCGCCTCGTAATCTAAGCCGTGACCGTCATCTTTAACCGTCAACTGCAAATGCTGCGCCGCTTGTTGCAGGGAGATTTCGATATTGCCCGCTTCGAATTTGCGGCGTGAGCGACGCACATCCGCGGTCTCGATGCCATGCACAATCGCATTGCGAATCAACTGAATCACGATTTCCCGCAACGATTCTTGCAGCGGCGCAGGCACGGTGACGCCGTTATCTTCCCAGTTGACGGTGACGCTTTTGCCATTGCGTTCGGCAATTTTTTCGGCAAACGCACGGTAATAACGCTCGTTCAATGCCGTGTTGTCGGGCGACGGCAACGACTGCGCACCGACAATTTTTTGGGACAATTGCCGAATCACTTGCGACAGCTCCATCAATTGCTCCAGTTCCATGGCCAAGCCGAGAAAATCATTACCGCCAAGCTGATGCTTATTGCTCAAAAGCTTCACGTTGCTTTCCAGCTCCGACACCACCGCCACAAACGAATGCAAACCCAAGGCCGATGCCTCGCCTTTCAAAGAGTGGGCTTCGCGGTAAATCAAGCGTACTTTTTCCTGTAATGCCTCGGCACTGCGCTCGGGTGATTTTAAGGTTGCATTGATCATGTCCAATTTGGTGCTGGCCGAATGAGCGAAATCCGCAATCAGGCCGACATCGGTATTCAAAATCGTGCTGATCATGCCCAAGTGGCGTTCGCTGTGCGCCTGCTCGGCTTGCAGTTCTTTTTCCATCTCCACGGCTTCCGTAATGTCCGCCACGTTGACCAAGATCTGGAAAATCTGCTCGTCACGCATCACCCGGGAAAAACGAAAACTTAACACCTTATGCACTTTATTGCCGTTCAGATCACTCACCTTGGCCGAAATTTTCTTCAACGGGTTCAGGCTGCCCAATAACTGCTCGATCACCCATTCGCTGTACAGCTGTTCCACAAAAACCCTGGTGGCCGCCACCCGCTCCGCCGAAATCATGTCGACCAGCAAATCCACAAAATTAAGCCCTTGCAACTGACGGCGGCCAATAATGTTTTCCAATTTGGCAGAATATTGATGACCGATGTTCATTTCCCGATCCAGCAGAAACAGGCCGATGTCCACGGTGCGCATAATATCGTGATTGCCCTGTTCGGCCATTTTTGCCTGATCGTCGGCTTGGATTAATTGGCGAATAAAATAAAAAATAAAAACAATAAAATACGCCACCAAAATCATAATGCCGATGAGCTGGATATATTTTAAAATACTGTTCCATCGTTCGGATTTTTGCAGCGCTTGTTCAGTGATTTCGTTCAAATTCAAATACATTGCAGAATAGCTTTGTATGCCCGATTCCAAGGCAAAATTCAGCTGTTGTGCATCACTGCCGCCGGTCTGCAAATATGCCGATGTTTCCTGTTCATAGTTTTTCCATTGCTGCCTTAATGCGCCGATTTGGTTTCTGCCATGCGCAGTATTGGAGAGCGGGCGGGTAATCACCGCACGGTAACGCAGGCCGCCATAGCCCACCTCACTGTCCATCGTGCCGCCATGCTCCATGACATCCAACAGGCGATTAAAATTGTTCACATTACCTTTGAGTAAGGTGATTTGAGCGTTCATATTGCTGATGTAGGTTTTAAGGTTAAATAAGCCCAACATCATGGATTGCATTTCATCCCTTAAATAACCCGAAGCGTCCACCATTTGGGTTTGTTTTTCAATCTCCCGCCCAATAAAAAAGTTGGAAAAGAGTACGGAAAAAATCAATAAAACCAATATGGCTACAGAGACAATTAAGTTTCGGTAGCGTGCAAAAATCGAAAAAGTTATTTTTCCTTGCATGATAAGTGCATGATAAAGAAATAATTCGATATTCTGACATCCCAATATGGCATTTTTATGAAGTAAAATTTTATCGGTTTTTATTAAAATAATTAGCTATTTTTATCGTCATTCTTTTGAAACGGTTTTGGCCGAAAATAAAATATCCCACTCTAATGCTAAAGTATCAAAATAAAACTGCCTGATAGAAATATTCTGCTTAAGAGGCCTCTGAACTTCGTTTTAGAGATTCCTTAGGTATGCATTGTTTAGCGATGCGCTTGCAGCGCGCCCGCAGCAGTGCTATTTTCTGAATCGGCAACGGCACCGGAATCATTGGGTCGGGCATCAATCATGACAGAGGAGAGCGGGATGAATAGGCTGTATCGCGTGTACGCACGCACTTATCAAAAAATCACGTGGCTGGCGATGTGGCTGCTGCCGTGGCGGCAGAACCGAGGCACATTATCCGGTGCAGGCAGCCTGCAACAATTACCCGCTTTTTTACAAGATAAGGGTTTAAGCCGCGTTTTGATCGTCACTGATGAAGGCTTGTACAAACTGGGCATGACCGAGCCGTTATTGGCTGCCTGCAAGGCGGCAGGCATGCACGCTGCGGTGTACCACGAGGTCGTGCCGAATCCCACGATTGGTAACATCGAAGAGGGCGTGACGATGTATCGCCGGCACGGCTGCGATGTGATCGTGGCGTTGGGCGGCGGTTCGGCGATGGATTGTGCCAAAGGCATGGCGGCGCGGCTGGCGCGTCCGAAGAAAAGCATTCCGCAGATGAAAGGGCAGCTTAAAGTGCTGCGTCAAACGCCGCCCGTGGTGGCGGTGCCCACGACTTCAGGTACAGGCAGCGAGGCGACGTTGGCGGCGGTGGTGTCTAATCCTGCCACCCGCGAAAAATACGCGATCAACGACCCGATGCTGATTCCGCGCTATGTGGTGATGGATCCCGAACTGACGATCGGCTTGCCGCCGCACATCACAGCCACCACCGGCATGGATGCGCTAACGCATGCGGTCGAGGCCTATATCGGGCACAGCAATACCGCACAGACCAAGCGTGACGCGATTGCCGCGGTGCAGGCGATTCACGCGTGTTTGTATGCTGCTTATACCGACGGTACGAATCTGGAAGCGCGCAACCGTATGCAGCAGGCAGCCTATCTGGCAGGTAAGGCGTTTACACGTGCTTATGTCGGTTATGTGCATGCGGTTGCCCATACGCTGGGCGGATTTTACGGTGTGCCGCACGGGCTGGCCAATGCGGTGATTTTGCCGCATGTCTTGCGTGCCTACGGTGTCAGCGCGCAGCGCAAACTGGCGCAACTGGCCGATTGTATTGACTTGGCGGGCAATAACGAACAGGAAAAAGCGCAAGCGTTCATCCGTTGGATTGACGAATTAAACAGCTCAATGAATATTCCCGATAAGGTGCGTGCGCGTGACGGCGGGCGTTTGATTCAAGAGCAAGACTTGCCCGCCATGCTGGCGCACGCCGTCGCCGAGGCCAATCCGCTGTATCCTTGCCCGCAAGTTTGGGGAAAACGCGAGTTAGAGCGGATTTATCGTCAGATTATGTGATGCCAATGGAAAACTTAAAGGGTGAGACCTTTGCAAAAATCCGTCCTGCGGCGCATTTCTTTGAAATGAGCTCCTCGAAAGTTTGCCTATCTTAAAGATATGTCTGCACTTTCTGCGGTGCTATTCCTGCGAACTGCATCCACATGACAGACTTTTGCAAAGGTCTCAGGCTGCCTGAAACGCCACAGCATTTCAGGCAGCCTTTTGTGTCACCCGCCAAAGCGGTTTATCCGCGCAGCTCTTTGCGCAAGATTTTGCCGACGTTGGATTTGGGCAGTTCGTCGCGAAACTCGATGTCGCGCGGGACTTTGTACGCGGTGAGGTGTTGACGGCAGAAAGCGATGATTTCTTCGGCGGTCAGGTTCGGGTCTTTTTTCACCACAAACAGCTTCAACGCCTCGCCGGTTTTCTCATTGGGCACGCCGATACAGGCAGCCTCCAGCACGCCCGGGATTTTGCTGACCACGTCTTCGACCTCGTTGGGATAAACGTTAAATCCCGATACGATCACCATGTCTTTTTTACGGTCAATCAGCTTGACGTAACCGTCGGCGGACATGGTGGCGACATCGCCCGTGGCGAAAAATCCGTCCTCATCCATGGATTTGGCGGTGTCTTCGGGGCGTTGCCAATAACCGCGCATCACTTGCGGGCCTTTGACCCACAGTTCGCCGGCCTCGCCTAAAGGTACGGGCATGCGGTTATCGTCACGAATCTCGACATCGGTGTTGGGCAAGGGCAGGCCGATGCTGCCGGTGTAAGCGGTGATGTTCAGCGGATTGACGCACACCCCCGGGCTGGTCTCGGTCAAACCGTAGGCTTCGACAATCGGCAAGCCGGTGATCTTGTGCCATTTGTCCGCGACGGCTTGTTGTACCGCCGCACCACCGCCCAGCACGACTTTCCAGGTGGAAAAATCCAGTTGAGCAAATTCGGGGTGATTGACGAGTGCGTTGAATAAGGTGTTGACCCCGGTCATGCCGGTGACCTTCTCGCGTTTCATCATTTTGATGAACATGCCGGTGTCGCGCGGATTGGCGATCAAAATGTTTTTCGCGCCGTGGCGGGTGAAAATCATCAAATTCACGGTCAGCGAAAAAATATGGTAGAGCGGCAACGGCGTCACCACTACTTCTTCTCCGTCTTGGATACTGGCTTTCATCCACTCCGCCGCTTGCTGCATATTGGCAATAATATTGCCGTGGGTCAGTTCCGCGCCTTTGGCCACGCCGGTGGTGCCGCCGGTGTATTGCAGAAATGCCAAGTCTTCCGGTGTCAGCGATGCGGGCATCAGCGGATGCATTTTGCCCTGCTGCAATGTGCTTTTGAAGGCAATGGCGTGCTCGATGCGGTACGGCGGCACGACTTTTTTAACCTTACGCAATACGAAGTTGATCAGGTTGCCTTTGACGAAGCCGAGCAGATCGCCCAGATTGGCGATGATGACGTTTTGAATTGGGGTCTCGGCCAGCACCATTTGTAAGGTATTGGCGAAGTTTTCCAAAATCAGAATGGTGCGCGCGCCGCTGTCTTTAAGCTGGTGCGCCAGCTCGCGCGGGGTGTAGAGCGGATTGACGTTCACCACCACATAGCCCGCCTTAAGAATGCCGAATACCGCAATCGGGTATTGCAACACGTTGGGCATCATCACCGCGACCCGCTCGCCGCGCGGCAGTTTGAGCACGTTTTGCAGGTAAGAGGCAAAAGCATCAACCATGGCTGCGGTTTCGGCATAGGTCTGGGTGACGCCGACGTTGGTGAAGCCGGGACGGTTGCCGAATTTGCGCACGGCCTCGTCAAATACGGCGGGTATCGAATCGTAGGCACGCACGTCCACTTCGGCGCGGACGCCGGGTTGATAGCTTTTCAGCCAGATTTTTTCCATGATTTTCTCCTTGAGGGGTATTGGTTTTTTGTTTGGAATTTTTAAGGCTGCCTGAGTGGGTAGTAGGTTTCAGGCAGCCTGTCATTGATACCACACTTTATTCTAGCGCAATAGTATGAAAAGTCATAGCCTTAATTGACGATGGCTGATCCGCCGTAAGTCATTTGGGAATAATGGAATTTGATGTACTGAATCCGCGCGGTGCGCGGTGTGGCGGCAGGCGGTTTATTGTCCGCGTAAAAAGAGCTTGTCCAAATCTTCCAAAGCCAGCTGCACCCATGTCGGGCGGCCGTGGTTGCATTGGTTGCTGCGTTCGGTCGCTTCCATGTCGCGCAACAGTGCGTTCATTTCAGGCAGGGTCAAACGCCGTCCGGCGCGCACCGAGCCATGACACGCCAACGTAGCGAGCAAGGCGTTTTCGGCGGCAGCGGCGGCAGCACTTGCGCCGTAGCGGGCAATTTCGCGCAGCAAGGTTTGCACCAGCGGCACGGCATCGGCGCGAATCAGCAAATGCGGTACGCTGCGTATCGCCAATTGTGTATCACCGATCACGCTTAAATCAAAACCGTAAGCTTTCAATAAAGCATGATGTTCCTGCGCGGTGGCGACTTCTTCGTGATCGGCGCGGAAACTCAACGGGATCAGCAAGGCTTGGGTGACAATGCCCTCGGCGTGTTTTTGCTGTTTGAGCTTTTCGTATTGAATGCGCTCGTGCGCGGCGTGCATATCGACCAGCACCAGCCCTGCCGCGTTTTGCGCCAGAATATACACCTCATGCAGTTGCGCCACGGCAAAGCCCAAGGGCGGTAATTCTTCCTCCGGTGTCGTTTCAGGCTGCCTGAAAGCTTCTTCCGCTTCTGCCAAGGCGTGTAAAGCCGCATCGTCGGCGCGGTAAAACGGGTGATACGCGCTGAGCATATCCTGCCCTTCGCGCAAGCTCAAACTGCTTTGGCGCGGCGATGATGGTGCATAAGGCGCAGGGCGAAACAGTACGGGCGTGCGCGGCGCATCGTTGCCGTCAGAGCGTGCGGGGAAAATGCTGTCCAAGGCGGCGGCAGGATTGCTCACCGCCACGGTTTGCGCGGCGGCGGTTTGCGCCAAGGTTTTGTGCAAGGCATGGAAAATAAACTGATGCACCGCCTGTGATTCGCGAAAACGGACTTCGGTTTTGGACGGATGCACGTTCACATCCACCGCATCGGCAGGCAGTTCGAGAAAAAGCACAAAAGCGGGCACGATTTGCTGATGCAGCACATCGCGGTAAGCTTGTTTGACCGCGTGCAACATCACTTTATCGCGCACAAAACGGCGGTTGACATAGCAATACTGCTGCGAAGATTTGCCTTGGGCAAAGGTCGGCTTGGCGATCACGCCCGATAAACGCAGCTCGCCCGCCGCAGCGGAAACATTCAAAGAGGCTGCCTGAAAGTCTTCGCCGATGATCGCCGCCACCCGCGCCGCCGTGTCTTGTGCAGGCAGCCTGAAAATGGATTTGTCGTTATGACTCAAGGTAAAAGCAACCTGAGGATGCGCCAAGGCAATGCGTTCCACCGTCGCCAGACAATGCGCGTATTCGGTGTTGTCCGACTTGAGAAATTTGCGCCGCGCCGGTGTGTTGAAATAAATCTCCGCCACTTCGACCGTGGTGCCGACCTCACGCGCCGCCGCCGTGACTGCGCCCACTTCGCCGTCGGCGGCGCGAATGCTGGCGGCGTGCGCCGCATCAAGGGTGCGGCTGCTCAAAGTCAAACGCGACACCGAGGCGATGCTCGCCAAACCCTCGCCGCGAAAACCCATGCTCGCCACGCGTTCCAAGTCGGACAAGTTTTTGATTTTGCTCGTGGCATGGCGCGATAAGGCCAGCGGCAAATCGTCCGCCGCAATGCCTGCGCCGTTATCCGTCACCCGTATCAGTTTAATCCCGCCTTGCTGCAACACGATGTCGATTTTGTCCGCACCCGCGTCAATGCTGTTTTCCACGATTTCTTTCAAAGCATTCGCAGGACGCTCGACCACTTCGCCGGCGGCGATTTGGTTGATTAAATGATCGGGTAAAAGATGAATACGGGACATGGCGGGGCTTTTGCAGAGCGTCAGGATAGGGCATTTTATACCATTTACCGCCGGCACGAATGTTTGCGTCCGAAAGGATGATCGCTATGCTGCGGTGTGACGGTGGTCTTTTCCGTTGCGCCGGCGTGTCGCTTCAGTGCTATCCACTATATAATGTCCGTTTTTCTTTTTCAGGCAGCCTGTCTTTTATGTCTTCTTCTTTGCGCGAAAAAGTCGCCCACCGTCGCACTTTTGCGATTATTTCCCACCCCGACGCGGGTAAAACCACGCTCACCGAAAAACTGTTGCTGTTTTCCGGTGCGATTCAAAGTGCCGGTACGGTCAAAGGTAAAAAATCGGGCAAATTTGCCACTTCGGACTGGATGGACATCGAGAAGCAGCGCGGCATTTCCGTGGCTTCGAGCGTGATGCAGTTTGATTACCACGAGCACACGGTCAATCTGCTCGACACCCCCGGTCACCAAGATTTTTCCGAAGACACTTACCGCGTGCTGACTGCGGTGGACAGTGCGCTGATGGTGATTGACGCGGGTAAAGGCGTGGAAGAGCAGACGATTAAGCTGCTCAATGTGTGCCGCCTGCGCGACACGCCGATCATCACCTTTATGAACAAATACGACCGCGAAGTGCGCGATACGCTCGAGCTGTTGGACGAGGTGGAAAGTATTTTGAAAATCCGCTGCGCGCCCGTGACTTGGCCGATCGGCATGGGTAAAGCGTTTCGCGGGGTTTATCATTTGCTCAATGACGAAGTGTATTTGTTTGAAGCGGGCGGCGAAAAACTGCCGCATGAGTTTGAAGTGGTGCAGGGCATCGATAATCCGCGTTTGGATCAGCTTTTTCCGCTGGAGATGGAGCAAATGCGCGCCGAAATCGAACTGGTTCAGGCAGCCTCGAACGCGTTTGATCTGCAAGAATTTCTCGCGGGCGAATTGACGCCGGTGTTTTTCGGTTCGGCGATCAATAATTTCGGAGTGCGTGAAATTCTCGACGCGCTGATTCAATGGGCGCCGATGCCGCAAGCGCGCGATGCCACGGTGCGCGTGGTCGAACCCGCCGAAGAGAAATTTTCGGGCTTCGTGTTCAAAATCCAAGCGAATATGGACCCGAAACACCGCGACCGCATTGCTTTTTTACGGGTGTGCTCGGGCGAATTCACGCGCGGCATGAAGATGAAACATCTGCGGTTAAACCGCGATATTGCGGTGTCGGGCGTGGTGACGTTTATGTCGCACGAGCGCGAGCTGGCGGAAGTCGCCTATGCCGGTGACATCATCGGTGTGCCCAACCACGGCAATATTCAAATCGGCGACAGTTTCTCCGAAGGTGAGGTTTTGGCGTTTACCGGCATTCCGTTTTTTGCGCCGGAGCTGTTTCGCTCGGTGAGGATTAAAAATCCGATGAAAATCAAACAGCTGCATAAAGGCTTGCAGCAGTTGGGCGAAGAGGGTGCGGTGCAGGTGTTCAAGCCGCATTCCGGCGCGGATTTGATTCTCGGCGCGGTTGGCGTGTTGCAGTTTGAAGTGGTGACCGCACGGCTGGAAGCGGAATATGGGGTGGAAGCGGTGTTTGATTCGGTTTCGGTATACACCGCGCGTTGGGTGTCGTGTGCCGACAAGAAAAAACTGGCGGAATTTGAAAAAGCCAACACGCTGAATCTGGCAACCGATGCCGGCGGCAACCTGACTTATCTCGCGCCCAATCGGGTCAATTTATCCCTGACCGAAGAGCGTTGGCCGGATATCCGCTTCCACGAAACCCGTGAACATTCGGCGCAATTGACGGCTTAATCAACAGCGTCATCAAAACGTTTCAGGCAGCCTGAAACATTTTCTGTCACAAAAAAAGGCGATCTTCACGATCGCCTTTTTGATTTGCCGATACGGTTTTAGTCGTTATCGGGACGCGGGGTGTCTGGCCCTGCGGTGGGCAAAGTGGGCAATACCAACGCTGCCGCCGGTACGTCCCCGGTCAATGCGTTGAGGAACGTCACGATGCTCTTGACATCTTTACCCGACATTTTTTGTCCGAGCTGTGCTTCGCCCATGATATCGACCGCTTTTTCCAAGCTCCACACGCTGCCGTCATGGAAGTAAGGATAAGTGCGGGCAACGTTACGCAGACCGGGCACGCGGAACACGAATTGATCGTCTTCGACTTGGGTCACTTCAAAGCGACCGTCGTCCGGTTTGGCCGAGCCGGTGAATTTCCAGTAAGGGCCTTGCACCAAGCCGAATTTTTGGAACTGATCACCGCCCAAGCCGACACCGGTATGGCAGGAAATACAGCCCACATCAATGAATTTTTTCAGACCGGCGCGCTCGGGCGGGGTCAGGGCATTGATGTCGCCGGCCAAGTATTGGTCAAAACGGCTCGGCGTGAGCAAAGTGCGCTCAAATGCGCCGATGGCATCGGTCGCGTTTTTGAAGGTGATGTTGGCTTTGCCTTTTTTGCCTTTGCCGTAAGCGGCATCAAACATCGGGCCGTAGTCGGGAATCGAACGCAGCACTTTTTCGACCGAAGCTTCGTCGGGCATCGCCATTTCCAACGGATTGAGCAAGGGGCCGCCGGCTTGTTCTTCCACGTCGGCGGCGCGGCCGTCCCAGAACTGGGCGATAAACAAGGATGCGTTCAGTACGGTGGGCGAGTTACGTCCGCCAAACTGACCTTTATGTCCTTGCGAAAACGACATATTGTCCACGCCGGAAGATGCCAAGTTGTGGCAAGAGTTACAGCTGAGCGTGCCGCCGCGCGAGAGGCGCGGATCAAAATACAGCACTTTGCCGAGTTTGACTTGCGCATCGGTGAAGGCGTGTTTTTCCTGCATTTGCTCTGCAGTCGGCAACGGTTTGAACAGTGCTTTGGCAACTTCCAGCAAATCTTTGTCGGCTTGACCGGCGGCAAAAGCAGGTGCAGCCAATGCGAGCAAAGATGCCGCACACAATCTCAATGTCCATTTTGGTGTTCTCATGAGTTCCTTAACCTTTCTTGTGGTTTCATATTTGCCATTAGGCGAATGGGAGTTTATAACGAATCACTTAGGTAAAGTTTGACCTAAAACAAACTTTATTGATTTATATTTTTTGATATTAAAAAGCTATCGCTCAAATGATTTGAATGTGTGCGCTGCGGCATATTGCGTAGGGTAAATGTTTTGCGCTTGATTTAGCTGAAGTTAAAGTACGTTCAGGCAGCCTGAAAGGCATTATACCGGTTCAATCATGCTTAAACCGGGCAGATCGGCAAAGCTGCGTTCGCGTACGATTTCGCAGAAATGGCTCAGATAACGCAGCTTTTCGTCTTCGCTGCGGGTGGCGGCGAAGAGCTCGCTGCTCAAACCTTCCGCGCCGATGCGGCGGGCGCATACATAGCCTTTTTCCAGATAAGGCAGCACCGCCCAGTAGGGCAAGGCGGCGATGCCGCGGCGGCTGGCAACCAGTTGAATAATCGCAATCGTCAATTCGCTGTTGCGCCGTTTGGGCGTCACCCCTGCTGGTTGCAGCACCTTGCGAATCAAATCCAACATATCATCCGAAACCGGATAGGTGATCAGCGTTTCGTCGGCGAAGTCTGCCGCCGTCCAATAAGCCTTTTCCGCCAAGGGGTGATTTTTCGCCGCAATGCCGACCATTTCATAGGCAAACAAGGGCATAAACGTTATGCCCGCTTGAGGTTCGACCTTGGAGACGATCGCCAAATCGGCACGGTGGGTTTGCAGCAATGCCACCGGATCTGCCTGAAAACCCGACACAATGTCCAGTTCCACTCCCGACCATAAGTGACGGAAGGTGTCCATCGCCGGCATCAGCCAATCAAAGCAAGTGTGGCATTCCACCGCGATGCGCAACTCACCCGCCGCGCCCTCGGTCAATTGCACGATGTCGCGGCAGGCGGCATCGACTTGCGGCAGGATTTCGTCCGCCAGCCGCAGCAAACGCTCGCCAATCGGGGTAAACCGCAGCGGTTGGGTTTTGCGCTCGAATAAGGGCGCGGAAAAATAATCCTCCAGCAGGCGGATTTGGTGCGACAGCGCGGACTGGGTGAGAAACAGGCGTTTGGCGGCCTGCGATACGCTGCCGTTTTCTTTTAAGGCTTGCAGCGTACGCAAATGGCGCAGTTCGAGCGGAGCGGACATAATGACTTTCCTAATAGGAGGTTTCGCGGCGTTTGCGCTTGAGCAAAATCCACACCGCGCCGTCGTTGCCGGGCGGTTCGGTGTAGGCGAGCACGGTAGGGTGCGCCATTAACCAGCGGCGCACCAAATGCTTTAGCGCAGGCATAAACCCGCGCGAACCCAGACCGCTGCCGTGAATGATTTCGCCGATCACGCCGCGTTGCTGCACATAGTCGATGAATTCGTTGAGCACCACTTGCGCTTCTTCTTGTTGATAACCGTGCAGGTCTAAAGTGGCGACGATTTCATGTTTGGCGGCCAGCAGTTTTCGCACATCGTTTTTCCCGCCGCCGCCGTGGGCGTATTGCGCGGGCGGTTCATCGTTCAGGCTGCCTGAACCGATAAAAACATCTTGCGAATCGTCACGTTCCGCTTCTTGGCGACGCGGATGGATCGGACGATTGTCGTTTTCCTGCGGACGGCGGTTGGTGGATTTCAACGGCGTGACCGCACCGACCGCCGCGGCAAAATCCACTTCGGCGGCACGTTGTTTTTGCGCGGCGCGCGCTTTTTCTTGCTCCGCGGCAGCGGCTTGTTCTGCGCGTGCGCTTTTGCTTAAGTTGTTTAATTGGTTTTGCCAGTTGACAGAGGACATCAATCTGCTTTCGGTGACGAGCGATAAAGAAAGCTATGGTAACATTTCCTCTTTTAAGCTCAAAGGAACGCGACGATGCTGAATTTCACAATCATCCCTGTGACACCTTTAATGCAAAACGCCACGTTGCTGTGGGACAGCGCGAGCAAAGACGCGGTGCTGACCGATGTCGGCGGCGATGTGGAATATTTGTTGTCGGTGGTGGACGAGCATCGCCTGAACTTGCGCAAAGTGTGGCTGACCCATGCGCACGTGGACCATGTGTCAGGCGTGCCCGAACTGCGCACGCGGCGTAACGTGCCGATTCTCGGCCCGCAGCAGGAAGATGCGTTTTGGCTGGAAGAATTGCCGCGCATCGCCCAAGCTTATGGACTGCCGCCGACGGAAACCTTTACCCCCGACCGCTGGCTGAACGAAGGCGATGTGTTGCAAGTGGGACAATATGCGTTTGACGTGCTGCACGTACCGGGGCATACGCCCGGCTCGGTGGTGTTTTATTGCGCGGCGGAAAACCTGCTGATCGCCGGTGATGTGCTGTTTTTGGAGTCGGTAGGACGCACCGATTTCCCACGGGGCAATCAAGAGGAACTGTTCCGCAATATCCGCGAAAAACTCTTCACCCTGCCCGACCTGACCCGCGTCGTCACCGGCCACGGCGCGATGACCACGATCGGTCACGAGAAACGGCATAATCCTTTTGTGCGGCTGTAAATATTTGGATGTGATTCTATTCAAAAATACCTTGCAGTTGAAGCCGCAAGGTATTTTCTACATCTAATAAATGCTTGGAAATTTTTTGCTCATCCACACCACTGCTATGGGTATAACGCCTTGTCTCTGTCTTCATACAAGGGTGTGCCCCTATCTTTCATGCATTGGTGGTAATAGTCAGTATTCCAATAGTAACCATTTTTATGTAACTTTTTACATTCTTCATAATATTTACCGGTATCCTTACAATCCACCCTATGTTCAGGACTACCAGCCAGTGCGTAACATTCTTCAGCATTTTTATGCTGCATTATTTTTTGTTGTTCTGTTAGAGAGTTATAGTATTCATTCTCTTTTCTTAGTTGTTCTTTGTAAGAATCTAAGTATCCTGAGCATTCACCATCCCACCACTCTTCAATACTGCATCTGGGTAGCATGGCACGGCAGCCTTGTAGATTTAAGGTTCCAAACAATAATATAAATACCGCTATATGTTTAATGGTTAATTTCTGCATGATATTTCCTCCCGTTAAATTCAAAATATTTAGAAGCTCTGATATTTTTACATTGGAATCCAAATATGCTCACCATTTCTTACTACGCATTTACTATAACTTTCAAAATTACTAACATCGAGCTCAGGAGTTTCTGTGCTTTTCATACAACAATAATATGCCCCATCGTGGTTATCTGTTTTCTTTTTACAACTTAATCTATTATGCTCATATACAGACTTTTGCTCTGGCGTGTAAGAATTGTAGAATGCTTCTCTTCTTTTCTCTGTGCTTCCTAAGTATCCTGAGCACTCACCATCCCACCACTCTTCAATACTGCATCCGGGTAACATGGCACGGCAGCCTTGTAGGTTTAAGGTTCCAAACAATAATATAAATACCGCCATATATTTAATGGTTAATTTCTGCATGATATTTTCTCCCGTTAAATTCAAAACATTTAGAACCATTGATTTCTTTAAGTTTTTTCTCTTTCAGGCAGCCTTATCCAGCTTTAATGCGCTTCTTCCCAGTTTTGACCCACGCCGACTTCCGCCAGCAGCGGCACTTTGAGTTTGCCGGCGTTTTGCATGATTTCAGGCAGCCTGTGTTTGACGGTCTCCCGTTCGTCCGCCGCCACTTCCAGCACCAGTTCGTCATGCACCTGCATGATTAAGCGGCTGCGCAGCCGGTCGCGTTTCAGCCATGCGGCGACTTCCAGCATGGCGCGTTTGATCAGGTCGGAGGCCGTGCCCTGCATCGGGGCGTTGATCGCGGCGCGTTCGGCGGCGGCGCGGCGGTTGCCGTTGCTCGAGGCGATGTCGGGCAGGTACAGTTTGCGCCCGAACAGGGTTTCGACATAGCCTTGCTCGCGGGCTTGGCGTTTGGTGCGTTCCATGTATTCCGCCACGGCAGGGTAGCGGGCGAAGTAGCGTTCGATAAAGTTTTTCGCGGCATCGTTGTCGATGTCCAACGATTTCGCCAAGCCGTATTGCCCCATGCCGTAAATCAGCCCGAAATTGATGGTTTTGGCGTAGCGGCGTTGTTCTGCGGTGACGGCAGCGGGGTCGCTGTTGAACACTTCGGCGGCGGTGCGGCGGTGAATGTCTTCGCCGGCGGCAAAGGCGGCGATTAAGGTCGCGTCGTCCGATAAATGCGCCATGATGCGCAGTTCGATTTGCGAATAGTCGGCGGAGACAATGCAATAATCCTTTGGCGCGATGAACGCGCGGCGTACGCGGCGGCCTTCTTCGCTGCGAATCGGGATGTTTTGCAGATTGGGATTGTTGCTGGCGAGCCGTCCGGTGATGGCGACCGCTTGGGCATAAGTGGTGTGTACCCGTCCGTCGGTCGCGTCGATCAAGGTCGGGAGTTTGTCGGTGTAGGTGGATTTTAATTTGCTTAAGGTACGGTTTTCCAAAATGATTTTGGGTAAGGGGTAATCGAGCGCGAGTTTTTCCAGCACGCTTTCGTCGGTGGAATAACTGCCGCCGGCGGTTTTGCGCACGCCGCGCGTCGGAATGCCGAGTTTGTCGAACAGGATTTCTTGCAATTGTTTGGGCGAATTCAGATTAAACGGCTGTCCTGCGGCGGCGTAAGCGTCTTTTTCCAGTTGCATCATCGCCGCGCCCAGCTCGTGGCTTTGGCGGTGGAGTTCGTCCGCGTCAATCAGCACGCCGTCGCGTTCCATGCGGTACAACACTTCCGCCACGGGTAACTCCAGTTCGCGGTACATGGTCAGTTGTGCCGCGTCCATTCGGGCGGTGAGTTGGGCTTCCAGCCGCAGCGCGAAATCCGCGTCCTGACAGGCGTAATCGCGTGCGTCTTCCAGCGCGACATCGGCAAAGGAAATCTGCTTCGCACCTTTGCCGCATAAGTCTTCGTATTTGATGGTGGTCAAACCCAGATGGCGTTGCGCCAGTTCGTCCAAACCGTGTCCGAGATGGCTTTCCACAATATACGAAGCGAGCATGGCATCGCCGCGAATGCCGCGCAGTTCGATCGCGTGGTTACGCAGCACATGGCGGTCGTATTTAAGGTTTTGCCCGATTTTGTATCTTTCGGGATTTTCCAGAAAAGGTTTCAGGCAGCCTAAAGTCGTATCAAAATCAAGCTGCTGTGGTGCGGCGGTGATGCTGTGCGCCAAGGGTACATACGCCGCATCGCCCGGTGCAAAGGCAAAGCTCATGCCGATTAAGCGTGCGGCGCGCACGTCCAGCGACGTGGTTTCGGTGTCGAAACCGACGCTTGGCGCGGCTTGCAAACGGGCGCATAAAGCGTCCAACTCTGCCTGCGTGGTGACCAAACGGTAATGCAAAGGCGGTGCTTCAGGCAGCGCGGGCGTGAGGGTTTCAGGCTGCCTGAAAGCCGTTTGCGTGATAAGGCTTGCTTGATTGTCGGTCAGATGGCTTTCCGCTTCTTTGAGCAGGCTGCGTAAACCGAAATGGCGCAAACGCGGCGCCAATGCCGCCCAGTCCGGTTCGCGGTGACGCAAATCCGCCAAGCCATTGGGCAAGGCTTGGCTTAAATCGACATCTTCTTTTAAGGTAATCAATTGTTTGGACAAAGGCAAACGCGCCAAGGCTGCCTGTAAGTTTTCCCCGACTTTGCCGCCGATTTCCGCCGCATGCGCCATGATATTGTCCAGCGTGTCGTATTGCGTCAGCCATTTCACCGCCGTTTTCGGGCCGCATTTGTCCACGCCCGGCACATTGTCCGCCGTATCGCCGATCAAGCTGAGGTAATCGACGATCTGACGCGGCATTACTCCGAATTTTTCCAGCACGCCCGCTTCGTCATAGACCGCGTTTTTCATGGTGTCCACCATGGTGATGTGCGCGTTCACCAGCTGCGCCATGTCTTTGTCGCCGCTGGACATGATGACTTTCATGCCCGCCGCTTCCCCTTGACGGGCTAAAGTCGCCATCACGTCATCGGCTTCCACGTCGTCCATCACCAGCACCGACCAGCCAAAGAGTGCGGTCAGTTCGCGCACCCATTCGGTTTGCGGACGCAAATCCTCCGGCATCGGCGGACGGTTTGCCTTGTATTCGGGATATAATGCGTGACGGAAATTTTTACCCTTTGCATCAAACACCACCGCACAATACTCATGCGCAACCTCGGTACGCAGGCGGCGCAGCATATTGAGCACGCCGAAAAGCGCACCCGTCGGTTCGCCTTGCGGCGAGGTCAAAGGCGCAAGCGCGTGAAACGCACGGTATAAATAGGACGAGCCGTCCACGAGCAGCAAGGTGTTTTGCATGATTGACTTTCAGGGAGCTTAAATAGAGATGAGCCTTAGCGATAAACTGCCGCAACCGAACCTGACCGAACAGGCCACCGCCGCGTTGCGCGCCCGTGAATCCTATCACGTTTTGAAGATTATCTCGGAATTTGTCGAGGCGCAGGAGGATTTGCACGCGGTGCACCCTGCGGTCAGTATTTTCGGCAGCGCGCGCACCAAACCCGAGCATCCGTTTTACCAACGCTGCGAAACCTTGGCGCGGCTCTTGTCCGACGCAGGATTTGCGGTGCTCTCGGGCGGCGGGCCGGGCTTGATGGAAGCGGCGAATAAAGGTGCGTATCACGGCAAAAGCCCGTCGGTGGGTTTGAACATCGAACTGCCGCACGAGCAACATCCGAACCCGTATCAGGATTTATCGGTCAAATTCCGCCATTTTTTCCCGCGTAAGGTGATGTTTGTCAAACACGCGGTGGCGTATGTGGTGATGCCGGGTGGTTTTGGCACGCTGGACGAAATGTTTGAAGCCTTAACCTTGGTGCAAACCGGCAAAACGCGGCACATGCCGATTATTCTGTGCGGTAGCGAATTTTGGAGCGGGCTGGTGGAATGGATCCGCGATCAACTGCTCACCCACGGCATGATCGGCGCGAAAGACTTGGATTTGCTGAAAATCATCGACGATCCGCAAGAAATTGTGCAGACGATTTTCGACCATTACGAAGTGTCGGGCTTCCGCCTGCAACCGGAAGAGCGCGATAAGATTTTGAGTTTGTAAGGGAATCTCTGAACTTCGTTTCAGAGATTTTTAACGTTTCAGGCAGCCTGAAACGGAGTTTTTGCGCAGTCAAAACAACGTTCGGTCAAACCACAACCAAAACATACGGAACTTAATCCCCGATTGCATTGCCTGTCATGACAGGGGCTGCATTTTTCGTATGTTTGAGGCGCAAAAAGCAGTCGGTTTTCGTGAAGGACACCTTAAATTAAAGGAGTAATTTTTATGCAAGACAATGTAATGTTGATCACCGGCGCAGCCATGGGTTTAGGTTTGGCCAGCGCGCAGACGATGGCGGCACGCGGCGCAAAACTGGCCTTGGTGGATTACAATCCGACCGCTTTGGCAGCTGCGGCCGCACAATTGCAAGCACAGTTTCCCGATGCGGACATCTTGACCGTTACCGCCGATGTTTCCGACGAGGCGGCGGTGAAGCACTACGTGGCGGCAACCGTCGAACGTTTCGGGCGCATTGACGGTTTTTACAACAATGCCGGCATCGAAGGGCGGCAAGCGCCTTTGACCGAGTACGATGTCGCGGTATTCAAAAAAGTCATCGACATCAATCTGTTGGGGGTTTATTACGGTCTGCGCTATGTGGTGCCGCAAATGCAAAAGCAACAATACGGACGGATTGTCAATGCGGCATCGGTGGGCGGCATTCGCGGTGTGCTCAATCAAATGCCGTATGTGGCGAGCAAACACGCGGTGGCGGGCATGACCAAAAACGCTGCGCTCGAACACGGCAAAGACGGTATTTTGACGAATGCGATTGCCCCAGGAGCGATTTTGACGCCGATGGTTGCCGAAGCGTTCAGGCAGGTTAATCCCGCTGATCCGCAGGCCGCCGAAGCGCAATACGCCAGCCGCAACCCGACCCGCCGTCTCGGTCAGCCGGAGGAAGTCGGCAAACTGGTGGCGTTCTTGCTCAGCCGCGATAACGGCTATGTGAACGGACAGGTCATTGCCATTGACGGCGGTGAATCCAATATGTACGGCAATGCGGAATAATCGGCCGCGTTGTTGATTTTTTATTCAGGCTGCCTGAAACCTGTCGATCACCGTTTTCAGGCAGCCTTTCATTGGTTTTATGATGAATATCTCTCTCAATAATCAAATCATAACCTTGCCGGAAGCCGCCACGCTTGCGGTTTTGCTGGAGCAAGTGCAGCCTGAAACCCCGTTTGCGGTTTCGGTCAATACCGTGTTTGTGGCGAAAACCGCTTATGCCGCCACCGTGCTGCACGAGGGCGACTGCGTGGACATCGTGCGGCCGGTCGCCGGAGGTTAAGTACGTATGTTCAATGCTTTTTTTGCATGGTTCGAGCGACGCATCAATCCTTATCCGCACGACATCGCGGCGGCGACGGATAAGGGCTTTTTTGCGTTTATCCATGCCTGTTTGCACGGCGTGCGCCGTTATTTGCTGCTGGTGATGATCCTCACCGCCGGCATGGGCGTGTTTGAAGCGTTTTTGTTCCAAATGATGAGCCGCTTGGTCGATTGGTTGTCGCACGAAAGCGTGACCACGTTTTGGGCGGACAAACACGTGCCGCTGTTGGTGATGGCGGCGGTGCTGCTGTTCAGTCCGCTATGGGTGTTGCTGTTGTCGGCGGTGCGCTTTCAGTCTTTGCAGGGCGTGTTTCCGATGCGGCTGCGCTGGCGGTTTCATAATCTGATGCTGGCGCAAAGCCTGTCGTTTTACCAAGACGAATTTGCCGGCAGGGTGTCGGCCAAAGTCATGCAAACCGCGCTGGCGGTGCGCGAAGTGGTGCTGACCTGCGCCGATATGCTGGTGTACATCGTGATTTATTTTGTCACGAGCGCGGTGATTTTGGCGGGGTTTGACGCATGGTTTTTGCTGCCGTTTGCGTTGTGGCTGGTGGTTTTTATCGCCGTGTTGCGCTTTTTTATTCCCAAATTGGCCAAAACCGCGCAAGTTCAAGCCGATGCGCGCTCGTTAATGACCGGCCGCATCACCGATGCTTATGCCAATATTTCCACGGTAAAACTCTTTTCCCATGCGCAGCGCGAAAGCGTTTACGCCAAAGAAGCGATGGAAGAATTTTTGCACACCGTCCACGCCCAGATGCGCTTGGTGTCCAAACTGGAAGTGATCAACCACAGCGTGAATATTTTGCTGATCGGCAGCACCGCCGCCTTAGGCATTTGGCTGTGGCAGCACGGCCAGACTTCGGTCGGCGCGGTGGCGGCGGCAACGGCCATGGCCTTGCGCTTGAACGGCTTGTCGCATTGGATGTTGTGGCAGTCGGCGACCTTGTTTGAAAACATCGGCACGGTGAAGGACGGCATCAATACCCTGACCAAACCGCACACCGTAGTCGACGCGCCCGATGCGCAAACCTTACAGGTGACGCGCGGCGAAATCCGCTTTGATCACGTCAATTTCGCGTATGCGGATAAAAGCTTATTCAAAGATTTTAATCTGCACATCAAAGCGGGCGAGAAAATCGGACTGGTCGGACGTTCCGGCGCGGGCAAATCCACTGCGGTGAATTTGCTGCTGCGTTTTTATGATGTGCAAGGCGGGCAAATCACGATTGACGGGCAAAACATTGCCCACGTGACGCAAAACTCCCTGCGCGCCGCCATCGGCATGGTGACGCAGGATACGTCATTGCTGCACCGCTCGGTGCGCGACAATATTTTGTACGGCCGCCCCGATGCGGGCGAAGCCGAGATGGTGCAAGCGGTGCAGGAAGCTCATGCGGAGGATTTTATTCCGCAATTGGTCGATGCTAAAGGACGGCGCGGCTACGATGCACACGTGGGCGAGCGCGGGGTCAAACTGTCCGGCGGACAACGGCAGAGGATTGCGATTGCGCGGGTGATGTTGAAGAACGCGCCGATTTTGCTGCTGGACGAAGCCACGAGCGCGCTGGATTCCGAAGTCGAAGCGGCGATTCAAGACAGCCTGTATCAATTGATGGCGGACAAAACCGTGATCGCCATTGCCCACCGCTTATCCACCATCGCCGCGATGGATCGCTTGATTGTGCTGGATAAAGGGCAAATCGTCGAAGTCGGCTCGCACGCAGAACTGCTGGCGCAAGACGGACTGTATGCCAAACTGTGGGCGCACCAAAGCGGCGGGTTTTTGCCGGAGGAATTAAGCGATTAATCGGTTTCAGGCAGCCTGAAAAGAAAATAAACTGTGCTTGTCAGCCCTAAGGGTTGCCGTCTACTATCTATCGACCCTGCAATACCTTTATATAATTTTGATGGACACAACAGGAGAAAATCATGAGGAAACGTTTTTTTTTGATGTTGGCATTGAGTGCGGCCTTGAGCTTGGCTGCACCTGCCATGGCCGCGCCGAACGATGTTCAGGCAGAGTTGGATCGTGCTTACCGGCATTACACCCAGGGTGATTATCACGCTGCGATGCAGCATTACCGCGCTCTTGCCGAGCAGGGTAATGCTGCGGCACAAAACGTGCTCGCAGTGATGTATGCCACAGGTCAGGGGGTAGCGCAAGACGATGCTCAAGCGGTGAAGTTTTATCGCCTCGCTGCCGAACAAGGCGATGCCAATGCCCAGTTTAACCTTGGCATCATGTATGCCGACGGTCGCGGAGTAAAGCAGGATTATGCTCAAGCGGCGAAGCTCTATCACCTCGCCGCCGAACAGGGTGATGCCGATGCGCAATACAATCTCGGGGTGGTGTATGACCAAGGATACGGGGTGAAACAGGATTCCGCTCAAGCGGTGAAATGGTATCGCCTCGCCGCCGGGCAAGGCGTGGCTGCGGCGCAATACGGTCTTGGCGTGATGTATGACAGTGGTCGCGGCGTAAAGCAAGACAGAGATGAAGCCGTCAAATGGTATCGTCTTGCCGCCGAGCAAAAACATGCCAAGGCGCAATCCAATCTCGGCGGAATGTATGCCATGGGACACGGGGTCACGCAAGACTATGTCCAAGCCGAAAAATGGTACCGCCTTGCCGCCGAACAGGGTGATGCCACCGCACAAAGCAACCTCGGATTCATCTATGCTGAAGGTCTGGGGGTTAAGCAAAATTACGCCGAAGCGATGAAATGGTATCGTCTTGCCGCCGAGCAAGGAGAGGCCAAGGCGCAATCCCAACTCGGAGTGATGTATGAACGCGGGCGGGGAGTGAAGCAAGACTATGCCCAGGCCATCCAGTGGTTTCACCTCGCTGCCGCGCAGGGATTTTCCCAAGCGCAATACAATCTCGGGGTGATGTATTCACGTGGCCGCGGTGTACCGCAGGACGAAGCTCAAGCTCAAAAATGGTATCTTCTCGCTGCGGAGCGAGGATACGTCGATGCCCAATACAATCTTGGGATAAGGTATCTACAAGGTGACGGCGTCAAACCGGACGATGCTCAAGCCGAAAAATGGTTGCGCCGTGCCGCCGAACAGGGCGATGCGGGTGCGCAACAAGCACTGCAAATCATGCGGGAACAAGGGCAGATCCGCTGATTTTACCTGCTACGCCCTACCCCGCCGTGTTTTTTGCACGGCGGTTTTACTTTGGTTTTTACAAAGATCGCAGGCTGCCTGAAAAGGAAATCAACAATGCTTGCCAGCGGTATGAGCACTCTCTACAATCGTATTGACCCTGCAACACCAATAAATTTTATGAACACAACAGGAGAAGGTCATGAGGAGACGTTTTTTTTCAATATTGGCATTGAGTGCGGCATGGAGCTTGGCGGTACCGGTCACGGCTGCGCCGGATCATGTTCAGGCAGAGCCCAAGCGCGCTTACCAGTACTATACGCAAGGCGATGTTGGCGACATTGATTTATCTACCCTTCTTCCGCTGGCTGAGCAAGGCGACGCCGAAGCCCAGAACACCCTTGGCAAAATGTATGGCATGGGTCAAGGAGTGGAGCAAGATTTTGCCCTAGCCGTCAAATGGTTTCGCCGCGCCGCCGAGCAGGGAAATGCCAAGGCGCAAAACAATCTCGGTCTAATGTATGGCAATGGCAGTGGTGTAGAACAAGACAAGGCCGCCGCCATGAAATGGCTGCGTCTGGGTGCTGCGCAGGGCGACGCTGCGGCGCAACATAATCTTGGGCGGGCGTATTACTATGGTCAATGGACCAAGCAAGACTATGTCCAAGCTGCAAAATGGACCCGTCTGGCTGCCGAGCAAGGGCTCGCTGCGGCACAAAGCACCCTTGGGGTGATGTATGAGGAGGGTGATGGGGTGAAGCAAGATTTTGCTCAGGCGGCGAAGTGGTATCGTCTGGCCGCCGCACAGGGCGATGTCGTTGCGCAATACAGTCTCGGAGCATTTTATCACTATGGCTTAGGGGTAGAGCGTGACGATGCTCAAGCTGTCAAATGGTTTCGTCTGGCAGCTGAGCAGGGTGATGCCGATGCACAGCGGGCACTGTACCTGCTCCAAGAAGAAGGGTTGGCTCCATAATGCTCTCCGCCGTGTTTGTGTATGGTGGTTTGCTTGATTCAGGCAGCCTAGAAAAGGATAATCTGCCGATGTTGGCAGTAAGCTTTGCCGATGATGGCAATGACGGTCACCGTATGTTTTTTAACTTCAGGAGAGAGTGATGAACAAGTTTTTGCGTCTGTTGGCGCTGTGTGTTGCGCTGAGCATGATCCCCGCTTTTGCCGCGCCGACGGATGTTCAAGCACAGTTGCAGCGCGCCATCGCGTATTACGATCAAGGCGACTATGACGCCGCCGTGCCGATTTACCGCTCCTTAGCCGCGCAGGGCGTCGCGCAGGCGCAAAACAATCTTGGTTTGATGTATCAAGCCGGGCAAGGTGTGAAACAAAACGATGCCCAAGCCGAAAAGCTGTACCGCCAAGCGGCGGAGCAAGGGCATGTGATCGCGCAGTTTAATTTAGGCGTGATGTACGATCAGGGTCTTGGGGTGAAGCAAGACTATGCCCAAGCGGCCAAATGGTATCGGCAGGCCGCCGAAGCAGGAGATCCCGACGCGCAAAGTAATCTTGGCTTTTTGTATTTCGAAGGTCAAGGCGTGAAGCAAGATCGCGCCGAGGGCATGAAGTGGTATCGCCAGTCCGCCGCGCAAGGCAATGCCAATGCGCAGTACAACCTCGGGGTGATCTATGACGAAGGCGAAGGGGTGCAGCAAGATTCAGCGCAGGCGATGAAGTGGTACCGCTTGGCGGCAGAGCAAGGTTATGATAAAGCACAGTACAATCTGGGGCTGATGTATGCCCAAGGTCAAGGTGTGCGGCAAGATTATGCTCAGGCTGAGCAATGGTTTAGACAAGCCGCTGCACAGGGGCATAGCAATGCGCAATACGCCTTGGAACTGATGAAAGAAGAAGGGCTGATTCGTTAACCGTATTTGATATACCCTACCCGCCGCCGTGCTGTTGTGCACGGCGGTATTTTTTCAGGCAGCCTGTGGTGTGTTGTCAGGTGGATTGGTCGTCGATCGCATGCAGCCGCCAGCAGCCGTTTTGACGTTGAAATAAATAGACGGTGTAGCGGCCGGTACCTGCCTGCTGTTCCGCGACGGTGGCCGTGTCTTTTTGAACCGACACTTCGGCGATGATGCCCTCGGCATGCACCGACTGCGTGCTTGCCATCACGGGGAAAGTGAAATCCGCCGCCTGCATTGAAAAGTGGCGAGGATTGAACTCATCGTCCAGCATGCTGTACGCCAGCGGGATGGTGGTAAAGGCGCGCTGGATCTGCACATCATTGCGAAACGCAGTCAGAAACGGCGAGAAATCTTGAGCGGGGCAGGATACCGCCGTTGTAGTAACGGTTTCTTGGGCATGGGTCGCGCCGGATAACAGCATACTGCCGAGGCCGCAGCACATCAGCAGTGTTCGCGCCGAGGTGTTCCGGCGGCGGGTTAATGGGGAAAATTTCATCTTATGCTTTCTATGCAGAGGGTAAAGGAAATGGCTGTAGCCTGTGGTTTTCAGCCTGCCGAGGCATGCACATATTCTTCCGGCACCCAGCCTGAAGGACACCGACCTGTGGTGCGGAATAGTAACATCACCCCGTCGTATTCGATCTCTAAGGAACAGCGGCCAGGCATACATATTGCATGTCGTGCAGCTGCATCACGGTTTTGGCTTGAGGGTTCGGAGCGGATCGCAGGGGCAGGCTTGCGCTTTGTCCGGGCACATGCACGTAGGCACCGGGGCAAGCTACATCTTCAGCGGCTGCCGTAGCGGATAAAACCAGCATCGCTAAAGATGCGATTAAACCCAATGATTGGACAGGATTCATCATCATACTCCGCGGTGAGAAAAGGATTTCGTTGCACGAGATAATTATTGCACGCCATGCGTATCGCCGCCATCCTGTTACCATTCAGGCAGCCTGAAGCATCACGGTTTGGTCGGCATGGCCTCGATTGTTTTCTGCCATTCTTTCAAGCCTTTTGATGCAGATTCAAAAGCCTGGGCTTTTTCATTTTCCGTTAACCCTTCATAAGGAAGCGACGGGGAGTAACCATAAGCCAAGCCCGTGCAGACCGCCGGATAAAAATAACAGCTGTTAATCCCCCATTTGTCTGCGCACTGTTGCATGGCTTTATTCTTCGCCTGCTTTGCGTCCGCATCGGTGGCAACAAAGTATTGCACCTTGCCTTTAACTTTGGCATAAGTCACTACACCGCAGGTGTCGGCAAAGGTTTGCAAAATACGGCATGAGCCTTGTTGCACTGTGCGGCAAGCATCCATGGCGACGCGCTCCGCCTCTTTGGGGCTGGTATAGATGCCGCTACGCGAGGTAAACGAAAACTTTTCCAAGCCGGCTTGCGCTCTGTACAGTTTGACCTGCTGGCGTTGCAGCATGGCGGTAATCAATGCCTCATCATTACCCGGCAACCAGCCGTGCCCGCCCGTGCCCGCTCCTCTGGTCACGCTGCCACGCGGTGCGGTGATCCAATAGACAATACTGCAACTTGAACTGCCGCATGTTCGTAACGCATTTTGTTCGGCATCTTCCATGGTTTCCGCCGTGGCCCAGGCACTGCGTCCGTTGCGCGCGTCCCATGCCAGTGCCAGCGCACCGCCGCTGACAGTGGCGACGATACTGCATTTGCCGAAAGGTTTGGCGGCTTCACATTCGGCGATGGCTTTGGGTTTGGTCGAAAACTGATGCGCGATGGCACCTGTGGCAACCCACGCACCATAAGCCATGCCGTATTCATCCATCGCCAGTGCGCCGTAGTAGTTGTAGGTCGGTTGATAAGGCGGAGTTGTATTTGTGCCATATCCTCCTGCATTTTCCATCATCTCACGCTGTTGCCAGTTAGGGCCGTAGGCGGGGTTGTTTAAATCGTAGGCGTTGATAGAGGTTGAGATGACCGACAATAAGGTAAAGAAGGTCAACAACAGCAATGAATGTAGTGCGTTTCTCATCATAAACCTTTGGTCAGATAGGCTGAACAATGTACCTCGATATGCCATGTTTTCAGGCAGCGTTTGATCTGTTTGAGTCAATATGCGAGCGATTATAACCAATCATGTTCAAGGCGAGTGTGAAATACTGAAAATGAATTGAGCAGAGCGATAGATGGCACTTTGCATCAGTCGCGATCGGAGCGCAGCGGTTGTGACAGGCGGTGCGGATGACGCGGTTGTTTGTCGCGGTAAAAAGCATACAGTTTTTGCAAATCATGCTCGACATCGGCAGAGGGCATAAAGGCTTCGCCCAAGATAATCGCTTTACGCGCGTAGTCCCATGCCACGGGGAAAATCGGCACGTTGGCACTCAGGGCGATGCGGTGAAAGCCGGTTTTCCATTGCTCGACACCGCGCCGCGTGCCTTCAGGGGCGATGCCCAGCCATAATTGCCGATGAGCGGCGAACTGCTCAATCGCCGCACCGACCATGCCGCCGGCAGCGTGCCGTTCTACCGGAATCAAGCCCAACCAGCGCATCACGGGCGCGATCGGTCCGTAAAACAGGTTGTGTTTGGCCATCAGGCTGATTTTTAAATCCAGCGCCAGCACTGCCGGCAGCGCAACCACGCCGTCGTAATTGCTGGTGTGCGGCGCACCCACCACCACGACTTTTTCGATCGCAGGCAGCGTACCGATGATGCGCCAACCCAAGAGTTTCAACATTATGCCGCCGAGCGTGGCGGTGAAGCGGTTGCGGCGCGAAGGGGTGGCGGCATTGAGTAAGTGGCGGTAATGTAAAGACATATCGAATGGAATATTTTGGGTAAAAGTTTCTGCGAGGGCAGGAGAAGCTCAAACAAAGTCAATGACTGCCGCAAAGCAATGCCGCATCTTAGGTAAGATGCGGCATTTTCACATGCTTTTTTGACAGGTCATTTTAGTCAGACAAAACGCTTCATCACCAGTGAGCCGTTGGTGCCGCCGAAGCCGAACGAATTCGACAAAATGGCGCGAATCGGCATGTCGCGGGCGGTGTTGGCGCAGTAGTCCAGATCACAGCCGCCTTCAATATCTTGTTCAAAAATATTGATGGTGGGCGGAGACACCTGATGATGCAATGCCAGCGCGGAGAACACCGCTTCAATGCCGCCTGCGCCGCCCAGCAAATGTCCGGTCATGGATTTGGTCGAATTCACCACTACCCGTCGTGCTTGCTCTTCGCCCAAGGCGCGTTTGAGAGCGACGGTTTCGTTGACGTCACCCAACGGGGTGGAGGTGCCGTGGGCATTGACATAGTCGATTTCGGATGCATCCATGTGTGCATCAGCCAGTGCGCGGGTGATCGCCAGTGCGGGGCCGTCGGCATTGGGTGCGGTGATGTGGTGGGCGTCGGAGCTCATGCCGAAGCCGACGAGTTCGGCGTAAATTTTTGCGCCGCGTCGTTTGGCGTGTTCGAGTTCTTCCAGCACCATCACGCCTGCGCCTTCGCCCATCACAAAGCCGTCGCGTCCTTTATCCCACGGGCGTGAGGCGGTGGCGGGGTCGTCATTGCGGGTGGACAATGCTTTCATCGCGGCAAAGCCGCCCACGCCCAAGGTGCAGACCGCACCTTCTGCGCCGCCTGCCACCATGACATCGGCATCACCATACACAATAGCGCGTGCCGCGTCTCCGATGCTGTGCGCGCCGGTGGTACATGCCGACACTATGCCGTAACTCGGCCCTTGATAACCTTTAAGGATGGTGATGTGCCCTGCAATCAGGTTAATCAGTGCGCCCGGGATAAAAAACGGGTTGATTTTGCGCGGGCCTTGCTCGAATAAGGTGAGCGCAGTCGCCTCGATCGACGGCAAACCGCCGATGCCCGCGCCGATGTTGATGCCGACTCGGGTTTTGTCGAGGTTTGGCGTATCGTCCAAACCGGCGTCGGCAATGGCTTGGAAGGCGGCGGCAATGCCGTAATGGATGAAGACGTCCATGCGGCGCGCTTCTTTGGCTGAAATGTATTGCCCGATGTCGAAGTTTTTCACTTCGCCGGCAATGCTACACGGCAGGGCGGACGCGTCAAAGCGGGTGATGGTGCCGATGCCGCTGTGTCCTGCGGTCAGGTTTGCCCATGCTTCGGCAATGCTGTTGCCCACGGGGGAAACTTGTCCCAGACCGGTAATGACCACGCGTTTTTTGGCTGTCATGCGATTTCCTTAAAAAAAGCCTTTGAACGCGTGAAACTGGATGGTTTCTGTTCAAAGGCTCGGTTATTGTACTGCGGTGTTGCTGATGTTAACGCTGCAATCAGCCCAGATTGGCGCTGACGTAGTCGATGGCTTGTTGAACGGTGGTGATTTTTTCCGCTTCTTCGTCGGGAATCTCGCAACCGAAGGCTTCTTCCAAAGCCATCACCAGCTCAACTGTGTCCAAGGAGTCTGCACCCAGATCTTCTTGGAAAGAAGATTCGTTTTTAACGTCGGCTTCGTTAACGCCCAGTTGTTCAGCAACGATTTTCTTCACGCGTTGTTCAATGTTGTTTTCCATTTGAATTCCATGCTTTCTGTTGGTTTTGACACAAAAAAGAATTTTAACACGCGCATTGTACCCAATGCGGGCAAAGTTTTCCAGATGGAAATAGAGTTTTTCGCCTATAAGCTGCTTTTTTAACTTATCTGATTGTATTGAATAGGAATTATCTCGGATTGCGGTCTGTGGTTTTTTATTTGGCGTGGTGCGCGATTTAGCATACTATACGTTTTTTACAGATTACGGAAAGATGCTTTGATGAAAACAGCCGTCATTGGCGCGGGTGCATGGGGCACGGCACTGGCGATCCACTTTGCCCGTTGTGCTCATGCCGTTACTTTATATGCGCGCACCGAAGAGGATGCAGCCGCTATACGAGCGGCAGGCGAAAACAGTCAATTTCTGCCCAATTTCAGGCTGCCTGAAAACCTGCACGTGCAGGCGATGAGCGCGGATATGGCGGATGCCGAATTGATTTTGGTGGTGACGCCGACCAATGCCTTGCGCGAGGTGCTGCGAGCATGGGTGGCGCCGTATGCGCTGCAAGTGCCGATTTTGGCTGCCTGTAAAGGTTTTGAGCAAGGTACGGGTTTGCTGCCGCATCAGGTGTTGCGCGAAATGCTGCCTGAAAATACCCGTGTCGGTTTATTGTCCGGCCCGAGTTTTGCGCAGGAAGTGGCGCAAGGTTTACCGAGTGCGGTGTGTTTGGCGTCGGATAATGCGGCATGGGCGGAAGAGCTGGCCGCCGCGCTGAACAGCACCGTGATGCGGCTGTATGCCAATCATGACCCGATCGGCGTGGCGGTCGGCGGTGCGGTCAAAAACGTGATGGCGATTGCCAGCGGCGTGACCGACGGTTTGGCGTACGGCCTCAATGCGCGCGCTGCGTTGATGACGCGCGGGCTGGCGGAAATCACGCGCTTGGCGAGCGCTTTGGGTGCGCAAGCTTCTACCATGATGGGTTTGGCGGGCATGGGCGATTTGATTTTGACCTGTACCGGCGCATTGTCGCGTAACCGTCAAGTCGGCTTGAAATTGGCAGAAGGCAAACCGCTGCCGCAGATTTTGCAAGAGCTGGGTCATGTCGCCGAAGGCGTGAACACCGTGGGCGAAGTGGTGCGCATGGCGCAAGCGCATCAAGTGGAAATGCCGATTACCCATGTGCTGCACGAGCTTTTAAGCGGCCGCATCACCGCCGGCGATGCGGTGCAGGCATTGATGTTGCGCGAGCCGAAGTTTGAGTGATAGCAGGCGGTCAATCAATTTCAAAAGGAGCTGAAGCGGTATGAGAACATTGCTTTATCTGGGCATCATCTTGCCTGCACTGGCGGGCTGCGTGTCGGAACGGCAGTATTCGCTGCCTGAGTTTGAGCGTTTTGTCGATGGGTTGGCATTGCCCGGGAAATCCATCGCTGATGCTGAGGCGGTGCTGCAAAAACAAGGTTTTGTCTGTCAAAAGGTGTCTGAAAGCGAGACGCGTTGCGATAAAAGTGTTGCAGATTTGGTGTGCAGGCAAAATCAAAGCATTAGGCTTACGGTGGAAAATGCGGTGGTGGATTCCGTGCATATTCCAAGAATTATCAGGGCGGATGGCGTACAAGAACTTCCTTCTGCGTGTTTGTAGTCGGTTGATTTTTTGATCAGATTGGACATTGGTCGTTGTGGTATTGTGGATTGTGGAGTTTAAAGCATGAAAATCTCATACTTGCTTTGTGTTTTGTTGGCAGGGCTTGCGGCGTGTGCCTTGGTTGAGCCCACGGCAAACTTCAATGTGCAAACGCAAACCGCTCTTTCCCGATCCGATGCCGTGGATTGTGCCGTTGCTGCGATCAACAGCGTTGCCGGCAGCCAACCGAATTGGAAAACCACACCGTTGGAGCAGGATGTGGTGAACGGCACGGTTCAGACGGGTCATTTCTCCAAGGCCGGTGTGATCGGCATACGGGTGAAGCTGGTTTATGATCCTGCGCAAAGACGTTATGCCGGTCAAATCAAGGCCAGCGGACCTTATTATTCCGATCTGGGCGCCAAGGATGCCGCAGCGGATTTGAGCGCCGCGCTGGCGCAATGCCGCTGAGGTTGTGTCGTTAATCGTCATCCCTTTTAAGATAACGGGCATATCTTTCTTATATCCTATGCTTTTTGCAAACACCAAGGACGGAAACATGAGTACGCTGCTTAAAGTGATTCAATTTATTTGTGCTTCCGTACTGGGGATTTTTGCAGGGTTGTTTCTGTTTGTCGGCAGTATGTGTGCGCTGGCTTTGGCCGTGCGCGGCATCGGGATTGACACGCAGCTGCCGGAGATTTTGGATAATGCCGGTACGCCGCTGCTGGCGGTTGTGGTGATGGTTTGCTGTGTTGCGGCGTTCGGATTGCATTACTTGGTGCGCCGTTATGTGCGCATTGCTTCCATTCAGGAGCTTTTTGCTTCCGATGTGGCAAAATTCCCTTAAACAAAGCTCTTTTTGTGTCGGTCGGAGCGGTCGGCAAGTCCGCATGATTAACGATATAATGCGCGTTTGCTCGGTGATGGAGAAAAATCATGCAATTGACGCATCTGACTGCGGACGGCGCGGTCAATATGGTGGATGTCGCGGATAAGGCGGTAACGATGCGCGAGGCGAGGGCGGTGGGGTCGGTGCTTTTTCCGGCGGAAGTTTACGCGCATATTCGCGCGCATGGCGGGCAGAGCAAGAAAGGCAGCATTGCGGAGATTGCGCGGATTGCCGGCATCATGGCGGCGAAAAAAACGTCGGAGCTGATTCCGTTGTGCCATCCTTTGATGTTGGAAAAATGCCGCGTGGAGGTGGAGTACGATGATGCGGCCTGTGCGTTGCGTTTGAGCGCGACCGTCGGTGTCACGCATAAAACCGGCGTGGAAATGGAAGCTTTGACCGCAGTGAGCGTGGCGGCATTGACCGTGTACGATATGACCAAAGCTTTAAGCCATGAGATTTGCATTCAAGATATTCGACTGGCGGCAAAAAAAGGAGGCAAGCGTGACTTTGGCAATGATGAAGATTAAAGTGCTGTACTTTGCCCGTTTGCAGGAAGTGCGCGGCATCAGCGAAGAGATCGTCAGCGTGGCGGCAGGCGCAACCCCGCAAACGCTGTATCGCGAATTGGAACGGCAATACGCTTTCGGGCTGCCTGAAAGCAGTTTGCGCGCGGCGCGCAATCATGTGTTTTGCGATTGGCAAGAACCATTGACTGATGGTGATGTGGTGGCGTTTATTCCGCCGGTGGCGGGAGGTTAAGATGTTTGTTTTGAGCGAAAAAGCGATTGATACCGCACATTATCATGCCTTGTTGGGCAGTGAAAGCTGCGGTGCGGTGGTGTGTTTTGAAGGGCGGGTGCGCTGTGAAAACAATGCCAAGGCGGTGTCGTCATTGGCGTATTCGGCTTATCCCGAGCTGGCGGTGACTCAAGGCGAGGCGGTATTGGCGCGGGCGAAAGCGCAGTTTGCGATCGAAGAGGCGTATTGCGTACACCGCACGGGCGAGTTGGCGATTGGCGATGTGGCGGTGTGGATCGGGGTGACGGCAGGGCATCGCGATGCTGCGTTTGCCGCGTGCCGTTTTATCATTGATACAGTCAAGGTCGAAGTGCCGATCTGGAAGCATGAACATTACAGCGACGGCAGTCCGTCGGATTATCCGGCGAACAATGTGTAATGTTTCAGGCTGCCTGAACGTTGGGTATGGACTTCCGGTGCGATGGTGTTTGACGGTTTGCAAGATTTTCATCAAAACAAATCAATGGTTTCCGACCAAGTAAAGTCCAAGTCTTCCGCCCACGGCGGTAATACGGCGCGTCCGGGGTATTCGGGCTGCGGGAAAATGCCGGGGAAATAAGGTCTCTCCGCGTTGCCGGGGAAGCCGCGCTCGATGCGTTGCCGATAGCGATACAGACGGTTGCCGTGGGTGATTGTGCCGATGTACACCCCGCTGGGTGAGAAAACCTCATTATCGCGCCACGGTGTCCAGCCTATCCATTGGCTGTCGGCGGCGAAAACGTGCTTGCCCTTGCGAAAAGCAATCCACTTGCCTTGCGAGTCAAACAGATAATTGATGCGGTAGGGCGAATACATGGTAAAACCTTTACACTGAAATATTGGCTTGATACTGTCTGTCAGCGGTTTTAGCTCTGCCGAGCTTGGTTTCAGGCAGCCTGAAACAGCAGAATATGGTATATTTTACGGGATTATTGGCAGCAGCATGATGACAAGCTGCCGCATCTAATCCGAATGTTTTATCGATTTTATAACGAATACATGATGGGCTGTACACAACAGTCGTCAATCTTGAGGTTTAATCCGTTGTCGAGTATGAGTCGAGTGCCTGTGTGCGCGCATATTGACTGACTATAATCTATTTTTTCAAAAAGACGAAACCATGAAATACATCAGCACCCGCGGTCAATCACCGCAAATGTCGTTTTGCGAAGTTTTGTTATCCGGTTTGGCGACCGATGGCGGTTTGTCCATGCCGAAAGAATATCCGCAAATTTCCGCTGCCACGCTGGACGCTTGGCGGCGTTTGGATTATCCGTCATTGGCGTTTGAAATTATGCGCTTGTTTATCGACGATATTCCCGAAGAAGATTTGCGTTTTCTGGTGAACAAAACCTACACCGCAGAGGTTTTCGGTTCGGCAGAAATCACGCCGTTGCGTACTTTGAAAGACGGTTTGCACGTGCTGGGTTTATCGAACGGTCCGACTTTGGCGTTCAAAGATATTGCGATGCAGTTTTTGGGCAATGTGTTTGAATATGTGCTGAGCAAACAATCACAAACCTTGAATATCCTTGGCGCAACCAGCGGCGACACCGGCAGCGCGGCCGAATACGCCATGCGCGGCAAATACGGCATCAGCGTGTTCATGCTGTCGCCGCACAATAAAATGAGCGCGTTCCAGCGTGCGCAAATGTATTCGCTGCAAGACGAAAACATTTTCAATATCGCGGTCGAGGGTATGTTTGACGACTGCCAAGACATCGTGAAAAACATTCAGTCGGATTTGGCATTCAAAGAAAAATACCGCATCGGTACGGTCAATTCGATTAACTGGGCGCGGATTTTGGCGCAGGTGGTGTATTACTTCAAAGCCTATTTTGCGGTGAGCGACCATAACGAGCAGCGGGTCAGCTTTTGCGTGCCCAGCGGTAATTTCGGCGATATTTGCGCGGGGCACGTGGCGCGCATGATGGGTTTGCCGATCGGGCGACTGGTGGTGGCGACCAACGAAAATGATGTGCTGGACGAGTTTTTCCAAAGCGGACAATACCGCCCGCGTGCCGCCCGCGAAGTGGCGGTGACGTCCAGTCCGTCGATGGATATCGCCAAAGCCTCGAATCTGGAGCGTTTCGTGTTTGACTTGGTGGAGCGCGATACGGTGCAAATGCGGGCGTTATGGGCGGAAGTGGCGGCAGGGCGCGGCTTTGATTTGCAAACGAAAAAAATCGCCATGCAGCAACAATTCGGCTTTACTTCGGGGCGCAGCACCCACGGACAACGCATTGACACCATCCGCGCGGTGTATGCTGAAGACCATGAAGTGATTGACCCGCACACCGCCGCCGGCGTGTACGTGGCGCGGCAATTGAGCCAAGCGGGTGAAACCATGATTTGTCTGGAAACCGCCTTGCCGGCGAAGTTTGAAGAAACCATTCGCGAGGCTCTGGGCGCAGACTTTGCCGTGCCGCGCCCGTCGCGTTGGGATAATATTGAACAAGCGGCGCAGCGCGTACAAGTGATGCCGAACAATGCCGATGCGGTCAAAATGTATCTGCGTGAAAATCTGGATAAAATCATTGATTGATTAACTGCCCGTAAGGCTGCCTGAAAAGGTTAAAACTTTTCAGGCAGCCTTCTTTATTCTATGTCTGACAACGAATCAACCGTTTATCTTTATACCGACGGCGCCTGCAAAGGTAATCCGGGCGTGGGCGGCTGGGGCGTGGTGTTGCGTTACGGCCGCCATGAAAAAGAACTGTGCGGCGGCGAGGCGGACACCACCAACAACCGCATGGAATTACGCGCGGTGATTGAAGGCTTGGCCGCCTTGAAACGCCCGTGCACGGTGGCGATTTACACCGACTCGCAATACGTCAAAAAAGGCATGAGCGAATGGCTGGCCGACTGGAAACGGCGCGGCTGGAAAACGGCGGCCAAAAAACCGGTGGCGAATCAAACCTTATGGCAGCAACTGGATGAATTGGCGCAACCGCACCGCATCAGTTGGCATTGGGTGAAAGGCCACAGCGGGCACCCTGAAAACGAACGCGCCGATGCGCTGGCCAATCGGGGTATTGCCGAGTTGGGCGCAAAATAAGCGGCAAATTGTCGCATTTCTTGCACAGTTGTCGCTGGCGCATGGCGCAACAACACATAAATAAGAAGCCTCCAATATTGAAGCAGACAATGACACACCAAGGCTTACGCTGAATACTATGCAGTCTAATTGAATCACGCTATCCAAAATAAAGAATTATTTTTCAGCGACTTGTTATGCTTGTTTCAGAACTTCTGATACTATGTTTTGTCTATCACCGACTCAATGTATCAGGAGGTCATCATGTCGGATACCGTTACCCAGAACTCCCTGAACGCCGGATTTTTACAGGCGCGCGAGGCGATGCTGGCCTATTTTCGCCCGGTTTTGAACAAATGGGACATCACCGAGCAACAGTGGCGGATTGTGCGGGTTTTGGCAGAGCAAGGACAGCAGGATTTTCATGTGCTGGCAGACAAAGCTTGTCTGTTGCGCCCCAGTCTTACCGGCATTTTAAAACGGGTAGAGCAGGCGGGGTTGATTGCACGGCGCAAACCTGCTTTGGATCAGCGCAAAGTTTTATTGAAGCTCACCGCGAAAGGCGAAAAGCTGTACCAAGAAATGTGCGTGGAAATTGACGAACGCCAAGCGGTATTAGCCGCCGATTTGGGCAGCGGCAAACTCAAAGAGCTGCAAAAGCTGCTGCAAGAGCTGAAAGATGTTTCGGACAAGCGGCATAATGCCGGTGAGCAATCGGCGTAAAATCTTTCCGATACAAAACGGCATACCATATTTTTGGTATGCCGTTTTTGCAAAGGTCTCAGGCTGCCTGAAAGTATCTTTTCAGGCAGCCTTTGCTGTCTCACATAATGGTATTGGCGGTTTCGTAGCGAATCACTTCTTTAATATGATTGCGCTCATCAACCAGCACCACTTTCGGCTGATGCGTCGCGGCTTCGGCCGCGTCCAGCAGCACGTAAGACATGATGATGACCACATCGCCCGGCTGCACCAGCCGTGCCGCCGCGCCGTTTAAGCACAACACGCCCGAGCCACGTTCGCCCGGAATGGTGTAGGTTTCCAGCCGTGCGCCGTTATTGTTGTTCACGATTTGTACTTTCTCGTGCACGGCAATGCCTGCTGCGTCCAGCAAATCCAAATCGACCGTGATGCTGCCGACATAGTTAAGGTTGGCCTCGGTGACGGTGGCGCGATGAATTTTCCCGCCGAGTAAGGTTTTTAACATGCTGCCTCCGTTAAGCGAATGGTGCGCCAGCCTCGTTTGGCGGCGTGTGCGGCCAGTTTCGGGTCAGGATTGACCGCAATCGGTACGCTGACCACTTCCAGCAAAGGCAAATCGTTGTGCGAATCGCTGTAAAAATAGCTTTGGGCGTAGTCGGATAAGGTTTTGCCGCGCGCCGCCAGCCATTCGGACAGGCGTTTGACTTTGCCTTCCTTAAAGCTGGGCGTGCCCAGATGGTTTCCGGTGTAGCGTTTGTTGGCATCAACTTCCAAGCGCACGCCGATGATGTTTTCAATCCCGAAAAGATGCGCGATCGGGGTGATGATGAACTCATTGGTGGCGGAAATCAACAATACGTCATCGCCTGCTTCCAAATGGCGCGCTACCAAAGCACGCGCCTCGGCCGTGACATGCGGCATGATGCGCTGTTCGGTGAATTCGCGGTGCATCGCGTCCAGTTTATTGCGTGAAAAACGGGTTAAAGGTGCGAGCTGAAAGCGCAAGAACTCATCCATGTTCAGGCAGCCGTTTTCATAGTCTTGATAAAAAGCCTCGCGTTTTTCCGCATCGTCTGCGCCGAGAATGCCTTTTTCCGCCAGATAAGCCGACCATTGCACGTCCGAATCGCACAAAATCAGGGTGTGGTCGAGGTCGAAAATCGCCAGATTGTTCATGAATGATCCTGTTGTAAAAATTGTTTGAGCAAAGGCAGGGTCATGCGCCTGCCTTGTTGCAAAGCGTAATTGTCAAAGCCGATTAAAGTGGCGGTTAAAGTCGGTAAATCACGGCTGCCGTGACGCAACAGATAACGGTAAATATCGTCATCGGCGTACATTTGACGCGAGCGTGCCAGTTCGTGCATCGCCAGCATTTTTTCTTCATCGTTTAAGGGGCGGATTTCGTACACCGTACACCAACCCATGCGCGTGCGCACGTCTTCGCGCAGCGGCAAAGCGCGCGGCGGCACGTCGGCGGTGAACAGCATACGCGTGCCTGCGTCGCGCCATTGATTGAATAAGGTAAACAGCGCGGCGGCTTGTGCTTCATCGCATAAATGCACGTCATCGACCGCCACGCAGTCGTAATCGCTTTCAGGCAGCCTGCATAGAAGCTGTTTGTCCGCACCGATGTGCAGGCAGCGTTGTCCCGCTTGCTCGGCGGCGGCCAGCCATGCTTGCAGCAAATGGGTTTTGCCGAGCCCGTGCGCGCCCCACACGTACAGATTTTTTTCTTCTCCGCTGCGTAAGGCGTACAGTAGTTCGCGGTTTTCCTCGCCGGCAAAACCGTCAAAAGAAGGCGCGCCTTGCGCGGATAAATCCAAAATCAATTGTTTCACGGTGATGATGGTTGACTTAAACCCGATATTTTAGCCGATTTTCATGGCAAGGGCATGACAAAAGCATAAAGGCTCGATTGTCTTTGTAGGCAAGCATAACGTTATCCACTATAATTTTACGATTATGGATTTACATCATATTACAGTCGGGCTTTCCGGCGGCGTGGACTCTTCGGTCGCCGCCCATTTGCTGAAAACGGCAGGTTACGCCGTGCGCGGCGTATTCATGCAAAACTGGGAAGACGATGACGACGATGAATATTGCTCGATCAAAACCGATGCTTTGGACGCGATTGCGGTGGCGGATTTGCTCGGCATCGACATCGACATCGTGAATTTTGCCGGCGAATACAAAGACCGCGTGTTTGCGTATTTTTTGCGCGAATATCAAGCCGGACGCACACCCAATCCGGACGTGCTGTGCAATGCCGAAATCAAATTCAAATGTTTTCTCGACCATGCTGTGCAACACGGTGCGGAAGCGATTGCCACCGGTCACTATGCGCGCAAAATCGAGCGCGACGGCGTACATTTTCTGTACAAAGGCAAAGATGCCAACAAAGACCAGAGCTATTTTCTCTATCGCCTGTCGCCGCAGCAATTATCCAAAGCATTGTTTCCGCTGGGTGAAATGGAAAAGCCGCATGTGCGCCGCATTGCCGCTAAGTTGCAACTGCCGACTGCGGCAAAAAAAGACAGCACCGGTATTTGCTTTATCGGCGAACGTCCGTTTCGCGAATTTCTACAAAAATACCTGCCGGCCAATCCGGGCGCGATGGTCACGCCCGAAGGTCAAACCGTGGGTGAGCATTGTGGCTTGAGTTTTTATACCCTTGGTCAGCGCAAAGGCTTGAACATCGGTGGCGCGGGTGAGCCGTGGTTTGTGGCGGGAAAAGATTTGGCCAAAAACGAATTGCTGGTGGTGCAAGGGCATGAACACCCCTTATTGCTTTCAGGCAGCCTCACCATGCATGATTTGAGCTTTACTTTACCGCAACGTCCGCCTGAAGGACGTTACGCGGCGAAAACCCGTTACCGCATGGCTGACGCTCCGTGCGAATTGGTTTATGATGCCGACGACTGTGCGCGGTTGATTTTTGATACGGCGCAATGGGCGGTTACGCCCGGGCAATCGGCAGTGCTGTATGACGGGGAAATCTGTTTAGGCGGCGGCGTGATCACGCACGCATCATGACATCTTGACAACAATTAAGGAAAGCAACATGGAAAAAGTTTGGCTAAAAAGCTACGAGCCGGGCGTCTTGCCGGAAGTGGACGTAAAAAAATACGCTTCGATTCCCGAGATATTCTGGAAAACGGTGGAACAACACCCCGATGCGGAAGGTTTCACCAATATGGGCGTGACCCAGACTTATCGTGAAACCGGCGAGCTGGTTAATCAACTGGCCTCTTTTTTGCAAAACCATCTGAAACTGCCGCATGGCGAACGTGTCGCGATCATGATGCCCAACGTGTTGCAATACCCGATTGCCACATTTGCCATTTTGCAGGCAGGCTTGGTGGCGGTGAACGTCAATCCGCTCTATACCCCGCGCGAACTGGAGCATCAGTTAAACGACAGCGGCGCGACCACGATCATCGTGCTGGAAAATTTCGCCAACACCTTGGAACTGGTGCTGAATAAAACGCCGGTTAAAAACGTCATCATTGCCAGCTTGGGCGATTTACTGGGCACGGTAAAAGGTACTTTGGTGAATTTCGTGGTGCGTAAAGTCAAGAAAATGGTGCCCAATTACCGTTTGCCCACCGCCATTTCCTTTAAGCAAGCTTTGAGCATCGGCAAGCAAACTCCGTTTAAAAAAGTGGAATTAAATCTGGAAGATTTGGCCTTTTTACAATACACCGGCGGTACCACCGGCGTGGCCAAAGGGGCGATGCTCACCCACGGCAATATGTGTGCCAATATGATGCAAGCTTCGGACTGGATCAAAAGCCGCGTGATTCCGGGTAAGGAAATCGTGATCACGCCGCTGCCGCTTTATCATGTGTTTTCCTTGACGGTGAATTTAATGCTGTTCACTCAGGCCGCCGGTAAAAATATTCTCATCACCAATCCGCGCGATATTCCGGGCTTCATCAAAGAGATGAAAAAATACAAAGTCACCGTCATGACCGGCGTCAATACTTTGTTCAATGCTTTGGTGCATAACCCCGAATTTGCCACGATTGACTTTTCCACATGGAAAATCGTACTGGGCGGCGGTATGTCGGTACAAAAAAGCGTGGCCGATAAATGGCAAAAAATCACCGGTCATCCCCTGATCGAAGCTTACGGCTTGACCGAAACCAGCCCCGGCGTGTGTGTGAATCCGATGAATATTCCGGCTTATACCGGCATGATCGGTTTGCCGATCGCCAACACCGATGTGCAGTTGCGTAATGCCGACGGTTCGCTGACCGCTCCGGGCGAAGCGGGTGAGTTATGGGTCAAAGGGCCGCAAGTGATGCGCGGCTATTGGAACCGCCCCGATGAAACCGCCAAAGTCATGGATGCAGACGGTTATTTGGCTACCGGCGACGTGTGCGTGATGGACGAGCGCGGTTACTTTAAACTGGTAGATCGCAAAAAAGACATGATCGTGGTGTCGGGCTTTAATGTGTATCCGAACGAAATCGAAGATGTGGTGGCAGCGCACCCCGGGGTGCTGGAAGTCGCCTGCGTGGGCGTGCCCAGTGAGAAAACAGGCGAAGCATTGAAACTGTTTGTGGTGAAAAAAGATCCGAACCTGACCGCAAAAGACATCATCGCCTTCTGTCGCGAAAACCTGACCGCATACAAAGTGCCGAAAGACATCGAGTTTCGCAACGAATTGCCGAAAACCAACGTTGGTAAAATCCTGCGCCGCGCCCTGCGTGACGAGTCGGCTGCCTGAAAGCTTTCGACCTAAAGAAAAACCAAGCCGTGCGGCTTGGCTTTTTATTGGGTGGCGTTACAGGCTGCCTGAAAAGGATTCCCCGTATTTCAGGTAGTGTTGACGCGAGTTTCGTTTTCATTGCTTCAACATTACTCAAATCCAAAACGAAAAATCAGCAGAAACCTTTGTTTCCTCCGCCCCAATCCCCTTGAAGCAGCCGTTCAAAAATCCGTTTTTGCGGAGAAAAGGCCGTGCATGTTTGAGTGGCGGCGCAGCCGACACGAGTTCACGGCCGCCGCACAAACGGCTTTTTGAACGGGAAGTTTGGCGCAGCCAAACCTGCGCCGTGGGGTCGTCTTTCTTTGCTTACTTTCTTTGACGAAGCAAAGAAAGTAAGTTGCCCGTGCGGCAATGAAGCACAAAGCAAACAACATCTGTAAAACAATACAGGCTGCCTAAAACGAAGTTTCTGCGAAGCTAAACCGTACGGACATCATTCAGGTAGCCGTCTAAGGTTGTCCTACAGGTAAGCTCTTATCAAACGTTCAGCTTGAGTTGTATAGACGCGTTATCTAGACACAAAAAAACCGTGTCGCGATAAAACGGCACGGTTTTTTCGGTTCGCCGAAATTTATTTCAGCAAATGCGCGATGCCTGCTTTTTCTTCTTGCAGTTCGTTCACGGTGTGGTTGATGCACTCTTGGCTGAATGCGTCGATTTCCAAACCTTGCACGCGGGTGTATTCGCCGTTTTCACAGGTGACGGGTACACCGCACATCAGTTCTTTTTCAATGCCGTAAGAGCCGTCGGACGGAATACCCATGGTGACCCATTTGCCGTTGGTGCCCAGTACCCAGTCGCGGATATGGTCAATCGCGGCATTGGCTGCCGATGCGGCGGAAGACAGACCGCGCGCTTCGATGATTTCCGCGCCGCGTTTGCCCACTTTCGGCAAGAAGGTGTCTTTGTACCATGCTTGGTCGTTGATCATGTCTTTCACGCTGGCGCCGTCAATGGTGGCGAAACGGTAGTCGGCGTACATCGACGGGCTGTGGTTACCCCAGACGCACATTTTTTCGATGGAAGCGACCGCTTTGCCGGTTTTCTCCGCCAGTTGGCTCAAGGCGCGGTTATGATCCAGACGCAGCATGGCGGTGAAGTTTTTCGCGGGCAGGTCGGGGGCGGATTTCATTGCGATGTAAGCGTTGGTGTTGGCAGGGTTGCCCACCACCAAGACTTTAACGTTGCGGTTGGCGACTTTGTTCAAAGCCGCGCCTTGCACGGTGAAAATCGCCGCGTTCGCTTGCAATAAATCCGCACGTTCCATGCCTTTGCTGCGCGGACGTGAACCGACCAAAATGGCGATTTCGGCATCTTTGAACGCCACTTCAGGCTCGTCGGTGGTGAACATATCGGCCAGCAGCGGGAAAGCGCAGTCTTGCAATTCCATCATCACGCCTTTGACCGCGTTTTGTGCTTGCGGCAAGTCGAGCAATTGCAAAATCACGGGTTGGTCTTTGCCCAACATTTCGCCGGAAGCGATGCGGAACAATAAAGCATAACCGATTTGACCGGCAGCACCGGTTACGGCAACACGAACGGGTTTTTTCATATTCAGTCTCCGATTTGATGAAGATTAACGGTTTATCCGTTTGATTTTCGATAAAAATCCGCAGTTAGAGCAACTGCGGACAAGCAGGGGGTTCGTCAGAGAGGGTCACGGGACGAACTTCACCGCACATCATAACAAAAAAAGCGGCATGACGGCGAAGTTATGTGCATGGTTTTGCACGAAAGCATCGCCACGAAAAACGCGAACCGAAGTTCGCGTTTTCTTTTCAGGCAGCCTTTTTCAGGCAGCCTGAATCATCCCAACGCTTTGAGAATTTCCTCTACCGTGCCTTTGGCATCGCCAAAGCACATATGGCTGTTTTCATTGAAAAACAGAGGGTTTTGCACGCCGGCGTAGCCGGTATTCATCGAGCGTTTGAACACCACCACGTTTTTCGCTTCCCATACGTGCAGCACCGGCATACCGGCAATCGGGCTGGAGGGGTCGGTTTGGGCGGCGGGGTTCACCGTGTCGTTCGCGCCGATCACCAGCACCACGTCGGTATCGGCAAAGTCGTCGTTGATCTCGTCCATTTCCAGCACGATGTCATACGGGACTTTGGCTTCCGCCAGCAGTACGTTCATGTGGCCGGGCAGGCGGCCTGCCACGGGGTGAATGCCGAAACGCACTTCGGTGCCGTTTTTACGCAGGCGGTCGGTGATTTCCGCCACCGGATATTGCGCTTGCGCCACCGCCATGCCGTAACCCGGGGTGATGATGACCGACGATGCGTTTTTCAGCATATCCGCCACTTCGGCAGGTTGCAGTTCGCGGTATTCGCCCATTTCTTCATCACCTGCTGCCGCAGAGCCGTCAGTGCCGAAACCGCCGGCAATCACCGATAAGAACGAACGGTTCATGGCGCGGCACATGATGTAGGACAAAATCGCCCCTGACGAGCCGACCAAGGCACCGGTGACAATCAGCAAATCATTGGACAACATAAAACCCGCCGCCGCTGCCGCCCAACCCGAATAAGAGTTCAGCATGGACACCACCACCGGCATGTCCGCACCGCCGATCGAAGCGACCAGATGCCAGCCGAACGCCAAGGCAATCGCCGTCATCAAGACCAGTGCAAACGTCGAGCCGTCGGCTTTGACAAACCAAATCAGCAGCAACAAAGATACGATTAAGGCGGCCAGATTCAGTTTGTGTTTATGCGGCAGCACCAGCGGTTTGCTGCTGAGTTTGCCGTTGAGTTTGCCGAACGCGACAATCGAACCGGTAAACGTCACCGCGCCGATGAACACGCCGAGGAACACTTCCACCAAGTGAATCGCTTCCATGTCGGGCGCGATATTGTCCGCCTGCATATAGCTGTTAAAGCCGACCAAAACCGCGGTCAAACCGACAAAGCTGTGCAAAAGCGCGATGAGTTCGGGCATTTGCGTCATTTCGACTTTTTTCGCACGGTAAATGCCGATGGCTGCGCCGGCAATCATGGCGATGAGAATCCACACCAAGCCGGAAACGTTATCGCTGAACACGGTGGCGATAAGCGCAATCGCCATGCCCGCCATGCCGTAGTAATTGCCGTTTTTGGCGGATTCCTGTTTGGAAAGTCCCGCCAGACTGAGAATAAACAAAAGTGCTGCCAGAATATATGCAGCCGTAACCAATCCAGATGACATGAGTCTTCTCCCTTTAACCTTTGCGGAACATGTTCAACATGCGGCGCGTCACATAAAAACCGCCGAAAATATTGATGCTCACCAGCAATATCCCGACAAAGGCGAAAATGCTCGCCCACGTATTGTCTTGTGCGATTTGCAGCAGCGCGCCGACGATGATGATGCCGGAAATGGCGTTGGTGACGCTCATCAGCGGCGTGTGCAGCGAATGGCTGACGTTCCACACCACGTAATAACCGACCACGCACGAGAGCACAAACACGATTAAATGGTTGAGAAATTCCGCCGGAGCATTCGCGCCCAACCATAAAAACAACACCGCCGCCACACCCGCCGGAACGAGTTTTTTCCATAAAGGCACGGGTTCGGAGGCTGCCTGAACGGGTTTGGCGGCCGCTTGCGGTTTTTGCGGTGCGGCGGAAACCTGAATCGGCGGCGGCGGGAACATGTTTTCGCCGCCGTGGGTGACGGTCATGTTGCGGATGATGACATCGTCAAAATTCAGCGCGATGTCGCCGTTTTTCTCGGGCGAGAGCAGTTTGGCAAGATTGACGAGGTTGGTGGAATAAAGCTGCGAAGACTGTCCGGCCAAGCGGTTGGGCAAGTCGGTGTAGCCGATGACGGTCACGCCGCCAGCGGTGGTGATGACTTTGCCCGGCTCGGTGTATTCGCAGTTGCCGCCGCCCAAGGCTGCCAAATCGACAATCACCGAACCGGCTTTCATCGAATCGACCATTTCGCGGGTGATGAGTTTGGGCGAAGGTTTGCCCGGAATGGCGGCGGTGGTGATGATGATGTCCACTTCTTTGGCCTGTTCGGCAAAGAGTTTCATTTCTGCCGCGATGAATTCCTCGCTCATGACCTTGGCATAACCGTCGCCCGAACCGCCCGCTTCTTGCGGGAAGTCCAGCTTTAAGAATTGTCCGCCCATGGATTCGATTTGCTCGGCGACTTCCAGACGGGTGTCAAACGCTTTGACCACCGCACCGAGTGAGCCTGCCGCGCCAATCGCCGCCAGACCGGCTACGCCTGCGCCGATCACCAACACTTGCGCCGGCGGCACTTTGCCCGCGGCGGTGATTTGTCCGGTGAAAAAGCGTCCGAACGCGTGCGCCGCCTCGACCACGGCGCGGTAGCCGCTGATGTTGGCCATGGAAGAGAGCGCGTCCATCGACTGGGCGCGGGAAATACGAGGCACCATGTCCATCGCCATGGCGGTGATGTTTTTGGCTTGCAGCTTGGCAATCAATTCCGGATTTTGTGCGGGCTGGATAAACGATACCAACACCGTGCCGTCTTGCATTTTGTCGATTTCGGCATCAGTAGGCGCATTGACCTTATAAATCATGTCCGCTTTCCATGCTGCCGCGGTCGTCACCACTTGCGCGCCGGCGGCGGCATAAGCCGCATCGTCAAAGCTCGCGCCGATGCCCGCGCCTTTTTCCACCGCCACCTCAAAGCCCAGTTTGACCAACTGCGCTACGGTGGCGGGCGTTGCCGCCACACGGTTTTCACCCGCGAGCCGCTCCTTCGGAATCCCGATTTTCATGTTCTGCTCCTCAGTAACCACATTATTGAACTGCAAAGTTAGTCATTCTAACGAAATTACAGGAAGGGATAAATATTTTTTACAATAAGACCGTGCAAAATAATGTTCTTTTCCCGTTATTGAGGCTGCCTGAAAGATATTTGTAGGGTTCAGGCAGCCTCGATGGTGTTTGCGCGAGTTTTGTTTTGAGTATTCTCAACGTCGTTCCAATCCAAAACGTAACAACCAAAGAAACCTTTATTTCATCCGCCAAATCCCCTTGAAGCAGCCGTTCAAAAAGGCGTTTTTGCGGAGAAAAGGGCTTGCCTGTTTGAGTGGCGGCGCAGCCGACACGAGTTCAAGCCCGCCGCAAAAATGGCTTTTTGAACGGGAAGTTTGGCGCAGCCAAACCTGCGCCACGGGGTCGTCTTTCTTTGCTTACTTTCTTTGACGAAGCAAAGAAAGTAAGTTGCCCGTGCGGCAATGAAGTACAAAGTGAACAGCTTCTGCAAAGCAATACAGGCTGCCTGAACCATACATATATCATTCAGGCAGCCTGTATAAAAGTTTTCCTACAGATAAGCTCTGGTCAAACGCTCCGCTTGGTTAGTGTGGAAGTTATCTAAGCCCTTTGCCAAAAAAGCATGAAAATACGATAATGACACGTTTATTTCCAACCATTGCCGAAAGTACAATAAAAATGCATTTCACCAAGCTGACCGACTTGCCGCTGGCCGGTAAAACCGTATTGATTCGTGTCGATATGAACGTGCCGCTGAAAAACGGCGTCATCGGCGACGATACCCGTATCCGCGCATCTTTGCCTTCGATTGAGCATTGCCTGCAACAAGGTGCGGCAGTGATTGTCATGAGCCATTTGGGGCGGCCGAGCGAAGGCGAATATACGCCTGAAGACGATGTTGCACCGGTTGCGGCGCGTTTGAGTGAATTATTGGGTAAAACGGTACGGGTGTGGGAAAATCATCGCGAAAAACCGCAACTTACCGCCGGCGAAGTGGTGATGTTGCAAAACGTGCGCCTGAACAAAGGTGAGAAGAAAAATGACGATGCATTGGGGCGTGAATACGCCGCTTTGTGCGACGTGTACGTTAATGATGCCTTCGGCACCGCACACCGCGCGCAAGCTTCCACGCACGCGGTGGCGGTGCACGCGCCGACTGCTTGTGCCGGTATTTTGCTGGCGGCGGAACTGGACGCGCTGGCGGCGGCATTGCACAATCCGAAACGCCCTTTAATCGCGATTGTCGCCGGCAGTAAAGTTTCGACCAAACTCACCGTGCTGGAAACTCTGGCGGACAAAGTGGACGGTTTGATTGTCGGCGGCGGCATCGCCAACACCTTTTTGCTGGCGCGCGGCATCAATATCGGGCAATCGTTGGCCGAGCCGGATTTGGTGGAAGATGCACGCCGCATCATGCAGAAGATCGAAGCCAAAGGCGGCAGCGTACCGCTGCCTGAAGACGTGCGCGTGGCAAAAGAATTCAGCGAAAACGCCGTCGCTGTGGTGAAAAACGTGCACGATTTGGACGATGACGACCGCATTCTCGACATCGGCGATCGCGCCTCCGCCGCACTGGGCGCATTGCTCAGTCAAGCCGGCACCATCGTCTGGAACGGCCCGGTCGGCGTGTTTGAATTTCCCGAATTTGCCAACGGCACGCGTGCGCTGGCACAAGCGATTGCCGCCAGCCCTGCGTTTTCGATTGCCGGCGGCGGCGATACCTTGGCGGCGGTAGCGCAGTTTGGCGTGGCGGACAAAATCGGCTACATCAGCACCGGCGGCGGTGCGTTTTTGGAATTTTTAGAAGGCAAAACGCTGCCTGCGGTCGAAATATTGCAACAACGCGCCGCTGCATAATACTGCTCTTTACCGTAAAATCGGCTTCAGGCAGCCTTTATCCGTCATGAAAGGCTGCCTGAAAATCCAATCATATTAAGGAACATCATGGAACAACTGCATATCACCGGCAACGGCCCGCTTCACGGTGAAATCATCATTTCGGGCGCGAAAAACGCCGCCTTGCCGATTATGTGCGCCGCTTTGCTGACCCGCGACACGCTGCGTTTGTCCAACGTGCCGATGCTGCGCGACGTCAAAACCACGCGCAAGCTGTTGCAAGACATGGGGGCAAGCGTGCAGTGCGATGAGGTGTCGCACGTCGATATTTGCTGCAAAGAGCTGAATGAATTTTGCGCGCCATATGATTTGGTCAAAACCATGCGCGCGTCGATTTTGGTGCTCGGCCCGATGCTGGCGCATTTTGGCGAAGCGCAAGTCAGCTTGCCCGGCGGTTGCGCGATTGGCTCGCGTCCGGTGGATCAGCATATTAAAGGTTTGCAGGCAATGGGCGCGGAGATTGTGATTGAACACGGCTATGTCAAGGCGCGGGCAAAACGGCTGCGCGGCGCACGCATTGTGATGGACATGGTGACCGTCACCGGCACGGAAAATTTGCTGATGGCGGCGACCTTGGCCGAAGGCACGACCATTCTCGAAAATGCCGCGATGGAACCCGAAGTCACCGATTTGGCGCATTGCCTGATCAAAATGGGTGCGAACATCACCGGACTGGGCACGCCGACTTTGACCATTCACGGCGTGGAAAAACTGCACGGCGCGGAACACGCCATCGTGCCGGATCGGATCGAAGCCGGTACATTTTTGTGCGCGGTGGCCATGACCGGCGGCAAAGTGGTGTTGCGCCGCGCCGCACCGCAAACCATGGGCGCGATTTTGGATAAACTCGTCGAAGCCGGAGCGATTATCGAATGCGGTGATGACTGGATTGCCATCGATATGCAGCAACGCCCGCGTGCGGTGGACATTCGCACCTTGCCTTATCCCGCTTTTCCCACCGATATGCAGGCGCAGTTTATGGCGATGAATGCGGTGGCAGAGGGCACGGGGAAAATTGTCGAGACCATTTTTGAAAACCGTTTTATGCACGTGCCGGAGCTGAACCGCATGGGCGCGCACATCACCGAAGAGGGCAATACCGCCATCGTTCACGGCGTGGAAAAACTCTCCGGCGCCACCGTGATGGCAACCGACCTGCGCGCCTCCGCCAGCTTGGTGATTGCCGGTCTGGTGGCGGAGGGCACGACGATTGTCGATCGCATTTACCATCTGGATCGCGGTTATGAGCACATCGAAACCAAACTCGGCGGCGTGGGGGCGAAGATTCGGCGGGTGAGTTGAGATACGGCTGTATTCGGAATAAATTAAGGCGGCATCATTAAGAATGCCGCCTGTTTTTTGATCTAAAGACGTTTATCGGCGAGTGCGTAAACATGATTTTTATCGCGCCGACCTACGGCAATCACGGTGACCGTAATCACATCATCATCAACCCGATACACTAAACGATAACCCAAACTACGCAACTTGATTTTGTAGCAGTCAGGCATATTACGCAGGGCGGAACTTGGTACGTGAGGGTTTTGCAGGCGTTCTGCCAGCTTGTTTTTGAACTGCGTTTTGATGCTGTTATCCAGCTTTTGCCATTCGCGCCGTGCCGAGGGTAAAAAAGCAAGCTCATAGCTCATCCAGTGAGACCTTTTCGGCTTTCTCGGCGGCACGTTCTAAAATGATTTTGGCATCTTCCAAATCTTCAAGATACTCCATAAGGCTTTGATAATGTGCGGCGGTCAGCAGGTAAGCTTCCGGTTTATTGTGGTTCAGGATTGCCACTGCGCCGTCGGACTGCGCCATGATATGGCTGAAGTTACGCTTGAGTTCTGTCACGCTGACAGTGTATCGGGCAAGAATGGGATTCATAATGACACCTTTTTACGCGCCTTATTTAGCATTAAATTAGACATCAAAATATTACGCGACCTTTTTTGTTTCGTCAATTTGATCGTTATATCGACAAAAAATATCGCCCTGTTTCGTGTAAAATTTTCTGCAAGGCATCAATCATTCAATATCTTAGTGCTATAATCTGCGGTTTTCCCTATATTCTATCTTTCAGGCAGCCTGAAACGGTGCGCCGAAATCAACACCATCATGAACAAAAACATTCGCAACATCGCCATCATCGCCCACGTCGATCATGGCAAAACCACGCTCGTCGATCAGCTTTTGCGCCAGTCCGGCACGTTCGGCGAGCATCAGCAAGTCGATGAGCGCGTTATGGACAGCGGCGACATCGAGCGCGAGCGCGGCATCACCATTCTGGCCAAAAACACCGCCATCGAATACGGCGACTACCACATCAATATTGTCGATACTCCGGGACACGCGGATTTCGGCGGTGAAGTCGAGCGCGTGCTGGGCATGGTTGATTGCGTGGTGCTGCTGGTGGACGCGCAAGAAGGCCCGATGCCGCAGACGCGCTTTGTCACCAAAAAAGCCTTGGCACTGGGTTTGAAACCGATTGTGGTCATCAACAAAATCGACCGCCCGGGTGCGCGCCCGTCGTGGGTGATTGACCAAACGTTTGAACTCTTCGATAAACTCGGTGCGACCGATGAACAATTGGACTTTCCGATTGTGTACGCATCGGGCTTGAACGGCTACGCCAAGCTGAACGAAGCCGACGCAGCGCAAGATATGCGTCCGCTGTTTGACACCATTTTAAAGCACACGCCGCCGCCTGCAGGCAGCGTGGACGCACCGTTGCAGTTGCAGATTTCGCAGTTGGATTATTCTTCTTATACCGGACAATTGGGCATCGGGCGCATTTTGAACGGCAAAATCAAACCCGGTCAGCAGGTTGCGGTGATGAAGCACAATGAGCAAATCGGGCAAGGGCGCATCAATCAGTTGCTCGGTTTTCAAGGCTTGGAGCGCGTGCCTTTGGAAGAAGCCGCTTCGGGCGATATCGTGATTATTTCCGGACTGGACGACATCGGTATCGGCGTGACCATTTGCGATAAAGACCACGCGCAAGGCTTGCCGATGCTCAGCATCGACGAGCCGACTTTGACCATGGACTTTATGGTCAATACTTCGCCGCTGGCGGGCACGGAAGGCAAATTCATCACCAGCCGCCAAGTGCGCGAACGCTTGCAAAAAGAACTGCTGACCAACGTCGCCTTACGCGTCGAAGACACCGCCGATGCCGACGTGTTCCGCGTTTCTGGTCGCGGCGAGCTGCATTTGACGATTTTGCTGGAAAATATGCGCCGCGAAGGTTTTGAACTGGCAGTCGGTAAGCCGCGCGTGTTGTATAAAGAAATCAACGGGCAAAAATGCGAGCCGTACGAAAACCTCACCGTCGATGTGGAAGACAACACCCAAGGCGCGGTCATGGAAGAGCTGGGTCGCCGTCGTGGTGAAGTGGTCAATATGGAAAGTGACGGCAATGGTCGCACCCGTCTCGAATACCATATTCCCGCACGCGGTTTGATTGGTTTTCAGGGCGAATTCATGACCTTAACCCGTGGCGTGGGCTTGATGAGCCACGTGTTTGACGATTACGCACCGATTAAAGCCGATATGCCCGGACGACGTAACGGTGTGTTGATTTCGCAGGAAAACGGCGATGCCGTCGCTTACGCACTGTGGAATCTGGAAGATCGCGGTCGTATGTTCGTCTCCCCCGGCGATAAACTCTACGAAGGCATGATCATCGGCATTCACAGCCGCGATAACGATTTGGTGGTGAATCCGCTCAAAGGCAAAAAGCTCACCAATATCCGCGCCTCCGGCACCGACGAAGCCGTGCGCCTGACCCCGCCGATTAAACTGAGTTTGGAAAGTGCGGTGGAGTTTATCGACGATGACGAACTCGTCGAAATCACCCCGAAAAATATCCGCCTGCGTAAACGCTACCTGAGCGAGCTGGAGCGCAGACGGCACTTCAAAAAGCCGGAATAAAGCATTTCTTTAAGAAGCCTCTGAACAACTCTGACGAGTGGATTTGGCTGCTATTTTTTTGGCAGACAAGGAGCATATTTAGGGTAATAGTGGTTCTATTGTCCTAAATATGGGACGCAGTATGACGAAGAAAGAGCGGTTAAAGCCGCCGTCACGAGTTTCTCAGAGGCTTCTTAACACATGGGCAAAACGGACGAAGTTGATTCGTCCGTTTTTTTGTGTCCGTCAAGATTGTCCGGAGTATCGGACGAAAGCCTTGAAGCAAAGGGGTGAAATGGAGTTGGGGCACTTTGTACCATTGTTCCGATCGCTCAGGCAGCCTGCTGCGTCACTCATCAGAAGCAAGCTGCATCTATCATAAATTTAACGTATAATATCAAAATATTTCAGCAATGAAATACCACTTAGGAAGGGCTTTGTATTGCAACCCAACCTTCATTGCGCATGATTGTGTAATTTTATTTCAAAATCTCCTCCTGCTTGAGCAATATTAACGTTGTTAAAAAATATAAAATAGAGTTTTTGCTAATATTTACATATAAAACAAATAGTTAAATAAGCATTAAGAGTATTTTTAAATAACATTCATCGGTTATGAATATTTGACATATATCAAGGATTGTTCTTTTTGTAATAAACACCTTGGATTTTGCCTTGATATATATTTATCAAAACTATAGAATGCTTGTGGAAAATCGTAGTGATTGATAAATATAAATGCTACTTGGTACGTCATTTGTGTGTTAAATCACATTTCCAAATATATGTAATTTATTTGAAGTAAAGAGTCTGTTTTTAAGATGATGCCGACAGCTTAGCCATGATTTTAAGGAGGGTGAGCTGTTGGCGTAATGATTGTTAATTTTTGATTTGGTTTGGAGATTTTATGAAAAAGCATTATTGGATCGGCCTGCTGTTGGCAGGCGTGCTGACCGCATGTGCCACCTCACCCGAACGCCAAGCAGGCGCGCCGTTAGAGACGTGGGTATCGTATTCGGATGAAATCACTTCTCTGAAAAAATTGCCGCAAGGTCATGCAGGTATGGTTTTTGTGCGTCAGCATGATGCGGTGCCGGGCCCCGCATTGAATATTTTCATCAATCAAAAATACCACAACAGCATTTTGCCCGGAGCGTACAGCCAAGCCGTGGTCTGTCCGCGTTCAGAGCAAAAAGTATCGCTCGCTTTCATCAGCATCAAAGAACGTGCTCAAGATAAAGCCGCCAAAGGTGTGGGTTATGCCGCGCCAGTGGAAAAGAACACTGTTTTTCTGGTGCAACAAGACGCGCAAGGCAAGCCGGTATTAAAGCAGATTAACGATGATCAATTCCGCTCGTTGCTGACTGAATTAAAACAGCAAACAAACATTCTCTCGCGCATCGGCGAGGATGGTCCATGTGCACCTGAGGCTGAAAATACGGTGCAGTAAATCTCGGATAAACGAATTCATTTAAGGAGTAAGCAAAATGGCCGGCAACATCACCATTAATGTCAGCGGAGCAGGTAAAGAAGTTCAAAGCTACACCATTCAAAGTGGGATTAAAGGTAATCCTGCTTTACGCATTACGGCAAAAAGCAATGTGAATTATCAACTGATTGACGACGCCACCGGCATCGCTCCCGAAGCGGTCGCCACCAAGCGCGTGGGCAAAGACCTCGTCGTATCCTTTTCAGGCAGCCTTGAAGAGCCTGATTTGATTATTGAAAACTACTACGGCGATGGTAAGGATGGCGTAGAGAGCGGCAGCAACAGCATGTTGATCGGGCAGTATGAAGATGGGCAATGGTATGCCTATGTTCCTGATTCGGCACAAGTGGGCGATGCCATCAGTATGCTGGCAGAGGAAATGAGTGCCAACCAAGTTTTGGGCGGTGAAGCGCTCTCCAACCGTATTACGCCTATGGCCGCTGCGCTCATGGCGGGCGGCGTGGCAATGATGGCGTTGGCGGTAGGAGGTGGTGGCGGTGGAGATACGCCCCCTCCTCCGGTTAAACCGGAGGCAGGTGTAATCACCGCACCGAATAACACCAATGACAACACGCCTACCATCACCGGTACAGGCGCAACGCCGAATGTTCCTGTTATCGTGACGATTACCGATGCAAACGGTGATACGCAAACCATTACCACCACGGTGAAGCCTGATGGTACGTATGAGGTGACTCCGGATCAACCGATTGCCGATGGTGACTACACTGCCGAAGCCGAAGTCAAAACTGACGGCGGCAGCGATAAAGCGACCGATACAGGCAGCGTAGACACGCAAAAACCCGATCCGGTCGGGTTAAAGGTTACCGATGATGTCGGGCCGAAAACGGGCGATATTCAAAACGGCGACACCACGGACGATACCCAGCCGACGATCGGCGGCACCGGCGAAGCCGGTGCAACGGTAGAAGTAGTGATTGACGGCGGTACGCCGATCACCACTACGGTACAAGATGACGGTACTTGGACGATCACCGATCCGACTTTGACCGATGGTGAACACACGATCAGCGTTACCCAAACCGATGAAGCAGGCAATAAATCTGATCCGACCGATCTGACCTTTACCGTAGACACGCAAAAACCCGATCCGGTCGGGTTAAAGGTTACCGATGATGTCGGGCCGAAAACGGGCGATATTCAAAACGGCGACACCACGGACGATACCCAGCCGACGATCGGCGGCACCGGCGAAGCCGGTGCAACGGTAGAAGTAGTGATTGACGGCGGTACGCCGATCACCACTACGGTACAAGATGACGGTACTTGGACGATCACCGATCCGACTTTGACCGATGGCGAACACACGATCAGCGTTACCCAAGCCGATGAAGCAGGCAATAAATCTGATCCGACCGATCTGACCTTTACTGTCGATACCGTTAAACCACAGGTGCCTGACATCACCATTTCCGATTTGCAGTTAAAAACCGGTGATGTTGCCGATGTCACCATTACCTTTAGCGAAGCGGTAAGCGGTTTTGACGTAAGCAGTCTGGATGTTGCCAACGGTACGGTTACAGGTTTAAGCAGCAGCGACGGCGGTAAAACTTGGACAGGCAAACTCACTGCGACAGCAAATATTGAAGACAGCAGCAACGTTATCACGGTCAAAGCCGGCGGCTATCAAGACGCTGCGGGTAATTTGGGTGTAGCGAAATCTTCCGCCAATTATACCGTTGATACCATCGCCCCGACGGTTGAAACCATTACGATGGATAACACCGCGCTGAAGGCAGGGGATACCGCTACCGTCACCTTTACCTTTAGCGAAAAGGTTAAAGACTTTACGGCAAGCGATGTCACCACCAGCGGCGGAACGCTTTCAGAGCCGACAACGAGCGATGGCGGTAAAACTTGGACGGCTACCTTTACTCCCACCGCCAACAGTCAATCCACCAATAACACCGTTAGTGTCAAAGCGGACAGTTACTTCGACTTTGCCGATGAGACGGGTAATAAAGGTACGGGGGGAAGCGGTAGTTCACCGGTTTCCTTTGATATTGATACCCGAGACATCACCCCGCCGACACAGGCTGTGAACATTGCGCAAGTTTTGGATGATCAGTTACCCCAGCCGATGGGTATCGCAGCATATGATACCTCCGGAAACGTTAATCCTTTGGTAATTGCTCATAACGGCACAACCAATGATTCAACGCCGATTGTGAAAGGTACGCTCAGCGCAGCATTGGCGGATGGGACAACACTTGGTGTCAGTAAAGAAAGTCTGCGTATTTTTGCCAACGGCAAAGATCTCAGCAATCCTGCAAACTTAGATACCGCTAAAGACAACAGCGGCAATACGCTGCATTTCAAAGACGGCAGCAAGCTGGTGTTTGATACATCTACTGCATGGACATTCTATGACAACAGTCAGTATGCCGATGGTGTGGAAGTCACCTATACCGCTAAAGTGCAAGATGAAGCAAGGTTAAGTTCGACTGTTTCAAATGAGTACGTCGTTCACCTCAATACTGAAGCATCTCCTGTGGTTGCGGTTGGTGCTATTTCAGATGGTACGGCAAATAATCTGGGGGATAGGGTCAACTTCACTCCATCACCAGATGCCGTCAGCGTTCGCGTTTTCAATAGTCGCGGAGAAGACATCACCAATACCGCAGATGGTGCCATTATCAAAGTAGGATCTACTTGGAGAATGACCGGTTTAACCCAAGAGTTAAATTATGGTGAAACCTTGACCATCCGCTCTTTTGATGCAGACGGAAATATTTCCGAGCAGTCTGCTTTCAGAGCGTTTGGATCGGGAACCGGATCGGGAAGCGGGAGTTTGCCAGACTATAGTATTACGATTGATAGCGTGATCGATGATTCCAGCGGCAACAACATGGAGGCAGGCGCCATCACCAATGACTTGGCATTATCTTTGTCCGGTAGTTTGATCTGCTCTAATGCGAGTAGCGGAGCTAACTTTATGAATGCAGATTATGTCCGTGTGGCTATTTACGATAATGGCAACTATATCGGCAATGCTAAAGTCAATGTGGACGGTACCGCTAATGGTAGTTGGACATTCGACTATGGTGAGTATGCGCCGGCATCTTATGTTGCAGGCAGCCAGCACAGCTTTACGGCTTCCGTACTGTGGGGAGATGCAGCCATTGACCAACCTGTCGGTATCTTCAAGACTACTGATGCAAAAAATATTACGGTACATGAAACCGCTGCCGCAGTCAGTACCAATGAGCAGCTTAAAGGAGTACAAGCCAATGGTGACAACATCACTCATTTGAAATTAAGTGACTTGACCGTCAGCACTGGTAGCGGGCCGTTAAAAATTTTGGGCGATGAAGGAGATGTGCTGGACATCGGAATCAGTAGCGGAAAAGGATGGATTGAAACCGGTAAGGCTTCACTGGGGGGTGTAACGTATAACGTTATGCAGCATTACGATGGCTCGGCTTATGAGCAGATTTTGGTGCAGAACACCATTACCCTTCTTTAATCATTTATTTTTATTAATTAGGATAATTCCATCATGACATTAGCAACTTCCGCTACGTTTACCACTTCGGGGAAATTTACCGTAACAGCCGATTTAGGTTCGAGCGTTTACGTTTATTTGTATTCTACAGATAACCTTAAAAATCCAATTGGAAAATATTTGGTGACCGACCAGCCCGGTGATGAAACGCTTTTTTCCAAAGTCATAACCGTTGATTCAGGCAGCCAATATGTGGCTCGTTGGCTGTATATTGACGCATTTGGCGATGTTACGATCCGTACCGATTACTCGCCGGTGTTTGATGTTTCTCCGCCCAAAGTCAGCATCCTTGCCGATTTGGACAATAACGGCATTGTGACCTACAACGAGCTTATCTGTAATGAAAACACCAATACCGACGATGTTGGTGAGCTGCATTACACCGACGGTGCAACTGCCGCCACTGATCTGGGCGTACGGGTGAAAGTCGAAGTGCCGGCTTATGCCAAAGCGGGCGATACCATTACCGTGCAAAACGGTGACACGCTTACGGTCACGCTGTCGCAGACGGATATCGACAAGGGCGCGTTTGTGGTGATGATGCCTGCGCCGCAAAACAATGGCGATCCGATTGATTTTGTGACCAAGTGGGCTTCCGCCGATGGTCAAAATACCTCTTTGAATGGTGAAGTCAAGGCGACATTGCAGGCTTATCTGGGCGATAAAACAAAGATCGATTTTGACAGCATCACAATAGATAATACGGTGAATATCGCAGAGTCGGGTTTCGACCGTGACAGCGGTAAGTTTGACGGTGCTGCTCAAGTGACGGTTTCAGGGCGTGTAACCGGCGGCGAAGTGCTGGCAGGAAACGGTATTACCTTACAGGCAGGTGAGAACACTTATCAAAGTACGGTAGATGCCGACGGTAAGTTTTCGTTTCAGGTAGCCGGTAGCGATTTGGCGGGGGTGTTGAAAGACTTTAGCGGCGACGGTAACCGCGACGTTAAAGTGACCGTGCATTTGCAAGATGTTTATGGCAATACTAAAGATGTCAGTAAAGCTCATGATTACCACGTTGACTTGGACATCGCTGATCCGAAAGTGGAAATTTTGACCGATGCCAATAACGATGGCTTTGTCAATTTGCAAGAATTCAATCAGGCTGACGGTAAAACCACGGTTAAAGTCAGCTTTGACAGCAGTAAAACGTCTTATGGCGATTACGTTAAAGTGACCGCAGGCAGCGAGGTTGTGGAAGTTCCCATTTTGGACGTTGATCAAGGCTATGTGTTGGTAGAGCTGCCTGCAGGCAAACATGGCGAGTTTATGACCGTGACCGCAGAAATATCCGATGCGGCAGATAATAAATCCAAAACAGGCGAAGACAGTGCGAAATTCGATTTAAGCAATCTGCAACAAGCCGACGGTTTGATTAAAGTCGAAATCACCGAAGACGCGAATAATGACGGCTTTATCAGTGCCACCGAGCTGCAAGGCAATATTGATGTGCTGATTACTTTGCCGAAAGATACGCAGGCAGGCGATAAAGTGTTTATCTCTGCCACCGGCACGCCGGAATACAGCATTGAATTGACCCAAGCGCAAGTGGATCAAGGTCAGTTGAATCTGGATTTTGCCGCGCCGTCGCAAGGTGTGAATTTTGAAGTCAGCGCGCAGGTGAAAGATGCCGCAGGCAATGTTTCGAATATTGCCAAAGATTCCGCCGTTATTTCCACTCAGCCGCCGCAAGCGCCGAGCATTCAGATCGTGGAAGATGCCAATGGCGACGGCTTTATCAATGCGAAAGAGCTGCAAGGCGACATCGACGCAGTGGTCTCGCTGCCTGCCAATGCAGATGCCGGCGATGTTTTGACCGTGTTTGATAATTTCGGTCATTCCCACACCGTGATTTTAAGTCCTGCCGATGTGCAGACGAAAAAAATCCCCGTGTCGTTCCCTGCGCCCGCCAATGGCGAAACCATCGTCATCACCGCCACCGTCACCGATGCTGCGCAAAACGTCAGCCCCGAGGGTAAAGCGCAAGCGGTGATTGATACCACCGTTTACACCGGTTTAGGCGTAGAAATCGCCACCGACGCGAACAACGACGGCTACATCAACCAAGCCGAACTGAACGGCGGCAAAGTCGAAGTGAACGTCACCTTACCGCAAGGCGCGGCAGTGGGCGATACCGTCACCATCAACGCATCGGGCAACACCGCCCAAGTGGTGACACTGACCCAAGCCGATATTGATTCAGGCAGCCTGAAAGCATTGTTTAACCCGACGGCCAACGGTACTGACTTTGTTGCCACCGCCGAGATCAAAGACCTCGCGGGCAACCACGCAGGGCCGGTACAAGACGACGCACGCATTCAAATCGGCATGCCGGGCGAACCGATCGTCACCCTGACCGAAGACGCAAACAACGACGGCTGGATCAACGCCGCCGAACTGCAAGGCGAGATTGACGCATCGGTAGCATTGCCTGCCAGTGCCAAAGCAGGCGACACCGTCATCATCACCGACCAATCGGGCAAAGTCCAAAGCATCACCTTAACGCTGGACATGGTGCAAAAAGGCAGCATCGACTTTACCGCCACCAACCCCGGTGACGGCAAAGAAGTCAAAGTCGAAGCCTATGTCAAAGATGCCGCAGGCAACCTCTCCGAAGTATCGACAGACAGCGCGATGCTGGACTTGAAAGTACCGGGCGACAGCGACGACGACGGCAAAGCCGACCAAGCCCCGACCGTCACACTGGTAGGCGATGCCGACGATAACGGCTACATCAACGCCCAAGAGTTCAAAGCCGGCGGCGAACAAGTCGAAGTACGCGTATCGTTGCAAGACGCCAACGGCAAAGCATTGGCGAATGTCGAAGCAGGCGACACCGTTGTACTGACCGACCAAAGCGGCGCGGTACAACAGCTGACCCTTAGCGCAGCCGACTTAGCCAACGGCTACGTCACCGCCACGATTGCGACCCCGAACAACGGTCAAGAAGCGATTGCCACCGCCTACGTCACCGACGCAGCAGGTAACCGCTCGCTGGACGGCGAAGACCGCGCAACACTGGATCTGACCGCACCCGACACGCCGCAAGTAGTGATCACCGAAGACGTGAACGGCGACGGCTACATCAATGCCGCCGAACTGCAAGGCAATGTCGATGTCACCATTAAACTGCCCGGCAGCGCACAAGCAGGCGATACCCTGACCGTTACCGACAATTACGGTAACAGCCACGACATCGTATTGACCGATGGCGACATCACCGCAGGCAAAGTCGATACCACCGTACCCGCACCGCAAGACGGCAAACTGGAAGTGACCGCCGCATTGACCGATCCGGCAGGCAATACCGGCGCGGCAGGCAAAGCGGACGCACTGGTCGATACCACCGTTTACACCGGCTTAAACGTCGAAATCGCCACCGACGCGAACAACGACGGCTACATCAACCAAGCCGAACTGAACGGCGGCAAAGTCGAAGTGAACGTCACCTTACCGCAAGGCGCGGCAGTGGGCGATACCGTCACCATCAACGCATCGGGCAACACCGCCCAAGTGGTGACACTGACCCAAGCCGATATTGATTCAGGCAGCCTGAAAGCATTGTTTAACCCGACGGCCAACGGTACTGACTTTGTTGCCACCGCCGAGATCAAAGACCTCGCGGGCAACCACGCAGGGCCGGTACAAGACGACGCACGCATTCAAATCGGCATGCCGGGCGAACCGATCGTCACCCTGACCGAAGACGCAAACAACGACGGCTGGATCAACGCCGCCGAACTGCAAGGCGAGATTGACGCATCGGTAGCATTGCCTGCCAGTGCCAAAGCAGGCGACACCGTCATCATCACCGACCAATCGGGCAAAGTCCAAAGCATCACCTTAACGCTGGACATGGTGCAAAAAGGCAGCATCGACTTTACCGCCACCAACCCCGGTGACGGCAAAGAAGTCAAAGTCGAAGCCTATGTCAAAGATGCCGCAGGCAACCTCTCCGAAGTATCGACAGACAGCGCGATGCTGGACTTGAAAGTACCGGGCGACAGCGACGACGACGGCAAAGCCGACCAAGCCCCGACCGTCACACTGGTAGGCGATGCCGACGATAACGGCTACATCAACGCCCAAGAGTTCAAAGCCGGCGGCGAACAAGTCGAAGTACGCGTATCGTTGCAAGACGCCAACGGCAAAGCATTGGCGAATGTCGAAGCAGGCGACACCGTTGTACTGACCGACCAAAGCGGCGCGGTACAACAGCTGACCCTTAGCGCAGCCGACTTAGCCAACGGCTACGTCACCGCCACGATTGCGACCCCGAACAACGGTCAAGAAGCGATTGCCACCGCCTACGTCACCGACGCAGCAGGTAACCGCTCGCTGGACGGCGAAGACCGCGCAACACTGGATCTGACCGCGCCTGACACTCCGCAAGTAGTGATCACCGAAGACGTGAATAACGACGGTTGGATTAACGCTGCGGAACTGCAAGGTGAAATCGATGTGTTGGTGACCTTGCCGCAAACGGCAGAAGTTGGCGACACCGTGGTCGTGACCGATCAATCCGGCAAAGTACAAACCGTTGTCTTGACTGCCGAAGCAGTGCAACAAGGCAACGTGGCTCTGACCGTGACCAATCCGGGCGACGGTCAGGAAGTCAAAGTCGAAGGCTACCTGAAAGACCCTGCGGGTAATGCTTCTGCTGTGCACAGCGATAGCGCAGTCATCGACATTACCGCGCCGGGTTATGGTGCGGACGCGCCGTTGGTGGTGATCACCGAAGATGCGAACGATGACGGCTGGATTAACGCCAAAGAACTGCAAGGCGACATTGGTGTGAAAATCACCGTGCCTTCAGGCAGCATGGTTGGCGACACTCTGGTGATTTCGGTGAATGGCGCGCAACAACAAGTGACCGTCAGCGACGATATGCTGCAAAACGGTTATGTTTTTGATACGCCTAATCCGGGCGAAGGCAAAGAGTTGCTGGTTGAGGCCTATGTCAAAGATGCGGCAGGCAATGCTTCGCTGACAGGTCAAGACAGTGCCGTTGTCGATACCACCGCGCCGGGCGGCTTGAACGGCCCGCAAGTGGTGATTACTTCGGATGCCGATAATAACGGCTACATCAGCTCGGCAGAGCTGGGTAACTCCAATAATCCGATTAACGTGAAAATCACCTTGCCGATGCTGGACGTGGAAGTCGGCGATAAGCTTGTGATTGATGCGAACGGAGCATTGCGCGAAGTCGTCTTGACCGTAGACAATATCGCGGACGGTTACGTCATGACCGTGGCGAATCCGGGCGAAGGCAAAACGGTAGAAGTCAGCGCGTACATTCAAGACGCGGCAGGCAACCAATCCGTCACCGGACTGGATACCGCCATCATTGATACGCAAGTGAAAGCAGGCGTATTGACCCTGACCAACTTCACCGACAGTGCAAACCCGTATCTGCACGGCACGGATCGCGACAGTTACACCAACGACCAAAACTACGGTCTGCAAGTGAATGGCGCGGAAGCAGGCAGCCGCATTACCTATCAGGTGAAAACCAACGGAGCATGGGTCAATACCGGTGCGGCGCAACTGAACATGGCCGACAGCGACTACACTTATCGCGCCAAAGTGACGGACAAAGCCGGTAACGTTGCCTACACCAATGAAATCAGCGTCACGGTAGATGCTACCGCACCGAACGCACCTGAAGCAGTGGTGGTGCGTAACGGCGAAATCAGCGGATGGGCAGAAGCCGGTTCAGTGGTGATTATCCGTGATGCCGGCGGTAACGACCTTGGCTGGGCGCAAGCCAACGCCCAAGGGCAATTCAGCCTGAACGGGGTTTACGCTCAAGGCACGGTTCATGCGGTGGCGATGGATAAAGCCGGTAATGAATCTGCGCCGGCAGAAGCAGGGCGGCATTATCAGGTTTACACCGCCGCTTCCGACTGGGATGCAGACACCGGGCCGAGCACGTATGAATCGTTCGTGACCACCGGCGGTAATGACTGGCTGGAAATCGGTAACGGCAGAAAGAGCCCGTGGACCATCGGCACCCAAGGCAATATCTGGAACAAAAATCCTGCCGGCGGCTGGATGAATATTGATACTGGTGCAGGCGATGACCGTATCGACACCGGCGTGTCTTCAGGCAGCCGGTTGGATAATGGCGGCTTGGGCAATATGACGGCGTATACCCGTGTCATTATGGGCAGCGGTAACGATACGTTGAACCTCAAAGGGAGTATGGTGAGTGATTGCCAAGTCGACATGGGCAGCGATAACGATATTGCCCACATCGGCGGCTTTATGGGCACGAACACCTTGGTAAACATGGGTTCGGGCAATGACACGCTGGTAGTGGGTACGGATTTGCTATCCAATGCACGTGCTTATCTGGGCAGCGGCGACGACAATATGACCGTACGCGGTCATGTGACGAGCGGCAGCCTGATTGATGCCGGCGACGGTAACGACAGCGTGTACATCAACGGCAATATGTTGAGCGACTGTCGCATCGAGATGGGCAGCGGTGACGATACGGTTTCTATCGGCGGCTTTATGGGGACGAATACCATCCTCAACATGGGCAGCGGCAACGATACCGTGTACGTGAAAACCATGCTGTCAGGAGCGCGCATCAATCTGGATAATGGTAATGACACCGTCGTATTCTCCGGCAAAACCATTGATGGCAAAATCAATGGCGGCGGCGGTGAGGACACCTTAATCTTGAACTATACCCAAGACGGCTCATTGGTGCAGGGCTCGGGTGCGTGGAAACATGTGACCAATATTTCCACTGCCAACATCAGCGGCTTTGAGAAAGTCGATCTGCAAGGCAATAATGTATTGGATATTCGTTATAAAGACTTGCTCAATGATGCAAGCCGTGACGGTGCGTTGTTTGTCCAAGGTAACCGTAACAGCAAGGTTGATTTGGGCAGTACCGACTGGAACTCCGATACCGATCGCAACCTGAAAGATGCCGGCGGCGGCTCTTGGGCGAAAATCGGCTCGGCAACAGTAGACGGAATCTCTTATGACGTTTATCATCATAACTATGCAGGTGGTAGCCATAATAATGATGTCTATATCCAGCAAGGCATTATGGTTATTTAACCCAACCTTTCCTTCCTCACTCTTGTGAGTTTTATATCCCGCAACGTCAAGTTGCGGGATTTTTTTGTCTTGTTGATGGGGGTTGTGTGTTGATGTTGTGCGGTTTTCGCAAAAATTTCTTATTAAGGAATCTTTGAAAACTTTGGCGAGTGGATTGGACGGCTTCTTGTTTGTCCAAAAAAAAGAGCGGTTAAAGCCGCCGTCATGAGTTTCTCAGGAACTCATGATGCACGTTGGAAATGGGCATACAAAAAGGCTCGGCAAAAAGCCGAGCCTTTGAATTCTGGCACGCCCACGGGGAATCGAACCCCGGTTGCCGCCGTGAAAGGGCGATGTCCTAACCGCTAGACGATGGGCGCAGTGTTTTGGCGCACCCGGAGCGATTCGAACGCCCGACCCTCTGGTTCGTAGCCAGATACTCTATCCAACTGAGCTACGGGTGCAACAAAGAAAGCGAATTATAAAGAGCGTTGAAAAACCTGTCAAGCACCAAAGGTGATTTTTTTGCACGAAATCTGCCTTTTCTTTTGAATCACTGGCTTAATCCCGTTAGAATAACGCTTTTGGCAAAATTTTATTCATCACCATGAGTATTGGTAAACTTCGCAGCCAGCAAGCAGTCGCACGGCTGCAACAACGCATCGCCTACACTTTCAGGCAGCCTGAACTTTTACGGCAGGCCTTAACCCATCGCAGTTTTTCGGCGAAAAACAACGAACGCTTTGAGTTTGTCGGTGATGCGATTTTGAATTACACCGTGGCGAAAATGCTGTTTGACGCTTTTCCTGAATTGAGCGAAGGCGAGCTGTCGCGCTTGCGGGCGAATCTTGTCAATCAGGACGTTTTGGCGCAGATTGCGCAAGAATTATCCGTGGGCGATGCCTTATTTCTGGGCGCGGGGGAGCTGAAAAGCGGCGGTTTTAATCGCCCGTCGATTCTTGCCGATGCGATGGAGGCGTTATTTGCTGCGGTCAGTTTCGATGCCGACTTCGCCCGTGCGGAAAAGCTGGTGCGTCAATTGTTTGCCGAGCGCATCCGTCTGCCGGACGCGACCAATCAGGGTAAAGACGCCAAAACGCTGCTCCAAGAAACCTTGCAACACTTACGCTTGGCATTGCCCAAATACCGCATCATCAGCCAGTCCGGTGAGGCGCATCAGCAAACCTTTGAAGTTCAATGCGATTTGGGCGAGCTGGGCTTTCAATCCCAAGCGCAGGCAAGCAGCCGCCGTGCCGCCGAACAGATCGCCGCCGAAGAAGCTTTGCAGTTTCTGCGCCAGCGTTTTCCGAATCATCCTCCCAAAAAGCACACTCAAAAAACATGACCGAATCTGATTTTCGCTGCGGCTTTGTCGCCATTGTCGGCCGCCCCAATGTCGGCAAATCCACGTTAATGAACCATTTAATCGGGCAAAAAGTCAGCATCACTTCCAAAAAAGCCCAAACCACGCGCCATAAAATCAACGGCGTGTACAGCAATACGTCCGCGCAGATTATTTTTACCGACACGCCCGGTTTTCAAACCCGTCACCGCAACGCTTTGAACGACCGTCTCAATCAAAACGTGATCGAGTCGCTCGCGGCGGTGGATTTGGTGTTGCTGGTGGTGGAAGCGGGGCGTTTTGATGCGGCGGATGCTGCCGTGCTCAAGCAAATTCCTGCCGGACGGCCGGTGCTGCTGGTGGTGAATAAGCTCGATAAAATCAAAGATCAGGCAGCCTTAGCCCGTTTTGCGGCGGAGATTGAACAGAAGCACGCGTTCATCGGCTGTGAAATCGTCAGTGCGAAGCACGGTTTGCGCTTGGGCGAATTGCGCGCGCGCATTCCGGCGCACCTGCCGCCCGGTCCGCCGCTGTATCCCGAGGACATGCTCACCGATAAATCGTCACGCTTTCTGTGCGCCGAAATCGTGCGCGAAAAAGTGTTCCGCTATCTGGGCGAAGAGCTGCCGTATGCGGTCAATGTCGAGATTGAATCGTTTGCCGAAGAAGATCATATGATCCGCATTCACGCCGCGATTTTGGTGGATAAAGACGGGCAAAAAGGCATCATCATCGGCAAAGGCGGCGAGCGTCTCAAAAAAATCTCCACCGAAGCCCGACTGGATATGGAAAAGCTGTTGGACAGCAAAGTGTTTTTGCGCGTATGGGTGAAGGTGAAATCCGGCTGGGCGGACGATGTGCGCTTTTTGAAAGAGCTTGGCATGTAAATGTAAAAAAGGCTGCCTGAAAGATAGAAAACTGTTTTAGCTTCGCAGAAACTTCGTTTTAGGCAGCTTATATTGCGTTACAGAAGCTGTTCACTTCGCGCTCTATCACCGCGCGGCGACTTACTTTCTTTGCTTCGTCAAAGAAAGTAAGCAAAGAAAGACG